>NZ_UESZ01000001.1:0-632371 GCF_900108585.1 Branchiibius hedensis
GTGTCGTTGAGTCGCAGTCGCGCCTCGGTAGTCACGCTCAGGTTGTCGCTCACTCGCAGTCCTCCGTGTCGTTGTCGTCGTCCCACAGCCCGCCTTGGTGGCAGGGGCATTCGTCGCACCACTCGCATTCCTGGCCTCGGGATTCGGCGCAGGAGGTGACGTGCGGCTCGCGGAACAGGTCCTCGATCGTCGCGCTCCCGATCCACCGCACTGGTCGCATGGCAGGTCGGCCTTGGCTCGCACCTCGGGGTCACGTTCGGGGACGGCGCCGGTTCCGTTACACCAGGGGCAGGGGGCGCATTCGGGGCAGTCGCAGCGGGTGGTGTGAGTGCAGACGTCGGTGTCGGTCATGACCTGATCGCCGCCTCGAGGGTGGCAACCTTGCGTGCTCGGAGTTCCTCGACGGCTTCCTCTGCCATGCGCGCGGCTGCCGCGTCGTGGTTATCCAGGTCCTCGACGAGTCGTTGCACGATCTCGATTGCTTCGTCGTAGCATCGGCCATGCCACCCGCCACGGCGGGGCGGATGATGTGCAGTAGGCGGGCGGCTTCGTCCCAGTCGTTGTTGGCGTCGTGTAGGAGGCGCCGAGCCTCGGGTAGGTCAGTGAGGGTGATTGCGGAGTCGTTGATGTCGCCGCTTCCACTCATGACCATCAGCCAGCCGATGTGTCGCCCGTCGTCGTAGAGGTGCTGGGGGCGACGGTGGCCGCCTTCGCGGATGCTGGCCCCGAGTTCGGTGATCCGGCCGACCCTTGCCGCGTTCAGTGGCTGTGTGGATGGGCCGGGCTCGGTGTCGGGGACGATCAGGCACGCTTCCTCTCCCGACTTGACCGGCTTGTCGCCGAAGAGTTGGAACGCGTCCTTGTCGGCGCGGTCGAGGTCCACCAGTTCAGTGAGGATCGCGACGTACCGGTCTGAGACGTAACGGGTTCCGGCCACTTCGAGGTGCACAAGCTGGTCGGTTTCCAGCCCGGTCATTTCCTCGGCGGGGCAGTACCCTTCGCAGCCGTGACCGCACTCGCCCATCTGCTCGCGGAGGCTGCCGAAGACCTCGAACGGTGCGAACATGGTCACTCGCCACCGATCGGCAACTCGGCGGCGTCAGCGGCGGGCTCAACGAGTGCCAGCAGCGCGGCGATGACCGTATCCGCCTGCGCCCGTGTCATGTCCGCCGCGGCGACCTCGCGCCCGAGGGTGTCGGTGACGTACCGGGAGCGGTCGGCGCGCTCCGTGATCCCCACAGCATCGAACGCTGCGATGAGGTCACGCATCTGGTCCTGGCCGATCCGGTCAGGGTCCGGTGCGGGTGCGTCGGCGAGGGGTTGCACGCGGTACGGGGTGCGCTTGCCCTTGCTCACCGTGAGCGCCATCGTCAGCGGCTTGTCGATGTGCGACAGGTGGCTGATCCGGATGCCTCCGACCTCATCGGGGCCGAACCGGATCTTGGGGTCGCGGTAGATCGTCATGCGGCGGCCAAGGTAGGCCGCCGAGTCAACCCCCCACGCTGCGACCATCACGCGCCGCATGGACTTCGACGGCTTGTATGGCCGACCCGGTCCGAACTCGGCGGTGACGACGTTCACCGGCTGCTCGTTGCTGCCCTTGCGGACCTCCGTGATGGTGACGGTGCGCGGGCCAGCCATGAGGTCGTCGGCGTTCAACTGGTCGCTCTTGGGCTCAATGGTGGTGGTGAGGTCCATGTCAGATCACAATCTCTTCGTGCTCGATGCGGGCGGTTTCTGGGAGGCCGTCAGTGAGGAACGGCCACTGGTTGACGATGTGCGCGATCTGTCCGTACGCGGTGACCGTGGCGTCGGTGATGGCGTCGAACCATGCGGGGTCGGGCTCAATCCGCTTGACCCACAACGGCATTCCGCCGCAGTAGGACACGTAGTCGATCCACTCGCGGCCGGACACGAGCAGCCCACATTGGAGTTGGGCCATGTTCTCGGCGGGCACCTCGCCGGAGATGATCGTCTGCAGGTGCTTCTTCTGCTGCCGTGACTTGCACTCGATGAGGCCGTTGTCGCCCACGAGCCCGTCGGGGGAGTAACCCAGCGGGATCACCTCGGCGATGTGCCGAACCATGAATCCGCACTCGGTCACGGGTGCGTAGTGCTCGCTGTAGGCGTCGCGGGCTCTTGGTTCGTCCTCCACGCCGCGCCACATGTCGGCGGAGACGTACGTCTGGTCGATGTGCCCGGTGATGCGCTCGGCGGCGAGTGTCGCGATTACTCCGCGGCTGGTGTCGTTGTCGGCGGTCGCGAGCTTCGGGGTGATGAGTTTCCCGACGACGGACGCTGTGACCATTCCGGCTCGCAGGTGTAGCCATTCGTCGGTACCTTGGAGTAGGTCGGGGTAGGTGGTGAGGTTCACGCGAATCTCCTTGCGATGTGGTCGATTGCGTGGTGGGTGGCCCACGCGGCGATGACAGCGGCGGTCACCGCTGCGGTGAGGGTCACGGCTTGCCCTCGATCAGGAGCCAGACGGTGCCGATGGCGAGGGCCAGGAGCAGGAGCAGCAGGACGACGTCGGTCATGCCGCTACCCCCCACCGGAGTTCCCCGACGCCGAGAGCATCAAGGACGTGGGCGGCCAGGCGAGGTGGGATAGCGTTACCGACCTGCTCGTACTGCTTGGATCTGCTTCCCTGCCAGGGGTAGTCGGGCGGGAATGACTGCAGAATCCCGGCCTCTTGGACGGTGACCCGCACGGACCCCGCCGCATTCTGGCGTGACTCAGTGGTGCGGTATCCGGGTGCGGAGATCACGTCGGGGTTGAATGATCCGACGACGGTGGTAGCGGGCCTCTCGGTGACCCAGCGGACGTCGTTGGATCGGTGACCGAATAGCACTGTCGGTGCGGGCTCGTCCGCGCTGCGCCTCCCAGCGTTGGGCTGGTTGCCGTTGACGTACACCGGTGGACGCTCGTCTGGCCGGACAACGAACGGCGGATTCTTGCCGGTCAGGGTCGGGGCGGGTTGCGTGACGGGCACCGGTGCCGTCGGCACCATCGTCCCGCTCGGACCCTTGGAGTTAGTCCTCCGATCAACGACCCATGACCGGGACTTGCTGATGACGGTGGGGGCTGGCTCGGTTGCCGGGTGGTCGGGTCTTTCGCCGTGGCGTTCGATCATTCCTTCGCCACGCGCGGGGCGGACAACTGCATCCGCATCCCAACCCAGCGCGTCAGCCATGCTGACCCAAGGCTGCACGTCCGCACCGAACAGCCCGGCGCCGTGGGCGTGCTCGGCGTGCGTCGGCATCGGCGGGTGCACGGGCCTTCCCTTGTGGGCCATGAGTATCCGACGCAACCTGGTCTGCGGCACCCCATAGTCGGCGGCCAGCAAGTCACCAGTCCAGACGCGGTAACCCATGCCTCGCAGCAACACCGCGAAGTGCTGCCACAACGACGCAACGGCCGGGACTTCCTCCAGCGCGATCCACTCGGGGGAGAGTTCGCGCGCCCACCGGATCGGCTGGCACACCAACGGCGACCGCTCGTCCTCCCAAGCAGTCCAATCGGTCGAGTCGTCCCCTGCGGCCATACGCTCCGCCAAGATGTGGCAGTTGCCCCGGTCCAACTCGCCCTTGCGCTTGCCGGCCATGGACCACGCCTGGCACGGTGGCGAAGCGATCAGGCCCTCAACGCCACGGAAGCGGGCAGGTTCGATCAAGCCGACGTCGGCTTGGATGCGGTGATGCCCTGCAGCGCGGGCGGTCTCACACGCAGCGGTGTCCCACTCGATACCGATCACGTCATGACGCCCCAGCATCCCGAGGCCAACGTCCCAGCCACCAGGCCCAGCGAACAGATCGATGATCACAGCCCGGTTTCCTTCCAGTCGTAGGGAGCCCGCATCTGGTCCTCCGCCGCGGCCCAGTCGTAGTCGGGGACGTACGCGGACCGCTCGTATTGCGCGGGCTGGTCGGCCCAGTCGTCACGGGTCGGGGAACGGCGAGACACGGCGTACAGAACGACAGCGATCAGACCAGCCGCGACGAAAAAGACGCACACGCCGGCCGCGACCGACAGGGCACCGGACAGGGTGGGAATGTCAGCGGTCACGACGCACCGCCAAGGCACGCTGGCAGCCCATGGGCGTCGACCGTCTCGGCGAAGATGTCCCGGTCAAGGTCAGCCAGGACAGCTTCGAGGTTGGCCCGATCCGCCGTAGTCGCAGCGGTTTTCGCGTCCGTGACAGCGATCTTCAACGCGATCGACTCCTCAATGGCGCGGATGCTGCCCTCAACGAGGCCCTTCGGTGGCGGGTCGTAGACGTCCGGACGGGTACTCACAGTTCCTCCGACCAGTCAGCGGTGCCGAATCGTTGCTGTGCGGCACGATCCAGTGCCGCGTTCCACATGGACTGCAGGTGCGATTCGTCCAGGGACACGTGATCGATCCGGACAGTGCCCGCTGGTGACACCTGCACCGAATCCAATGCTCGCGCAAGGTGATCCGTGGTCACCCGGTGAACTTCCGGGCACGGGTGGTGCCGGAAGTAGACGGCCTTCGGTGTGGTCTGCTCGATGGTGATGGGAACACCCTCTGTGGCTGTCATGACTGCACCGGCTTCCCGTGCTGGTCAAGCTCACGCACCACAACGCATGACTTCGCCTTGATCTTGTCGCCGAGCGCCACGAAGTTCGCTGCCTTCACGCGACATTCGAGGAACCGCGGGTTCTCGTAGTCGGCGTACGTGAACGTGTGCTGCGGGGTGGGCGAGAAATGCAAACCGTTGCCACATTCAGCGGTCGGTTGCCAGTCCGCCGCCTTCACCTTCGTTCCGACCGCGTACGTGGTGGGAGTCCACTGGTGGCCTGCGGTCAGGTTCTCGTCGACCTGCTTGTAGACGGTGATCGTGCCGTCGTCGTTCCCGTCGGGTCCGTAGTAGTCGATCCACCCGTCGATGCTGGTCCGGTCGACCTTGGTGACGTCGATGACGACGCCACCATCGACGGTGACTCGGGCGTCGTGGAGGTGCACGGCGACGTAGCGACTGGCCCTGACCGTCGAACTGCCGGTGGCCGTGACCGTCGAACTGCTGTAGGCCGTGACCGTCGAACTGCCGGTGGCCGTGACCGTCGAACTGTCGTAGGCCGTGACCGTCGAACTGCCGTTGGCCGTGACCGTCGAACTGCTGTAGGCCGTGACCGTCGAACTGCCGGTGGCCGTGACCGTCGAACTGTCGTAGGCCGTGACCGTCGAACTGTCGTAGGCCGTGACCGTCGAACTGTCGTAGGCCGTGACCGTCGAACTGCCGTTGGCCGTGACCGTCGAACTGCTGTAGGCCGTGACCGTCGAACTGCCGGTGGCCGTGACCGTCGAACTGCTGTAGGCCGTGACCGTCGAACTGCCGGTGGCCGTGACCGTCGAACTGCCGGTGGCCGTGACCGTCGAACTGTCGTAGGCCCTGACCGTCGAACTGTCGTAGGCCGTGACCGTCGAACTGCCGGTGGCCGTGACCGTCGAACTGCCGGTGGCCGTGACCGTCGAACTGCTGTAGGCCGTGACCGTCGAACTGCCGGTGGCCGTGACCGTCGAACTGTCGTAGGCCCTGACCGTCGAACTGCCGGTGGCCCTGACCGTCGAACTGTCGTAGGCCGTGACCGTCGAACTGCCGGTGGCCGTGACCGTCGAACTGCCGTTGGCCGTGACCTCGATCAACACGCCCGCAGGCGAGTCGATATCGATGTACGGCACACCCGACGCGAGGGCCGCGTCAAGCTCGGCCTGGGTGGTAACAATCGTTGCCATTGCTATCCTTTTCCTTGGTTGAGTTGGCCGGTCCTGGTGTGTGAAGCGCGGGACCGGCCGCTTACTTGGGTGGCCGTGCCACGGCGAGGTGTGGACCCGGGCCGTGGCACGGTGCTCGGGGTTAGTCCTCCGGCCAGCGTTCGAGCCAATCCGCGAACTGGTCGGTGGTGCAGCACCTTTCGGCCTTCGCGCCCTTCCCCTTGCGCTTGTAGGCCAGGGGTGGCGGAAACTTGCCGTCGTCGATCCCGGCTTTCCACTTGTTCATGGCCCGGTTGACCGTTGAAGCAGACGTTCCCGAGTCGGTCACGACCTGGTTGAATGGGATCATCCGGACACCAGTTGCTGCGGCTGTCATTCCTAGAACTCCTCGTCGGTCTCGGTTTCGAACTCGATCTGCCAGAGGCGAGCGGCTGGGACGCCGCAGGTTGTGGCGATGGCGGTCCAGACGTTGACCAGTCCGTGGCTGGTCTTGACCGTCGCCCGCCGTGCTCTGCGGCCGGTGACCTGCAGCAGGGCCGGATCACCCTTCTTGGTTGACCAGATGCCGCGGTCGTCGGCGAGGTATCCGGGAAGGTGCTCGATGGGGGTCATGCCGCCTCCCCGAGGTGCTTCGCGATCACATCGAGGGCCTTGGCGGTGAACCGGGGCGTGACCGTGGTGTGCTGCTGCCCGGTGTGGGAGTTCTCGTAGGTGCCGGGTTTCATCCGGATCAGCCCCTGCTCCACGACCCGCTGATACGCCTCGCGTTGGCCGTGACCGTTGCGAAAGAACCAGCCGAGGCCGCCCTCCTGGCGCGACCGGTCACATAGCTCGTAGAGCTTGTGCAGTCCACCGAGCTTGTGACCGGCGCGGGTGAGGGCCTTCGCGGCCTCGCTGGCCGACATGTCGCCGTCGGAGGAGATGAACCGTTGCCACGCGTTGGCCTTCGGCGTTAGCTCCTTGATCTGATCGGCCTGCGCCGCGATCCGGGCCTGCGACTCCTCGATGGTCCGCAGCACCATCTCCTCGTAGGAGAGTTCTTTGACGGCGCCGTAGCTGCCGGCCCGGCGGATCTGGGGGATGACCTCGTGGGTGATCCACCGCTTGAAGAGTTTCGCGCCCTCCACTTGGCTGCCGAGGACTGCTGAGTAGAGGCCGGGCTCGGAGATAACGGTCATGTTCTGCTCGCCACCAGGGGTACCCACTGAGCGGGTACCCCTGTCCTCGTCGTCTAGGCGGCGCGTCATCTTCTCGGCGTCGCGGTAGCCAAGGACTTTGGCAACATCGCTGGCGACGAACCACGGCTCGCCGTCGATCTGCACAACGCGCACTTGGGCGTCGCCGTAGTTGAAGGGGATGAGGTCCATCTGGGATACTTCCTTTCGATCGGGCCCCGACCTGCTGCTGACCTGCGGTGGTCGGGGCTTGGTGTTTGTCAGGCGGCGACTTCCTCGCCCGTTCCGACGACCTCGAACAGGTCGTCCATGTCGGCTTCGAGTGCTAGGCACAGCGACCCGATGAAGCGAGCGCCGGGCTGCTGCTTGCCGCTGAGGACTCGCGAGAGGTTGCCCGGGTCGGTGCCCATCGCTGCCGCGAGCGCCGTGTCCGTTGACAGGCCTTTCCAGCGGCGAATCTTGCTCACCATGTCGGTCTTCATGCGCATGGTTGCGATCACGTCCATCACCCCTCCTTCCCTGCTCTTCGTCCCGCTGACCTACTGCCTTGCGGTGATGCAATGAGATTACGTGAAGGAGACACAGAACCGCAATGCGTGTAGGTAACGATTAGATAACGCAACACTTGCGCAAGTGTGTAGGCCGCTTGACCTGCTGAAACACACCCCTGTAGTTCGCTGGCCTGCGTGGTTGCGTAAACGCAAGGCATGATTGGCGGCGTGATGCACCCAAAGCGACGCAATACGGTTTCGCCATGAGTTGGTGGGAGTACGTGGAGCAGGTCGCAAAGACCAGCCGACAACGCGACATCAGCGACCGGAGTGGGATTGACGCCGCGAATGTCTCGCGCTGGAAAGGCGGTCATATCCCGAAGGCGGAGATGGTCGCGGAGTTCGCCAGGGCCTATGGGCGTCCCGTCCTAGAGGCGTTCGTCGCGGCTGGGTTCCTCACGCCGATGGAGGCCAAGGAACGCCCGGCTGCGGCACCGTCCCTCGGCTCATTGACCGATGAAGAGTTGTTGGACGAGATCAGGAAGAGGATGCGCCGCGATGGAACCGCCACCAACCCTGCCGGGGGGAGCCCGGCACCCGTTCCCGATGATGGGAAACGCCCGCTGACCGATGATGAGTTGGCGGCCCGCAGGAAACGCGACAACGATGCCGCAGCGCGGGCCGCGCAGAAGGCCGCCCGGCACGGCGAGCGAGACCCGGGCGACGAGGACGACTGATGTTGTCGGCGCCGGAGGATAGCTTCGCCGGATGCATCACCCGTGGCGGACACTCCGAAGCATGACTGATTGGCAGGTCGTGTTCTGCGAGTTCCCAGACGGGGTGCTGGGATCAACGGACTGCGAGGCGCGCACGATCTACCTTCAGCGCGGCCTGACCCAGGCTCAGCGGCGCTCCACGTTGGCGCACGAGTTGGCGCACGCGGTCGATCCGTCGTCGCTGGAGCATTGCGTCGATCAGGCGGCGGTTCGCCAGCTGATCCCGCTGCAGCGCCTCGCTGACGCGCTGGCATGGTCACAGGACGAATACGAGCTAGCCCGGGAGTTGTGGGTGGACGTGCCCACGGTTCGGGTGCGACTGGAAGGACTGACCGAGGATGAGCGAGACGAGATCGAACGCAGAGTCGCGGCCCTCGATGGCTGACCTGCTGGCCTTCGAGCGGGCGTGGCTGGGTCGCCGCCGTGACGGCGCGTACGACGCTGCGGTGCGGCAGGAGTTCGGGGTGACCACCGTCCGGCACCTGCAGCGGGTGAACGCGCTCTTGGATGACCCAGAGGCTATGGCGCTGGATCCGGTGACGTGCCGGGTGCTGCGATCACGGCGGGCTGCGGGGATGCGGCAACGAGGTTGAGCCGGGCCGCAACGTCCTCCAGGGCCTTCCTCGCGAGCGCCTGGCTGACGTGCTGGCTATGCGCTGGGTGCGTTCTGGGGGCGTGCAGGTCGAGGCAGGTGGCGCCACATCTTGCCCTCAGTGATCTTCTGGATACACGCAGGGGAAACGCCATACTCGCGCGCAAGCGCCGGGCGTCCGATCCCACCGGCGGCATAACGATTGATGATCTCGACCACCTGGTCCTCGCGCAGTTTCGACCCTCCACCGCGCTCGCCATGCGCATGGCGACCCTTATCGATCATGTCGGCCACATTCACGAGGTCGTCGCCGAGGAAGAGGTGCTCAGGGTTGACGCACGGAGGGTTGTCGCAGCGGTGGCAGACGTGCAACTCGTCTGGCACGCGCTCTCCGAGCGCCATGTCCATCGCTACGCGGTGCGCCCCGCGATTGCCGAATGATTTGCTCTGGATGATCCCATATTGGTACTGACTGCGGTGCCCGTCCCATTCGATGCACCCCGTCGACGTGACGCACTTCGGGGTGACTGCAAAAATCTCAGCATGGGTCAATCCAGCCCTACCGCGGGTGCGGGGTCCAAACTCGATGTCGCCAACGTTGCGCGCGCGGTCGTAGTGCTTGGTACAGAGCCCGCGGGCAATCGTGGGCCGCTCGCAGCCATCTTGTTTACAGGTAGTGTCGGTCACGTTCACTCCTTGTTCGAGTGGGCCATGCCCCCGGCCTGTTCGAGCAGGTGCGGGGGTACAGATTCGTTCAGGCCCAGAGTAGCGGCGACCGCCGACAGCGCGGCGCGGGCCATTTCAGTATTCACGTGCATGTAGCCGCGGCTCGTCACGATCGAGGAGTGGCCCATGATCGCCTTGATGACTTCCGGGTCTATTCCAGCTTGCATCAATAGCGTCGCCGCCGTGTGGCGGGCCTCGTGCAGGGTGTAGGGGCGGCCTGCGGGGTGGATGACGCCGGCGGTTGCTTGTAGGCCGTGCCATGCCTGGGTGTTGGTTTTGTCGCGCATGGGTCGTTGGCCGTTCTCGGTCCACACCAGGTTCCACGGGTTGGCGGGGGCGACCTGCTCCCATTCGGCGAGCGCCGCGCGCATCCACGGCACGAGGGGGACGATCCGCTGCCCGCTGGTGGTCTTAGGGCGCACGAGGTGGGTCGCGCCGGTCAGGTGCCGCACTTCGTACCCGTCGGGGACTTGGAAGGTGCCGGCGGAGCGGTCGGCGTACGTCAGGGCCTGTAGCTGCCAAGAGATGTCGATCAGGCCACGGTCGAGGTCCACGGCGTCCCAGGTGAGTCCGTAGATCTCTCCCTTGCGCATGCCCTGCAGGAGCGCCGCGACCCAGCGGGCTGCGTCGGGTCCGGTCCGCGCAGCTTCGAGGAGACGCAGTGCGTCCTCCAGGGGGATCGCGTCGCGGTCTGAGACGGCTTTGGTGGGACGGCGTACGGCGAACACGTTCTCGGGTACGGTGTGCCCTTCGGCTTTGGCGGCTTTGAGCATGGTGGTCAGCACGGCGTGGGTGCGTAGCGCTGTGCTGGTGGAGTTGCCGTCGCGCAGGGCGGAGCGGTGGACTGCTCGCACGTCTGTCGGTAGCAGGGCGCCGAGTTGTTTGCCGCCGATGGTGGTGATGATGTGCTGGTGGACGGCGGATGACGCGGCCCGGTAGGTGGCTGGTCGGACATGTTTGGCGTAGGCGGCGAGCCATTGCTCGGACCATCGTTTGACGGTGGTGCGTCCGGTGATCGCTGGGACGCCGTTCGCGGCGACCTCGCGTAGCTTCTTGGACAGTGCGGTCTGTGCCGCTTTCTTGGTGGGGTAGCCGCCTTGGGTGATGCGGCGGCGGTTGCCGGAGGCGGTGAAGCCGACGTCGAGTTGCCATGCCCACTGCCCGTCGCGGCCTCGCTCGAATACGCTCCCGGTGCCTTTGGCTCGTCCCATCTTCTGACCTCCCGGTCGCCGTTAGCCATTGGTTAGCCATTCACAGACTAATCCGTGACCCATCTCAGACGCGAAAACCGTTGCAATCACTGGTGTTTTGGGCACTTCCAGTATAGGCATCCTTTCACTCGTAATGAATAGGTCATCGGTTCGATTCCGATAGGCGGCTCCACAAGAGGGCGCTGACCAGCAGAAATGCTGGGTCAGGCCAGGGTGTGTGACACCTGCCTGGGTTTGCGACAGCCGGGCGCTACCGTGCCACTATCAGTTGCTACCGAAGACGAGGTGCAGATTGTGGTTGCCTCCAGACTTCAGCCTCTCGTCTCCGAGATCGTGGCTGTGATGAGGAGCTTGCGAAATGCTTTTCCTACCACGACCAGAATTGACGCGAGCCGAGCGTGGATGCAGGCAGCGGTGCTTTTCGTCACTGCGGTGACTGTTGGTGCAGTGTGGGAACTGGCCGTAACAGTCATGTGCGACATGCGCGGCTCCGGTGACATTTTGATACTTGCCTGGCAGCTAGGCATTATTCCCGCGGCGGTTGGGTTGAGTTTTCTGATCGGCCTGGTGCCAGCTACGACTCAATGGCATTCGACCGGGTGGATCGCCTCTCGATATTTGCTGTTGTCGTTCGCTTCGCTGGCGTTTGTCCTTCTGCTGATCGTTATCAGCGGACATCCGATACCGGACATTTGGTCCAATGGCCCCGAGACTCACCTTCGTTGGTAGGTCGGCCGGTTACTCATCCCGTAGGGGGATCTCCTCCGGGCAACCTTGTCCAGGCAGGGCGTCGTTCCTACAGTCGCAAGCAACGTACGTGACCTGTGTCACTTGACTGAGGAGCCCTGCATGTACCCCGGAGCACACATCGCCGACCAGGCCGACAAGCCGGCCATCATCCACGTCGACACGGGAGAGACCCGCACCTACGCGGAGTTGAACGACAACTCGATCCGGGTGGCCCGGCAGTTACGTGACCTGGGCGTCGAGGTCGGTCAAGACATTGCGTTCATTTCCGACAACCTGCCGCAGGTGTTCGAAATCTACTGGGCCGGAGTGCGATCCGGCTTCTACGTCACAGGGGTCAACCACCACCTGACCGCACCGGAAGCGGTCTACATCCTCAACGACTGTGACGCCCAGGTGCTCTTCGTCTCCGAGGCGCACCGTGACCTGGCCCAGCAGCTGTTGGCGGACGTGCCCGGCCTGAAGGCGGCGTACATCATCGACGGTGAGCCGGGAGGTGGTCTCGCTTCCTACTCCGAGATCCTCGCTACGACCTCCGCCGACCCGTTGCCGGACGAGCCGCGCGGGGTGGACATGCTCTACTCCTCGGGCACCACCGGTCAGCCCAAGGGCGTCAAGCCGCCGTTGACCGGCAAGCAGGTCGGCGAGGCGGGAGCCGATGCGTTCACGGCGGTGTTCGGCAAGGCGCTCAGCTTCGGCACTGACACGGTCTACTACTCCTGTGCACCCACCTACCACGCCGCGCCGCTGCGGTTCGGCGGCATCGTGAACGCGCTCGGCGGCACGGTCGTGCTGGCCAACCGGTTCGACGCCGAAGCCGCCCTGGCCGCGATCGAGAAGTACCGCGCCACCCACAGCCAGTGGGTGCCCACGATGTTCGTTCGCATGCTCAAACTGCCTCAAGAGGTGCGGGACCAGTACGACGTGTCAAGCCTTCGGGTGGCGGTGCACGCCGCAGCGCCGTGCCCGGTCGAGGTCAAGGCAGCCATGATCCAGTGGTGGGGACCGATCCTGTTCGAGTACTACTCCTCAACCGAGGCCAACGGCATCACCATGGTCAGTCCGCAGGACTGGCTTGCGCACCCCGGCACCGTCGGCAAGGCCGCACTCGGCACGATCCACATCTGCGACCCGTCCGGCGCCGATCTGCCGACGGGGCAGGACGGGATGGTCTATTTCGAGCGCGAGGTGCGGCCGTTCTCGTATCACAACGACCCTGTGAAGACCGCCGCCGCAACCCACCCCCACCACGACACCTGGACAACGACCGGAGACATCGGGCACGTCGATGGCGACGGCTATTTGTATCTCACCGACCGAGCCGCGTTCACCATCATCTCCGGAGGCGTGAACATCTATCCGCAAGAGATCGAGAACCTCCTGGCGTTGCATCCGGCAATCCTCGACGTTGCCGTCATCGGTGTGCCGGACGCCGACCTGGGGCAGTCGGTCAAAGCGGTCGTGCAACCCGCCGAGGGCGCGATCACCGGCGACGACCTCGCCCAGGAGATCCTGACCAGCCTTGAGGGCAAGCTTGCCCGGTACAAGATCCCGCGGACCCTCGACTTCACCGACTCGTTGCCCAGAACGGCCACCGGCAAACTCGTGAAAGGCCCGCTGGTCGCGCAGTACTCCGCGACCGTCGCCTCCTGACAAAGGCCCGTAGCGGAAGGGGGTTCTGGCTGCAGTCAGCATTGACTGCTGGGCGAAACCGAGGCATCCTGAGACTCCAGAAGTGGTCTACGTCACATAGGAGGTCGGTCGTGGCCGTGCTGGAGTCAACGGTTTCGACCACGGCGGTCCTGGCCGACCTCGTCCGATCCATTGGGCGCTTGACCGATCACGCCGAGATCCTGGACTCCCTGCCGCCGATGATCAGCCGGATGGGTTTCGACCGGGCCATCGTGTCCGAGGTCGTCGACGGTTCATGGTTGCCGGCGGCGGTCTACGTCCCGCGGGATCGTCGGTGGTCCGACGACATCCGTGAGGCGGGCCGAAGCGCACCGCCCACGCTGGGTATCGGGATGGTCGAAGACGACATGCTCGTCTCGCGCCGTCCGATCGTCGTGGGGAACGTACGGGGCAATCCGCGGGTGCACCAGGGCATCGCGCAGGTGTCACGATCCTCATCCTTCGCTGCGGCACCGATCTGTGTCGGTGACCGGATCGACGCCATCGTGCACGTGGATCGGTTCTGGACCCGGATGCCGTTCGGTGCCGAGGATGTCTTCTCGCTGCAGTTGTTGGCCGACGCGGTCGGGCTCGTCCTGGAGCGAGAAGTGCTGCGGAAGCGGTTGCGCGATCAGCCCGGCAGCGCTGCCGGCAACCACGCCGCGGCGCAGGTGCTCACCGCCCGCGAACGGCAGGTCGCCGAGATGATCTGCGCCGGGCTGACCAACACCCAGATTGCGCAGGAGCTGGTCGTCGCCGAGGCCACCGTCAAGACGCACGTGAAGCACATCCTGCGAAAACTCGGCGCTCGCCATCGTGCCGAGGTCGTGTCGATGTTCCTGCGCTCCACCGGCCCGCGGGGTCTCATCCCTGAGGGGTAGACCCGCGACTGCTCGCCGGCCGAAATCCTCCCCGAGGGGGACGATCGGGTGCGGCCACGCTCCTAACGTCTCCCGTGTGAGGTGCATCACAAGATGCGCCCGAGCCACGAGGAGTGACGATGGGCTTCTTTTCAAGCGGCGAAGAGCTGGACAAGTACATCGGGGGCATCTTCCGGGTAGCCGGGGACAACCCGGAGGTCGGCCCGAAGTTGAAGGCCGCCAACATCAACATGCGGGTGGAGTACTCCGACCCCGACTGTGTCGTGACGATCGGCTTCCACGACCCGATGGTGGTCGACTACGGCGAGACCGAACTGGCCCCCGACATCACGTTGATCATGTCCGGTGACATCGCGGACAAGTTCTGGCGCGGTGAGTACAACCTCGCCGTCGGTCTGGCAAAGGGCCAGGTCAAGGCCAAGGGCCCGGTCAGCAAGATCCTCAAACTGGTCCCGCTGACCAAACCGCTCTTCCCCGTTTACAAAGACCTGGTCGCCGAGAAGGACGCCCAGGTCCCGGCCTGAGCAGCAGCGCGATGGAAGACACGATGAAGGCGGCCATCCTGGTCGGGCCCCACAAACTCGACGTCCGAGAGGTTCCCCGACCGCAGATCACCGAGCCCGGCGACGTCCTGCTCAAGGTGGAGAAGACCGCGATCTGCGGCACCGACCTGCACCCCTACGAGGGGCGCATCGAGCTGGAGTCCGACGTCATCCTCGGGCACGAGTTCCTCGGCACCGTCGTCCAAACCGGTTCTGCTGTGCAGCAGTTCGAGGAAGGCGATCGCGCCGTCGCGTCGTGCGTCGTCCACTGCGGTCACTGCCGGGCGTGCCGCCGCGGTGATCCTGCGCGGTGCGCCGGATCGCGCATCTTCGGGCTCGGCATCGCCCTCGGCGGCCTCGATGGCGGCCAAGCAGAGTACGTCGTGGTGCCCAACGCGGACATCGTGATGCGCAAGCTGCCCGATGAGATCCGCTCCAGCGACGAGGACCTCCTCTTCGCCGGCGACATCATGACCACCGGCTACGAGGCAGTCCGCCGAGCCATCCGCCCCGGTGACGCCGTCGCCGTCGTCGGAGCCGGCCCGGTCGGCCTGTGCGCCGTGATGGCCGCAGTGGCACTCGGTGCGGAGAAGGTCATCGTCGTCGACATGGTGCCCGAGCGGTTGGCCGAAGCCGCTGGCTTCGGGGCGATCCCGGTCAACGCTGCGGAGACCGACCCCTACGACGCCGTCCTGGACCTCACCAACTGGGTCGGTGCGGATGTAGTGGTCGACGCGGTCGGTCACGAGTCGGCACTGGCGACGGCCTGCAAGATCGTCGCCGCCGGCGGCACCATTTCCATCCCCGGTGTGTACCTCGAAGACTCCATGGAGTTGCCGTACGGCGACCTGTGGCTTCGCGGGGTGAAGCTGGTCAACGGCGTGGCCAACATCGTGAACTACATGGACGAGGTCATTGCGCTGACGGAGGCCGGCCGACTCGCGCCCGCTCGGATGATCTCCCACCGCATGCCGCTGTCAGAGGCAGCCGCTGCCTACGAGCTCTTCGAGCAGCGCCAGGCCACCAAGATCCTGCTCGACCCCACCCAGTGAACGGGAGCCAGCGATGACTGTCACCGAGACGATCACCCACGTGCCCATGCTGATCGACGGCGTGGACATCTCGGCCGATGAGCGCATCACCGTGATCAACCCCAAGAACGGCGAACCGGTCGCCACCATCCCGCGCGGGGATGTATCCCACGTCGATGCGGCCGTGGCCGCGGCCAGACTCAGTTACGAGTCCGGCGTGTGGGCGAATGCCACGGCCGCGCATCGGATCGAGGTCATCCGACGGCTCGCCCAGTTGGTCGGCGACCACCTCGATGAGTTGGTCGACTTGGAGACCCTGGGCAACGGAGCGACGGTGCGTCAGGCCACCGGCTTCCACATCGGCTACGTCGCGCCGCACATGGAGTACTTCACCGATCTGGCAACGCGATTCGACTCCGAAGTGCCCGGCCCGCGCACGAGCTTCCCGAGTCTGGGTCAGGCCAGCGTGCGGCGCGAGCCGATCGGCGTGGTTGCCGTGATCGCTCCGTTCAACTTCCCGCTGTTGCTCGCGTCGTGGAAGATCGTCCCCGCCCTGCTCACCGGCAACAGCGTGGTCGTCAAACCCGATGAGCGTACGTCGTTGGCGATCCTGCGCTTTGCGCAACTCGCGCTGGAGGCGGGCCTGCCGGACGGCGTACTCAACGTGGTCACCGGCACGGGGGAGGAGGTCGGCGTACCGCTGGCTTCGCACCCGGACGTCGGCAAAGTCGGCTTCACCGGCTCGACGGCGGTCGGCAAGCAGATCATGCGGCTGGCGGCAGACACCGTCAAAAGCGTCACCCTGGAACTCGGCGGGAAGTCCCCAGCGCTGGTGCTCCCCGATGCGGACCTCGATCTCGCCGCCGATGGCCTGTTGTACGGCGGCCTGCTGTATTCGGGTCAGGTCTGCGAGTCGATGACCCGGTTGTTGGTGCACGAATCCATCCACGACGAGTTCGTCGACCGGCTCGTCAAGCGGGCATCGACCATCGTCGTGGGCCAGCCGGACGACTGGGACACCGACCTCGGACCGGTCATCTCGCAGGAGTCGCGCGACCGCATCCTCGACTACATCAACGGCGCAGTCGCCGACGGCGCAACGGTGGCTTTCGGAGGCAAAGTCCCTGAGGGAGAGGAGTTTTCGCAGGGATTCTGGGTCGAGCCGACCATTCTCACCGACGTACGCCCCGAGATGCGGGTGGCACGGGAGGAGATCTTCGGGCCGGTGCTGTCGGTGTTGCG
Organism: Branchiibius hedensis; assembly: GCF_900108585.1. NCBI lineage: Bacteria > Bacillati > Actinomycetota > Actinomycetes > Micrococcales > Dermacoccaceae > Branchiibius > Branchiibius hedensis. The sequence continues at coordinate 16,822 of NZ_UESZ01000001.1, forward strand.
GTACTCCACTGTCGAGGAGGCCATCGAGATCGCCAACAACACCGACTACGGGTTGGCGGCCAGCGTGTGGACCTCCGACAACGACACCGCGCTGTCGGTGGCTGCCCGAATCCGGGCCGGTTCGGTGTGGATCAACGACGCGCACCAGATCAACGCCGCGGTGCCGTTCGGCGGCTACAAACAAAGCGGTCTCGGCCGCGAGTTGGGGCCCGACGCCCTCGCCGCGTTCGTCGAGACCAAAGCGATCCATCTGGACCTGTCGGGCCGGCGCGACGCCCGACCCTACGACGTCCTGCTCAGCCACGCCGACGAGGAGACCTCATGACGATCATCGACGATGAAGCCGAGGTGGAGTTCATCCCGGCGACCAGCGAAGGCAAACCGGACTACGACGAGATCGATGTCTCGGCGAAAAGCTTCTGGCTGCAGACTTCGGAGGAGCACGAGGAGGTGTATCGCGTTCTGCGCCAGACCCGCCCGGTCTCCTGGCAGCGCCCGGTCGAAGACGCGGTGACCCCGGACCCGGACGACCCCGGGTACTGGGCGGTCGTCCGGCACGAAGACATCGTGCGGATCAGCAAGGACAACGAGACCTTCGTGTCGCGGCAAGGAGTGCTCTTCGACCTCCTGCCCGAGGTGTTCCTGGAGATGTCCCAGTCCTTTCTGGCGATGGACGATCCCAAGCACAGCCGGCTGCGCAGTCTGGTCAGTGCGGCGTTCACGCCCAAGCAGATCCGCAAGATCCAGGCGGACATCGAGAAGCGCGCCGCGTGGGTCGTCGACCGCATCGTGGGAAAGGGCACCATCGACTTCGTCGCCGAGGTTGCCCAACAACTGCCGATGCACACCTTCTGCGACCTCTTCGGGATTCCGGATGAGCTGCGCGAAGACGTCCGATCGGCCGCCTCGGATGTCGTGGCGTGGACCGATGCTGAGCTGCTCGGCGATCGGTCCGCGGACGAAGTCCAGGTCGAGGCCTGTGTCCGGCTGCACGAGATCAGCGAGCAGCTCATCGCCGAGCGTCGCGCCAACCCCACCGATGACCTGCTGACCGCCTTGGTGCAGGCCGAGGTCGACGGCGAGCAACTGAGCGACTTCGAGATCGGCTCGTTCTTCGTGTTGATGTCGGTCGCCGGGACGGACACCACCACTCAGACCACGAGCTGCGCGACGCTGGCGCTGACCCAGCATCCGGAGCAAAAGGCCTGGCTGATGGAGGACTTCGACGGGCGGATCGCGGTGGCCCTGGAGGAGTTCCTGCGCTGGGCGTCACCGGTGATGACCTTCCGGCGGACCGCCGTGGCCGAGACCACCCTGGGTGGCCAAACCATCCTGCCGGGCGACAAGGTCGTGATGTTCTACCCCTCGGGCAGCTTCGATGAGACCGTCTTCGGCGACCCGGGCACGTTCCGCCTGGACCGCAACCCCAACCCGCATCTGGTGTTCGGCGGTGGTGGTGTGCACTACTGCCTCGGCAACCAACTGGCCAAGGCGATGTTGACCGCTGTCTTCCGCGAACTGCTCACCAAAGTGCCGGACGGCCGCGCCTACGACCCGGTCTTCATGGACAGCAACTTCATGCGCACGATCAAGCGGATGAAGTTCGATGTGAACGGATGATCCGATGCCCCGATTGATTCTGGACCGGAGCCGCTGCACCGGGCTCGGCCTGTGCGAGGCGTACGCCGAACACGTCTTCGAGATCCAGCAGGACGGCAAGCTCGCCCTGCTCACCGAGCAGATCGACGAACAGGACCTGGACGCCGTACAACAAGCCTGTGAGTCGTGCCCGACCGAGGCTCTGCGTCTGGAGGCGTGAGGTGCCTGCCGGGCTCGTGGTCGTGGGCGCCTCACTGGCCGGCTTGCGTGCGGTGGAGGCGGCGCGCAAGAGCGGGTACGCCGGGCCGATCACCCTGATCGGTGCCGAACCGCACCTGCCCTACGACCGACCGCCGTTGTCCAAAGACGTTCTCGCACAGGACAAAGAGCCTCCCGACACCACCTTCCGGACGCAGGGTCATCTGCGCGACGAGCTGGGGGTCCGCGTGCTGCTGTCTGCTCCGGCGATCGCGCTCGACCCGGCCCAGAGGTCGGTGATGCTCGCCGACGGCGAAGTCCCCTACGAGCAGGTGGTCGTTGCGACCGGTGCTGTGCCGCGATCGTTGCCCGGTTACGAGGACCATCCGCAGGTGCTGGCACTACGGACCGTTGACGATGCCCACACGTTGCGAGCAGCGATGGCAGCAGGCGCTCGGGTCCTGGTCGTGGGGTGCGGCTTCATCGGTTCGGAGGTTGCCTCGGCCCTGATCCGGCACGGCGGTTCCGTGACGATGGTCGAGTTGGCCGACGTGCCGTTGGTGCGAGCGGTCGGCGAGGAGACGGGGGCGTACTTCGCGCAGTTGCATCGGGACAACGGAGTGGATCTACGACTCTCGTGCAAGGTGCAGCAGATCACCGAAAGCACTGGGGGACTGGCTGTTTCGCTGAGCGATGGCAGTTCCGTCGAGGCGGACCTGGTCGTCGTCGGGTTGGGCGCGGTGCCGGCAACCTCCTGGTTGACGTCGTCGGGCATCGGACTGGAGCTCGATCAGAGCGTGTCAGCGGATGCCGGCCTGCGGACCACCCTGCCTGACGTCTACGCCGCCGGCGACGTCGTGACCTGGGAGAACGGACAGTTCGGCCGACGGATGCGCTTGGAGCACTGGACCAGTGCCGCGGAGCAGGGTGCGGTCGCGGCCCGTAACGCTGTCGGCGGCCAGGAGCAGTATGAAACGGTGCCGTACTTCTGGTCTGACCTGCACGGCAAGCGGATCCAGTTCGTCGGCGTCCACGGCACGACCACCACAACGGTGCAGGATGCGGACAGCCGGGTGGTGCTCTACCACGCAGACGGCACTCTGCTGGGCGCCCTGACGGTGGCTCAGCCTCGGCTGACGATGAAGCTGCGCAAGATCATCGCCGGGGGCGGACCCGTCGCGGATGCGCTCGCCCTGCTCAGCGTGGCCGGGCTGCGCTGACCCGGCCACTCGGCGTACGTCGGATCAGAGCCGCTCGATGATGGTGGCGTTGGCCATTCCGGCTGCCTCGCACATGGTCTGCAGTCCGTAGCGCCCGCCGGTGGCCTCCAGGTGGTTGACCAGCGTGGCCAGCAGCCGGGTGCCTGAGGAGCCCAACGCATGGCCGAGCGCGATGGCGCCACCGCGCGCGTTGAGGCGCTCCGGGTGAGCCCCGATCTCCCGCTGCCACGCCAGGGGCACGGGGGCGAAGGCTTCGTTGACTTCGTAGGCGTCGATGTCATCGATGCCCAGCCCGGCTCGTTTGAGAGCCTGCTGGGTAGCGGGAATGGGCGCGGTGAGCATCATGATCGGATCGTCACCGGTGACGGCAAACGACACGAATCGCGCCCGCGGGATGAGCCCGAGGCGTTGGGCCACAACGGAATCCATGATCAACGCGGCGGATGCACCATCGGTGAGCGGCGAAGAGTTGCCCGCGGTGATCGACCATTCGATTTCGGGGAAGCGCGCCGAGAAGTCTGGCGTCTGGAAGGACGGCTTCAAACCTGCAAGTTGCTCAGCGGTCGTCGACGGGCGCACGGTTTCATCGACGGTGTGCGCGATCGTGGCCCCGTTAGCGTCGGTGACCTGGATCCCCACGACCTCACGGTCGAAGAAACCGCTCGTGGCGGCGTGCGCAGCGCGTTGGTGGGAGCGGGCCGAGTATTCGTCGAGCTGCTCGCGGTCCAGCTTCCATCGGGACGCAACCAGTTCCGCCGAGATTCCCTGGTGGACCAGGCCATCGGGATAGCGCTCATGCACCTGGGGACCTTCGTAGTCCTGGCCCTGCGGTGAGGCGCCCATCGGCACCCGGCTCATGGACTCGACACCGCAGGCGATCACCACGTCGTACGCACCGGCCATCACCCCTTGCGCCGCGAAGTGCACCGCTTGCTGGCTTGATCCGCACTGCCGGTTGATGGTGGTCGCGGGCACGGACTCGGGGAAACCGGCTCCCAGCAGCGCGGATCGCCCGATGTTCATGGCTTGCTCGCCGCTTTGTTGGACGCACCCGGTGATGACGTCCTCGACGAGAGCCGGGTCCAGATCGCTGCGCTGGACGAGCGCTTGCAGCACCGTGCTCAACAACACGGTGGGGTGCGTCGCCGAGAGGGCGCCACCGGGCTTGCCCTTCCCGGACGCCAGGCGGACGACATCGACAAGAACAGCTTCACGCATCGCGATTCCTTGCTTCGGGAGCCTCGCAGCGAGGCTACAGTCAGCACTGACCGTAGCATGCGAGGTGCTGGAGCGGTATGGGTCGCGCACGGGTGGCCCGGCAACTGCGACACTGGGCGCTGCATCGACAGAAAGGCACACGGCATGCCCTCGAAAACTGCCCCGGGTCTCCCGGATGGGCTCGCGTACACCGACTACGCCGCGCGCAGCCGGGCCACCCAGCAGCACATCCTGGACGCGGCGGTCGAGGCGCTGGTCGAAGCGGGCTACGCCGGTGCCTCGACGCTGGAGATCCAGCGGCGAGCCGGGGTGAGCCGGGGTCGCCTGCTACACCAGTACCCGCATCGTGACGCGTTGCTGGTGGCGGCCGTCCAACACATCGCCGCCGCGCGAGTCAGCGCAACAGCGGAGCGGCGTCGCTGGCCCAAGGATGCCGGGCGGCGGATCGACGCAGCGGTCGCGGCCATGTGGGGCACGTATCACGAGGGGTACTTCTGGGCGGCCACCGAGCTGTGGTTGGCAGCGCGGTACAACGAGGCGCTGCGCGAGGCGCTCAAGCCGGGAGAGCAGGCCCTGGGAGCCAGCATCCGGGCGGCGGTCGATGAGATGTTCGGGCCGGAGTTGGCCCAGCACGAGGACTACGTGGCAACACGGGAACTGCTCAACACCAGCATGCGCGGGGTGGCACTGACCTACGCGTTCGACCCGCACGATCCGGACCGCGACACGCACTTGCCGATGTGGCGGGGCATGGCCCGGCGGGCTCTGCTGTAGTCGTCAGCTGCAGTCAGTTTTGACTGTACGCTGCTCATCAAACGCCCCTCTCTTCGAAGGACCTCCGCATGTCGTTGCCTGCAATCCTCTCCGGTCCGCTGTCCGTGCCGGTGGTCGCCTCGCCGATGTTCATCGCCTCGGGACCGGATCTGGTGGTGGCCGAATGCACCTCCGGGGTCATCGGCGCGTTTCCGGCGCTGAACGCGCGCCCGGCGAGCCTGTTGGGTGACTGGCTGGATGAGATCACCGACCGTTGCGCGGCGTACCAAGGGCAGAACCCGGACGCGATCGTCGCGCCGTTCGCGGTGAACCAGATCGTCCATCGCTCCAACGACCGACTGGAGGCCGATATGGCCACCATCGTGGAGCACCAGGTGCCGATCGTGATCACCTCACTGGGCGCCCGGCCGGAGATCAACGATGCCGTGCACTCCTACGGCGGCATCGTCTTGCACGACGTCATCAACAACGCGTTCGCGCACAAGGCAATCGAGAAGGGCGCGGATGGTCTGATCGCTGTCGCTGCCGGTGCCGGTGGACACGCGGGCACGCTGTCGCCGTTCGCGTTGCTGTCGGAGATCCGCTCGTGGTTCGACGGGCCGCTGTTGCTGTCGGGAGCGATTGCGCACGGCCGTTCGGTGCTGGCGGCACAGGCTGCCGGTGCCGACTTCGCCTACGTCGGGTCGGCCTTCCTGTCGACGGTCGAAGCCAACGTGGCCGATGACTACCGTCAGATGGTCGTCAACTCCGGCGCCAGCGACATCGTCTACAGCAACTTGTTCACCGGTGTGCACGGCAACTATCTGCGCGGCAGTATCGAGGCGGCCGGTCTTGACCCGGATGATCTGCCCACCTCTGACCCTTCGGCGATGAGCTTCGGATCCAGCGGTGGCGACGCGAAGGCGTGGCGGGACATTTGGGGCTCGGGGCAGGGGATCGGGGTCATCGAGCAGTCATCCACCGTGGCGGAACTGGTGGCCCGGCTGCGCAGCGAATACCTCACGGCCCGCGACGAATTGACCGCGCGCTGGGTCGCCGAGACCGTCGGCTGAGCTAGCCCCTGGGATCGATGACGTCGAGTTGCGGGTTGGCCGCGCTGCCCGCCGACCCGATGCTGACCGTCGAGGTACGGCGCGAACCGACGTGATTCGGACCTCGGCCTGGCTCCGAAGGGTCAACGATCGACCACGCGGTGAAAAACTGGCCTCATGCAGATCGAGGCCGACAAGGTCAGCGTTGATGGACCACACGGCGTACTCCTGGAGCCCACCAGTCTGAGCCTTGAATCCGGCGAGGTGACGGTGGTCGCCGGTGTGCCGGGTGCAGGACACACAGCGCTCTCGCTGGTGCTGTCGGGTCGGATGGCCCCGCATCGGGGCCGGGTGCTGGTGGACGGGCAACCAAACAACAAACGCCTGCGTCGGATCACCGCCCTGGTCGACGTGCCCGAGGTCTGTGATCCCGACGAAGTGCTGCCGCTCAAGACCGTGGTCGGCGAGGAACTGGCGATCGCCCAGCTGCCCGCCGGGCGCACCGGCGTCACTCACTGGTTGCACGAACACGACGCCGACGAGCTGCGCAACACCCGCATCGAGCACCTGTCGGGAGAGTTCCGCATCGAGATGCTCACCGAGATAGCGGCCAGGCGGCCGGGGATCGAGGCGCTGGTGATGTGTTGCCCGGATCGGTACGGCACGACGTACGACCAAGCGGTCTCGGTTGCCCAAGCCGCCGCCGCCGAGGGGGTGGCGGTCTGTTTGCAGCTGACCAGTCCCACGGTCCGCTCCCATGAGGGCCTGATCTGGATCGGCGGGGTGCCGGCATGAAGGCCTTCCGCATGGCGCTCAGCGAATGGCGCCGCCTGACCTCCGGCAAGTGGCCCACCCTGGCCGTGATCGCGATCATGCTGATCCCGACGCTGTACGCCGGGTTGTACCTCTGGGCCAACCGTGACCCCTACGGCGCGCTGAGTCAGGTCAAGGCCGCGATCGTCGTACAGGATCAACCGGCGAAGTCGCAGAACAGCGGCACGATCCACGTCGGCCCCCAGATCGCGCACAACCTCAAGGACGACGGTTCGTTCGACTGGCAGGAAGTGGACGCCGACACAGCGGCCCGGGGCGTCAGCGACGGGTCCTACGTCTTCTCCCTCACCATCCCCAAGGACTTCTCGGCGGCGCTGGCCTCCACCGCCGACTTCGACCCGACCCGGGCTCCGTTGATCCTGACAACCAACGAGGCCAACAACTATCTGTCGTCGACCATCGCCGACCAGGTGCTGACCAGAGTCACCCGGTCGATCGAGCAGAACGTCAGCGAACAAGCGGCCAGCAGCTTCCTGCTGGGTTTCTCCACCATCCACCAGCAGATCAAGAAGGCCGGCGAGGGTGCCGATCAACTGCACACCGGTCTGGTCACCGCTCAGGGCGGTGCCGGCAAACTTGCCTCCGGCGCCGATCAGCTCAAGACCGGGACGGACACCCTGGTGGACGGCACCGGCAAGCTGGTGACCGGAGCGGGTCAGTTGGTCACGGGGACCGGCCAGTTGGTCACCGGTAGCGGTCAGTTGGCCGACGGCACCAGCAGCTTGTCGACCGGTGCGAACCGGCTCGCGACCGCCGAGGACCAGTTGCTCAGCGGGCAGAAGACGCTCAACACGGGGATCGGCACGGCGCGGACCGGCGCCTCCGACCTGCACACGGGCGCCGTCAAACTCGCCAGTGGAGCCGACCAGGTCGCGGCCGGCAACCAACAGATCGCCACTCTCGGCGACAAGATCGCGGATGCGTCGCAGACTGCGCACGGGCAGTTGGACACCATCCGGGCCGACCTGGTCGAGAAGCTCAAGGACTCCGGCCTGCCCGAGGCGACGCAGCAGGAGATCCTGGCCAAACTGGATGAGGTCCGTAAACCGCTGGATGACTTGAACACCAAGGTCCAGCAGGACCGCGGCCAGTTGGACACCCTTGCGAGCGGCTCCAAGCAGGTCGCCACCGGTGCCCACCAACTGGTCGAAGGCTCCCAGAAGTTGGTTGACGGGCTCGGCACCGCGCAGAGCGGCAGCAGCCAGCTGGTCTCGGGTCAGCAGCAGGCCCGCGATGGTGCCTATCAACTCAAAGACGGCGCGGCGAAAGCCAATTCAGGTGCGCAGCAGTTGCATTCGGGTGCGCAACAGGTCGACACCGGGGCTCGCCAGTTGCAGACGGGTATCGGTCAGGCGGACGGCGGCGCGCGCAAACTGCAGACCGGGGCCGGGCAACTGGCCACCGGAGCACACGATCTGCAGAAGGGTCTCGGGTCGGCCGTGACCGGTTCGAAGCAACTGGCCGACGGGTTGAAGGAGGGTCTGGGGTCGATTCCCGACCTCGACCAGGACGACCGTGACGCGACCGCGAGCACGATCGCCTCGCCGATCAAGACCCAGGACGTCGCCGAAGCCAAGGCCGGATCGTACGGCGCGGGGCTGGCTCCGTTCTTCTGCTGCATCGGTGCGTGGGTGGGCGCCTACGTGATGTTCCTGCTGGTGCGGCCCCTCTCACGCAGGGCGATCGCTGCCCGGCAGGGGCCGGGCCGCACGGCGCTGGCCGGCTGGCTCACCCCCGCCGCGATCGCCGTGGCCCAGGTGCTGATCATGCTGACCATCGTGGTCCGGGTGGTGGATATCAGCGTCCTGGAGAGTGTGCCGGTGCTGCTCTTCCTGGCGTTGACGGCCGTCACCTTCGTCGCGATCGTGCACACCCTCAACGCGTGGCTCGGTCCGGTCGGTCAGTTGCTCGGCCTGGTGTTGCTGGTGCTGCAACTGGCGTCGGCCGGTGGCACCTTCCCATGGCAGACACTGCCCACCGCCTTGCAGGCGGTCCACCATGTGCTGCCCATGAGTTACGCCGTCGATGGGCTGCGACATCTGATGTACGGCGCGCCACTCAGCGACGTGCCCATGGACGCGCTGGTGCTGGGCGTCTACCTCATCGCCAGCCTCGCCCTGACGGCAGCAGCGGCGTACCGCCGGCGGATCTGGAAGGTGGCGGATATCAAACCGGAGATCGCTCTATAACAGATGGGTCACTTCCCCCGTAGGGGCGTAGTTAAACGGCCGATCCAGCGCATAGGTTCGCAATCGGTACGGCTGTGCCGCACACCAACGGATGGGACCAGCAGTGCACGACTCGAGTGACAACGCAGCCGCAGTGCTGCAGGGTCGCGAAGAGATCTTCGACGCGATCCTGGGTCTGGACGCGGACACGATGCGGCAGCTCATCCTCGGTTTCCAGGCATCCGGCGGCACCGACCTCGTCGTCGCCGACGTGCTGATCCCCGTCCTGCGTCGGGTCGGAGACATGTGGGCCAGCGGTCAGTTGAGCGTCCTGCACGAGCATCACGCCTCACGCATCGTCCGCTCGGTCATGGCCGAGTTCCGTCGTCCGGCGACGCAGATCGAGGTGCAGGTGCCGGTGGTCATGGCATGTCCGCCCGGGGAGTTGCATGACCTGCCCAGTCATCTGTTCTCTCTGATGCTGTTGGAGCGCGGACTGACGCCGGTGGTCCTGGGTGCGGACACGCCGTGGAAGGCGACCGCTGCAGCGGTGCGGTCCTGCTCGGCCCGAGCGTGCGTCCTGTCCGGGATGAAACCGGCCGGTCTGCGGCACCGATCCGCCGTCGTGAAGCTGCTCGCCCAATCGGCACCCGTCCTGGTGGCCGGTCCGTTGGGGGAGCGTACGTCGATCCCCGGCGTGATCGCCCTGCCGGCCAATTGGCGACTCGCCGGCGACCAGGTCCTCGCCGCGGCCACCCGAGCGACGTCTCCGGCCACCGTCGGCGCCTCCTAACCGGCCAGGAAACGCTCCGCGGTCCGCAACGCCAGGGCCATCGTGATCAACCCCGGATTGGCGCTGAGCGCGCTGGGAAACACCGAGTTGTCGCAGATCCACAGGTTCGCGATCTCATGGCTGCGCAAGTCGCCGTCCACGACCCCGAGTGCCGGGTCCGTGCTCATCCGGCAGGTCCCCAGGGTGTGTGCCGTGCGGCTGAGAACTCGCAGGTTCGTGCCACCGGCCGCTTGCATGATCCGGGTCATCGTGTCGGTCGCGTGCTGGTCGATCGCCTTCTCATTGGGCCCGGCGCTGAACGTGATGCGGGCGCGCGGGATTCCGAATTCGTCTGTCTCATCGGCCAGTTCGAGCGTGTTCTGCGCCGCAGGTAGGCACTCGGCGTTGATCCCGATGCCCACGGTGTACTGACTCTGCTCGAGTGCTTCCATCAACGGCGCCCCCCACAGGCCGCCGCCGCGCACCAAGGACGTCGCGTACGTCGCGGGCATGACCCCCAGCGACTGGATCAGGTAGCCGCCGGCGAAGTCAGCGTCCTTCGGGCGCACGAAATCCTCGGTGATCAGCGCCGACGGATACCCGCGGTAGCTGCGGACGCGGGCGTCGAACTGGGCCCACACCTGCGTGCCGCCGTGCGCCATGAAGTTGCGGCCAACCATGCCGCTGCTGTTGGCGAGGCCGGTGTGCAGCAGCAGCCGGGGGGTTTCGATCCCGCCGGCGCACAAGAACAGGTTGCGGCACCGCTGCCGTTGGGTGCGGCCGTCGCGCTGATAGACCACCGCAACCACCCGGCCGCGCACGTCCAGCTCAACACCGGTCACCATCGAATCAGGCCGGATCTCAGCGCCGTTGGCGACTGCAGCCGGCAGATAAGTCGTGTCCATCGTGCCCTTGGCCGTGAAACGGCAGCCCTGATGGCACTGCCCGCAGTTGACGCATGCGTGCCGCTCGCCGAAGCCGGGCTGGGCGCGCGCGACCGACAGCACCGCAGCGGGCGCGTCGGTCGCGGTGATGCCCAGCGCTTCGCATCCGGCGGCGACCAACCGGGCCGGACCGTTGCGCGGGACCGGTGCCTGGTCATAGACCCGGTCCGGGTCCCACGGGTACGGACTCGGACCGCTCACGCCGATGTCGCGTTCGGCCTGTCGCAGATAGCCGGTCAGCTCGGCCGGATCCACCGGCCAGTCGGTCCCGGCGCCCGTGATCTGGTTCAGTCGCAGATCACGGGGATCGGGGCGCGGGGTGAAGGCGCCCCAGTGCAAGGTCGACCCACCGACTCCGCGACCGCTGTTGTTCGGACCGAACGCCGTCGGGTCCTCGCCGCCGGACAGCCGCTCGGACATCCAGTTGATCTTCGCTGCGTCGGCCTCGTCCGCGCTGAAGTCAGTGGCCTCGAAGTTCGGACCTGCCTCCAACGCAACGACTTTCAACCCCCGAGCGGCGAGCGTCGCCAGGATGGGGGCGCCGCCTGCACCGGTGCCGACGACGACCGCGTCCACCTCGTCCGTCGTTGCGTAGTGCCGCATGTCAGCCAGCTTCACAGCGTTGTCCCCAGCTCTTGCGGCTCCCAGGCATCCCGTTCGCCGGGACCGAGGAGGTGGTAGCCGCGCCCGATCGTCGCGATTGAGCCCGCGGCGAACCCGTCGTACCCGATCCGGGCCATCGAGGCCGGGTGGCCGAGCCACTGGCGGATCAAGTCGACCCGGGCGTCCTCGAACCACGACCGCAACGCCGGGTTGTCGATCAGTGCCGACACGGTGTGCTCGTCGATGCTGGTCCCGGCCAACTGGTCGAGTGCGCTGCGGTAGGCCTCCGGATCCGGTGGCTGGCCGTCGGGCCGCCAGCCGTCACCCTCACCCCGTGCCAGTTGGGCATCGACCCGTGCCGCCACATCGATTGCCGGGTCGACCTGCGGGACAACGACTTCCGCGAGCAACCGCAGGGTGGTCAGTTGCCGCGCCGACAGGACCTTCGGTGTGTACGAAGGGTCGTCCGGGATCGCGCGGGCGGCGAGCGATCGGCGTACGGCGGGGATGGTGCGCTCGGAGGCGATCAGCGCACACCACTGGTCAGGCACCAACGGCGCGGTCAAGGACTGCTCGTGCAGATAGTCAGCGACGGCAGCGGCCAAGAACTCGGGTTGCTCCAGCGCGATCAGGTGCCCACAGTCCGGGACCGTCACGTACGACGCCCGCGGGTAGGTGCCTGCGTGCAGCCGGGGCTGGGCGGCGGCTCCCAGGTCGTCGTCCTGGTCACCGCCCAGGATGAGCGCCGGCAGCGGCAGTACCCCGATCTGGTCGGATACGTCCTGTTTCGAGCCGGTGGTCAGCCACTGCCGCCACACCGCGGGGGAGCAGCCGGTGATCGACGAGCGGACTGCGCCCTGGTCGGCGGCCGGCAGTGGGGAGGCGACGTTCTGCTCGATGAACTCCGCCGCGTCCGAACCTCTGATCGGCCCGCCCGTGGCCCAGCCCAGCATGGTGTCCCGCCGGTCCTCGTCCATCGGCTCCGGAGTGGGCGGCGACGGAGCCAGCAGGATCACACCGATGAGCCCGAAGAGTCCGATGTTCCCCGAAAGAGTCCGTGCTGCAACCGAACTGGTGACTTTGCCGCCCATGCTGTGACCGAGGAGCACCCAGGGCCCACGCACCACGGCAGCGATCCGCGCGATCACCGACGTCGTGAGTTCGCCGACCATGTCTGCGGGCAGCGATCCGGTGCACGCGAGCGATCCAAAACCGGGTAGGTCGAGGGCCACGACCTCGATGCCCTGCGGTCGAAGCGCTGTCGTGAGGTGGTCGTAGTAGCGCGCGTCGAGCCCCAGGCCAGGCAGCGCGACGACCGTGATGCCGCTCAGGGCGTCACCATCGCGCCGTTGACGTTCAACGTCTCGCCGGAGACGTAGCTGGACTCGGCGGACGCAAGGAAGACGAACGCAGGTGCGATCTCGGCTGGTTGACCGGCCCGCTCGTAGGTGCTCTCGTCATCGAAGTGCACCAGCTGGTCATCGGAAACCCCGTCGGAGACCTGCAGGGCGGTCCAGGTGGGTCCGGGCGCCACCACGTTGACCCGGATGCCCTGGGGTGCCAGTTGCTGTGCGAGCCCCTTGGCGAAGTTGTTGATCGCGGCTTTCGAGGCCGCGTAGTCCAGCCGGTCCGGGGCCGGTTTGTACGCCTCCAACGAGGCGGTCGCGATGATGCTGGCGCCTGCGGGCAGGTGCGGCAGGGCAGCCTTCACCAGCCGGAAGAAGGCGAACAGGTTGGTCTGGAAGGTCAGTTCGAACTGCTCGTCCGGCAGGTCGAGCACCGAGGCGACCGCGGTTTGCTTGCCGGCGTTGCTGACCAGGATGTCCAGCCCGCCCAGGGCAGCGAGCGCCTCGGCGACAACGCGTCGACAATCATCGGCGTGCGCGAGGTCGGCAACCACCGCGTGGCCGGAACGCCCCGCGTCTGCGATCTGCGTGAGTACGTGTGCCGCGTCCTGCTCCTCGCCGGCCCGATGCACGATCACCACGTCGGCACCTTCCCGGGCGAAGGCGATCGCGGCGGCCCCACCGATGCCGGAGTCGCCGCCGGTGATCAGCGCCTTGCGGCCGGTCAGTCGACCGGTCCCGCGGTAGCTGTGCTCACCCAGATCCGGCACCGGTGACATGCCACCCTGGAGCGCTGGTTCGTCCTGGTGCTGCAACGGTGGCGTCACTCGTGGGTACCGCTGGACGGGGTTGTCGAAGGTCAGTTGATCGCCAGGCACGTCCTCCACGCTAGGGCCAACCGGCACCGTCCCACCCGTGCTGGGGTAGCCCATCGGGTGGGAGTTGTTAGCGTCGATCCATGGCAACAATCGAGAAGACCAACAACCGCAATGCGCCCGGTGGGGTGGGTGCCAAGCGCACCAAGGAAGAGAACGCCGAGACCGGTTTCACCGCGTCGGCGGCGCTGACCAAGAACATGCAGAAGGTCCTGGTGGACCTGATCGAACTGTCGCTGCAGGGCAAGCAGGCGCACTGGAACGTCGTGGGCACCAACTTCCGCGACACTCACCTGCAGCTCGATGAGATCATCGATGCGGCAAGGGAATTCGGGGACACCGTGGCCGAGCGGATGCGTGCCCTGCATGCCCTGCCCGACGGCCGTAGTGACATCGTGGCCCAGTCCACCACCCTGCCGGAGTTCCCGCAGGGTGAGGTGCTGACCAAGGACGTCATCGATCTGATGACCGAGCGCATCGACGACGTGGCGCACACCTGCCGCGACGTGCATGACGCGGTCGACGAGGAGGACCCGACCACCGCGGACATCCTGCACTCCATCCTGGAGCGGTTGGAGCAGCTGTCCTGGATGGTGTCCGCGGAGAACCGCGTGCCCAAGAAGGCCTGACCCTCGCCCCACGAACGCCCGCCCGGTCCATGGGACCGGGCGGGCGTCGTACGTGCGGGATGGGTCAGGGGGTGGGCATCCCACCGTTGACGTTCAACGTCTCGCCCGCCACGTAACTGGACTCGGGGGAGGCCAGGAACACGTACGCCGGTGCCAACTCCGCGGGCTGCCCCGCCCGGCCGATCGGCGACTCGTCACCGAAGTCCTTCAGCTTCTCCTGCGGCTGACCGCCGGCCGGTTGCAGCGGTGTCCACACCGGGCCCGGGGCGACCGCGTTGACCCGGATGCCTTTGGGTGCCAGCTGCTGCGCCAGGGCCTTGGTGAAGGTGTTGATGGTGGCTTTGGTCGAGGCGTAGTCGACCAGGATTGCAGCCGGCGAATACGCCTGCACCGACGTGGAATTGATGATCGTGGACCCGGGCTTCAGGTGCGGCAGCGCGGCCTTGGTGATGTAGAACAGCGCGTAGACGTTGGTCTTGAACGTGGCGTCGAACTGCTCATCGGACAGCGTCGTCAGGTCCTCGTTGAACTGCTGTTTGCCGGCGTTGTTCACCAGGATGTCCAACCCGCCGAGGGCCTCGACCGCGTCGGCGACCAGCGACTTGCAGAAGGCCGCGTCGGTCAGATCGCCGGGGAAGGTGTACGCCGAGGTGCCGGCCTCGCGGATCAGTCCGGCGATCCGCTGGGCGTCCTCTTCCTCCTCCGGCAGGTAGCTGATGGCGACGTCGGCCCCTTCCCGAGCGAAGGCGATCGCGGTCGCACCGCCGATGCCGGAGTCGCCGCCGGTGATCAGGGCCTTGCGCCCCTTCAGCCGGCCGGTGCCCCGATAGGTCTGCTCGCCCAGGTCGGCGGCGGGAGTCATCTCGGCGTCGGTCCCCGGCCCGTCGAGTTCCTGGGCCTGCGGCTCGTTGGCTTCGTAGAGAGTGGTCGGGTCGGTCAGGGTGTATTGGTCGCGGGTCATGAGTTTCCTTTTGGGTGGTGGGTGGTTCAGCGGGTGCCGAGGATCTCGTCGGGGACGAGTTCGGCGATGGTCAGTACGGCGTTGATCAAGCCGAGATGACTGAGCGCCTGAGGTGTGTTCCCCCAGGCCGAGCCGTCGTCGGGGTCGATCATCTCGGCGTAGATACCGACGTCATTGGCGGCGGCGACGAGTCGATCGATCTGGTCGACGGCTTCCTGATGCCGCCCGACGCAGGCGAGGGCCTGGGCCCGCCAGAACGCGCAGGCGACGAAGGTCTTCTCCTCGTGTTGCATGCCTGAGTAGCGGTACAACAGGCCGTTGCTGCCGAGTGCTGCGGTGACCGCGTCGATGGTGCGCGACATCCGCTCGCCGCGATCGAACCCGGTCGGTGCGTGCAACAGGACCGAGGCGTCGAGGTCGGTGCCGTCGGCGTAGGCGACGTAGGACCCGAGTTCGTCCGACCAGCAATGCTTTTCGATCCAGTCACGGATGCGGTCCCGTTCGGTCTGCCAGCGCGCGCCGTGGCCGGGGATGGCGCCGGCTTCGGACAGCGAGACGGCGTCCTCCAACGCTTTCCAGCAGCTCATCTTCGAGCAGGTGTAGTGCCGCAGTTGGGGCAGCTCCCAGATCCCGGAATCCGGCCGGCGCCACAGATCCGCCACGGTGTCGGCGATCTTGGCCAGCAACCGACCGGTCTTGAGGTCCAGCAGGTTTCCGGCCTCGACGTACGTGCGGCAGATGGCGAACAGGTCGCCGTACGCGCCGAGTTGCAGTTGGTCCTGGGCGGGGTTGCCGTGCACGACCGGGCCGATCCCGTGCCAGCCGGGTACGTCGAACTGCCGGGGTTGGGGGACCGGCCCACCGTCCAGGGTGTACATGACGTGCATCCGGTCGCCGCCCTCGCGGATGGTGCGCAACATCCAGGACAGCGCGGCGTGCGTTTCCTCCCGCAACCCGAACCGGGTCAGGGCGTGGGCGGTGTACGCCAGGTCGCGCACCCAGGCGAAGCGGTAGTCCCAGTTCTTCTCTCCGGCAGGGCTTTCCGGCAGCGAAGAGGTCGCGGCCGCAGCGATTGCACCCGTCGGGCTGTAGATCAGCAGCTTCAGCGCCAGGGCACTGCGCTGCACCTGGTCGGCCCACGGTCCGTCGTAGCTGAACACGCGCGACCAGTCCTGCCAGTTGGCCACGGTCCGGTCGATGCCATCGCTGATCAGGGCGGGATCCGGCAGGTGCACCGGTTCCGCCTCGGTCGCCACCAGGGCCAACGCATGTTGACCGCCCTCCCGGGCAACGAACGCGCCGTGCAGAACCGGTCCGCCGGGAGCGTCGTGGACGGGATCGGTCGGGCCGTGGTCCTCGCCCACCACCGCGAGAGTCACGTCGGCGCAGCGCAGAACCTGGTGACCGTCGGTGTGTTCGACCCACGGTGAGGCGGTGCCCCAGGAAGTACCCGGTTGGACGGTCCAGCGCATCGCCACCTGCCCTTCATCGCACTCGACGCGTCGGGACAACTGCGCCCACGGCAGTCGACCGGCGATCCCGGAGACCATGGCGTCCGTCACGCGCACGGAACCGGACGACGTACGGAACGTGGTTTCCAGGACGTTCGTGCCGTCCAGGTATCGCCGCGAACTCTCGAAGTCCTCGGCCGGACACAGTTCGAGACAGCCACCGGTCTGCGGGTCCAGCAGTCGGGAGAAGATCGGCCGGGCAGCCAACCCCGGCAAGGGCAACCAGTCGATCCGGCCGTCGCGACCGATGAGCGCGACCGTGCGTCCGTCGCCGATGGGGGCGTAGGACTCGATCGGCTGATACTCGCTCAGCGGATCCTGCCGATCAGATCCTCACGGGACAGGGTGTCCGCGCTCGCCAGCACCTCGCGGGCCGCGTCCGTGGAATCCCAGACGTTCCAAAGCAGTACGCCGACCGGTTTGCCCTCGTCCAGGTAGTAGACGACGCCGGTGTCGAACGGCTCCTGCCAGTCCTCGACGACCTCCAACGACCCGTCGAGGCGGCCGACCGCCTCGTAACTGGCGGTGAAGACGTCGGAGTAGTACAACGGCGTGTGCGCGTAGGGCTGACCGGCGCCCGCCAGGTTGCGACCGGCGGCCTTGCCCATCTGCTCGGCGTTGTCCACGTGCTCCACCCGGCGTTGACCCAGGATCCGGTCGGGGTAGTTGGCCACATCGCCGCAGGCCCACACGTCTTCGGCGGAGGTCCGCAACTGCTCATCGACCACGATCCCGTCATCGACCGTGATTCCGGCGGTCTCGACGAGCGACACCACCGGCGTGATGCCCAGACCACTCACGACCGCATCCACGGTGACCGGATCACCGTCGGCAAGGTCCAAGCGGACACCGTCGTCCGTGACCTCTCCACCGACGACTCTTGTGCCGCCGACGATTTCGACTCCGGCGTCGATGAAGAGCTGCTCGAAATGCTTGGCCAGGTCGGGTGGGAAGACATTGCCGCCGACGACGGAGCCGTCGTGGATGAGCACGGTCTCGACATCGTTCTGCACCAACGCAGCAGCCAACTCGGTGCCGATGAAACCACCGCCGACCACGGCGATCCGGCCGTGCTGATCAGCCAGCGTCCGCAGATCGCGGTAGTTCTGCGCCGATCGGAAGGGCAACACCTTCGGGCCGGCCGGGACCGGCAGCAGCCGGGGTGCACCACCGGTCGCGATCAGCAATTTGCCGTACCCGACGGTGTCGCCGCCGGTGGTGTCCACCTCGTGTTCGGCCGGGCGGATGGTGCTGACGCTGCACTGCAACCGGATTTGCGCCCCGGTCGCATCAGCGGTGCCGAGCGGGACCGGATCCCAGGTGAATTCGGGATCGGTCCAGAGTTTCTTGCTCAGTGCCGGGCGGGTGTACGGCTCGTCGACGTCCTCGCTGAGGATGCCGATCGTCCCGTCGGCGTCGAGTTCCCGGATGCCCCGCGCAGCGGTGTCTGCCGACATGCCGCCGCCGATGATCAAATAGTCGAACTGCGTGGAATCGGCCATGGTCAAACGCAAACACGTCCGGGCCCGAGCCACAACGGCTCTCGGAACGTATCCGAGGGGGTGGGTGAGTGCTACTCAACCAGTGCGCGCAGGACGCGCACCACTCCGTCGTCGGTGTTGGCGGGCGCTTGGTAGGCCGCGACGGCGGTGATGTCCGGGTGTGCGTTGGCCATCGCGTAGGAGATGCCCGCTGATTCCAGCAACTCCTTGTCGTTGAGGTAGTCGCCGAAGGCAACTGTTTGCTCGCGGGTCACGCCGAGCGCCGCTTGCAGCCGTCGCAGCGCCTGCCCCTTGTCAACGCCCTGGTTCATCACGTCCACCCAGTGGTGACCGGAGATCACCACTTGATACTTCTCGGCGAAACCCTCGAGCGCCGGGCCCGCGCCCGTCGAGGACGACGTGAAGTCGTAGACCGCCACCTTGAGCACGTCGTCGTCGTACTCCAGGACATCGGGTAGGAGTTCCAGTCGCGCGTAGTACTTGTCCGCCTCGGCGCGGAACGCCGGGTCGTCCCGTTCGGTGTACGCCGATCGCTTACCGCACACGACGACACCCAGATCCAGGTCGGTGCGCGTTCGTAGCAGTTCCACGATGGACACGACGACGTCTGGCTCCAGCGTGTCGGAACTGATCTCGGCGCCGTCGCGCACGACGTACGTGCCGTTCTCGGCGATGAAGACCATGCCCTGCGAGTGAGAGGCGAAGGTGCGTTCGAGTGTGGCGTACTGCCGGCCACTCGCCGGAGCGAACACGATGCCGCGAGAACGCATTTCGTCAAGCAGTGGCCACAACGTCTCCGGGACAGCACCGTTGCCGTCGAGCAGGGTGCCGTCCATGTCGGCGGCAACGAGGCGCACGTCGGCGTGCTCGGGCAGGTCAAGATCGGTCACTGGGGCTCCGGAAGGTCGTTGTCGTAGAGGCAGAACGGATGGCCGGCGGGGTCGAGCATCACCCGCACGTTGTGTTGTGGCTGGAAGCCAGCTTCGCGCGCGCCGAGTGCGATGGCGTCCTCGATGGCCCCGGCGAGGTCGTCCACCTCCAGATCCAGGTGCAGCTGCATCTGCTGGTGGGTGGCCTCCGACGGCCAGGTGGGCACGACGTACGCCGGTTCGCTCTGGAAGGCGAGATTGACCGGCAGGTCAGGCATTTGGATGGTGCACCAATTCGGTTCGTCATCGGCCAGCGGCCAACCGAGCAGATCGGAGTAGAAGTGCGCCAAGGCTCGTGCGTCCGGCGCGTCGAGCACGATGCCCAGCCAGCCGCGGGGGACGCGTCCACGAATCGCCATGCATCCCAGCCTGGCACACGCTCACAACTGGATCGGCATCATCTCCAATTCGGTGCCGGGGGTCACGGTGCCGATGGTTCCGGCGGGGATCTCATGCCAGGTGCGCTCGCTCCAATGCAGTTCCAGTGGTTCGGAGACCACCAGGTGGCTGTCGATCGGCAAGTTGTCCGGGGTGCCGTCGACCGTCCGCAGGGACCGTGCGCCGAAGGAGTGGAACAGGGAGGGCGCCGCATCCCCGGTCGCGTCGGGGCTGATCCACCGCAGGATGATCAGCCGGGTGCCGTCGGAGGCGCACATCGTGGCCCGGAACGGTTCGGCGACCTTGTGATCGTGCCGGGCCTGCTCGACGCGGCCGATCATCCGGGTCAGCGCCGCCACCGGGTCGTCGGCCAGCCCATAGGTCAGGGCCAGGTGGAAGCACACCTCGGTGTCGCTGTTGCCCAGGATGAACGGGTAGAGGTCGGGGTCGACGTCCATCGTCAGATCTCGCTTGACCTGGGTGAAGCCGTTGATCTCACCGTTGTGCTGGAACATCCAGTTGCCGTGCACGAACGGGTGGCAGTTCTGCTCGGCGATGGTGCCGCCGGGGGCAGCGCGCACGTGCGACAGGAAACAGCCGGAGGTCAGTTGTGCGGCCAGGTGGCGCAGGTTCTGGCTGTCCCACGCCGGTGTGGTCTGCCGGAACTGGCCGAGCGTGCCGTCGCGGCCGCGCCACGCGAGGCCGAAGCCGTCACCGTTGGTGGGGAAGGCGTGATCGCGGAACTGCGAGCCGAGGTAGGAGCCCGGCACGAACCGGTCACGGGCCAGCAGGCTCTGGTCGAGCAACGAGTGATCGGGCCGGATCAGCACATCCTCGATCGGGATGTCCGAGCCGAGATAGGCCAGCCAGCGGCACATGGGTAACTCCTTATGACGAGTGAGCGGGTATCCAGATGATCTTGCGGTAGAGCGGGATTCCGGCGGCCGCCGCGGCCATGAGCACCACGAGAGCGACCGCCGGCAGCGCGGAGTAACCCCACATGGCCGCCAGGAACGAGGGGGCGATGGCCCCGATCACCGCGCCGGCAGCGATGATCCCGTTCAGCAAGCCCATCGCCGACCCCTGGTCACCTGGGGCGACTCGCACGATCATCATCGTGGCGGCGACGACTTCCGGGGCGTAGGCGATGGCCGAGGTCACGAGCGCGAGCGCGCCGATCACTGACTTGCCGGGCAGATCAGCCGAGTGGGCGACCGCCATCGCGGCGAAGGAGATCGCCGTGATCACCAATCCGATCAACAGGACCAGACCCGGGCCGACGCGGTTGGCGAGTTTGCCGCAGAACGGGTAGATCGCCGTACCGATCACGGCACCGACCAGGAAGAGCAGCGACGTGGTGGATGCGGAGATCCCGAAGGCGTCGCGCATGATCAGCGGCACCACGTTGAAATAGGTCTGCACCCCGGTCATGGTCAGCAGCCAGGTGAGGATGAAAATCGGGAAGAGTCGCCGGTGGCCCGGAGCCGTGGGGGAGGTCTTCTTCGGGGGACTGGGCCGCAGCTGCGGCAGCCCGATCCGGCCGAGCAGGAACCCGCACGCCAGCAGTACCGCAGTGACCAGCCAGCCCAGTTTGAGATGGGTCGCCGCGACGGCGGCGATGATCAACCCGACAACCTGCCCCGCGCCGTACGCCAATCGGAACCAACTCAGCCGGTCGTTCCACTCGTTCTGCGGGTGGGCTTCGACGACGAACAGTCCGGCGACCGTGCCGCACAGCGAGCCGGCGCCGCCGAAGACCAGGGCCAGCAGCGCCCACAGCCAGACTTCGCGGGTGAACGCGAAGCCGGCGACGGTCACGGCCATGATGGGGAAGGTCGCGAGGAAGACCGCGCGTTGCCGCCCAGTTCGGTCGGCCAGGGATCCCAGCACGGGGGCGAAGAGGCCGCCGACGTAGAACGCGGCCACCACGAGTCCGACGATCGTGGCGCCGTGACCCGCGCCGTCGACGGTCACCGGCATCAGGATCGGGGCGACACCCAGCACCATGAGCCCGGTGATCGCATAGGCGGAATACCAGGGTTCGAGCCAGCGCACGCCTAGAACCTAGTGCACGGGCGGTCGTGCCGCGGGTGCACAATTGCAGGGTGAACGCGCAGTGGACACCCGTGACCGGAGTGGACCAGCCGACCGGTCATCCGATCGGCATCGCCCTGGGCTTCTTCGGGTTGGCGCTGTTCTTCATCGCCATCTTCGTCGTCATGGCGTACGTCGGCCACCGCCGCCGCGTGCGCAACGGGCCGCCCCCGCCGCCGGTCTACCCGATCCTGGGCAAGCCGCGCGAGCCGCACACGAAGGACTAAGGCGCCGGGATCCGCGTGATCGCCTCGACCACGTCCTGGGCGTTGGTCTCCGGCAACCAGTGCTGGGCGTCGATCTCCCGGAACTCGTAGTCACCCTTGACGAATTCCGCGGTCTTCTCGGCCGCTGCCCGGCCCAGGAACGGGTCGCGGCTGCCCCACAGATAGGTGGTGGGCACCTGGGCCTTGGGTCCCCGCGGTGTTGACGATGTCTTGCTGAGCATCGCGCGGTACCAGTTCAGCGGGCCGGTCAGTGAGCTTGGATCCTTGAACCGCTCGGCGTAGCGCAGCGCCTGCTCCTTGGGGACGCCACCCTTGATGTAGAGGCCCGGCAACGTGCGCCCCACCGCGCGCTCGGCGACCCAGGGAATCTGGAAACCGATCATGTACGACGAGTGCGGCCATTGGCTGGGCGACTTCAACATGGCGGCGGTGTGCGGCGTCGAAAGCACCGTGACGCCCCACAGCCGATCGGCCAGTGCGCTGCGGGCGGCCCAGGCAACGCCACCGCCCCAGTCGTGCCCGACCAGGTGCACCCGCTCGGCGCCCGAGGCGTCGATGAGCGCCTCAACGTCCTTGACCAACTCCGGGATGACGTACGCCGATCGGCCGCGGGGCGTGGCGCGCGGGGAGTAGCCGCGCTGGTCGGGTGCGAGGGTCCGGTAGCCGGCCTCGTTCAGCAACGGCGTCACCTGGTCCCAGGCGGTGCGGTCCTGGGGAAAGCCGTGCAGGAGGATCACGACCGGTCCGTCGGCCGGGCCGGCGTCGGTCACGTCGAAGGTCAGGCCGTTTCGGGTAAAGGAGTCCACAGGGCTAGCCTGGCATGGCGATGAGCAGTACGGACCTGAGGTATCCCCTGGGCGGTCGCCGGGCGTATCTGGTCTGGGGTACCGCGGTCAGCATTTACTTCCTGGCGGTCTTCCACCGCAGCTCCCTGGGCGTCGCCGGCATCATCGCGGCGCAGCGCTTCCACATCACCTCAGCCCAGTTGGGCACCTTCGTGATGCTGCAGCTGTTCGTCTACGCAGCGCTGCAGGTGCCGGTGGGCGCATTGCTCGACCGCTTCGGCTCGAAGGTCCTGCTGATCACCGGTCTGGTGCTGATGACCGGGGCGCAGGCCGGATTCGCTTTCGCGGCAAGCTATCCCGCTGGTCTGGCCGCGCGCGTCGTGATCGGCGCGGGCGACGCGATGATCTTCGTGTCGGTGCTGCGGATCGTGGCGCTGTGGTTCCCCTCGCGACGAGCGGCAGTGATCACGCAGTTCACCGGGCTGATCGGGCAGATCGGCGCGCTCGTGGCCGCAGGCCCCCTCGCGGTCGCATTGCACGACTGGGGCTGGACGAAGACCTTCCTCATCGCGTCACTGGCTGGCGTCGTCTTCGGGGTGGCGCTGCTCGCGATCGTCAAGGACTCGCCGTACGCCAATCATCGCCAGGAGGAGGTGCGGCTGCGCGCGGTGACCCAGGCGCTGCGGGCGGCGTGGGCGCACCCGGGCACGAAACTCGGGTTGTGGTGCCATTTCACCTCACAGTTCGCGGCGACGGTCTTCGCGCTGATCTGGGGATTCCCGTTCCTGACCGCTGGGGAGGGTTTGTCGACGGCGATGGCCAGCACGTTGCTGTCGATCATGGTGGTGAGCTCCTCGATCGCCGGGCCCATCATCGGGGTCTTCTCCGGCCGGTTCCCCTACCGGCGCTCGCAGTCGGTGTTGGGCATCGTCGCGGCGATGGCGGTCGTCTGGACGGCGGTGTTGCTGTGGCCCGGCCGGGCGCCGCTGTGGTTGCTGATCCTGCTCGTCGTGGTGATCGCGATCGGTGGCCCGGGATCGGTGGTCGGCTTTGATCTGGCCCGCACCTTCAATCCGCCGGCCCGGATCGGGTCGGCCACCGGCATCGTGAATGTCGGCGGTTTCACGGCGTCCCTCTCGACGATCTGGCTGATCGGGGTGGTGCTGGACAAGGTCAACCCGGGCGGGGCGTCGGCGTACACCCTGGACGGGTTCCGGGCGGCGATGTCGGTGCAGTACGTCGTGTGGGGCGTTGGCGTGCTGATGATCCTGCTGCTGCGGCGCAAGACGCGTGCGCTGGTGGACACCGAGGAGGAGTACGCGCACCTGCGGCCGCTGGGGCGGTGAGAGCGCTCATATGATCGCTTGGTGAGCCGGCCGAGTGTGTGGGCTGCCGCGGCGGTCGAAAGAATTGATAGACGGGCCACGGGCCAGGAACTGGATCGCACGCAGCGCATCACCCTCAACTTTCACCCCGACCGTGCGACCGCGCGCGGGGTGCCGACGATTGAGGCTCTTGCTCTTGACGGTCTCTATCGCTCCCAATTCGAGACCGGGACCAGCAACGGCGGGCTGACCGCTCACCGCGGCGGGGCGCGGTGGCAGTGGGAGAACCAGCTGTTCGATGGTGCGTACGACGATGCCCCCGCCGCCGAGCGACCGAAGTATGGTGCGCTGAACCACCGTCGACGCGCTCTGGGTGGAGCGCCGCGCTTCGGCTCGGCCCACTTCCGGTTGGTTGAATCCGCGCTGGACCGGGCGACCTTCTGCTTCCCCGATTCCGCAATGAACCCAACTGATTTCGCGACCGCCAAGCACTTTGACCTGTTGCGGTTGGCGGACCGGTTCGATCGCATGGAGCGCGGTCCGGCGGTCGAACCCGAGGAGGGTGATCTGCTCGACGGTTACATCGAAGCGCAGGTCCACGGTGTCGTTGAGCTCGCTACCGACGTGGCGGCGCTCGTGCTCGACCCCTGTTACCGCGGCACGTTCGTGGAGGAGGTCGCCCAGCGGCTAGCCGTCGAGCTCGAATGGCACGAGGGGCGAATCCTCACGGTGGGTGAGCTCAGCCGTCGCGCCTACTACCGTGACCCCGGAGCGCAACGGGTGGGTCTCGCAATTGCACGTGACGGGGTGCTCGACGCGCGCATTGTCGGCGAGGCATCGCGGACCGGCCGCTTCCGCGCGCAAGATCTCAAGCAGGTCTGGCATCTGATCGCGCGATTCGGACAACCCGCCTTCGGCTGAGTGAAGGCATCGTTTTCAACTCGCCGTTGTGGATAGCGGTTGGCGTGTCAGCAGTTGTCCACACCGGCTGATGTGGCTCCGGTGGCTGTCGGTGCCGCCTCTTAGAATGGGTACATCAGTTCGGTTCTCGTGGGGACGGGGTGGGGTCGTGAGTGTCGCTGTTGCAGAACAGGTTTCGTGGGCCGATGGTGTCGCTGGCGTACACACCGCGTTGGATGCTCTGGTTTCCCACCGAGAGGTTGACGACCATCTCACCGACGCCGATCTACGGACACTCAGCGCGTCGCTGGCCCGGGCGAAAGCTCGGATCGATGCGGCGTTGATGGTGTTGGCCCGCGGGTTGCATGAGCGGGACACCGCCCGGGCGGTCGGCGCGACCAACACCGGGCAACTGTTGGCGGCTGATTTCGGGGGCGACCGGCGCGAGGGCAACGCCCTGGTCCGTGCCGCGATCCACCTGTCCAACACCCCGGTCGTGGAAGACGCGTTAGCTGAGGGCCGGGTGAACCGGGAACAAGCCGGGACCATCGCCAAAGCCCTCACCCACCTCCCCGTCGCCGTGGCCCCGGAGGACCGGGTCCGCGCCCAAGAATCCCTGCTCGATGCGGCCCGGTTGTTGTCGATCCAGGACCTGGGCCGGGCCGCGACCCGCGCCGCCGACGCCTTCAAGACCCCGGCCGAGGCGGACGAGCACGAAGAGAACCAACTACAAGCCCGGGAACGCCGCGCCGCCCGGGCGGCCCGGTTCTGGATGCGCGACAACCGCGACGGCACCCACCGCGGCGGCTTCACCGTCCCCGACACCGAAGCCGAAATGCTCCGCACCGCCATCGAAGCGTTGTCCGCACCCCGGCGCTACCACCTAGAAGACACCGAACCAGCCGAAGCGGCTGAATCAGGTGAGCCGGGTGAGTCGAGGGATGCTGGGTTGCCGTCGGACCAGGCGCACCGCCAAGGACGCGCGTTCGCCACGATCTGCACCCACCTACCCGCCGACGCCCTACCCAACGCCGGCGGGATCGCCGCCGTGCTCACCGTGAACGTCGACTACGACACCCTCACCGGCCAGGTGGGTCCCGGCACGTTGCCCTCGGGCACCCGGATCTCTGCCAGCAAGGCTCGTGAGATTGGCTGCGGGGCCGGGATCCTGCCCCAAGTCCTCGGCGGCAAGTCACTGCCCCTAGATCTGGGACAACTGCAACGGTTCTTCAACGCCACCCAACGCCGCGCCCTGGCCCTGCGAGACCGAGGCTGCGCCTACCCCGGCTGCGACCGCCCACCGCACTGGTGCGAAGGCCACCACTGGCGAAACCCCTGGACACCCCACAACCCCGAGGACCCCCATGGCGGCACTGATCTGGACAACGGGTGCCTGCTGTGCGCCCACCACCACCGGCTCGTGCACGACCGCAACTTCCAGATCCGCGAACGCCACGACCACCTCGAATTCCTCGTCCCACCAGTGATCGGACAGAAAACCAGCGCCGACTACGGCGGCGACCTCTTCACCCCCGACAACCCACCCGGCACACTCCGATGGCAACGCAACTACCACTGGTCAGCGCACAACCCGCCCGCTTGCAAGGGCGCCTGAGTTCGCCGGCCGCGCCACCGGACTGGCTACAGGTTGTCGATCTGGATCGGCGGCAGTGAATCTGCAGGAGTGAAACCGAAAACCCTTCCGTAGAAGGACAACTCGGCTTCGGTGGCCGCAGTGATGGTGTCCGCCCGGCGGAAGCCGTGACCCTCGCCCTCAAAGACGATCAGCGCAACCGGTAGACCCTTTGCTCGGACGGCGGCGGCCATCTCCTGGGCCTGGTTCGGCGGCACCACCTTGTCGTCGGCGCCCTGCAACAACAGCATCGGCGCCGACAGCCGGTCCAGGTGATGGATCGGTGAGCGGTCCCGATACGTCTGTGCCGCAGCGGGATACGGACCAATCAGCCCGTCCATGTACCGCGACTCGAACTTGTGCGTGTCGCGGGCCAGCATCTCCAGATCGCCGATGCCGTAGTAACTCACGCCGGCCGAGAAGGTCGTCGTCGCCACCAGCGACTGCAGGGTCGTGTAACCACCAGCACTGCCACCGCGCACGATGAGGCGGGCTGGATCGGCCCTCCCCGCAGCAGCCATCGCCAGCGCTCCTGCTGCACAATCCGCGACATCGAGAACACCCCAATTGCCCTGCAGCGCATCGCGATACGCGCGGCCATAGCCAGAGGAGCCGCGGTAGTCCACGTCCAGCACTGCGAAACCGCGGGACGTCCAGTACTGCACCGACAACGAGAAGCCGGTCGATGCCGACGACGTCGGACCACCGTGCGACTCGACGATCAGCGGCGGTCGCGAGCCGTCCGGCGCGCTGAACGAGGGATTCGTCGGCGGGTAATACCAGCCATGAACGTCACCAGGGGCTGACGCAACCGTGCTGGCCCACGACACCGGCTGCGGCAGCGACACCCACTCCGGCGGAAGCGTGACCGAACTGGCCGAGCGCTCCGTCGTCCACTGCCCCGACTCCAGACCGATCGTCGCCACCGAGCGTGGTCCGTCCGGCGGGTCGATGATGGCGGCGGCGGTTCCGCTCCACGAGGTGAGCGACGCAGTCCCGCCGGCCGGCAACACCGTCGTCAACTCGCCGGTCACGCGGTCCAACATCGCGATCGACGTCGACTCGTTCGTCGTCCGGGTGACCAGGAGATGGGTCGTCGACAGCACGACGTACGGCGAAAGGCCGAAAACCCACTGCGGACCGGCGTATTCGGCCTCGTCCGGATGCAATGCGGTGACTGTCGAGCCGCGCTGCGCGTAGAGGTTCCACCACCCGGTCCGGTCGGAGACGAAGATCAGGTCGCCGCCGGGTGCCCACCGCGGATGCAGCGCCGACTCGCCCGGTCCACCCGCGACCGGCGCCACATCGGACACGGTCAGGTCCTCACCCAGCACCCCGCGCTGGATCAGCGTCGCGTCCCACGGCATCGCCGGGTGATCCCACTGGGTCCAGGCCAATTCGCAATCGGCGGACAGTTGCGGGTCGGAGTAAAAGTCGGCGCCGGAGACCAGCACCGCGCCCGGACCTTCCTCGTCCAACCGCAGCGCCACGATCTCGTTGACCGGCTCCGCAGACGGCGAATGCGTCTCTCGCACGGCCAGCACCAGGCCACGTCCGGCGTGCACCCGCAGATCGGCGTACCGGACATCGGAAGAGGCAGGCGTCAGCGGCACCGGACCGTCATCGGTCACCCGGTAGACCCGCCCCGAGGTGAAGTCGGAGAAGACGACGACACCCAGTCGTACGGCGTACGCGCCGCCGCCGTATTCGTGCACCCGGGTGCGCACGTTGTACGGCGCCGGCACGACGAGCTCAGGTGCGCCCTCGGGCGATCGACGCCACAGGCCGACGCGGCCGCCCTCGGACGGGCGGGACTCCAACCAGTACAGGGTCTCGCGATCCAGAATCGGGTTGGACAGGCCGACGCCCTGGGAGGTCAGCATCGACGTGGTGACGATGGACTCCCAGGAGCCGTAGGGCGCGGTGGGCATCAGTGCTTGGGAACTACCCAGCGAGCGGTCGAGAACCCCTCGGCCTGCGCCCGGGCGATCGCCTCAGCGACGACCTTCTGCGCCTCAGCCGCGCCGACCCAGTGCGAACCCTCTTCGACGGACTTGCCCGGCTCGAGCGCCTTGTAGGTCTCGAAGAAGTGCTGGATCTCCTTGAGCAGGAAGGGCTCGACGTCCTCGATGTCGTTGATGGCGTCCCATCGCGGGTCGCCCGCCGGCACGGTCAGGATCTTGTCGTCGCCACCGGCTTCATCGACCATCTTGAAGACACCGACGGCGCGCGCCTCGACGATCGCCCCCGGGATCACCGAGTCGGTCAGCAGCACCAGCGCGTCCAGCGGGTCGCCGTCCTCGCCGAGGGTGTCCTCGATGTAGCCGTAGTCCGTCGGGTAGACCATGGAGGTGAACAGGCGCCGGTCCAGGCGGATGCGCCCGGTCTTGTGGTCGATCTCGTACTTGTTGCGGGTCCCACGCGGGATCTCCACACTGACGTCGAATTCCAGCTGGGCGCTGTTGTCGGTGCTCATCGATACTGCCTCGTTGACGTAGGGTCACGACCGGTGGTCGCTGCGGGTTGCCCGACAGTCTGACGCACGCGGGTGGGCACCCCCAAGCCAGGGCAGGAGACAGATATGCGTAAGGCGCTAATCAGCGTCGTCGCGATCCTCGTGCTGCTCGCGGGTTACCTGACCTTGGACATCTTCGACAAGGTCCCGGGTTTCCTCACCCGGGCCGATGCGCCGCGTGCGCCGCTGGCCTCCCCGGGAGCTTCCGGTACGCCGACCTCCAGCATCGCGCCGCCCTCACCTTCCCCGTCGTCCACTGCCGCCATCTCGACCCCGGCCTCGAAGATCACCGCGGCCCAGGTGGCCGCTGCGGTGAAGAAGCCGTTGGCCAGCAGCTGGCTGGGGAACACGACCGGCCTCGTGATCCGGGATGTAAACAGCGGGCAGACGCTCTTCGACCAGTCGGGCAGCACTCCGTTGGAACCGGCCTCGGTCACCAAGCTGCTGTCGGCCTGGGCGGTCTCGCACACCATGAGCCTGCAGCAGCGCCTGACCACGAAGGTGGTCGCCGGCAGCGGCAACCAGATCGTCCTGGTGGCCGGGGGAGACACGGCACTGAACCCGGGCAAGGGCGATCCGAGCAGCGTCAACGGCTACGCCGGTCTCGCCGACCTCGCCACCCAGGTCGCGACCGCCCTGAAGAAGGCGGGCCAGACCTCGGTCACGCTGGCGGTCAACACGTCCTACGCCCCCGGCCCGTCGACGGTGCCCTCGTGGGACCCGGCCTACCTGAGCATGGGGTACACCGCGCGGATCGCGATGCTCGGACTGTCCACCCAGCGCGCGAAGGCCGGCATCCCGGCAGTTGACGACCCGGTCAAGGCGACCCAGACCGCATTCGCGAAGAACCTCACCGCCCAGGGCATCACGATCACCGCACTCGCCTCCTCCGGCCCGGCTACCGGCGCCACGCTCGGTGCGGTCCAGTCGGCGCCGCTGGTCGACGTACTGGGAATGGCACTGCAAGACAGCGACAACGCGATGATCGAGTCCTTGGTGCGCCAGGCGGCGTTCACCAAGGGGGTCGCCGGCGACGACGCTGCGCTGACGGCGTGGGTCAGGGACACGGTCGCCGCCAGCGGATTCGACGTGACCGGTGTGAAACTCGCCGACGTCTGCGGCCTCGCCGACGGCACGACGATTCCGCCCCGCCTGCTGGCCGACGTGTTGCAGAAGGGGGCCAGCGGTGCCGACGCCCGGTTCGAGGAGGTCATGAGCCGGCTGCCGGTCGGTGGCTGGAACGGCACGATGGACGACCGGTTCCTGCAGTCCACCAACGTGGCGGCCGCCGGCGAGGTCCGGGCCAAGACCGGCAGTCTGACCGGCGTCAGCTCGCTCGCGGGCACGGTGCGCACCGACAGCGGCCAGTTGCTGGTCTTCGCGATCATCACCAACGGCCCGCAATCGCAGGGCCCGTACGGCGCTCGCGCCGCCATCGACAATGTCGTGGCTGCCGTGGCGTCACTGTGAAGCCATAGGCTGCCCGAGTGAGCTTCGTTGACTGGGCTGCCGCGGGCAAGGTTGCCCATCGGCTGATCGCGGACGGTCCCGCAGTCAGTCTCGGGCAGGCGCACGCCGCCGTCGAGGACCTGCGGGACGCCGCGCATCGCGCGAGGGGCCCGGTGGCCGAGACCGCCCGGATGCACTCGCCGTCCAGTGCTGACTCGCCCGTGCTCATCGTCGACCGCACCGTGTGGACCGACATCAACCTGGCCTCGACATCGGCGCTGCTGGACCCGGTGATCGAGCAGGTCTTCGCCAAGAAGCAACCGGGCCCGGTGAGCCGGGCCGTGTCGGCCAAGGTCGGCGCGGCCGAGGTCGGTGCCGTCTTCGGTTTCGTGGCCAGCAAGGTGCTGGGTCAGTTCGACATCGCGCCGGGCGGCACGCCAAGTCTGCTGCTGGTCGCGCCGAACATCGTGGCGACCGAGCGCGAACTGCAGGCGGATCCCGCCGACTTCCGCCTGTGGGTGTGCCTGCATGAGGAGACCCACCGGGTGCAGTTGATCGGTGTGCCCTGGTTGCGCGAGCACATGATCGACCGCACCCGTGCGCTGATGCTGGATCTGGTCCCCGACCCTGACCAGCTCGGCGACCGGCTGCAACAAGCGGTGCGGGCGCTGCCGGGCATGCTCCGCGAAGGCGGCGGTGGGCTGGCCGATCTGGTCACGACGCCCGAGCAACGCGAGAAGATGGCCGATCTGACCGCTGTGATGTCCCTGATGGAGGGTCACGCCGACGTGGTCATGGACGACGTGGGGCCGCAGGTGGTGCCCAGCGTCGCCGAGATCCGCCGCAAATTCACGGCCCGCCGCGGCGGGTCTGGCGGCGTCGACCGCTTGCTACGACGGCTGCTCGGCCTGGACGCCAAGATGCGCCAGTACCGCGACGGTGCCGTCTTCGTGCGGGCCGTGACCGACAAGGTCGGCGTCGACGGCTTCAACGAGGTCTGGACCTCGCCGGAGACGTTGCCGACCGCGCGTGAGATCGAGAACCCCGCGGACTGGGTCGCGCGGGTGCATTCCTGATCTGATGCCCGGACCGGACCCCGCGGTCGCCGCGACCCGTTCGGCCGTACGCCGGGTGCTGGACGGAGCAACCGGACAGCGAGTGATCGTGGCGTGCTCCGGGGGAGCCGACTCGTTGGCGCTCGCGGCGGCCGTGGCGTTCGAGGCGCCCCGGTTGTCCGTGCAGGCCGCGGCGGTGGTGGTCGATCACGGCCTGCAGGACGGTTCGGAGCAGATCGCGACGCGGGCCGCCCAGCAGTGCGGTGCGTTGGGGCTGGAACCGGCGCTGGTGGTGCGGGTCCAGGTGACACAGCAGGGGACCGGGCCGGAGGATGCGGCGCGCACTGCCCGGTATTCGGTCCTGGGCGATGCCGCGCAGGATCTCGGCGCGAGCGCGATCCTGCTGGCGCACACCCGCGATGACCAGGCCGAGACAGTGCTGCTGGGTCTGGCCAGGGGTTCCGGGCTGCGGTCGATCGCCGGGATGGCGACCTTCGATGCCCGGCGTCGACTGGTACGACCGTTCCTGGACATCACCCGCGCGCAGACCCAGGCCGCGTGCACCGCGCAGGGCCTGACCTGGTGGGACGATCCGCACAACACCGACCCGAGCTACACCCGGGTCCGAGCCCGTCAGGTGCTGCCCACCTTGGAGGACGCGCTGGGCCCCGGGGTGGTGGCCGGTCTGGCCCGTACGGCGGACCTGGCCCGATCCGACGCCGACGGCCTGGATCAGTTGGCGGCTGCCGCAACCGCTGCCCTGGGAGCGCCGCCGTGGCCGGTGCAGGATCTGGCCGGACTGGTCGAACCCGTGCGGCGGCGGGTGTGGCGAGCGCTGTTTCCGCAGACCGCCAAGGTGCACATCGACGAACTCGAGCGGCTTCTTCGCGACTGGCACGGCCAGGTGGGGATCGACGTACCCGGTGGTGTCCGGGTCAGTCGGCGGAACGGTCAGATCGAGGTCGGCCCCGCACCCGGTCGCTCGCGTCTAGTTGAATAGGGGCCATGGATGCCTCGGACATCTCCGGTGACCTCGACCACGTGCTCTACACCGAGCAGCAGATCCACGACCGACTCGACGCACTCGCTGCGCAGATCGCGGTGGATTACGAGGATAAGGATGTCCTGCTAGTTGGGGTCCTGAAGGGCGCCATCATGGTGATGGCCGACCTGATGCGGGCGCTGCCCAGCAGTGTGCCGATGGACTGGATGGCCGTGTCGTCCTACGGTTCGGGCACCAAATCCTCCGGTGTGGTGCGGATCCTGAAGGACCTGGACACCGACATCCACGACCGGCACGTCCTGATCGTCGAGGACATCATCGATTCGGGACTGACGCTGAACTGGATCCGCAGCAACCTGCTGTCCCGTGGGCCGGCGTCCCTGGAGATCTGCACCCTGCTGCGCAAACCGGATGCTGCCAAGGTCGCGATCGAATGTAAGTACGTCGGATTCGACATTCCCAACGAGTTCGTCGTCGGGTACGGGCTGGATTACGACGAGCGGTACCGCAACTTGCGTGACATCGGAACCCTCGCACCGCACGTTTATTCGTAGACTTGACCAACGCAGGCTCGCGGAACACCCGCGGCGCCCCGGACGTTGGCGATGATGGACGCCCTTCGCAACCCATCGACGGCGGCGTGTAGCGTCCAGCACAAGTTCATTCGGCAGTTGATTTGGCAGTCGCGACCCCGGTCGCGCCGACCGGGAGGATCGGGCACAGCCCGGCAGGTACATGGATTTCAAGAAGCTCATTCGTAGTCCGGGGCTCTGGCTTGCGCTCGTGGTCGTAGCCGGCGTCATCTGGTTCAGCGTCGGCAGTGTCGGCGGGTACAGCCAGATCACCACCTCGCAGGCGATCGAGCAGATCAAGAACAAGAACGTCGAATCGGCCAAGTTGACGCCGGATTCGATGAGTCTGACGCTCAAGAACCCGACGACGATCGACGGCAACACCAACCTGACGAAGGTCCAGGCCAACTACATCAGCGCCCGCGGATCGAACATCGTCAACCTGCTCAACGAGGACCCGCCGTCGCAGGGTTTCGATGACGACACCCAGAAGCAGAACGTCTTCGTCAGCTTGCTGCTGAGCCTGCTGCCCTTCCTGTTGCTCCTCGGTCTGTTCTGGTTCCTGCTGTCCCAGATGCAGGGTGGCGGTTCCCGGGTCATGCAGTTCGGCAAGTCCAAGGCCAAGCTGGCGACCAAGGACATGCCGAAGGTGACCTTCGCCGATGTGGCCGGCGCCGACGAAGCGGTCGAAGAACTCCACGAGATCAAGGAGTTCCTCCAGTCGCCGAAGAAGTTCCTCGACGTGGGCGCCAAGATCCCCAAGGGCGTCCTGCTCTACGGCCCGCCCGGCACCGGTAAGACGCTGCTGGCCCGCGCGGTCGCCGGTGAAGCCGGGGTGCCGTTCTACTCGATCTCCGGTTCGGACTTCGTCGAGATGTTCGTCGGTGTCGGTGCCTCCCGCGTCCGCGACCTGTTCGAGCAGGCCAAGGCGAACGCCCCCGCGATCATCTTCGTCGACGAGATCGACGCCGTCGGCCGGCACCGTGGTGCGGGCCTCGGCGGCGGCCACGACGAGCGCGAGCAGACGTTGAACCAGTTGCTGGTCGAGATGGACGGCTTCGACGTCAAGACGAACGTCATCCTGATTGCGGCGACCAACCGGCCCGACATCCTGGACCCGGCGTTGCTGCGCCCGGGCCGTTTCGACCGGCAGATCGCCGTCGAGGCTCCGGACATGGCCGGCCGACACCACATCCTGCAGGTGCACGCCAAGGGCAAGCCGATGGCCCCTGACGTCGATCTGCTGACGGTGGCGCGTCGTACCCCCGGTTTCTCCGGTGCGGACCTGGCCAACGTGCTGAACGAAGCGGCGCTGTTGACCGCTCGCAGCAACGCGCAGATCATCGACAACCGCGCGCTGGACGAAGCGATCGACCGCGTCATGGCTGGTCCGCAGAAGCGCACCCGGGTGATGAGCCTGAAGGAACGCAAGATCACCGCCTACCACGAAGGCGGTCACGCGCTGGTGGCTGCGGCGATGAACCACACCGAGCCGGTCAGCAAGATCACCATCCTGCCGCGCGGTCGTGCACTGGGTTACACCATGGTGCTGCCCGCCGACGACAAGTACTCCACGACCCGCAACGAGCTGCTGGACCAGTTGGCCTATGCGCTCGGTGGCCGCGTCGCGGAGGAGATCGTCTTCCATGACCCCAGCACCGGTGCCTCCAACGACATCGAGAAGGCGACCGGTCTGGCCCGCAAGATGGTCACCCAGTTCGGGATGAGCGAGCGGATCGGCGCGATCAAGCTGGGCTCCGGCAACGGTGAGGTCTTCCTGGGCCGGGACATGGGCCACGAGCGCGACTACTCCGAGGTGCTCGCCGGCACGGTCGATGAGGAGGTGCGCCGGCTGATCGAGGCCGCGCACGACGAGGCGTGGCACGCCCTCAACGACAACCGGGACATCCTGGACACCTTGGTCCTCGAACTTCTCGAGAAGGAAACCCTCAACGCCGACGCGCTGGCCGAACTGTTCAAGGACGTGCACAAGCGTCCGCGCCGGCAGGTGTGGCTGTCCAGCGACCGACGCCTGGTCTCTGACCGCCCGCCGGTCATGACTCCCGCGGAGAAGGAAGCGATCGCCCGAGGCGAGAAGCCCGAAGAGGACAAGCTGCCGGCCGAGGTGATCGTCGAGGTCCCCGAGGGCGGTTACATCGACGGTTCCAGCAACGGGCATGTCAATCCCACCGAAGGTTGATCTGGACCGGGCGGCTGCGGCCGTCCGGGAACTCCTGCTGGCGCTGGGCGAGGATCCGGACCGTGAGGGTCTGCGCGACACCCCCGGTCGGGTGGCGAGGGCGTACGCCGAGCAGTTCGCGGGCATGTGGCAGGAGCCTCAGGACGTCCTGAACCGCACGTTCGATGTGTCCCACGATGAGTTGGTGATCGTGCGTGACATCGAGTTGTACTCCACCTGCGAGCACCACCTGGTGCCGTTCCACGGGGTGGCGCACGTCGGGTACATCCCCGCCAAATCGGGTCGGGTGACCGGCTTGTCCAAGATTGCCCGCCTGGTCGACGTCTACGCCAAACGTCCGCAGGTCCAGGAGCGACTGACCAGTCAGATCGCCGACGCGCTCGTCGAACATCTCAGTGCACAGGGCGTCCTGGTCGTCCTGGAGTGCGAGCACTTGTGCATGTCGATGCGTGGGGTGAAGAAGCCAGGGGCCCTCACCATCACATCGGCGGTCCGCGGTCAGCTACGCAGTGCGGCCACCCGCGCAGAAGCGATGAGCCTGATCGCGGCACCGCGGCGGTGACCACTGCGCTTCCGGCTCGCCCCGCCGATCGCCCCTTGGTGATGGGTGTCGTCAACGTGACGCCCGATTCGTTCTCCGACGGCGGCCGTTACCTCGCCGCTGACGACGCGATCGAGCGAGGGCACCAGTTGATCGCGGACGGTGCGGATCTACTCGACATCGGTGGCGAATCCACCCGGCCCGGTGCCGGTCGGCCCAGTGACGACGAAGAGTTGCGGCGCGTCGTACCCGTGGTGAGCGCCCTAGCGGACGCAGGGGTTCCGATCTCGATCGACACCATGCGGGCGCGGGTTGCGCACGCGGCGCTGGACGCTGGCGCGAGCATCGTCAACGACGTCAGCGGTGGCCTGGCCGACCCCGAGCTGGTTCGGGTGGTCGCCGACGCCGAAGTCCCGATGATCGCGATGCACTGGCGCGGCCACAGCGCCGACATGCAGCAACGAGCGCACTACACCGATGTGGTCGCCGACGTACTGCGCGAGCTGGGCCAGCGACGCGATGCCCTCCTGGAAGCCGGAGTGCTGCCCGACCGATTGGTGCTCGATCCCGGCCTCGGTTTCGCCAAGACCGGTCCGCAGAACTGGCTGCTCCTGCGCTGCATCGCCCGGTTCCACGAACTGGGTCAGCCCGTGCTGGTCGGTGCCTCGCGCAAGCGGTTCCTCGAACGCGTCGGCGCCCGGGGCGATGAGCCGGTTGCGGCCCAGGACCGTGACCTGGCCACTGCAGCGGTCAGCGTGCTGCTGGCCCAGGCCGGGGTATGGGGGGTTCGCGTGCACGACGCGCGATCGACCCTGGCGGCCGTCGAGGTCGTGGCGGAGGTCGCGTCCTCGTGACTGATCGGATCGCCCTGCACGGCATCGCCGTCACCTCCTGCCACGGAGTCCTCGACTTCGAGAAAACCCAACCGCAGCGCTTCATCGCCGACGTCATCCTGGAGACCGACCTGGCCGCGGCGGGTGCGGGCGACGACCTGACCGACACCGTCAGTTACGCCGACGTGGCGCAGGAGACGGTCGCGATCCTGTCCGGGCCACCGGTGGATCTGATCGAAACGCTGGCAACCCGCATTGCGGCGGCGGCCTTGGCGCACCCGGGTGTCGAGGCGGTCGAGGTGACCTTGCACAAACCGGACGCACCGGCCGGTGTCGACTTCACCCCCGGCGGTGGGCCGTCGGTCGCCATCCGGCGAGAGGCCGATCAGGCCGTGGTCATCGCGCTCGGGGCTAACTTGGGTGACCGACTCGGCACGCTGAGCGCCGCGGTCCGAGCGGTTTCCCAGATCTCGGGATTGCGGACTCTGCGCGTCAGCCCGATCGTCGAAACCGACCCCATCGGCCCGGAGCAACCGGACTATCTGAACGCCGTACTGCTGGCTCGTACCCGTCTGGCCCCTGCGTCCCTCCTGCGCGAGTTGCACCGCATCGAGGCTGAGTTCGGCCGGATCCGCGAGACCCGGTGGGGTGCTCGGACGCTCGACCTCGATCTGATCCAGATGGCCGACCTGGTCCTGGACGGCCCGGCGCTCAGCCTGCCGCATCCGCGCGCCCACGAACGCGCCTTCGTACTTCAGCCCTGGTTGCTGGCCGACCCCGATGCGACGCTGCGTACCTCAGACGGGGTGCGAACGGTCGCCGCGCTTGTCGAATCGTTGCCGGACCAGGGTGTTCGCCCCGGACCGGACTGGCCCGGAGGTGTCTGGTGATCGACCTGTCGGAGGGTGTCCGGATCCGCTACGCGCTGATCGGCGCGGGGGTGGTGCTGGTGCTGTCGTTCTTCGGACTTCGGTGGTGGACATCGCGCGGCAACTCGATGCCGACGAATTCCTGGATCACCGTGGTGGTGCTGCTGATGATCGCCGCCGCCGTGCTGGTGGCCGGTTGGGAGATCCGGCGCTATCTGCGCTCATCCAAAAAGGTGGCGCCACCCTCACCGCAGCGGGCGCGCGCAACGCTGGTCGCTGCCCAGGCGTGTGCGCTGGCCGGATCGGTGTTCGCTGGTTGGTACCTGGCCCAGGTGCTGGTGCACATCGACCGGGTTTCCCATGGTGCCGATCGGGCGCCGCTGATCCTGGCGCTGGTGTCAGGTGCGTCAGCTACCGCAGTGGCGGTCAGCGGATTCGTGGTGCAGGCATGGTGCCGACTGCCCCCGGAAGACGAGGATTCATCAGGCTCGGCGAACGGTTATCCGGCGATTCCCGCATAGGCGCGTTGCGATCTAGGTCACACTGACGTACGTTTACCCGCGTAGGCTTACTAAGTAGTAGGTTGCGCACGGGCGCTACGACCGCATCAGCACGAGGGAGATCTTCATGGCACGGACCACCACTCGCCGTACGACATCCACTGGCGTACGCCGAACGCTTGGTGTCGCCGGTACGACCGGACTCGTCGGCGGACTGGCTCTGGTCGGGATGGGCGCCATCGCGGCTCCCCAGGCGGACGCGCTGGTCTACCCACCTGGCATCTGGTTCGACTGCACCGGCGAGTTCGGTGGCCCGCTGACCTTGGGCACCTGGGGTGCTGAGATCACCACGACCGCGCCCACGCAGGTAGCGCCGGGTGCAGCGATTCCGGACATCGATGTGACCGCGCGTGTGACGGCGTCAAGCATTGCCACTGACACGTTGCGCAATCTGAAAAACGTGACGGTTGAAGGCACGTCGGATGCGCCGTACACCGTGTTCGAAAACACCTACACCGCGAAACTCACGATTCCGGTTACCCCGATCCCGGCCACCGGAAACCTGGTGACAACGGCGAAGGGAACGGCCCCCGGGGCGACTGCCCCGACGAAGCCCGGGACCTACCCGATCACTGTTGACGGGTTCACGGCCACCATCGTCGCCACGAACGAGCAGGGGCAGAAGCCGGTCATTCCGGTGACCTGTACCTACCGCACCAAGCCGATTGGCTCCGTCGCCAACAAGCCCAACGTGATCGGCAACATCATCGTTGGTGACTCGACCCCGACGAGCCCCACCAGCCCGACGAGCCCGACGAGCCCGACGAGCCCCACCAGCCCGACGAGCCCGACGAGCCCGACGAGCCCGACGAGCCCCACGAGCCCGACGAGCCCCACGAGCCCGACGAGCCCCACCAGCCCGACGAGCCCCACCAGCCCGACGAGCCCCACGAGCCCGACGAGCCCCACGAGCCCGACGAGCCCCACCAGCCCGACGAGCCCCACCAGCCCGACGAGCCCCACCAGCCCGTCCAAAGCCACGGTGACGCTGAATAAGTCCTCGTATGCGCCGGGTGACCCCTTCACGGTGACCGCCTCGGGCTTCAAGCCCAACGAGACGGGCATCAAGATCGTGGCCCACTCGACCCCGGTGACGCTGGCCAGCAACCTGACCGCTGACGCCAACGGCAACCTGACCTACTCGGGCACGATCCCGACCACGTTGGCCGCGGGCACCCACACGATCGAGGTCGTGGGCTCGGTGTCCGGGTCCGCCACGTTCACGGTGCTGGCTGCACCGGTGGTCACCCCCAGCACCGTGCAGACGGGTTCCGTCGGTGCCACGACCAGCGGCAACATGCTGTCCGCTGCCGGTGTGGGTCTGGCCGCCATCGGTGCCGTTGCTCTGGGAGGTGCGGTCGTCGCCGGCCGCAAGCGTGAGCAGCAGTAAAACGGCGAAGCGTTCTGTTCTCGCAGTAGCGGGAGCAACCCTGGCGGCGGCGGGCATCGTGTCCGTCGCCGCCGGGTGTTCGCAGTCGGCGAGTACGGCGCCCGCAACCACACTGGGCAGCGTGGCCGCCCCGTCGATCCCGCAGTACGTACCGCCGAGCACCACTGCTTCCCCGTCGGCCACCTCAGCGTCGGGAAAGAACAGTTCGCCCGCGACCTCGTCACCTGCGTCGACGTCGGCCAACAGCGGCGCCGCCGTCTCCGGCCACAACTCCGCAGCACCGCAGGGAACCCCCACGCAGGTGTTCGTCTTCAACGCTGCAGGCGCCACCATCGTCAATGCCCAGCTGACGGCGATCTTCGTGGATTCCCAAGGCGTTCTGGCGCCGCCCGGCGGTGTGGCGGGTGTCCTGAACAACCGCGGCTGGGCGATGCCGGGCTACCGGGGTGCAGCGATCCTGGCGGGCCACGTGACCTACGGCGGGGTTCCCGACACCTTCTACAACCTGCCCGAGGTGGTGCCCGGAGACAAGATCATCGTGCGCTACAGCAGTGGCGATCAGGTCACCTTCGTGGCGACGAAGTCAGCCGCCAAGCCGAAGTCGACGCTGAGCAAGGACGGCACGGTGTGGGACAGCGGCAGCCCCACGCCGGTGCTTCGATTGATCACCTGCGATCCGAAGACTCCGATCAAGAACGGCCACTTCGAAGGCAACTGGGTGGTCTGGGCAAACCTCGCCAGCTGAGCAGCTACTTGTCGATGTCTCCGACCACGAAGAACATCGAGCCCAGGATCGCGACCATGTCGGCAAGCAACTGCCCGGGCAGCAGGTGCGCCAGAACCGCGACGTTGTTGAACGATGCCGAACGCAGCTTCAGCCGCCAGGGCGTCTTTTCACCGCGGGAGACCAGGTAATAGCCGTTGAACCCCAGCGGGTTCTCGGTCGCGAGATAGTCGGTGCCCTCGGGCACCTTCAGCACCTTGGGCAGCTTCACGTTGACCGGTCCCGCCGGCAGCGATCGCAGTCGCTCGACGCAGGCGTCGGCGAGATCCAGGCTGACGTGGATCTGCTCGAGCAGTACCTCCAGGCGGGCGAGGCAGTCGCCGGCGGTGCGGGTCACGACCCGGCCCGGTCCGTCCGGGCCGAACAACTCGGCGTACGCCAGATAGGGCTGGTCGCGGCGCAGGTCCACGTCCAGACCTGAGGCGCGCGCGATGGGTCCGCTCACGCCGTACGCCGAGATGGTGCCCTGGTCGAGTACCCCCACTCCGCGGGTGCGGGCGGTCAGGATCTCGTTGCCCAGCAACATGCCTTCCAGGTCCGGCAACCGTCGACGCACGGCGGCGACGGCGCCCGACACGTTGTCCAGCCAGCCGGCGGGCAACTCATCCCGCAATCCGCCGACCCGGTTGAACATGTAGTGCATCCGGCCGCCGGAGATCTGCTCCATGACCGCCTGTAATTCCTCGCGCTCACGGAAGGAGTAGAAGATCGGCGTCATCGCACCGAGTTCGAGCGGATACGACCCCGCGAACATCAGATGGTTGAGCACCCGGTTGAGCTCGACGAGCAAGGTGCGCGTCCAGGTGGCCCGCTCGGGGACCTCCATCCCCAGCATCCGCTCGACCAGGAGCGCCAAGCCGACCTCATTGCTGAACGCGGACAGCCAGTCGTGCCGGTTTGCCAGCACCATGATCTGGCGATAGTCGCGCACCTCGAAGAGTTTCTCCGCGCCGCGGTGCATGTAGCCGACGATCGGTTCGGCGGCGACGATCCGCTCGCCGTCCAGGGTGACCCGCAGGCGCAGCACGCCGTGCGTTGCCGGGTGCTGCGGCCCGATGTTGAGGACCATGTCCGCGGTGGCCAGTCCACCGGCTCCGACGCCGACGGTGACTTCGCGGGTGGCCATGGTGGCTAGTCTGCCAGCCGCGCGTCCCGTGTCTCGCCCAGCCGCACCAGCACCACGCCGCCGATCACGATGAATCCGCCGACCAGTTGGATCAACGCGGGCACCTCGCCGGCCAGCAGCCAGGCGAACACCACCGCGAAGAGCACCTCGGACAGTGCCACGAACGATGCGACCCGGGCACCCAGGTCGCGCGCGGCCACCACACCGGCCACGTAGGCGAACGCCGCGGAGATGACCGCGATGCCGAGCAACGGCACGATGAACGACGTGGTACGGCCCGCCAGGTGCACCGGTGCGGTGCTGGCGTGCACGTCGACGATGCCGGTGAGACCGGCCACGATCAGGGCCACGGCGCCCAGTTGCATACCGATGCCGGCCAGAGCGAGCGACGGCAGGCCGCCGCTGGGGTTGCTGGCGATGATGAAGTACGCCGCGGCGCAGCCCGCCGCGATCAACCCCCACACGACACCGGTGCCGGACAGCTGCGCACCGCCGAACACGTTGAGCACCAGGAGAAGTCCGACGATCGAGGCGCCTGCACCGAGCAGGACCAAGCGATGCGGGGTACGGCGAGTGGTCACCCAGGCGAGCAGCACCAGCCACAGCGGGGCGGTGTACTCCAGCAGCAGCGCAACGCCGATCGACAGAGTCTGGATGGCGCTGAAATAGGCCAGTTGTGCGCCCGCGACCCCTGCCAGGCCGTAGCCGGCGATCGGCCGCCAGTTCGGCAGGACCAGGTGCCACCGGCCGCGCATCTGCCACACGGTGATCGGCAGGAGGACCAGTGCGGCGATGACGATGCGGCCGGTCACGGCGGCGGCCGGGGTCCAGCCCGCATGCAGCAGTGACTTGGCGAACGGCCCGGACATCCCGAATGCGGCGGCCGAGGCGATCGCGAAGATCATCCCGGCAAACCGGTGGTGGCCGACCCCGGGGGTGTCGGTCGACAGGGTCGGGACGACCGCGTCGGGAGCAGTAGCGCTCACCGCCACCTCCTGTAATGGGCTAATTGGCTTTACACTCGTGACAACCAGTTCAGCCTAGAGTTCGTTCTGGTTACTGGTCAACGACTAGTTAGCCCCTTACCGAGGAGGTCGCGAGTGGCGTTCGGTTACGACACCGATATGGCGCTGCGGGCCGCGGCCGCCCTGGCCAACTCCGAGCACGCAGAGCCCGACTCGCTCAGCACCGTCCAGGATCTGGCCGACTTCGTACGGACCTGGGGTTGGACGGGGACGGTCCTGGGCACGCCAGCCGAGCTGCGCCGGGTGCGCGAGGTCCGTGCTCAGGTGCGGTCGTTGTGGGCACCGGACGAGCGGGCCGCCGTCGAGCGGGTCAACACACTGCTTGCACAGGCCAATGCGGTGCCGCAGCTGGTCAAACACGATGAATACGACTGGCATCTGCACGCCACACCCTCCGACGCACCGCTGGCGACGCGGATGGTCGTCGAGGCGGCGATGGCCGTCGTTGACGTGATCCGAGACCGCGAATTCGACCGGTTGCGGGTGTGCGCTGCGGGCGACTGCGACAACGTGTTGATCGACCTGACCAAGAACCGCTCGCGACGGTTCTGCGACGCCGGCTGCGGTAACCGGCTCAACGTGGCGGCGTTCCGGGCTCGGCAAGCGGGCAGCTGAGCGCCCACCAGAACCCACCCAGCCCGGCCGGCTCCCGCAGAAACGCCCACGCCGTACGCCGAGCCAAGCCTTTCAGATAATCGGCCGGTGCCGTGCGGGCCAGGTCCAGCGACGGATTCGGTACGCGAATCCCTA
The DNA here is from genome assembly GCF_900108585.1 of Branchiibius hedensis. Classification (NCBI taxonomy): domain Bacteria; kingdom Bacillati; phylum Actinomycetota; class Actinomycetes; order Micrococcales; family Dermacoccaceae; genus Branchiibius; species Branchiibius hedensis. Next base: position 59,950 of record NZ_UESZ01000001.1, read on the forward strand.
GCTGCTCCAACGCATCTCGCTGCGTCAGCAATGTCGCCGCACCCAACGAGTCCATTGCAACGTGCGCCGTGATGTCCGTGCTGCCGTCGAAACACGGGGTCGTAGCCACGCCGTCCCGGTAGCCGATCAACGTGCCAGCGACGGGTCGGTCATCGCGCAGATGTCCGTAGTCGATCGCGAGGACAGCGGACGCGACCGCGCACAACGCCTGGTACGCCTGATCTCGCGGCAGGCCGATCTCGACGCGGTCGCCTGGCACCGGTTCATCGACCGGCCACCACCGCCGGCGCCAGTCCTCCTCCGGTCCGGAAAGCACCGCGCCGAGTGCGCCGGAGGACAGCACGAAACGCCACAACGCACCGTCCCACTGCGCCACCGGGCAGGGGACCACGTCGAGCCACTCGTTGGCGACGACCAGTGTCTGCGCATCGACCGGCAGCGCGGGCAGCGACCGGCCGCCGGGGGAGACGACCCAGCCGATCCCGGCCGGGAGGGTCGAGGGCCGGGCCACCACATCCACCCCGGTCAGCCGCATCGACGGCCGCGTCGCGTGCAGCAACGTCAGCAACTCCCCGCGACCAGCGCCCACCTCCAGGATGTTCGTTGCGCCCACTCGGTCAGCCAGCGCCAGGACGGCGGATGCGAAGAGCTCGCCGACACCCGGGACGCCCTGTCCGGCGGTCGCGAAATGCCCTGCGGGACCGTCGGATTGCCGATAGAACCCGTGGGTGCCGTACAGCGCCTCAGCCCACGCGTCGATCAGCGGGCGGGCAGACACGAGAACTACTGTAGGCAGCGTGAGCGAACTGTCCCGGCCCAATCTGCGCGTCGGAGTCGTCGGAGCGGGCCGGGCCGGCTCAGTGATCGGCGCTGCGCTGCGGGCAGCGGGTCACGAAATCGTGGCGACCAGCGCCGTCAGTGAAGCCTCCCGGCAGCGCGCCGAAGAACTGTTGCCCGGCGTCCCCATCGCGTCCGTCCAAGAAGTGGTGAGCGACGCGGACGTGGTGATCCTCGGCGTACCCGATGATGCGATCGAGCCGTTAGCCAACGGACTTGCCGCCGAAAACCTCTGGGGGCCGGGCAAACTGGTGATCCATCTCAGTGGATTCCACGGGGTGGACGCGCTGGCCGCCGTGACGACGGTCGGTGGCGACGCGATCGCGCTGCATCCGGTGATGACCTTCAGCGGCACACCCGCCGATCTGGACCGCCTGCCCGGCACACCCTTCGCGATCACGGCCTCCGCAGGTGTCGGCGTCGTCGCCGAGGCCCTCGTGCTGGATCTCGGCGGTCTGCCGGTCGCGATCGCCGAAGGTGACCGCGCGGCGTACCACGCAGCGTTGGCGCACGCCGCCAACCACCTGGTGACGGTGATCGCCCAGTCCGAACAGGTGCTGCGGGAGATCGGGGTCGAGGATCCGGGCCGGTTCATCGCCCCACTGGTCGAGGCAGCGACCGCCAATGCGTTGGAACGCGGTGACCGCGCGCTGACCGGTCCGGTCTCCCGCGGAGACGTCGGCACGGTGCGGGCGCATCTGGATGCGCTCGCTCAGCACAGTCCGGATATCGAACCGGCCTATCGGGCGCTGGCCGAAGCGACCCTGGAGCGCGCCGCGCTACGCCGGGCGATGCCGGCCGAGGCGGTCCTTCCGCTGCGGCAATTGCTGACCGGCCGCGACTGAGTACCGTGAGCGCCATGACGACGCAGTTGGTGCACACCCGCAAGGAGTTGCGAGCGGCGCGGGACGCGCTGTCCGGTCGCGTGGCTGTGGTGATGACCATGGGAGCGCTGCATCCCGGACACGCGCAACTGATCGCCCAGGCCCGGCAGGACGCGGACAGTGTCGTGGTGACGATCTTCCTCAACCCGCTGCAATTCGCCGCAGGAGAAGATCTGTCCCGGTATCCGCGGACCCTGGAATCCGATCTGGCGATCTGCCGAGAGCAGGGTGTCGATCTGGTGTTCGCGCCGACCCCCGACGTGATGTATCCCGACGGAGAACCCGGCATCCGGGTCAGCGCCGGCGCGCTCGGCGCGGTCCTCGAAGGCTCCTCGCGCCCAGGGCATTTCGACGGCGTGCTGACCGTGGTCGCCAAGTTGTTCCATCTGGTGCGGCCGGATCTGGCCTATTTCGGCCAGAAGGACGCCCAGCAGTTGTTGCTCATCCGGCGGATGGCCACCGATCTGGATTTCCCCATCGAGGTCATCGCCGTGCCGACCGTCCGCGAGGACGACGATCTGGCAATGTCCTCGCGCAACGTCTATCTGACCTCGACCGATCGCGAAGCGGCGCTGTCCCTGTCCCGCGCGTTGCGGGCCGGGGAGGCCCAGGCGGTTCGCGGCCCGGCGGCTATCCGCCGCGCCGCCCGCGACGTGCTGGTCGGCGAACCGCTGGCGCAGGTCGACTATCTGGTGCTGGTCGATCCGGTCCGGTTGGAAGAAGTTCCCGAGTGGTACCACGGCGTGGCGATCCTGGCCGTGGCTGCCAAGGTCGGGACGACGCGGCTGATCGACAATCTGCCGATCACCGTGGGGCCGGTTGCTCCCGCCTGACCTGCGCAGCGCGATGTCGGAATCCTGCTAGCCCTGGTCGGTGCCGGGGCGCAGACTGAAGATATGCAGCTGACCACCGCGACCTGCCTGGCCGCCGTCCAGAGCCGTGATGCGCGGTTCGACGGCTGGTTCGTGACGGCCGTGCGCAGCACCAAGATCTACTGTCGGCCCAGCTGTCCGGCCACGCCGCCGCGCGCTGATCGGGTCGACTTCCTACCGTCTGCCGCTGCTGCGGTGGCTCGTGGATACCGCGCCTGCAAACGCTGCCTCCCCGATGCCACCCCCGGCTCTCCGGAGTGGAACGTCCGCGACGATCTGGTCGCTCGCACGATGCGGTTGATCGCCGACGGCGTGGTCGAACGCGACGGTGTCGAGGGACTCTCGCGGCGTCTGGGTTACAGCAGCCGGCAGATCGAGCGAGTCGTCAGCGAACAGTTGGGTGCCGGTCCGTTGGCGCTGGCCCGGTCCCAACGGGCGCAGACCGCGCGCATCCTGATCGAGACCACCGCGATGCCGTTCGCCGACATCGCCTTCGCGGCCGGTTTCGGCAGCATCCGCTCGATGAACGACGTCGTGCGTACCACGTTCGCGCTCACGCCCACCCAGTTGCGCGCCCGTCGGTCCCCGCTGCGCGCCGCCGACCCACCCGCCTGGCACCGGATCGATCTGCGGTTGCCGATGCGACTGCCCTTCCTGCCCGACAACGTGTTCGGCCATCTGGTCGCCACCGGGGTGCCGGGGGTGGAGGAGTGGCGCGACGGCGCCTATCGCCGCACTCTGCGATTGACGTACGCCGCGGGCATCGTCGCGCTGCGACCGGCACCCGATCACGTGGCGGCGACGCTGTGGTTGCAGGACGTGCGCGATCTGCAGACCGCGGTCAGTCGCTGCCGGTTCCTGCTGGATCTGGACGCCGACCCACTCGCCGTCGACACCGCGCTCGCGGCCGATCCACGCCTGGCGCCGATGATTGCGGCAGCACCGGGTCGACGCGTCCCGCACACCACCGATCCGATCGAGATGGCGTTGCGGATCGTGCTCGGTCAGCAGATCTCGACCCGCGCCGCACGCACGCACGCCGCTCGTCTGACCCGAGCACTGGGGGAGGGAGAGCATCAGCGACCCCGCGGGCAGCCTCACCGGACTCTTCCCGACCGCGGCCGTCGTGGCCGATGCACCGGATGATGTCCTGGCGATGCCGGAAACCAGGAAGCGGACGCTGCGATCCCTGGCTCGTGCTTTGGCCGAGGGGGAGATCGATGTCTCGGCCGGCGCGGACTGGGGGCTGGCGCGGGGCCGGCTACTCGGCGTACCCGGAATCGGTCCCTGGTCGGTCGAGTCGATCGCCATGCGCGCGCTGGGCGATCCGGACGCGTTCCCCGAGACCGATCTGGCCGTGCGGCGCACCCTCGAGCGCATCGGTCCGCCCGCCGACACCTGGCGCCCGTGGCGGGCGTACGTCACCCAGCACCTGTGGGCCACCAGCGACCACGAAACCAACCAGCTACCCGTGATGGAGGCCAGCGCATGACGCGGCGACACAGCACCCTCGACCCGACCCCGATCGGCCCGCTCACCCTCGTCGCCGACGGCGACGACCTCGTGGCGGTCTACATGGACGGGCACGCGCACCACCCCGGCAGCGACGCCCTGGGGGAGGCCGGCGGCAGTCCCGTGCTGGATCGGGCCGCGCAGCAACTGGGCGAGTACTTCGCGGGGGAGCGCACCGAGTTCGATCTGCCGCTGCGGCCGATCGGCACCGACTTCCAGGTGCGCGTGTGGCGGGCCCTGCAACAGATCCCGTACGGCGTGACCTGGAGTTATCGCGAACTGGCCACGGCCGTGGGCAACCCGTCCGCGAGTCGCGCGGTCGGCCTGGCGAACGGACGCAATCCGCTGTCGATCGTGATCCCGTGCCACCGGGTCATCGGCGCCGACGGATCGCTGACCGGCTACGGCGGCGGGGTCGAGCGCAAGCGGTGGCTGCTGGACCTGGAGCGTCAGGAGGCGCTGCTGCCCGGTCTATCCTGAGGGGGTGTGGCCCGCGATCCTGACTCTCCTGCCGACCATCGGGCTGGTCTACCTCTTCTACGTGATCATGAAGCACATCATGGAGGCCGACCGGCGCGAGCGGATCGCGCAGGCACAGTGGGATGCCGCCCGCGACGCCGAGGTCAACGCGTCGCCGCCACCAGCCGCTGACCCACCTGCTGCACCGCGGACCTGACTTCCGGGCCGCCGACGACGTCGAAGTCCCATGGCAGGCAGGCGAACAGCTCGGCGTACATGTGCGGGTTGCTGGTCGTCGCCGACAACCGGGTCAGGCGGTCATCGAGGTGCTCCAATCGTCCCGAGGAGGCCGGGAGCACCCGCCGGATCTCCTCCGCCGTGGCGTGGATACGCACCTGCACGTCGTACTCCCAACCGGTCGCCAGATGCTCCTCCAAGAGGCCGACCGGATCGAGATCGGTCGGGGCTTCGTAGCTGTCGTCCAGCGGGTGGAGGCTGGTGATCCGATCGACCCGGTACGCCCGAACCGCGTTCGGACGACGGTCCCGACACAGCAGATACCACCGGCCGTGCCGGACGACGATCGCCCACGACTCGACGTCGGTCTCCCACGTGGTGCCCCGTTCCGAGCGGTATCCGATCCGCACCACCTGCTGCCGGGACCAGGCCTGCACCAACTCCATGGTGATCGTCGGGTCCGGGCGTGCGGCCCCGCGATCGGGTGCGGCAGCGATCGAGCGCCGGATGCCTTCCACCGGTCCCGACACCGATGTCGGCATCGCCCGCACCACCTTGGCCAGCGCGGCGCCCACCGGTGCCGTGTCATCGCCGGCCTGGTGGTGCCCGTCCAGGACCGCCATCACCAGGCCGAGTGCTTCCGCGGCCGTGAAGGTCACCGGCGGCAGCCGCACCCCACCACCGAGGCGGTAGCCGCCGTACCGGCCGCGGGTGGCCAGCACCGGGATGCCCGCCTCCCGCAGGATGCTCACGTACCGCCGGGCCGCCCGATCCGAGCACTCGAGCCGACGAGCCAACTCCGGCGCGGTGATCCCGGGCCGGTCCTGCAGCAGTTGCAGGGTGCGCAGCGAGCGCACCGTCGGGTTCGTTTCGTCCATCCGCACAGCCTGGCAGGTAATCCGGCAATGATCCGTCCGGAATCCCACCTAGGGTCGGGAACATGACTGCTGAAGACCCGCCGTGGGCGGTGCTGTGATGGCCACCGTCGTTCTCTTCCATCACGTGCTCGGGCTGACCACTGGTGTCACCGAACTCGCCGATAGATGGCGCGCGGCCGGGCATACCGTGCACACCCCGGACTTCTTCGACGGCAGGACGTTCGCGACGATCCCGGAGGGTTTCGAGTTCTCCAAGAGCTTCAACACCGACGCGCTCGCGGACGCAGCGGTCGCCGGCCTGCCCTCCGATGTCGTCTATGCGGGGATCTCGATGGGTGGCGGACAGGCGCAGCGCCTCGCCCAGACCCGGCCCGGGGCACGGGCCGCGGTGCTGCTGGAAACCTGCTTCCCGATCACCGGCGAGTGGGCGTTCGGGCCGTGGCCGCAGGGCGTGCCCGCCCAGATCCACGGAATGGACGACGACGAGTTCTTCGCCCACGAGGGCGATCTCGACTCGGCACGGGAACTCGTCGCCTCGGGTGCGGACGCTGAGGTGTTCTTGTATCCCGGCGACGCGCACCTATTCGAGGATTCGTCACTGCCGCAATACGATTCGACGGCCACGGATCTGCTGGTCGAGCGCGTGCTGGGTTTCCTGGCCAGGGTCTAGTCCAGTGGCCAGAGGTCGCCGAGGTCGGCCAACCGGTCGAGCACCTCATCGAAGGTGAGCTGTTGCAGTGACGACCCGTCCTCGATCTCGTCCCACGTGCGCGGGGCGGCCACCGTGGGGCGATCACGGCCGCGCAGCGAGTACGGCGCGATGGTGGTCTTGGCGGCGGTGTTCTGCGACCAGTCCACGAAGACCTTGCCCGGTCGCAGCGAAGTCGTCATCTTCCAGACCACGTTCTCCGGTTGCTCTTTGGTCAGCCGTTGCGCCAACTGCTTGACCCAGTCCCGCACCTCTTCGCTGGTGCGCGAACCGTCGATCGCGGCGTACAACTGCATCCCCTTGCTGCCACTGGTGACCGGGACAACGTCGCCGGTGGCGACATCCGCGAGGCGGTCCCGCACGGTCAGGGCCAGCGCGGCGCACTCCGGCAGACCCGCGCCCTTGCCGGGATCCAGATCGATCACCAGCCGGTCGGGATTCATCGGCTCATCCTTGACGAATTTCCATTGCGGCACATGCAGTTCCAGCGCAGCAAGATTGGCGAAGTAGGTCAGACCGGCCACATTGTCGATCAGCGGATAGGCGACCCCGCCGCGCTCGACGCGCCGGATCCACGACGGTGTCCCGCCCGGCGCGTTCTTCTCGAAGAAGGAGTTGTCGCCGACCCCGTGCGGCCAGCGCACCCGGGTCACCGGACGATCCGCGATCACCCGCAACAACACCGGCGCGACCTGCGCGTAGTAATGCAGGATCTCGCCCTTGGTGGTCTCGGTGCCGGGATACAGGATCTTGTCGAGGTTGCTGACCTGCAGCCGCCGGCCGTCGACCTCGACGGTGATCTTCTCGTCGACCATCACAGATCCTCTGGCGTCAGATCGGAACGGGCGCCCCGCCAACTGGGTTGGCGCAGCCGCCCGTCGCTCGTGACCGTGTGGTACTCGATGTCGACGACCAACTCCGGCCGTAACCAATGCGCGCCGCGCGCGTCGGCGGCCGGTAGCCGGGTGTCGAACGGACTGGTCGGCGCTTCCAGCGCCTGCAGGCGCGGGAGCAGCGTGGCACCCGAGGCGCCGGCCAGACCCGAACCGATCCGACCGACGTACCTCAAGCCGCCCTCGGACGGCGTGCCGATCAGCAGACTGCCGAGCACCCCAGCCCGGTCGGTCTCGGGTCGCCAACCACCCACGACGTACGACGAGGTGCGGCGATGCACGATCTTGCGCCAATCCGGTGAGCGGGTCCCAGGTCGATACGGGGAGGAAAGACGTTTGGACACAATGCCTTCCAACTGTTGCTCGGCGGTGGCCGAGAGGAGCAGTTGCCCGTCGTCGAAAACGGCTGGAACGTGCACCGACGGGGAGGCGAGGTCGGTCGCTTCGAGGAGCTGTCGACGTACTCGCAGCGGTTGGGTAAGGGTTTCGTGCCCGCTCACCCGCAACAGGTCGAAGGCCATGAGCGTCACCGGCGCGGTCGCCGCCAGGCGTTCGGCATCGGCCGGTTTGGTGACGTTGAACCGTTCGGCGATACCGGCGAAACTGGGTGCCCCGTTGGTCAAGACGACCACTTCGCCATCCAGCAGCAGGTCGTCATGTCCGGGCAATCCGCTGCTGCGCCTTGCCAGTTCGGGAAAGGCGACGGTCACATCGCGTTCGGTGCGCGAGGTCACCCGCACCCTGTCGCCGTCGACCTGGACCAGCACCCGCATTCCGTCCCACTTGACCTCGTGCTGCCAGTCCTCGCCCACCGGGACCGTGTCGCCAGGGGTGGCAAGCATCGGACGCATGGGGCACTCTTGCACAATGCGCGCGATCTGGAAGGGTGCCGTCTCCTTCGGCTTGGTCAACGTGCCGGTCCGGCTCTATTCGGCCACGGAGAATCACGATGTGCAGTTCCGCCAGGTGCACCGCGAGGACGGCGGTCGGATCCGGTATCGCCGGGTGTGCGCGATAGACGGCGAAGAGGTCAGCTACGACGACATCGCCAAGGGCTACGAAACCGAAGACGGCCAGATGGTCGTGCTCACCGATGACGACCTGGCCAACCTGCCGATCTCCACCTCCAAGGAGATCGCGGTCGACAAGTTCGTGCCCGCCAGCGAGATCGACCCGCTGTATCTGGACAAGAGCTACTACCTGGAGCCAGACGCCAGTGCGGTGAAACCGTACGCGCTGCTGCGGGATGCGTTGCTGCAGACCGAGCGGGTCGCACTGGTCACGATCACCATCCGCACCCGCATGACGATCGCCGTGCTGCGAGTGCGCGACGACGTGATCGCGTTGCAGACGATGCTGTGGCCCGATGAGGTGCGCGCGCCTGAGTTCGGGGTGCTGGACGATGCCGACCTCAGCGTGAAGCCGGCCGAGACGGCGATGGCGCAGATGCTGGTCGAATCCCTGTCCGGCGACTACGACCCGGAGCAATATACCGACGACTACGAGCAAGCCGTGCACGAGGTGGTCGAGGCCAAACTCGCCGGTGGTGAGGTCAAGGCCGCGCCCGAACCCCAGGACGAGGGCGGTCAGGTCGTCGATCTGCTGGCGGCTTTGCAGCAGAGCGTCGATCGGGCCAAAGCCGCTCGGGGGGAGCAGTCGAGCGCGCGGAAGGCCCCGGCCGCGAAGGCTGCGGTCAAGAAGGCGCCGGCGAAGAAGGCCGCCGCCAAGAAAGCACCAGCCAGGAGAGCCACCGCCAAGAAAGCACCGGCCAAGAAGAAGTCCGCCTGACCCGTGTCCGTGAGCACGTCAGATCGGGTGGTCTTCATCTGCACCGGCAACATCTGCCGGTCCGCGTACGCCGAGCGGCTGGCCCGGTTGCGCGCCGACCAATTCGGGCTGGCCGGGTGGACGTTCGCCAGTGCCGGGATCGGTGCGTTGGTCGGCTCGCCGATGGAGGAGCTGATGGCGCAGCAGTTGCGCTCCCGCGGCGGCGACCCGGCGGGTTTCGTCTCTCGGCAGCTGAACCGGTCGATCGTTCAGGACGCGACGCTGATCCTGCCGATGGAGAAGTTCCAACGGCAGGTGGTCCTCGGGGAGTACCCAGCCCTGGTGCGCCGCGTGCACACCGTCGGCAAGCTGGCCGAGGACGACCAGTCGTTGCCGCACGAAGTGGTCGGCGAGGCCTACCTGGCTGCGCTGCAGGCCGACCGGAGACCCACGCGCTCGCAGTACGACGTGACCGATCCGTTCCGCAAGGGACCGGAGCGGGCCGCAGAGGTTGCCGATCTGCTGGATCACCACGTCACCAGGATCATCGCCCGGCTGGCGGGTGCCCGCCAGGAGCACGCTGGTTAGGCGCTGACCCGTTCCACCGAGTGGCCAACGACCAGTGCTCCCACTCCGAGGAGTTCGCTGATCGCCGAGTGCACCAGATCCGCCGCGTCGGGGTGCTCGCCGTGAACGGATTGGCAGATGTCGACCAACTCGTGGTCGGACACCGGTCCAGCCGCAGCCAGCCAGATGGTTGCCCCCAGGGCGCTGAGCCGTAGCGGGACCGAGCCGGCCAGCAGCAGCACCTCGTCATCGGCGACGATCGCATCGTCGAACGGCGCCCGTTGCACGCGCCCGTCGCTGTCTGCTGGCGGCGCGCCCGCGGAACGGCTGACGGACGTGAACTCCGTGGCGGAGTTCCCACCGGCTCGAAGCGCGCGGCGGATGAGGTCGCCGGTCTCGTCGATCTCGCGGTAGCGCAACGTCTGCACCCCACCCAGATCGCTGATCAACTGGGCCAGGGCGGTCAACGGCCGGTCCAGAGCGGTCAGGGACGAGGTGTGTGGAATCAGCGTCATCATCGCGTCGATGAGACCGACGGGCTCCAGCGCGGGTGCCGCGTCGGGATCGGCCGGCTCAGCATCACGATTGTCGCGATCGACACGGTCCAGCAGGAGCAGCGCGCGCGCCGTCAGGCGCGGTGGCGGAATGCGCAGGTGCAGCTCGTCCGGACCGTACTGCTGTTTGTGGTGCGGATCGTCGGCCTCGAGCACCACGGACAGCGGCTTGGGGTAGGGCACGACGCTCAGGTCGCCTCGGACCAGGACGGTCTCGTCCGTGACGTAACCGAATTCCCGGGCACACAGCCGTGCCGCAGCGGTCGTCTTCCCGGTGCCCGATGCCGCCACCAGGACGGCCACGTCGCCGGAGTCGGTCGCAACCCCGCACGCGTGCAGCATCACCCCGCTGCCGGCCGCTTGGCGGATCGCCGAGAAGGTGACGGACGATGACAAGGCGTAGTCGCGGCGTACGGGGTCATCGATGTCCGAGAGCGGGACGCGGGGCCGGTCCGCCACCGGGGTCAGCTCCTGCTCGTCGGGCGCACACCGCGCCCACTGCAGACGCAGCGCGGCCACCTGGTCGGCCGGGAGGGCAGTGACGTCCACCTCGAACCGATGCCCGAGGGCCTCGATCAGCAGTGGGTCCGGCATGCGCGGCATCGTATGGCATGTGAACCACCGCCAGGTCGATGGTGCCGCGATGGAACATGTGCGGAAGGTGTTGCGTTGCACCCTCCAGAGTCCGGACACGGCACAAGTGGCCGGGCTAGCATTTATCAGAACCGACGGCAGATCAAGGAGCCCTCATGTTCGAACGGTTCACCGACCGAGCGCGGCGCGTCGTCGTGCTCGCTCAAGAAGAGGCGCGCCTTCTCAACCACAACTACATCGGCACCGAGCACATCCTGCTCGGTCTGATCCACGAAGGCGAAGGGGTCGCCGCCAAGGCGCTCGACAGCCTGGGCATCTCCCTGGAGGCCGTGCGTGAGCAGGTCCAGGAGATCATCGGCCCCTCGCAGCAGACCCAGTCCGGGCACATCCCCTTCACCCCGCGCGCCAAGAAGGTGTTGGAGTTCTCCCTGCGGGAGGGACTGCAACTCGGCCACAGCTACATCGGCACCGAGCACATCCTGCTCGGGCTGATCCGTGAGGGCGAGGGCGTCGCCGCGCAGGTCCTGGTGAAGATGGGCGCCGACCTGTCCCGCGTTCGCCAGCAGGTCATCCAGCTGGTGTCCGGCTACCAGGGCGGCCCGGAGAAGGCCGGCGCCGGTGTCGGCCAGGGCAACCCGCAGGAGGGCACTCCGGCCGGTTCGCTGGTCCTGGATCAGTTCGGCCGCAACCTGACCCAGGCTGCCCGTGAGGGCAAGCTGGACCCGGTGATCGGCAGATCGCAGGAGATCGAGCGGGTCATGCAGGTCCTGTCCCGGCGTACCAAGAACAACCCGGTCCTGATCGGGGAGCCCGGCGTCGGCAAGACCGCCGTCGTGGAGGGGCTGGCCGCGGACATCGTGCGCGGTGACGTGCCCGAGACGCTCAAGGACAAGCACCTCTACACCCTCGACCTCGGATCGCTGGTGGCGGGCAGCCGCTACCGCGGTGACTTCGAGGAGCGGTTGAAGAAGGTCCTCAAGGAGATCCGCACCCGCGGCGACATCATCTTGTTCATCGACGAGATCCACACCCTGGTGGGTGCGGGTGCCGCCGAGGGCGCGATCGATGCTGCCTCGATCCTCAAGCCCATGCTGGCCCGGGGCGAGTTGCAGACCATCGGTGCGACCACGCTGGATGAGTACCGCAAGCACATCGAGAAGGATGCGGCCCTCGAGCGCCGGTTCCAGCCGATCCAGGTGCAGGAGCCGACCATCCCGCACGCCATCGAGATCCTCAAGGGTCTGCGCGACCGGTACGAAGCCCACCACCGGGTGACGATCACCGACGCCGCGCTGGTGGGTGCGGTCAACATGGCCGACCGGTACATCAACGACCGGCACCTGCCGGACAAGGCGATCGACCTGATCGACGAGGCTGGTGCGCGGTTGCGCATCCGCCGGATGACGGCTCCGGCGGACCTGCGCGAGTTCGACGAGAAGATCGCGCACGTCCGCCGCGAGAAGGAATCCGCGATCGACGGTCAGGACTTCGAGAAGGCCGCCGCGCTGCGTGACGACGAGAAGAAGCTGATCAACGCCAAGGCGCAGCGGGAGAAGGAGTGGAAGGCCGGCGACATCGACGTCGTGGCCGAGGTCGACGAGGAGCTCATCGCTGAGGTTCTGGCCGCGTCCACCGGCATCCCGGTCTTCAAGTTGACCGAAGAGGAGTCCCAGCGACTGCTCAAGATGGAAGACGAACTGCACAAGCGCGTCGTCGGTAACAACGACGCGATCCGAGCGCTGTCCCAGGCGATCCGGCGTACCCGCGCCGGTCTGAAGGACCCGCGACGCCCGGGTGGTTCGTTCATCTTCGCCGGTCCGACCGGTGTCGGTAAGACCGAGTTGGCCAAGTCGCTCGCGGAGTTCCTCTTCGGCGACGAGGACAGCCTGATCACCCTGGACATGTCGGAGTTCTCCGAGAAGCACACCGTCTCCCGGCTGTTCGGTTCCCCGCCCGGTTACGTCGGCTACGAAGAGGGTGGCCAGCTGACCGAGAAGGTACGCCGCAAGCCGTTCTCCGTCGTGCTGTTCGACGAGGTGGAGAAGGCCCACCCGGACATCTTCAACTCGCTGTTGCAGATCCTGGAGGACGGTCGTCTGACCGACAGCCAGGGCCGGATGGTCGACTTCAAGAACACCGTCATCATCATGACCACGAACCTCGGTACCCGGGACATCGCCAAGGGCGTCTCGCTGGGCTTCGCGTCCGGCAACGACACCGCAACCGGCTACGAGAAGATGAAGGCCAAGGTCAACGAAGAGCTCAAGCAGCACTTCCGGCCGGAGTTCCTGAACCGTGTCGATGACACGATCGTCTTCCCGCAGTTGAGCCAGGACGAGATCATCCAGATCGTCGACAACATGATCGCGCGACTGGACGAGCGTCTGAAGGACAAGGACATGGCGATCGAGCTCGCGCCGACGGCCAAGAAGTTGTTGGCCATCCGCGGCTACGACCCCGCCCTGGGTGCCCGACCGCTGCGTCGTGCCATCCAGCGTGAGGTGGAGGACGTGTTGTCCGAGAAGATCCTCTACGGCGAGGTCGGCCCGGGCGAGATCGTCCTGGTCGACGCGACCGGCGAGGGTCGTGAGGACACCTTCACCTTCACCGGGTCCCCGAAGCCGGAGGCACCCGACAGCCTCGACGTCGAGGCGGCCACCATCGGTGAAGGTGGCGAAGGCGACGCGTGACCCACGCGCACACTGACGGCAGGCCCGGAGGGATTCCCTCCGGGCCTGCCGCCGCGTGGCGTGGTCCGGTGCCTGCACATACCGGGCACGTGCGCGGTATCCGGGAACTGGTCAAGCCCTACGTCAGCTCCCGGGCGATCGTGGCCAAACCGGCGGTTTCCTACTTCGAGGCGCTCCAGGAGTTCCTGGTGGTGCTCGACCCGACCGACGACGACCGGGTGCTGGGCTGCGGGGCACTGCACGTGATGTGGGAGGACGTCGCCGAAGTCCGCACTCTCGCCGTACACCCATCACTCAAGGGGCAGGGTGCCGGCTCGGCGATCCTGTCCAAGCTGCTCGAGCGGGCGCGGGCGATCGGGGTGTCCCGCGTCTTCTGTCTGACGTTCGAGACGGCGTTCTTCGGCTCGCACGGGTTCGCAGAGATCGAGGGTGACCCGGTCACACCGGACGTCTACGCGGAGTTGTTGCAGTCCTACGACGAGGGTGTCGCCGAGTTTCTCGATCTTGACCGGGTCAAACCCAACACCTTGGGCAACGCCCGAATGCTCCTGCAGCTGTAGGCATCCTGCGGCGCGGTCAGCGATCCCGCGAGTAGATCTGCCGGACGACATCCTCGATGTCCGGTTCCTCGATGCTCAGATCGCGCAGGCCCGGCACCTGGGCCAGGACGGCGGCGATCGAGGTCTGCTCCGGATCGAACCGCAGACGTTGGCGAGCGCCACCGACTTCACTGCCGACGTACGTCGTGCCCGGGATTCCCGTCAACGGCGCCACCGCGTCATCCAGGTCGAGCACCAGCACGCGGTGACTGTCCACAGAAGCCGCTAGCCCGGGCAGCGATCCGTCGTAGGCGAGCCAGCCGTGATCGACGACCAGCACTCTGTCGCAAAGTCGTTCGACGTCACCCATGTCGTGCGTGGTCAGCAACAAGGTCGTGCCGTGCTGTTGGCGCTCGGCGATGAGGAACTGGCGCAGCCGCTGCTTCGAGACGACGTCCAAACCGATGGTGGGTTCGTCGAGGATCACCAGTTGCGGCGAATGCAGCAGTGCCGCAGCGACTTCCGCGCGCATCCGCTGTCCGAGGGACAACTGCCGCACCGGCGTGTCCATGAAATCGCCCAGCTCGAGTTCGCTCACCAACTCATTGAGGCGCTCGGTGCCCTGCACGCGGTGGATCGCCGCCAGGATCCGGTAGGACTCGCGGGTCGGCAGGTCCCACCACAACTGCGAGCGCTGCCCGAAGACCACGCCAACGTGCCGCGCCAACTCGCGGCGGCGGCGTACCGGATCCAGGTCGCAGGTGCGGACCGACCCACTGGTCGGCACGAGAATGCCGACCAGCATCTTGATGGTGGTGGACTTCCCGGCGCCGTTCGCACCGATATACCCCACCGCCTCGCCGGCGTCGATGGAGATGCTCAGGTCGTCCACCGCAGTCAGGGTGGTGCGGCGCACCCCGCGCGATCGGCGTACGAACGTCCTGGTCAAACCCTCGGTCTGGATGATCATGGTTAGCCCCCGCCTCCTTGGTAGTGCCGCACGCCCGCCCGCCACATGAACATCGCCAGCGCCCAGATCCAGAGGGCCGCCAACGGCGCGCACCAGCCGACCCAGGAGTTGATCACGGGTCGACCCAGCAGGGTCATCGCGGGCACGAACGAGACGAACGCGACGGGGAAGATCACCCCGAAGACGACTTTGATACCGATCGGCCAGACGGTCGCCGGCTGGGTGCTGGCGTACCGCCCGCCGTACACGAAGGAGTTGGTCAGTTCGGCGCCGTCGACCAGCCAGAACTGGCAGCCCGCGGCCAGCACGAACAGCGCGCTCGTGATCGCGATGCCGGACAGCAGGGTCACCACCAGCAGCGTCACGGAGGCCATCGACCAGTGAATGGGGTTGGCGTGCAGACCATAAACGGCTGCGGCGAGCCCGACGCCGAGCCGGGTGATCCGCCGAAGCGAGATGTCGGAGAAGATCAGTTGCGCGAGCAGCGGCTGGGGACGCAGGTAGAAGACGTCCAATGTGCCGGCCCGGATGTAGCGCGGGAGCCGGTCGACGTGCCCGACGATGAGGTCGGCGACGGAGTAGCACAGGTCGGCCAGCCCGAAGACCAGGATCATCTGGGTAAAGGTCAGCCCGCCGAGCACCGTGACGTTGTGGAAGAGGATCCACACCTCGGCCAGTTCGACCAGACCGACGACTCCGGAGCTGACCAGGTCGATCGTGAAGTTGGTGCGGTAGGAGCGTTGGGCCCGCGCCTGGCCCCTCAAGACGGCGGCGTACGCCGAGACGTCAGCCACCTTGAACCTCCAGGTAGCGCCGACCGAGCCGGGTTAGCAGCAGACACACGGTCACCAGGAGGGCCAACCAGGCCAGTTGGACGCCGACTGCGGCCGCTCCCGCCCAGCCGTCGATCCGGCCGGACAACAGATCGATCGGGGTCATGAACATCGCTGGGAACGGGGTGGCGTGCGCCACGGTCTTGAGCCAGGCGGGGAACAGTCCGACCGGGATGAACAAGCCCATCAAGAAGGTGGACACGACCATGTAGAAGACCTGCAGGCCGCGGGTCTCGACCAGCCACAGGCCGAGGATGTTGACCGCGTAGCGCCCGCAGAAGGACAGCATCATCCCCAGGGCCACCGCCAGCAGGCCGAGCGCCCAGCCGCTGACGTCGTGCGCGAGGGCGATCCCGGTCGTGAGCGCTCCGACGATGATCGCCGGCAGGCCGCGGGGCAGGAAGGAGTAGGCGCCGCCGCCCAGATCACTGGCCGCGAACGAGGCAAAGACACTGGTCGGCCGGGCGAAGTCGATCGCGATGTCACCGTTCTTGATCCGGTCGCCGATCTCGGATTGGCCGTGCGCGTTGATGCAGCCGAGCAGCCCCTGGGACAACCACACGTAGCCGGACATCGTCGCCAGGTCGTAACCCTGCAGATTGCCACCGGCCGCCTCGACCGTCGCGAAGAGGATCGCTGCCTTGAGGAAACCGAACGTGAGGTTGGCCACCAGGCCGCCGATCGTGGCCAGCCAGTAGGTGGATTGTCGCCGCACACCCGCGCGGAAGATCAGCCAGTACGGCGTGAGGGCGGCAGACACAAAGACGAGAGTTTACCGGAATTGGCCAGTCGCTTCCGCCGTCTGGGCACCGTCGGGTCGTTACCGTAAATCTCATGGACCTGGTCGACCCCATGTTCGTCATCGTGATGGGCGTCTCTGGATCCGGCAAAACGTCTATCGCACAACGGCTTTCGGCAGCAACAGGTTGGCCCTACGTCGAGGGCGACAACTTCCACCCGGCGGCGAACATCGCCAAGATGCGCGCTGGCATCCCGCTGACGGACGAGGACCGGTGGCCGTGGTTGGACGCCGTCGGGGCGTGGATCAGTGCCCATGAAGTACGCGGAGACAGCGCAATCATCACCTGTTCGGCCCTCAAGCGCAGCTATCGGGACCGCTTGCGGGAGGGGCGCGGCGGCGTACGGTTCCTGATGCTCACGGTGCCGGTGGAGGAACTTCGCCGCCGGGTCGCGAACCGACCGGGGCATTTCATGCCGGCGTCGCTGCTTGACTCGCAACTGGCCACTCTGGAGCCACTGCAGCCCGACGAGGACGGCGTGGCCGTCGACGCCTCCGGTCATCCGGACGTGGTGCTGGCGGCGGCTCTGGCGGCGTTGGGTCTGACGGCGGCGTCTCAGGCTGGTAGCGCGTAGCGGCCGCCGGGGAGCGGGTCGATCAGACCGTCCTCGATCAGGCTGGCGACGCAGCGCTGTCGTTGGGCGTCGTCCGGCCACACCAGATCGATGCGCGCCGCCGGGACCGGGCCGTCGGACTCCCGGAGAGCCTGCAGCACCAACCCGCGCACCTGCCGGTCCGTCCCGTGCCAGCGTTGAGCCGCTTTGGCGGGTCCGTCGTACGCCGGGTGGTCGGCCAGCCGCCACGCGCACTGCCCCGCGATGGGACACCGCGCGCAGTCGGGTCGGGCCGCCGTACATACCAACGCTCCGAGTTCCATGACGGCGACGTTCCACACTTTTGCCTCAGCAGGGTCCTCGGGCAAAAGCTCTGCGGCCAAACGGTTTTCGGCGGCGTTCAGACTCGGTGCGGCTTGCGCAACGCCCGTGACGGCGCGGGCCTGCACCCGGCGTACGTTGGTATCGACGACGGGGATGCGCACGCCGTACGCGAAGGCGGCGACGGCGGCGGCGGTGTAGGCGCCGATCCCGGGCAGGGTGCGCAACGTGTCGGGATCAGACGGGACCTGACCGGCGTGCTCGGTGCTGATGGCGGTGGCCGCCGCGTGCAGCCGCAGGGCTCGGCGGGGGTAGCCCAGTCGGCCCCAGGCGCGCACGGCTTCCCCGGGCGCGGCCTGCGCCAACGCGTCAGGGGTCGGCCAACGCGTGAGCCATTCCTGCCACACCGGCAGTACGCGGGCGACCGGAGTCTGCTGGAGCATGACCTCCGAGACGAGGATGGACCACGGGTCGGCCTCCGGGCGGCGCCAGGGCAGATCCCGCTGGTGATCGGCGTACCAGTCGATGACCTCAGTGATCACACGTAACGCTCGAGAATGCTGCTCTCCGCCAAGCGCGACATGCCCTCGCGCACGGTGCGGGCGCGTGACTCACCCACTCCGTCGATGACCATCAGGTCATCGACCCCGGCGGCCAGCAAGCGCTGCAACGTGCCGAAGTGGTCGACCAGGCGTTCGACGATGGTCTGCGGCAGGCGCGGGACGTTGGACAGCATCCGGTAACCCCGGGGACTGACCGGGGTATCAAGGGTGTCCGTACCGGTGAAGCCGATCGCCCTGGCCGCTTCCGCCAGGTCCAAAAGCGCAGTCGAGTCGACGTTGGCCAGGTTGGTCAGCGCATCCTCCAAGGTCACCAGGTCGCCAGCCGCTTCGATATAGTCCCGCACCACCAGCGCACGATCGTCGTGCAGGCCGCTGATCAACTCCTGCAGCTGCAACGACATCAACCGGCCGTCGGTGCCGAGTTCGATGAGGTATTCGGAGATCTCGTCGCTGATCCGGCGAACCATTTCCAACCGCTGCAGGACGGCGGCGACGTCGCGCACGGTCGCGAGGTCCTCGATCTCCAGCGCGGACAGCGTGCCGGTGACCTCATCCAGACGCTGCTTGTAGCGCTCGAGGGTCTGCAGGGCTTGGTTCGCGCGGGACATCACCGCGGCGCTGCCCTCGATGACGTAGCGCAACTGGCCGACGTACAGGGCGATGATCTGCATCGACTGGCTGACCGAGATCACCGGGAAGCCGGTCTGCTTCGCGACCCGCTCGGCGGTGCGGTGGCGGGTACCGGACTCGACCGTCTCGATCGAGGGGTCGGGGACCAGCTGGGTGGCGGCGCGGATGATCCGGGTGACCTCGGAGTCCACCACGATCGCGCCGTCCATCTTGGCCAGTTCACGCAGGCGGGTGGCGGAGAACTCGATGTCGATCGGGAAGCCGCCGGTGCTGATCGATTCGACGACCCGGTCGTGGCCGATCACGATCAGCGCACCCGTGCGACCGCGCAGGATTCGCTCCAGCGCATCGCGCAATTGCGTCCCTGGTGCGACGGCAGCCAGCACCGTACGCAGAACGTCTTCATCGGTCCGCTCCACAGCCGCGAGTGTAGGTGAGCAGCCTGGATTCCCAGCGTTTCGTTAACAGATCGTTGTTGTCGGTGCTGGCGATTACGGTCTGTTCCATGGCGATCACCAAGAAGTCTGCGACCTCCTACCGCTGCAGCGAGTGCGGTTGGACCGCGATCAAGTGGGTCGGCCGGTGCGGGGAGTGCCAGGCCTGGGGGACCGTCGCCGAGGTGGGTGCTGTTATTGCCCGTACGCCGCCCGCGACCGTCATCGAGCAGCCTGCGGTTCCGATCGGGTCGGTGGATCTGCTGGCGAGCGCGGCCGTTCCGACCGGAGTCGGCGAGTTCGACCGGGTGCTGGGTGGCGGTCTGGTCCCGGGCTCGGTGGTGTTGGTCGCAGGGGAGCCCGGGATCGGTAAGTCCACGTTGCTATTGGATGTGTCCGCGCGGGTGGCGCGTGCTGGTGTGCGGGCGCTGTACGTCTCCGGGGAGGAATCGGCCGGGCAGGTGCGCTCGCGCGCCGAGCGCATCGATGCGGTGGCACCGGAGTTGTACCTCGCCAGCGAGACCGACCTGGCCACGGTGCTGGCGCAGATCGACGCCGTGTCGCCGTCGCTGCTGGTGGTGGACTCGGTGCAGACGGTGGCGTCCTCCTCGATCGAAGGTGCGGCCGGCAACGTCTCGCAGGTGCGCGAGGTGGCGGCCTCCATCATCTCGGTGGCCAAGAAGCGCGGGATCGCGGTGCTGCTGATCGGCCACGTCACCAAAGACGGATCGATCGCCGGGCCACGGACCTTGGAGCATCTGGTCGACGTGGTGATCCAGTTCGAAGGTGAACGGCATTCGCGGCTGCGACTGGTGCGCGCGGTGAAGAACCGGTTCGGGGCGACCGATGAAGTGGGTTGTTTCGACCTGACCGACGAAGGGATCCTGGGTCTGCCGGATCCCAGCGGGCTCTTCCTGTCGCACGGCGATCGGGTGGCCGGCAGTTGTGTGACCGTGGCCTTGGAGGGTCGTCGACCGCTGGTCACCGAGGTGCAGTCGCTGCTGGTCAAGGGTAACGGCGGGTCACCCCGGCGGACGGTCAGCGGGATCGAATCCGCCCGGGTGGCAATGATTCTCGCGGTGTTGACCAGTCGGGTGCGGTTGCCGTTGGGCGATCACGACAGCTACATCTCGACGGTGGGCGGCGCCCAACTGCGCGAGCCGGCGGCCGACCTGGCGGTGGCGCTGGCGGTGGCGTCGGCGTCGTTGGACCGCCCGCTGGCCAAGGGTGTCGTGGCCTTCGGTGAGGTCGGCTTGTCCGGCGAGGTGCGACCCGTCGGCGGTGTCGAGCGGCGGATCGCCGAGGCGGCGCGCATCGGTTTCGACCACGCGATCGTGCCGGCCGGCAGTCTTCGGCGGGACCGAATTCCCTCTGGCGTCAAGGTAACTGAGGCGGATCATCTGTTCCGGGCGCTCGCGGTGATCACCGGGTGAGCACGCGGATCGCGGGCGTAACGATCGACTGTCGTGACCCGCACGCGCTCGCGAGATTCTGGTCGCAGCTTCTCGGGCGCCCGGTCACTGCGGAGCACTCCGACGACAACTGGGCATCCGTTGGCTCAGTGCGTGATTCGACGCCCAGGCTGACCTTTCAGCGGGTGCCGGAGCCGAACGTCGGCAAGGTTCGCCTCCACCTCGACATCCAGGTTGACGACGTGAGCGAGGCGCAAGACCGCGTCCTCGAACTCGGCGGCAGCCTCACGGGCGAGCGCCACGACTACGACGAGGGCGTCGTGGTTGTCGTCCGCGATCCGGAAGGCCACGAGTTCTGCCTGGTTCAGTTCTTCTGACCGTCGCCCCTTCGGCGCGGCGGGATCGCACGTAGTGTCGACGTGTGCTGTCGTTTGAGAAGCTGACGAGCAGGCAGCGCGATGTAGTTGGCCAGTGGGTGCCCGATGCCAGAGTCGTCGCGGACCATAGTTGGGGTCTGGTCGACAACGTGGTCCTCGAACTGGACTCGGCCGAGCGGGGACGATTGGTCCTGAAGGTGGACGGGCCCACCAACCACCACGTCACCCGCGAGATCCGCGCCCATCGCGAATGGGTCTCGGCCTTGAGTAGCACCGGCCTGGCGCCAGTCATGGTGTACGCCGACGAGGCCTCCCACGTGCTCATCACGCGTTACCTGCCGGGCGAGCTTGTGCAGGGCACGTCGGCCCAGAACGATCCGGACACTTTTCGTCAGGCTGGGTCACTGCTCGCGGCTTTCCATCAGCAGCTACGCTCGTATCACCCAACGTGGAACGACGATCTGCGCGAGCGGGTCGAACGTCACCTGGTTGCCCCGCACCGGATCGATCCGTCCATTGAGACTGCGGTCCGGACTGAGATGAGGAATTGGCCGACCGGGGGAGCTGCGGTCGTCCCTACCCACGGCGACTGGCAGCCGCGGAACTGGTTGATTGATCAGGGCACTGTCCGGGTCATCGACTTCGGTCGGGCAGACCTGCGTCCGGCGGATACTGACCTGGCCCGCCTGGCCCGCCAGGATTTCCAGCGCAACCCCGAGTTGGAGTCGGCGTTCTTCACCGGCTACGGCAGCGACCCGCGTGAACCCGAGCAGTGGCGCAGGACGTTGATCGCTGAGGCCGTCGGTACCGCCAGCTGGGCGTATGGCGTCAACGACTACGAGTTCGAAGCCGTGGGCCAGCGCCAGCTGAAGTTGCTCTACCCCTGATCCAATCGCCCCTCTTCTGCGGTCGGGCGAGGCTGTCGGTGGTCGGTTATACGGTCGTTTCATGGATCAGCGAGACGTCTTGGACGAGGCCGAGGTGGCCTGTCTGGACGTCGTGCGCTCCTGGCGGGATCAGGTGAACGCGACTGCGGGACAGGCCGGCTCACCGCGTGTGCTGGAAGTGCTCATCCAGGAGTTCGAGCAACTCAAGCACGCGATCAGCGCCCGCCAGATCGAGCTCACCGCCCAGGTCCGCGACCAAGCCCACGCGCGGCGGCGCGCCCAGAAGGTCTCGGCATCGCTGGCTGACCGGTACGCCGGCGCCGGGGTTGCTCTTGCCCGGCGACGCCACCCGATGACGGGCACGCGCCTGGTACACCAGGCTCAGGTGTTGACCGAGGACATGCCGCAGGTGCTGGCGGCGATGCGCGCGGGCGAGTTGGGCGAGACCCAGGCTGCGATCCTCGTCCGCGAAACCGACGGTCTGAGCCGAAGTGAACGCACCCGGGTCACCGATGAGTTGCGCGATCGGTGGGCGGTCATCGGGGATCGCGGTCTGAGCGAGACGACCCGTGACGTGGTGGCCCGGATCGCTCCTGAGGCGCTCGCTGCTCGGCATGCGAAGGCCGCCGCGGACCGCCACGTGTCCTACCGCTCCGCACCCGATGCGATGCTGCGGCTGTCTGCGTTACTGCCGCTACGAGACGGCTTGGCCTGTGTGCAGGCTCTGCAGGCCGCTGCGGACACCGCGCTCAAGACGGGCACGGTAAAGCAGGACACGGTCGAGCAGGATGCCCAGGCGGCGCCAGACACCTCGCGGTCACAGCGGTGGCGCCAGGCGCAGGCCGACGCGCTGGTCACCCGAATCACCGGCACTGCCCCGCAGGATCTGCCCCCAGTCGCGGTGAAGGTGAACCTGATGATCCCGATCGAAGCCCTCACGGGCGACGCGGGTGGCTTCGTCGACGGCTACGGCATGATCGGCGGCCATCTGGTTCGCGACCTGATCGATCAGTGCCCCGAGGCCCAGGGCCCGCAGATCCGGCGGTTGTTCGCCCACGGTGGTGACCTGGTCGGGATGGAGTCCAAAGCGCGTAGCTACCCGGGGCTGCTGAAGGAGTTCATCCGCTTGCGCGACCAGCGTTGCAGGACCCCGTTCTGTGAGTCACGGGTCAAGCACATCGACCACATCAAGCCGGCTGCAGCCGGTGGCGCGACCAGCGAGTCCAACGGCCGGCCCTGCTGCGAGTGGTGCAACTACGTCAAGGAGCACCCCGACTACCAGATGACCGGCGACGCGCGGTTCGCAACGACCCGGATCGGAGCTGTGTCGGTGGCTTCGACGCCGCCAGCACCACCGGGCAAGCCACCGCCGACGACGTCGCGTTGGGAACGTCGCTTCATCGACATCATCTGGGGTGACCTCACCTCAGCCGGCTTCCGTGCCCCGCGACGTCAGTGATCGGGCCTCAGCAGCTGCGCAGACGCTCGTCCACCGGCTGCACCGGACCGTTCTCGTTGACGAGCAGCGGCACCGCCCCCCCGTCGATCCTGATATCCACCCTACTGTCTGAAACCCACTGTGCGTCAGAGTAATTCAGGTAGTCGCCGTTGACGCAGCCGATCGGCCACCGCCGCGAGATCAGGGCACCGGGCTGTTCCAGCTGCAGCTTCCAGATGGGATCGATTGCCGCGTGCCCCGACTGAACGATCAGCGCGTAGCGGCTATTCGGGGAGCGCACCTCCGATCGCTCGTCGAAGAGGCCGAGCGCGGCCACGAAGCCATATCCGAGTGCCAACACAGCAAGTGGAGCCGCCAGCACCCATCCGGCGATCCGTAGGTCTCCACCACAGGCGATCAACCACATGGCAACGCAGACCCCGGCCAGGCCCGCCCAGGCCAGCGGGCTGAGTGCGCTGAGCCCGGCAACGGCCAGACCGTGCAGGTCGACCCACCAAGCCGCAGCCGACGCCAGCACCGGCAGCACGATGACCCACCCGAGAACTCGCCGCAGCCGGCGCGGTGTCCTATCCGGCAGAAGCAGCCGGCGGGGATCCGCGGGCGGCAGCGACGGCATGCTCATCGCGCAAGTACGCGGTCACAAGTATGCGGTCAGTAGCGCTTCCAGCGGACGAACACCGCATAGTCCACGCCAGTGCCCTCGTGCGAGGCCAGGATCTGCGCGGCGTGCCGGGTTGCGAATTCGATCCCGACGACGGCTTCGAAGTCCTCGCGGCTGTCGAACTGCCACCGCATGAGCACCGGGATCGAGGTCCAACCCTGGCGCGCCCAGAAGCGTTCGACACCGGCCGGGTCGTACGCCGGCAGCGACGCCGCGAACCACGCACCGAACGTCGACCGAGAGGCGTCGTTGTCGATCACGAACGCCACCCCACCCGGCGCCATGACGCGGTCCAACTCGGCCAGACCCGGTTCGCAGCCGGCGCCGAAGAAGTACGCCCACCGGTTGTGCATCACGTCGATCGAGGCATCCTCCACCGGCAACGACTCCGCGCCACCGAGCCGCACATCGACCGACGGCAGATCCGCCACCCGCGCCTGCGCCAACCGGACCAACGGCTCGTGCGGCTCGACGCCGATCACCGATGCCGCCGTCGAGGCCAGCAACGGCAGGTGGAACCCGGTGCCACAACCCACATCGAGCACCCGCAGCCCGTCCCAGGACTGCACCGAGCGCATTGCATCCCAGATCAACCCGTCCGGATCGACGCCGCGGTTCTCGATCTCGTACAACTCCGGGGTGTTCCAGATGTTCGGTGAGGGGATCGGTTGAAAGGTCATATTCTCCGTCGCGCCTCTCTCCTCGTCTCCGGGCCTCGCTGCGCTCGTTTCCTCAACTCGGTCGGTGCTCATAGGTCCTCCGCAGCAAGTGTCGCCGGATGCACCAACAACGGCAGCAGCGGGCGGCCGGCCGGGCCAGCAGCGACCGTAGCCGCCACCTGCAGAAGGTGCGCTTCGCAATAACCCGCCAGCACGTCGTACGCCGATCGGCCCATCAGCCGGACCAACTCACCCTGGTTGCCCAGATAGACCGGCTCGACGCCGATATGGGCCTCGGGGTTGCCCGAGCAGTACCAATCCAGGTCATGCCCGCCCGGACCCCAGCCCCGCCGGTCGTACTCGCCGATGCTGATCTCCAGGTAGGACGTTTCGTCGGTGAGCTCGACCGTGCGGAACGTCCGCCGGATCGGCAACTGCCAGCACACGTCCGGCTTGGTCTCGTGCGGTTCCAGCCCCAGGTCGCCCGCGAGGTGATGCAACGCGCAACCGCCCCCACCGGCGAAATCCGGTGAGTTGAGGAAGATGCACGCGCCGTCGACGACCCGCGTCTTGGTCGCGTCGTCTTCCGGCTGGGTCCAGCCCTTCTTGCCGTGCCCCTTGCGGTACTTCTCCCACCGTGCCGGGGTCAGCTGCTCCACGAACGACGCGGTGTGCCGAAGGTCCTTCTTGCCGCTGAAATGTGCTCCGAGCGTGCAGCATCCGGCGTCGGGAGCGGTCGCGTAAATCCCCGCACAACCTCGACCGAAGATGCACGTCCACGACGACGTCAACCAGGTCAGATCGCAGCGGAACCGCTCGCCAGGGTCGTCCGGGTTGGTGAATTCGACCCAGGTGCGGGGGGTGTCCAGCGGGGTCTCGGTCACGCAGGGAGTCTAGGTGTCGCTACCGTTGCCTCATGCGCCTCGGGGTCATCGACGTCGGCTCCAACACCGTTCACCTGTTGGTGGTCGACGCCCACGAGGGGGCGCACCCAACACCCGCCTCCTCCCACAAGCAGGAATTGCGGCTCTCCGAACACGTCTTGCCGGACGGCCAGATCGGCCCCGAAGGCATCGAACGACTGACCCGGTTCGTCGGTGAGTGCCTGGAGATCGCCGAGGACAACGGGGTCGAGGAGATGCTCGCCTTCGCCACCAGCGCGATCCGCGAAGCACCCAACGGCGACGCGGTCCTCAAACACGTCGAGACCGAGACCGGCGTCCAGCTCAGGGTCCTGTCCGGCTCCTCGGAGTCGCGGCTGACCTTCCTGGCCGTGCGCCGCTGGTTCGGCTGGTCGGCCGGCCGGGTGCTGATGATCGACATCGGCGGCGGCTCCCTCGAACTGGCCGCTGGCATCGACGAGGACCCGGACGTCGCCATCAGCCTCCCGCTGGGCGCGGGCCGCCTGACCCTGGAACTGCCGGGTGATCCGCCGGATGCCCAGGTGATTCGCGACGTACGCCGACGGGTGCGTTCGCAGATCGCCAAGGTCGTGCGCGACGTGACCAAGGTCGGCACTCCCGACCAGGTGGTGGGTACCTCCAAGACCATCCGGTCCCTGGCCCGGATCTGCGGTGCGGCTCCCCGAGCCGAGGGCCCGTACGTCGAGCGCACCCTTGCGCTGGCCGACTTGCGTGAGTTGGTGGGCCGGCTGGGGTCCATGACGGTGGCCGAACGGACGCAGTTGCCCGGCGTCTCCACCAGCCGCGCCCGCCAACTGCTCGCCGGGGCGATCGCCGTGGAAGCAGCGATGGACCTGCTCGGCGTCGAGCAACTCACTCTGTGCCCGTGGGCGTTGCGCGAAGGGATCATCCTGCGGCGGCTGGACAGCCTGTGACCATCGCGCTGTCGACCGCATCGGTCTACCCGCTCGGAGCGGCGGCTGCGTTCGATCTGGCGGCTCGGCTCGGGTACGACGGGGTCGAGGTCATGGTGACCACCGAACCGGTCACCCAGGAATCCGGTGCTCTAGCGGCACTCGCCGAGCATTACGGCACGCCCGTCACCTCGATCCACGCGCCGACGCTGCTCCTGACCCAGCGGGTATGGGGCACCGAACCGTGGGACAAGGTCGACAACTCGATCCAACTGGCCAGCGATCTGGGCGCTGACACGGTGGTCGTGCACCCGCCGTTTCGCTGGCAGCGCGGCTATGCCGAATCCTTCATCGAGGGTGTTGCCGAGCGTGAAGCGGCCACCGGCGTCGCGGTCGCGGTGGAGAACATGTTCCCGTGGCGGGCACGCAACCGGGAGTTGCAGGCGTATCTGCCGGACTGGGACCCGACGCCGTTGGCGTACGCGAACGTGACCCTGGACCTGTCCCACACGGCCACCGCCGGCTCTGATGCGATGGCGATGGTCGAGGAGCTCGGGGACCGGCTGCGGCATCTGCATCTGGCCGATGGGTCCGGATCGTTCAAGGACGAGCACCTTGTGCCCGGTCGCGGGACGCAGCCGTGTGCGGTGGTCCTGGAGACGCTGGCGCGCTCCGGTTTCAGGGGCACCGTCGTCGCCGAGATCGCTACTCGGAAGGCCTCCGATTCCGAGCGCGAAGCCCTCCTGGCCGAGACGCTGGCATTCGCCAGGTTGAATTTTGCGGCGCCACGGTAGTTGGTGTTATCGCCAGGCAACCCGCTAGAAACACGGATTGGCTAAGTTCGACTCGTGAAGCAATCGTTCGAGGACTATCAGTGTCGTCCCGCGACGTTCGATGAGATGTTCGACGGTTCGGAGGTCCGCGAGGAGTACCGCGGCGTCCAACGGCAGATTGCCCGGTTGACGCCCCAGGAATTACGTCTGCGCGCCGACCACCTGTCCAAGTCCTACATCGACCAGGGCGTCACCTTCGACATCGGCGGCGAGGAGCGACCGTTCCCTCTGGACATCGTGCCGCGGCTGATCGACGGCGCCACCTGGTCCAGCGTGGAGGCCGGTGTCGCCCAACGGGTTCGCGCCCTGGAGGCTTTCCTGGCCGACATCTACGGTGAGGGCCAGGTCTTCCTCGACGGCGTCATTCCCCGCCGGGTCGTGACCAGCAGTCCGCACTTCCTGCGCGTCGCCAAAGGCATTCAGCCCCCGGGCAAGGTCCGCGTGCACGTCGCGGGGATCGACCTGATCCGGGACGCCAACGGCGACTTCCGGGTGCTGGAGGACAACGTCCGTATCCCGTCCGGCGTCTCGTACGTCATGACCAACCGGCGTGCGATGTCCGCGGCACTACCGGAGGTCTTCGCTCACCACCGCATCCGCCCCGTGTCGCAATACCCAGCGAAACTGCTTGCCGCGCTGCGTAATTGCGCACCAAGCGGCGTCAGCGACCCTACGGTCGTCGTGCTCACCCCGGGGGCCTACAACTCGGCGTACTTCGAGCACGCCCTGCTCGCGCGCCTGATGGGTGTCCGATTGGTGGAGGGTAGCGACCTGGTCGCCCAGAACGGCCGGGTCCATGTGCGTACGACGCACGGACTGCACCCGGTCGACGTGATCTACCGGCGGGTGGACGATGAATTCATCGATCCGGTCTATTTCAAACGGGATTCGGTCCTCGGCGTCCCTGGTCTGCTGAACGCGGCCCGGGCCGGCAACGTGACGGTCGCCAACGCCGTCGGCAACGGAGTGGCCGACGACAAGCTCGTCTACACCTACGTGCCAGACCTGATCCGCTACTACCTCGGGCAGGAACCGATCCTGAAGAACGTCGACACCTGGCGGATGGAGGATCCGGCCCATCGCGCCGAGGTGCTGCCCCGCCTCGACGAACTGGTCGTCAAGCCGGTCGACGGCGCCGGCGGCAAGGGCATCGTCATCGGCCCCAACGCGACTGCCGCCCAGTTGGAGGAGTTGCGGGCGCGGCTGCTGGCCGACCCCCGCGGCTGGATCGCCCAGCCGGTGGTGCAACTGTCGACGGTCCCGACCCTGATCGACAACGACATGGCGCCCCGGCACGTCGATCTGCGGCCGTTCGCGATCAACGACGGCGAGAAGATCTGGGTCCTGCCCGGCGGTCTGACCCGGGTCGCGCTGCCCGAGGGGGAGTTGATCGTCAACTCCAGCCAGGGCGGCGGCTCCAAGGACACCTGGGTGCTGGCCGGTGATGTCGGGGAGGAAGCACCCGAACCCACCGCGGCCAGAAGCGGATCGGTGCTGCATCCGGCGTTGCGTGCGCGCGAGAAGCGGATGGCACCCATGACGCAGACGATGGGTTCGATGACCCAGACGATGGGGGGGCTGGACTGATGCTGAGCCGCATCGCGGAGTCGCTGTTCTGGATCGGCCGCTACATCGAGCGCATCGAATGCACCGCGCGCATCCTGGACGTCTATCTGCAGACACTGGTCGAGGACCCCACGATCGATCAGGAGGCGACCTGCCGGTCGGTGCTGGCCGCCATGGGCATCGAATACGACGGTCCGGTCAACCAGAACGTCATCCTGGAGCAGTTGCTCACCGACCAGAGCAGTCCGGCGTCCATCTCGTACGCGGTGGAAACGACCCGCGAGAACGCTCGACGCTCCCGTGAGGTCGTCTCCACCGAGGTGTGGGAGGCGATCAACACCACGTACAACGCGATGGCCGGCGGTGGTTGGGCCCGGATGCGCCCAGCCGACGCGTTCCGCACCGCCCGTGAGCGCGCCAACATGATCTCGGCGCTGATGGACCACACCCAGAGCCACGACGACGGCTGGCAGTTCACCGTGCTCGGGCGCTACATCGAGCGCGTCGACATGACGTCCCGGTTGATCCTGACCACGACGTACTCGGCGGGCTCGGCTGCGTCCTGGCAGTTGACCCTGCGGGCGTGCGGTGCGCATCACGCATTCACCCGTACCTACCGCGCCATCGAATCGCCCCGCGCCGCAGCCGAATTCCTGTTGCTCGACCGCGCGTTCCCGCGGTCGATCACCTACGGGCTGAATCAGGCGGCGGCGTGTCTGGAGATCCTGGACCCCAGGCAGCGTCGCATCGGCTTCGGTAGTGACGCCGCGCGCATCATCGGCCAGGCGCAGGCCCGCCTGGAGTTCTTGTCGCTCACCGATCTGCTCTCGGACCTGCCCGGTGAGATCGACACGTTGAAGCTGGTCTGCGCCGATGCCACCGATGCAGTGGCCAAGCGCTACTTCGAGGGTGCTGCCGCACCCGAATGGTTGGGAGGAGCGCTGTGAGCAGGACTCTGCGGCTGGTGCACCGCACCGGTTACACCTACAACGGACCGGCCGTCGCGTCGTACAACGAGGCCCGGCTGGCTCCGCGCGCGAACTCCGCGCAGACCATCCTGCACACCCGACTGGAGGTCACACCGACCCCGTGGTCGGCGAGCTGGATCGACTACTGGGGTACGGCGGTCACCTCCTTCGAGGTCCACGAACCGCACGAGGAGCTCAAGGTGGTCTCCATCAGCACGGTCACTGTCGACCGCAAGCCGGTCGAGGGTGCGGGCATGACCTGGCAGGACTACGCCGCCGACGCGATCCGCGACGAATTCGACGAGTTGCTGCACGGCAGCGAGCGCACCGAGTCCGGGCCGGACTTCCTGGCTGCGGTCGCCGAGGTCCGGGCCGGCAGCGGCACACCGGCCGAGTTCGTGCAGGGCGTCTTCGCCCTGGTGACCGACAGGGTGGACTACGTCACGGGCCGCACCAGCGCGCTGCCGACAGCAGCCGAGGCATGGCAGGCGACGTACGGCGGGTGTCAGGACATCGCGCACCTCGTGCTTGCGGCCCTGCGCTCGGAGAACATCCCGGCGCGGTATGTGACCGGATATGTGTTGCCGGACCAGAACACCGAGATCGGCGAGACGATCATCGGCTCGTCGCACGCGTGGATCGAGTGGTACGACCGGGAGTGGATCGCCTACGACCCAGCTCGCCGGCAGACCCCGGACGACTTCTTCATCGAGGTGGCGCACGGTCGCGACTACGACGACGTGGCCCCGTTGCGGGGCATCTTCACCGGAGCGCCCGGCAGCAAGATGTTCCTCACCGTGGAGATCAGCCGGATCAGCTAGCGTTCCTCGGCATGGGTCGCTTAGCAGTCATCGGTGTCGGTGTGATGGGCGAGGCGTTGCTGGCCGGCGCCCGACGAGCAGGCTTCGACGACGTGGTGGTCGCCGACGCCGCCCCGGGGCGGGCGGAGCAGGTGGCCCAGCAGTACGACGCGACCGCAGCACCGACCGCCGAGGCAGTCGAAGGCGCCGACCTGGTGTTGCTGGCCGTCAAACCCCAGTACCTGCCCGAGGCGGTGCAGCAGATCGCACCCGGTCTGTCCGCAGGCGCCGTCGTGGTGAGTGTGGCCGCCGGCGTGACCACCGCGACCCTGGAGGACGGGCTCGGACCGAACGTCGCCGTCGTCCGAGCGATGCCGAACACGCCCGCGCTGATCGGCGAGGGGGTCACCGCGATCAGCGCTGGCTCCCGCGCCGGCGACAGCGCTCTGGAGGTCGCGGAGAAGTTGTTGGCCGGTGCCGGCGAGGTGGTCACCGTGCCCGAGTCGCTGCAGGACGCCGTCACTGCCATCAGCGGTAGCGGACCGGCGTACCTGTTCTACCTCGCCGAGGCGATGGTCGACGCGGGGGTAGGGCTCGGCGTACCCCGACCAACGGCAACGCAACTGGTCGCCCAGACGTTGCGCGGCGCGGCCGGTCTGTTGGCGCAGGACGACGCCCATCCCACCTTGTTGCGGGAGCGGGTCACCTCACCGGGCGGCACCACGGCCGCAGCGATCGCGGCGCTGGATGCCGGGGCCGTGCGGGCCGACGTGGCTGCGGCGATGCGTGCGGCGGCTCGACGTTCACAAGAGCTGTCCGGGCAGTGACCACAGCCTCATCCCGGCATGGGACAGTGGACCCATGAGTGACATCGTCGTACGCCTCCTGCTCGAAGAGGACTGGCAGACGTACCGGCAGGCTCGCCTGGATGCGCTGCAGGACTCGCCCGACGCGTTCGCCGCGTCGTACGAAGACGAAGAGAAGCTGGACGAATCCGAGTGGCGTGATCGCATGAACCGGTCCCGTCGCTTGCTCGCCGAGAAAGACGGCGAGACCGTCGGTGTGGTGTCGGTCGGCAGCCGCCCGGACACCGACGACCGGACCACCGAACTCTTCGGGTTGTGGGTCGTGCCGCAGCAGCGCGGTAGTGGTGTCGCCTGGCAGCTGGTCAAGGCCGGTGCCCGCCAGGCCGGCGACGACGGCTTCGGATTCCTGGCCTACTGGGTCGGCACCGACAACGGTCGGGGTGTGGCGTTCGCCAGCAGCTTCGGCTTCCGCCCGACCGACGCCCGCCGGCCGATGCGGGTCGGCGGTGGTGACGAGGACGAAGAGATGCGAATGATCTACTCGTTGCACGACCCGGTCAACGAGTAACCAGCATGACCAAGGTCGACGTCACCTGGAGCGACCGGCTACTCGGGTACGACTTCGGCGCGCAGCACCCCATGAATCCGGTCCGGCTGGACTTGACCCGTCGGCTCTGCGATGCCCTGGGCGTGTTGGATCACGCTCGCATCGTCGAACCCGAACTGCCTGGTGGCAGTGACGAATTCCTGACCTGGGTGCACGATCCGGGGTACGTGGAGGCAGTGCGTGCGGCCAGTGCCGATCCCGCCGCAGCCGACGTACGGCGCGGCCTGGGCACCGAGGACGACCCCGCCTTCCGTGGGATGCACGAGATCTCGACCCTCATCGCAGCCGGCACGGTGAACGCCTGCGAACGGGTCTGGACCGGGGTCACCGAGCACGCGGTCAACTTCTGCGGCGGACTGCACCACGCGATGGCCGACCGGGCCTCCGGGTTCTGCATCTACAACGACGCGGCGCTCGGTATCCACTGGCTGCTGGAGCACGGCGCCAAGAAGGTCGCCTACGTCGATCTCGACGTGCACCACGGCGACGGGGTCGAACGCATCTTCTGGAACGATCCGCGGGTGCTCACCGTGTCGATCCACGAAACCGGCCGGGTGCTCTTCCCCGGAACCGGGTTCGCGCTGGACGTCGGCGGCCCCGATGCGCAGGGCACCGCGGTGAACATTTCGCTGCCCCCCGGGACGGGGGACTCGGCCTGGTTGCGGGCGATGCACGCGGTGATCCCGCAGGTCGTGGCCGCCTTCGAACCGGACGTCCTGATCAGCCAGCAAGGGTGCGATTCGCACTATGCCGACCCGCTCGCTCACTTCGCGTTGACCGTCGACGCCCAGCGCACGGCGTACGAGACGATCCATGACCTCGCACATGAGGTGACTGGTGGGCGGTGGGTCGCCCTCGGCGGTGGCGGATACGAACTGGTCGACGTGGTGCCGCGGGCCTGGACCCATTTGACGGCGATCGCCGCCCACCAGCGCATCCCATTGGATACAGCCGTGCCGCAGGGGTGGCTCGACTACGTGCATCAGGTGACCGATCGCCAGGGGCCGACCGTGATGGGCGATGGTGTCGCCGAAGGGGACCGGGTGTGGTGGCGGTCCTGGAATGTCGGGGTCAACCCGGAGGATCCGCTCGATCACGCCGTCCTCGCCACCCGCGAAGCGGTCTTTCCCCACCTCGGACTGGACATCTGGTTCGACTAGTGGATCGCCGCACGGCGTGTCGGCTGGATCCTAGCCGCGGAATGTGTTCCCAGTCGGGGTGTATCTCCACTATCGTGCTCCCCAGAGAGCACGTCCGTCACAGCAGTCACAAGCGTCCGCCGTGTGCATGTTCTCGTGTTCATGGGTTCGCGGCAGCGTGTCGCGCTGACAAGAGGAGAGAGCATGGCGCAGGAGCGGCATGACGACTTCATGACGGTCGCCGAGGTCGCCGCCATCATGCGTGTCTCCAAGATGACGGTCTACCGCCTGGTGCACTCCGGTGAACTGCCCGCTGTCCGGGTGGGCCGATCGTTCCGGGTACCGGCGCATGCCGTCGACGAGTATCTGCGCCAGTCCTACATGGGAACTGCCTGATTCTGCTCCATCCGGGGCAATGCCGTAGACTCGGCCGAAGTTTTCCTCGCAGTATTTCCGCAGTCACACGAAGGACGTTGTAGGCACTATGGGTTCTGTCATCAAGAAGCGCCGCAAGCGCATGGCCAAGAAGAAGCACCGCAAACTGCTGCGCAAGACCCGTCACCAGCGTCGCAACAAGAAGTAACTGCGTCACCGCATTCATCAGGGCTCCCCGATCGCATCGGGTGGGCCCTGTTGTCTTTAGTCTGCGGGTATGGGCAACTTCGGCGACTTCCAGTTCGGTGTCTATCTCTCCTCCTTCACCGGTGAGGCGCCGCCGGACCTGCCGTTCAGCTACGCCGGGCTCGCCGAGCGCGCGCAACAGGCCCTGACTCCGGCGCTGTGGGACTACGTCGCCGGCGGAGCAGGCGACGAAGGCACCCAGGACGCCAACGTCGCCGCGTTCAGCCGCTACGGCCTGACTCCGCGGATGCTGTCCGGAGCAGCCCAGCGGGATCTGTCGGTCACCCTGTGGGGGATCGAGTTGCCGTCGCCGTTGCTGATGGCTCCGGTCGGCATCATCGGCGTCTGCACCCCGGACGGGCACGGCGATCAGGCCGCGGCCCGCGCCGCCGCGCAGACCGGGGTGCCCTTCATCGGGTCGACCCTGATGCAGGACCCGATGGAGGACGTCATCGCGCACAGCGGCGACACCCCCGCCTTCTTCCAGCTCTACACGCCGAACAACCGCGACCTCGCGGAGAGTTTCGTACACCGTGCCGAGGCGGCCGGCTACCGCGCGATCGTGGTCACGCTCGACACCTGGGCGCTCGGTTACCGGCCCCGGGATCTGGCCTACGGCACCTTCCCGCAACTGGGCGGCGCCTGCCTGGCCAACTACGCCAGCGATCCGGTCTTCCAGGCCCTGCTGCCGCAGGGCGCCGACGACACGGCGATCGCTGCCACCTGGGCCGGGCTCTTCGGCAATCCCGCGCTCACCTGGGATGACCTCACCTGGCTACGCGGGTTGACCGACCTACCGTTGGTGCTGAAGGGGATCTGCGCGGCCGAGGACGTACGCCGAGCACGGGACTACGGCGTCGATGGCATCTACTGCTCCAATCACGGCGGGCGACAAGCGGGTTCGGCCCCTGCACTGGATTTCCTGCCCGCCGTCATCGAAGCCGCCGGCGATCTGCCGGTCCTGTTCGACTCCGGGATCCGATCCGGCGTGGACGTCGTCAAGGCCCTCGCGCTGGGTGCGGCCGCCGTCGGGATCGGCCGCCCGTACGCCCTGTCCGCGAGCCTGGGTGGCACCGAGGCGATCGTGCACACGCTGCGCTGTTTGCTCGCCGAAGCCGACCTGACCATGGGCCTGAACGGGTACGCCGATCTGGCAACTCTGCGAACCCATGGCGCAATCCGCGTGGCTGGCTAGACTTACGGCTCCTACCCAGTCCAGTGCAGGAGATGGCGATGACGCGAACGCTGCTGGTGACCGGCGTCGCCCGCGTGGTCGGCGGCGCGATGTGTCGCCGGCTCAGCCTCGATCCGGATATCGATCGCATCCTCGCCGTCGACACCGTGGCGCCGCCGCACGACCTGGGTCGGGCGCAATTCGTCCGCGCCGACATCCGCAACCCGGTGATCTCGCGGATCATCGATCAGGAAGAAGTCGACACCGTCCTGCACCTCGGGGTCATCACCTCCTCACGACTGGCGGGCAACCGCAGCCGGCAGAAGGACATCAACGTCGTCGGCACCATGCAACTGCTGGCGGCCTGTCAGAACGCGACGTCGGTCCGTCGGCTCGTCGTGAAGTCCTCCGGGGCGGTCTACGGCGCATCCAAACGGGATCCCGCCCGATTCACCGAGCAATCGACCGCCACCCCCGCGAGCACCCGTGGCTTTGCTCGCGACTCCGTCGAGGTCGAGGGGTACGTGCGCGGGTTCGCGCGTCGCCGTCCCGGGGTCAGCGTCGTGATGCTGCGGATGGCCAACGTCATGGGACCGGGTCTGCACACGGCCCTCACCGACTACTTCGACACCCCCGTGCTTCCCGTGCCGTTCGGATACGACGGCCGCTTCCAACTGTTGCACCTGGACGACGCACTCGAGGCATTGCGCCTGGCGGCCAAACCGGATGCCCCCACCGGGACTTTCAACGTCGCCGGGGACGGGATCCTCACCCTTCGGCAGGCCGCCCGGATCGCGCATCGACCGGTGGTTCCGGCGCTGCGTGAATCACTGGGTCTGCTCGGACCGTTGATCCAGCGCACCTGGATGCCGGGTTTTGACGCGAACGAAACCGACTTCCTGTCCTACGGGCGGGCGTTGGACACGACCAAGATGCGGGAAGTGCTCAAGTTCGAGCCGCGCTACACCACCCGGGCCACGTTCGAGCAGCGATATTCCCCGATCCCGGCCCTGGCCGGGCCCACCGCGAACTGGACGGACCGTCATGAGTGAGCACCAGCCGACCTCGCGCGATCGGCGGGGTGGCCAGCGGCCGGCCCTGCACGTCGTACCCGAAACGGATGTCCACCCCGCGCCCAAACTGCCATCGGTCGGGGATCTGCTCGGTGAGTTGGAGGGCCGGCTGAGCGATCTGCGCGGCTATTTCAGTCGACGGCTGCGTGGCGAGTACGACGTCGACGACTTCGGTTTCGATGAAGACTTCACCGAGAACATCTGGCTTCCAATCCTGCGGCCGATGTTCCAACACTGGTTCCGGGTCGAGGTGCGCGGGGCACACCATCTGCCGACCGACGAGGGTGCGTTGATCGTTGCCAACCACTCCGGCACGATCCCCATCGACGGGTTGATGGCGCAGGTCGGCGTCTTCGACACGACGGGTCGTCATCTGCGGTTGCTCGCTGCGGACCTGGTGTTCGCCTCGCCCCTGCTGGGCGTGGTCGCCCGTCAGTCGGGGGCCACCATGGCCAACCCGTACGACGCTGAGCACCTGCTCGCCGACGGCCACCTGGTCGCGGTCTACCCCGAGGGTTTCAAAGGGGTCGGCAAACCGTTCGCGCAGCGCTACCAGCTGCAGCGGTTCGGTCGCGGCGGCTACGTCACGGCCGCGCTGCGGTCGGGGACGCCGATCGTGCCGTGCGCGATCGTCGGTGCCGAGGAGATCTACCCCAAGATCGCCGACATCAAACCGCTGGCCCGGTTGTTGGGCTTCCCGTACTTCCCGGTCACGCCGTTCTTCCCCTGGTTCGGCCTGTTCGGTGCGATCCCGTTGCCGACGAAGTGGACCATCGAATTCGGCGCACCCATCGTGCTGGACGGCTACGAAGCCAGCGACGCCGACGATCCCGCGGTCGTCTTCGAGATCTCCGACCAGGTGCGCGAGACCATCCAGCAGTCGCTGTACGCGTTGCTGGCCGAGCGCGACAACCTCTTCTGGTGACCCACGAGATCCTGCTCCTGGGTAAGCCCGGCTGCCATCTGTGCGACGACGCGCGAGAGGTGATTGCGCGAGTGGCGCAGGACCTTGCCGTGCCGTGGACCGAGCGTTCGATCCTGGACGAT
Organism: Branchiibius hedensis; assembly: GCF_900108585.1. Taxonomy (NCBI): domain Bacteria; kingdom Bacillati; phylum Actinomycetota; class Actinomycetes; order Micrococcales; family Dermacoccaceae; genus Branchiibius; species Branchiibius hedensis. The sequence goes on from NZ_UESZ01000001.1 coordinate 96,951, forward strand.
CCGGACCTGCTGGCGCAGTACGGCGAGTGGATCCCGGTGACTTTCGTCGACGGTGTGCAGCACGACTACTACCGCGTCGATGAGGCCCGCCTGCGTCGCGCGCTCGCCCCGTAGGCACGCAGGGCGTTTTATAGCACTGTTCGAATCGTGAAGCGACTTTGTGCATGCGTTCACAAAGTTCTATTGTCAGGGGGTCCTGAAGACCTCAGGATCCGCATTTGGTATATGCGCCACCCGTCACGGGAGGAGACGTCGGTCCGTGCAGTCCGCGCCCGCTACCCGCAGGGGAATCCCTGGCGCGACCGTTGCCCGGTTGCCGGTGTATCTGCGGGCCCTGCGTGCCGCTGCCGCGACCGGGATCCAGGTGATCAGTTCAGAGGAACTCGCGCTGGCTGTCGGGGTGCGACCCAGCGGTCTGCGTAAAGACCTCTCCTTTCTCGGCTCGTACGGCGTGCGCGGCGTCGGGTACGACGTGGAGCACCTCAGCGAGGAGATCTCCCGCGAACTCGGGCTGCACCGCGAATGGGCCGTCGCCATCATCGGCATGGGCAATCTGGGGCATGCGCTCGCGGCGTACAGCGGCTTCGCGACGCGCGGATTCTCGGTGCGCTGGTTGGTGGATTCCGATCCGGCCATCATCGGTCGGACCATCGCCGGCAAGACCGTGATCAGTTTCGCTGAGTTCGGTCGGGTCGCCGATGACGGGGTGATCGCCGTACTGGCGACTCCACCGGCCTCCGCGCAGGTCGTGACTGACCAGGTCGTCGCGCTCGGCATTCGCTCGATCCTGAATTTCGCACCGGTCCCGGTGCAGGTGCCCGACGGTGTCGAGGTGCGCAAGGTCGACCTGGCCACCGAGTTGCAGATCCTCGCCTTCCACGGCCAGCGCGCGGAGGTGGAATCGTGAGCTATCTCGTGCTGGGCCTGTCCCACCGCACCGCCAGTCTGGATCTGCTCGAGCAGGTCAGCCTCGACGCGGGCGGGGTCAGTGGCCTGCTGGAGCGCCTGGCTGGCGCCGAGCATCTGCGCGAGGCGATGGTGCTGTCGACCTGCAACCGCATCGAGATCTACGCCGACGTCGACACCTTCCACGGTGCTGTCACCTTGATCGGCGATGCCCTGGCCGAGCAGTCCGGTGTCCCGGTCGGTCAACTGCGCGATCACCTGTACGTGCACTTCGAGGACCGTGCGGTCGCCCACACCCTCAGTGTCGCCGCCGGTTTGGACTCGGTCGCGGTCGGCGAGAGTCAGATCCTGGGCCAGTTGCGCGACGCGCTGCGCAGCGGCACGGACAGCGCGCAGACCGGTCCGGCCCTGTCCGCGCTGGTCCAGCGTGCTCTGCGCGTCGGCAAGCGGGTGCACTCCGAGACCGAGATCGACTCTGTCAGTAGGTCACTCATCGAGCGAGCGCTCGAAGAGACCCAGCTTCGCCTGGGTGATCTGGCTGGCTTGCGCGGGGTCGTGGTCGGTGCGGGTGCGATGAGCGGATTGGCCGCCCACACCCTGGCTCGGGCGGGCCTCGAGGTCAGCATCGTCAATCGGACGTTGGAGCGGGGTGAGCGCCTGGCGACCGCCACCGGAGGTACGTCGTACGGCTGGGACGATCTGCCGCTGGCGCTGAGCGCGGCGGACGTGATCGTGTCGTGCACCGGTGCGGTCGGGCACGTGATCTCCGAGGCCGACGTACGCCGGGTGCAGGCCGACCGTCAACCGCGCGTCTGGATCGACCTGGCGCTGCCGCGGGACATCGACCCGCGGGCCGGTGAGATCACGACGCTGCTGTCACTGGACGAGTTGTCCGGTCTGACGCTCAGCTCGCATGCCGAGAAGGAGCAGTTGCGGGTCGTCCGCGACCTGGTCACCGCCGAAACAGCCGAATTCCTCACGGCCCGTAAGGCGGCCGCCGTCGGCCCGACCGTCGCCGCACTCCGCGAGCGCGCCGAGGCCGTGATCGACGCCGAGATGTCTCGCCTTCGTCAGCGCACCGATCTCGGCGAGCACGACGACGCCGCTGTGCGGCAGACGCTGCACCGGGTGGTGGAGAAGATCCTGCACACCCCCACGGTCCGGATGAAGGAACTGGCGGCCGATGAGTCCGGGCAGGACTACACCGCTTTGCTGCGCGCGTTGTTCGATCTCGACCCGCACGAGACCCGGGTGAGCGCCCTTCCGCCGCCCGGAGTGGTGGAGGGATCCTGATGCAGCTACGTCTGGGCACCCGCCGTTCCACCCTCGCTACCACCCAGTCGGGATTGGTCGCCGATGCGCTGCGCGACCTCGGCCACGAGGTCACCCTGGTGGAAGTCGTCACCGAGGGCGACGTGACGATGGCTGCGTTGACCGACCTCGGTGGCACCGGCGTATTTGCCGGGGCGCTGCGGAAAGCGTTGCTGGACGGCGAGATCGACCTCGCGGTGCACTCGCTGAAGGACCTGCCGGTTGCTGCGACTGAGGGTCTGACCATCGCCGCGATTCCGGTTCGGGCCGATGCCCGCGACGCGTTGATCGCCCGCGACGGCCTCACCCTCGGGGAGTTGCCGGTCGGCGCACGGATCGGCACCGGGTCGCCACGGCGCGTCGCTCAACTCGCGGCCCTCGGGCTCGGGGTCGAAACGGTCGGCATCCGCGGCAACGTCGACACCCGGATCGGGAAGGTCACCAGCGGTGAACTCGATGCCGTTGTGCTGGCCCGGGCAGGCTTGCAACGGCTGGGGCGCACCGATGAGATCACCGAAGCGATCGATCCGTTGCAGATGCTGCCCGCTCCCGGTCAGGGCGCGCTCGCGGTCGAGGTCCGCTCGGATAACGACGCCGTGCTGGCCGCCGTCGCCGTCCTGGACGATCCCGACACCCGCGCCGCCGTGACCGCCGAGCGCGCGCTGCTGGCGACGTTGGAAGCCGGTTGCGCCGCTCCCGTCGGTGCTCTGGCCGAAGTGGTCGAAGAAGCCGACGGCTCCCTGCTGTTGTCCGTGCGCGCCTTCGTCGGGACGCAGGACGGCACCTTCGAGTTGCGCCGCTCCACGACCGGTCCCATCGACGACCCCGCCGCGGTCGGTCAGCAACTGGCCCGCACCCTGCTCGAGGACGGTGCGGCCGAGGTGATGTCACCACCGCCAGACGGACGTCCACCAGCCGAGCCGCCGGACGCGACCTCCGGCGGCGCCCCGAACAGCGACACAGAACACCCCCAACTCGTCCAATCTGATGCAGTGGAGCAACGATCGTGAAGAGCACCCCCGCCACCGTGGCTTTCGTGGGATCCGGACCCGGCGACCCGGGCTTGATCACCATGCGCGCAGCACACCTGTTGCGCTCGGCCGACGTCGTCGTCATCGACCAGGTCGCTCGTGAAGGATTCCTGGAGCAGTTCGTCGACGCCGACGTCGAGATCATCGACGCCGGGCATGGCGAGGCCGGTCAGCAACTGACCCACGCCTCCCGCGCGAAGCTGGTCGTCAAAGCCGCCAAACAGGCACAGCGCCTGGTCGTGCGGTTGATGGACGGTGACCCGGCCACCTTCAACGGCCTGGCCGAGGAAGCCCGCGCCTGCGCCAAAGCCGGAATCCCGTTCGAGATCGTCCCGGGCGTCAGCTCGGTGAGCGCCGTCCCGGCCTACGCTGGAATCCCGTTGACCGACAACGCATCCCGCGGTCTGCACGTGATCTCGGCTGCCGATACGAAGGTCGACTGGAAAGCCTCCGTCGCTGACGACATCACGGTCGTCGTCCTCGGGTCGCCGCAGCGCCTGGCGTCCGGCCTGGCTGCGTTGCAGGCCGCCGGCCGCGACCCGCAGACGCCGGTGGCATTGACCCAGCGCGGTACGACGATCGAGCAGAAGACCCGGACCCTCACCCTGGGTGAGGTGGCGGCTGCGCTCGCGACGGAACCACTCGACGTACCTGCTATCGCCGTCGTCGGACGCGCGGTCGAGTCCCGTCAGCAGTTGTCCTGGTGGGAGTCCAAGCCGCTGTTCGGCTGGAAGGTGCTGGTGCCGCGGACCAAGGACCAGGCCGGCTCGATGACCGACCGTCTCATGGAGTACGGCGCGGCCAGCGACATCGTGCCCACGATCAGTGTCGAGCCGCCGCGGACCCCGCAGCAGATGGAGCGGGCGATCAAGGGCGTCGTGACCGGCCGCTATGAGTGGATCGGTTTCACCTCGGCGAACGCGGTGCGCGCGGTGAAGGAGAAGTTCACCGAATTCGGTCTGGACGCAAGGGCGTTCGCCGGTCTGAAGATCGCTGCCGTGGGTGGTGTGACGGCGGATGCGCTGCGCGAATGGGGCCTGCAACCCGACTTGGTGCCCTCTGGTGAGCAGTCCGCGCGCGGGTTGCTCGAGGAGTGGCCGGACTTCGATGAGTTGCTCGACCCGATCAACCGGGTCTTCCTGCCCCGGGCCGACATCGCCACTGACACCCTCGTCGCCGGTCTGCAGGAGATCGGCTGGGAGGTCGACGACGTCACTGCCTACCGCACGGTCCGCGCTGCCCCGCCGGCTCCGGAAGTGCGTGAGGCGATCAAGAGCGGCAAGTTCGACGCGGTCTGCTTCACCTCCTCCTCGACGGTGCGCAACCTGGTCGGCATCGCCGGCAAACCGCACGCCTCGACCGTCGTTGCGTGTATCGGTCCGGCGACGGCCAAGACCGCTGAAGAGCACGGCCTGCGGGTCGACGTCCTGGCCGCGGAGGCGTCGGCGACGGCGTTGGTCGATGCCCTGGCCGATTACGGTCGCGGGCTGGCGCTGGCCGCCGAGGAAGCCGGAGAGTCGGTACGCCGCCCGAGCCAGAAGCGCACCACCGGCCGCCGGAAGGTCAAGGCGTGAGTTCCTTCGAACTCTTCCACCGGCCGCGGCGGCTGCGGCAGAACGCCGCCGTCCGCCGGTTGGTGGCGCAGACCCGGTTGCACCCGGCCGATCTGGTGCTGCCGCTGTTTGTGAAGGAAGGCGCCGCCGGACCGGTCGAACTCGGCTCGATGCCCGGGGTCATGCAGCACAGCTTGGACTCGCTGGTGGTCGCCGCGAAGGAAGCCGTGGCGGCCGGTGTCGGGGGAGTGATGCTGTTCGGCGTCCCGACGAAGCGTGATGCCATCGGCTCCGGGGCAACCGATCCCGAGGGCATCCTCAACGTCGGCCTGCGGGCCGTGCGCGATGCGCTGGGCGACGAAACCGTCATCATGGCCGACCTGTGCCTGGACGAGTTCACCTCACACGGGCACTGCGGGGTCCTGACCGCCGACGGGCGCGTCGACAACGACGCAACGTTGGAGCGGTACGCCGAAATGGCTGTGGTGCAGGCTGATTCGGGCGCGCACGTCGTGGGCTTGTCTGGGATGATGGACGGCCAGGTGGCGTACTGCCGGGGTGCTCTGGATGCCGCTGGTCATACCGACACCCTGATCCTGGCGTACGCCGCGAAGTACGCCTCGGCGGCGTACGGACCCTTCCGGGAGGCCGTCGAGTCGACGCTGGAAGGCGACCGATCGACGTACCAGCAGGATCCGGCCAACGGGATCGAGGCGCTGCGTGAGGTGCGCCTGGACCTGGCCGAAGGCGCGGACATCGTTATGGTCAAACCGGCGCTGCCCTACCTGGACGTGTTGTCCGAGGTGGCCGCCGAGTCCGACGTGCCGGTGGCCGCCTACCAGGTCAGCGGCGAGCTGGCGATGATCGAAGCCGCCGGTGAGCGCGGCTGGATCGATCGGGATCGGATGGTGCGGGAGTCGCTGACCTCGATCAAGCGGGCCGGCGCGCAGATCATCCTGACCTACTACGCGACCGAGGTTGCCCGCTCACTGTGACGTGTGCAGGTCCCATCGCTTGATCACCTCGATGACCAGGAACATCAGCACGGCGAGTCCTGCGGTCGCGAACCAGTCGATCGCGGCCAGCGGGGCGGAGCCGAACCAGGTGTGCATGAACGGCGCGTAGACGAAGACCAGCTGCAGCACCACGAGGGCGCCGGACATCCACCAGACCATCGGATTGCCGCGCAGGACTGCGAGGGTGAGGCTGGAGCTGTTCAGGAACCGGCAGCTGAACAGATACGCCAACTGACCGAACGCGAGCATGGTTACGGCGGCGGTCTGGGCCACGGCCAGGGAGTACCCGTGTGACGTGGTCAGGAAGTAGACGGCGATCGCAGATCCGGCGACCAGGACGGACACCAGAGCGATCAGCAGCAGATCCGGCCGGGCGATCAACGGGCCGTCCGAGCGGCGCGGTGGCCGCGACATGATCCCCGGCTCGGCAGGTTCGAAGACGAGGGCCAGCGACAGGGTGACACCGGTGATCAGGTTGACCCACAAGATCTGGACCGGACTGAGCGGCAAGGCGATTCCGGCGAGAATCGCCACCAGGATGACCAGCGCCTGGCCGCCGTTGGTCGGCAGCAGGAAGAGGATTGATTTGCGGATGTTGTCGTAGATCCGCCGCCCCTCCTCGACAGCCCGCTCGATGGTCGCGAAGTTGTCGTCGGCCAGGATGATGTCGGCCGCCTGTTTGGTCGCGTCGGTGCCCTTGATTCCCATGGCGACGCCCACGTCCGCCCTCGTCAGCGCAGGAGCGTCGTTGACACCGTCGCCGGTCATGGCCGTCACGTTGCCTTCTGCCTGCAGTGCCGAGACGATGCGCAGCTTGTGCTCCGGGCTGGTGCGGGCGTAGATGTCGACGTCGGGGACTGCTTCCCGCAGGCGGGACTGGCTCAGCTGCTCGAGGTCGGCTCCGGTCAGGGCGGGTGCATCCGGATCGGACACCAACCCCATCTCCAGCGCGATGGCGCGGGCGGTGCCCACGTGGTCGCCGGTGATCATCTTCACCCGGATCCCGGCCTCGTGACACAAGGCGATCGCCTCGACCGCTTCCGGGCGTGGGGGGTCCACGATGCCGGTGAGGCCGAGAAAGGTCAGACCCTCGGCGATGTCGTCGGCGGTCGCGGTCTCCTGGTCGTCGGCGGCCGGGCGGAAGGCGGCGGCCAGCACCCGCAGACCCTGGGCGCTGAGCCGGTCGATCTCGGCCTCCCAGCGCAGCCGGTCCAGCGGCTCGAGTCGACCGTCGGCGGCCAGTTGGGTGTTGCTGCGGTCCAGCAGACGGTCCGGTGCGCCCTTCACGAGCAGCGTGCGGTCACCGCCGGGTCGCTCGTTCAGCGTGACCATGAACTTGTTGGCCGAATCGAACGGCAGCTGGGCCAGCCGAGGCGTGTGCGCGTCGTACCCGGCCTTCAGCACAAAGGTGCGCAGAGCACCCTCGGTCGGCTCCCCGGCCACGTGCCACTGGCCGTCGATCTCGCTGATGGAGGCGTCGTTGCACAGCGCCATCGCCCGCACGAGTGCGCGCAGATCGAGATGTTCGGTGAGGCCGGCAGGCTTGCCGTCGCGGGTGACTGACCCGGTCGGCTGGTAGCCGGTGCCGTCGACGTCGTAGACCCCCGCAGCGGTGACGGCGGTCCGCACCGTCATTTCGTTCTGGGTCAACGTGCCGGTCTTGTCCGAGCAGATCACGTTGACCGAGCCCAGGGCCTCCACCGCGGGCAGCCGCCGGGTGATCGCGTTGCGCCGGGCCATCTGTTGTACGCCGAGTGCGAGCGTGATCGTCACGACTGCCGGCAGGCCCTCGGGGATCGACGCGACCGCGAATCCGATGGCGGCGGAGATGAGTTCGTCGATGCTGAAGTTGTGGATGACCTTCCCGATGACCACGATCACGGCCGCCGCCCCGAGGATGCCGAGGGAGAGCAACGTGCCGAAGCGGTCCAGCCTTCGGGTCAGTGGTGTCTCGATCTGCTCGACGCCGGAGACCATTGCCTGGATCCGGCCGATCTCGGTCGTTGCTCCGGTCGCGGTCACCACGCCGACGCCCGTGCCGACCGCGACGATCGTCCCGGAATACGCCATCGAGGTCCGGTCGCCGATCCCGGCGGCGGCTTCGACGGCCGCCGTCTGCTTGGCTGCCGGAACCGCTTCGCCGGTCAGCGCCGATTCCTCGATGCGCAGGTTGACGGTCTCGATCAGCCGCACGTCGGCCGGAAGGCGGTCGCCGGCGGCGACCCGCACGATGTCACCGGGGACGAGCGTCGCGGCGTCGACCACCTGCCATTGGCCCCCGCGGCGCACGCTGGCGGTGGGGGACAGCAGGTTGCGGATGCCGGCCAAGGCGCTCTCGGCCTTGCCCTCCTGCACGTATCCGACGACCGCACTGATGACGGCCACGGCGAGGATGACCGCGAAGTCGATCCAGTCGCCCAGGATGGCTTTGAGAACGGCTGCGCCGATCAGGACGTAGATCAGCACGTTGTCGAACTGCGCCAGCAACCGCAGGATCATCGGCCGGGACGGCGCCTCGGCAAGGGCGTTCGGGCCGTACTCGCTCAGCCGTTGGGCAGCGACGGACTCGCTCAGCCCGCTCTCGTCTGTGGCCAACTCGCCAAGTACTGATGTGGCCTCTTCTGCGTGGCTGTCGGTAACGGCAGGTGGCAAAGCTGGACCTCCGGATCGCGGGAAATCCAATCGTAGGCGCCTGCCGGGGATGCACAACGGTCCTCCCGCGTCGTGCGGGAGGACCGTTGGTAGGTGATGCGGATCAGGCCTTGACCAACTGGATGTCCAGGTTGATCTTGACCTTCTCGCTGACCAGCACGCCGCCGCCCTCGACGGCAACGTTCCAGGTCAGGCCGAAGTCCTTGCGGTTGATCTCGGTGGTGGCCTCGAAGCCGGCGCGGGTGCCGCCCCATGGGTCGGCGGAGACGCCGTCGAACTCCAGCTCGAAGGTGACCGGCTTGGTGACGCCCTTGATCGTCAGGTCGCCCTCGAGGGTGTCCGGGGTGACCTTGGTGGAGGTGAAGGTCATGGTCGGGTTGTTCTCGACGTCGAAGAAGTCGGGGGACTTCAGGTGGCCGTCGCGGTCCTCCGAGCCGGTCGAGACCGAGGCGAGCTGGACGGTGGCGGAGACGGTGGAGTCCTCGAACTGCTCACCGATCTTGACGTCAGCGGTGAACTCGGTGAACGAGCCGCGCACCTTGCTCACCATCAGGTGGCGGGCGAGGAAGCCGACGGTGCTGTGGGACGGGTCGACAGTCCAGACGCCGGGGGTGAGGTCCTTCAGAGTGGTCATGGTGGCTACCTTTTCGTAGAGGGTGTTTCTGCAGGTACAACCTCAGCTTATGGGGAAATGGTTGAAAAATCAATTAGTGGTAGAATGAATCCATGATCGAGACGCAGGTGCAGTGGTTGACCGACGCGGAGCAGACCGCCTGGCGGGCATATCTTCGCGGCAGCCGCAGCCTGGAGGTCGCCCTCGGCGACGATTTGGAGCAGGTCGGTTTTTCTCTCGCCGAGTACGAACTGCTCTCGATGCTGTCCGAGGCGCCCGACCAGGCCATGCGGATGAGCGCCCTTGCGGATCTGATCGTGCAGTCCCGCAGTCGGGTGACGCACACCGCCGCCCGTCTGGAGCGCCGCGGGCTGGTGGAGCGTACGACCTGCGCGAGCGACGGGCGGGGCGTGTTGCTGGTGCTGACCGACGAGGGGCGTACGGCGGTCAGTCGGGCCGCGCAGGTGCACGTCGAGAGCGTGCGCCGGCACCTGGTCTCCCAGCTGACCCCCCAGCAGTTCCACGCGCTGGGTGAGGCGATGCAGGCGATCCGGGACGGTTTGCGCGACTGAGGTTTGCAAGACTGGGAGGCGTGATTACCTCTGGTTCCGATGACCTGATGCAGCGTGCCCGCCGGGTGATCCCCGGCGGCGTGAACTCCCCGGTGCGTGCCTTCCGTGGGGTCGGTGGCAGCCCGCGCTTCATCGCCTCGGCCAGCGGACCCTACCTGCGCGACGTCGACGGCAACGAGTACGTCGATCTGATCTGTTCGTGGGGGCCGATGATTCTCGGTCACGCCCACCCCCAGGTCGAAGCCGCCGTGCGAGACGCTGCTGCCAAGGGGTTCTCCTTCGGTACGCCGAGTGAGAACGAAGTGGCCCTCGCCGAGGAGATCGTGGCCCGCGTCGAGCCGTTGGAACAGGTGCGCCTGGTCTCCTCCGGTACCGAGGCGACCATGTCAGCGCTGCGCCTGGCCCGCGGTTACACCGGCCGGTCGGCCGTCGTGAAATTCGCCGGCTGCTACCACGGACACGTCGACGCCCTGCTCGCGGCGGCGGGCAGTGGCGTCGCGACGTTCGCGCTGCCGGACTCTGCCGGGGTGCCGGACAGTGCCGCACACGAGACGATCGTGTTGCCCTACAACGACATTGACGCACTCCGGGCTGCGTTCGAGCAGCACGGTGACCGCATCGCAGCCGTCATCACCGAAGCCAGCCCCGGCAACATGGGTGTCGTCCCGCCGCTTCCGGGATTCACCCAAGCGTTGCGGGACATCACCACTGAGTACGGCGCGTTGTTGATCAGCGACGAGGTCATGACCGGCTTCCGCTGCTCGAAGGCCGGTTGGTTCGGACTCGAGGGCGTCGTACCCGACCTGTTCACCTTCGGCAAGGTCATGGGCGGGGGTTTCCCGGCCGCGGCGTTCGGCGGCCCCGCGCAGATCATGGAGCGTCTCGCTCCCGACGGTCCGGTCTACCAGGCCGGCACGCTGTCGGGGAACCCGGTCGCGACCGCAGCGGGTCTGGCCACGCTGCGGGGCTGCACCGACGAGGTCTACGCGCGCCTGGAGGTCGTCAGCCACGCCATCGCCGACGGTGCCGCGAACGCCCTGTCCGCGGCCGGCGTACCGCACACCATCCAGTGGGCCGGGTCGATGTTCAGTGTGTTCTTCCGCGACGAAGAGGTGCGCAACTACGACGACGCCCGGGCCCAGGACACCGAGGCGTTCGGCCGGTTCTTCCACTCGATGCTCGAGCAGGGCGTGCACCTGCCGCCGAGCGCCTTCGAGGTGTGGTTCGTGGGCGCTGCCCACGACGACGCTGCGGTGCAGAAGATCCTTGACGCGCTGCCCGATGCAGCACGGGCTGCCGCACAGGGTGACCACGTCTCGCATGCCGTGACCGATTCGGGCGTCACAGATGCGGATGAGACACTGCCCGCGTGACCGAGCAGTACACCGTGGTGCATCTGGTGCGGCACGGCGAGGTCTACAACCCCGGCGGCGTGCTGTACGGCCGGATGCCCGGCTTCCACCTCAGCGACCTCGGCCGCGCAATGGCCGTGCAGACCGGTGCGTGGCTGGCGCAGCGGGACGTCACCTATCTGGTGTCCTCCCCGCTGGAGCGCGCCCAGGAGACCATCGAACCGTTGGCCGAGACGCTGCACCTGCCGGTCACCATCGACGAGCGGGTCATCGAGGCCGGTAACGATTTCGAGGGCCTGACCGTCGGCAAGAAACCCACGCAACTGTTGCGACCGCGCTTCTGGCCCAAACTGATCAACCCCACCAAACCGTCCTGGGGTGAGCCGTACAGCGAGATCGCTACCCGGATGCACGCCGCCGTCCACGATGCCCGTGAAGCGGCGCAGGGGCACGAAGCCGTGATCGTCAGCCACCAACTGCCGGTGTGGATCGCCCGCGAATCCTTCGAAGGTCACCGACTGTGGCACGACCCGCGCAAGCGGCAGTGCACGCTGGCGTCGGTCACCTCCGTCACCTTCCGCGGTGATTTCCTGATCTCCGTCGGGTACGCGGAGCCGTCGGCTGATCTGTTGGACCAGGTTGTGGGTGGAACCGGATGAGGAAGATCGTGGCGGCGGCAGTGATCGCGATCCTGCCGATGAGTCTGGCGGCGTGCAGCAGTGACACCAATTCCATTTCGGCACAGGCCAACAAGGGCGACGACAAGAACTACGTGTCTGGCGACGGCACGGTCTCCACGGTCGCTCCTGCGGACCGCGGCAAGCCGGTCTCCTTCTCCGGCACGCTGCTGAACGGCCAGAAGTGGAGCAGTGCGCAGGCCGACGGCAAAGTGCTGGTCGTCAACGTGTGGGGTGCCTGGTGCCCGCCGTGCCAGAAGGAACTTCCCGAACTGCAGAAGGCATGGGAGGGCTGGCAGAAGGCCGACGAGCCGGTGCAGCTGATCGGAATCGACCAACGCGACTCGGTGACCAACGCCCAGGCCACGCTGACCGCCAAGGGCATCACCTATCCGTCGCTGGCCGATGACGGGGGAGCGGTTCTGCTCAGCTTGCAGGACTCGGTGACCGCCTACCCGACAACGCTCGTCCTGGACACCCAGCACCGGATCGCCGCGCGCGTCAGCGGCCCCACGACGTACCTCACCCTCACCGGGCTGGTCAGTGACGTGTTGAAGGAGAAGTCCTGATGCTCGCTGGCGATGCCGCCACCGTCGTCAGCAGCGGGAGTTTGTTCTTCGCGATCGGGCTGGCGCTCGCCGCCGGAGTCGTGTCGTTCGCATCGCCCTGCGTGCTGCCGCTGGTGCCGGGGTTCCTCGGGTACGTCACCGGACTGACCGACGAGCGTCGGCGCACGCGCCTCGTGCTGGGCGCGCTGCTGTTCGTGCTCGGTTTCACGATCGTCCTGGTCGCCGTCGCCGCTGCCTACGGCTGGGCGCTGACGCTGGTCACCGAATACCGCTCTGTGGCAATGCGAATCGGCGGAGTGATCGTCATCCTGCTCGCGCTGGTCTACCTGGGTTTCATCGGCCAGCGCGGCATTCCGGTGCGGTGGCGCCCGCAGGCCGGTCTGATCGGTGCGCCGCTGCTCGGCGCTGTTTTCGCGATCGGCACCAGCCCGTGCGTCGGCCCGGTGTACGGCGCGATCTTGTCCATTGCCAACCCGATCGGCACTGCCAGCCCGGCCCGCGGCGTACTCCTCGCGGTCTTCTACTCCCTCGGAATCGGTCTCCCGTTCATCTTGATCGCGGCCGGTTACTCCCGCGCCGAGAAGGCCTCCCGTTGGTTGCGCGATCATCACCGGGGCATCCAGCTCGTCGGTGGTGGCCTGATGCTGCTGGTCGGCATCCTGATGGTCGCGGGTGTGTGGGAGCACTTCATCGTGTGGGTGCAGACCCAGTTGGTCGGCACTGACGGATTCCGGCCGGTGATCTGACGTGGCGACGACGACCTCAACCAAGAAGGACCCGATCAAGCAGCCGAAACTGGGCTTCTGGGGCGGTCTGCGTTGGTTCTGGCGGCAACTGACCTCGATGCGCACGGCGCTCTTCCTGCTGCTGATCCTCGCGGTCGCCGCCGTGCCCGGCTCGATCTTCCCGCAGCGCGGCATCAACGCCAGCCGCACCGCCCAGTGGATCGCCGACCATCCGACCGCGGGTCCGTGGCTGGACCGGTTCGGCTTCTTCGACGTCTACTCCTCGGTCTGGTTCAGCGCGATCTACCTGCTGCTGATCATCTCGCTGCTGGGGTGCGTGATCCCGCGCGTCAAACAGCACGTGCAGATCCTGCGTTCGCCGCTACCGAAGGTGCCCGCCCGACTCTCGCGGCTGCCCGCGAGCAACACTGCTGAGGTCGACGGGGACGTCGAGTCGATCAAGACCCGGGCGTACGGCGTGCTGCGGCGCAAGCGGTACCGGATCCGCAGCGAAGACACCGCCCTGGCCGCTGAGGGTGGCCGGTTGCGCGAAACCGGCAACCTGCTGTTCCACCTGAGCCTGGTCGTCGTCATCGTGGGCGTTGCGCTCGGGCACCTGCTCGGCTGGCGCGGCGACGTGATCGTCCCGGTCGGCACGTCCTTCTCCAACACCACGACCCGCTACGACACGCTGTCCGGTGGTCCGTGGGTGAATCTGGACAACCTGACCCCGTGGACGATGAAGGTCGACCAACTCGACGTCAGCTTCGAATCCGGTGTGCCCTCGACCTCCGCCCAGTGGGGTCAGCCGCGCGACTTCACGGCGCACGTCACCACCACCTTGCCGGGAGCCACCCCGAAGCAGCAGACGATCGCGGTCAACGAGCCGCTGTCGATCGAGGGCAGCAACGTCTACCTGCTCGGCAACGGCTACGCGCCGCACGTCACCGTCAAGGACGCCAAGGGCAAGGTCATCTACGACCAGGAGACCCCGTTCCTGCCGCAGGACAACATGTACAAGTCGACCGGTGCCATCAAGGTCCCGGCCGCCTCGCCCAAACAGTTGGGCTTCTTCGGGTTCTTCCTGCCGACGTACGCGTTCGACAACACTGCGGGCCCGATCTCGACCTGGCCGGGGCTGGCCAAGCCGGCGCTGGTGCTGGGCCTGTACGAAGGCGACCTGTTCCCGAACGGCCTGCCGCAGTCGGTCTACACCCTGGACACCTCGAAGATGACCCAGGTGAAAGGCACCGACGGCCAGCCGCTGCGGATCCTGGTCGAGCCGGGCCAGACCGTGACGCTGCCCGGCGGCCGGGGCTCGATCACCCTGGATGACGTGCCGCGCTGGGCCGGGCTCTCGGTGCGGCACGACCCGGCCAGCAAGTGGGTTCTGGCCGGCGCCCTCCTCGGCCTGGTCGGATTGATCATGTCGATGACACTGCGCCGCCGCCGGATCTTCTTCACCTTCGAACCGGCACCGGGCTCCACCGCGGACGCGCCGCGTACCCTGGTGACCATCGGTGGTCTGGCCAAGGGTGACGACCCGCGGCTGCCGGTCGCACTGGATTCTCTGTTGGACGCGGTCCGCGGGGAGCCGACTGAACTCTCGAAAGGTACGAACGCATGACGGTAGCCACGCTGGTTCCCGCCCTCGCCACGGCTATCGGCAACGGTGAGACGAACGAGTCCTTCTCGAGCATCTCGACCAACCTGCTGTGGTCCTCGGCCCTGGTGCTGACCTTGGCGATGCTGGCGTTCGGGGTCGACCTGGCCGGTCACCCGGCGCGCGCCGAGCGAGCCGCCACTCGGCGTACGTCCGGCGCGGTTGCGTCAGCGGAAGGCTCCTCGGATACGGCGGTCCTGACCGCGGCGCCGGTCGAGGAGGAGGTTCCCGAGAAACGGCAGTGGGCCGGGATCGGCATGTCGCTGACCTACCTGGGCACGCTGCTGCTGGCCGGCTGCATCGTGTTCCGGTCCCTGTCGGTGCAGCGACCTCCGCTGGGCAACATGTACGAATTCGCCCTGGTGGCGACGCTGTTCATGCTGGTGGCCTTCAGCATCTGGAGCATCAAGCGCGACATCCGCTGGCTCGGCATGTTCGTCACGCTCATCGCGATCCTGCTGGAGATGGCCGCGGCACTGGTCTTCTACACCGCCGCCTCGCAGCTGATGCCCTCGCTGCAGAGCTACTGGCTGTCGATCCACGTGACCGTCGCGACACTGTCGATCGGCCTGTTCACGCTGGCCTTCGTGGTGCAGCTGCTCTACCTGGTCCAGGCCCGACGTGAGTCGCGCGAGCGCACCGGCGGCTTCCTGGACGCGCTGCCCAACTCCACGACGCTGGACCGGTTGGCCTACGGCATCGTGATCATCGCCTTCCCGCTGTGGACCTTCACCCTGATCGCGGGCGCGATCTGGGCGCAGAAGGCGTGGGGCCACTACTGGAACTGGGACCCCAAGGAAGTCTGGACCCTGGTCATCTGGGTGATGTACGCCGCGTACCTGCACGCGCGCTACACCGCCGGCTGGTCGGGCAAGAAGGCTGCCTACCTGGCGCTCGCGGCGTACGCCTGCATCATCATCAACTACGGCATCGTCAACGTGTACTTCGTTGGCCAGCACTCCTACTCGGGGATGTAACCGATGGTCCGCTATTCGCTGCTCCGCTTTGCGATCTTCGCGATCGTCCTGATCCTGTTGTGGTTCACCGGTCTTCGCGGGTGGCCGCTGCTGCTGCTGTCGGCGGTCGCATCGGCGATCATCTCGTTGATCGCGCTGCAGGTGCCCCGGGAGAAGTTCGCTCGGCAGATCGAGGACAAGGTCGAAGCCAAGCGGGTCAAAGCCGAGGCACACCGCACCGCGGAAGACGACGACTAGCTGTAGTGCCCCGCCAGGTTGGGTACGCGGTCTGCGGGTGAGCCACCTTTGAGCGCGGTGTGTGCGCGGTGGTGATTGTAGATGTGCAGGAAGTCCTCGTACGCGGCGGCGCGTTCGGTCTCGCTGGTGTAGGGGCGGGCGTAGGCCCACTCCTCGGTCAGGGTCCGGTTGAACCGCTCGACTTTCCCGTTGGTTTTCGGGGTGTAGGGGCGGGTGCGTTTATGGGTGATCCCATGGTCCTGCAGCATGTTCCGGAATAGGTGGGAGCGGTAACAGGACCCGTTGTCGGTCATCACCCGGTCCGTGGTGATCCCGACCTGCGCGAAGTGCGCCACCGCCCGTTGCATGAACGCGGTCGCGGTCTCCTTCTTCTCATCGGCCAGGATCTCTGAGTAGGCGTACCGGGAGTGGTCATCGACCGCGTGGTGCAGGTAGGCATACCCCCGCCCACTGCTGGAGGTAGCACGGGAGTTAGCTTTCCCCGCAGCGCGGCCATGGACCCGGTGTCCACCCCCATCGGGGATGCGGCCCAGCTTCTTGATGTCCACGTGGACCAAATCACCCGGGGCGTCGCGTTCGTAGCGCACCACCTTTCGACGACCGGCCCGTACCGGGGCACCAGTGGCCGGGTCCGTCCAGGACAACCGAAGACACCGGTACCGGGTCAGGATGCGGTGCACCGTGGCCGGATTCATCCCCAGGTGGTAGGCGATCCGGGCCGGCCCCCACCGCCGCGAAACCCGTAACCCCAGGACTCGCCGTTCCCGGCGCCTACTGGTGCGGTGCGGACATGACTGGGGCCGGCTGGGACGATCGCACATCCCCGCCGCACCATGCTGGCGGTACCGGGCCGCCCAGCGGTGCGCGGTGGTGACCGAGACCCCGAACCGGTCTGCGGCCCGCCGCAACGGCCACCCATCGTCCACCACGCACCGCGCCAGGCGCAGGCGACCAGTCGCAGAAAGCGGGGCATTAGCGTGGACCATGAGGACCTCCGGGTTTGGGGATGTGTTTGCTTCGTCGCTTCACACCTCACCCGGAGGTCTTCCTCAAGTCACGCCGACAGGCCGAGAACCGTTCCTAACGTCCCGGGGCAGTACAACTAGCGGGCTGCGGTCACCGATCGCGCGAACGCAGTCACGGTCTCGCGCAGCTGCTCGATCCGCTGTACGCGGGCCGCCTCCAAGTCAAACCCGTTGTACGCCAACGGCGGTGGCTTGCGGACGTTGGCGTTGCATTGGAATCCCGCGCAGATCAGCGTGCCGATCGTGTTGTGGTTGCGACCGGCGGCGCCGGCGCGTTTTGCGCTGAAGAAGACGACCTCGTTGGGCAACGTCACGTCCTCGCACCAGGCGCACTGCGGACGGCGCAACGCCTTCTGGGCGGTCTCGCGCAACTGGATGCCGATCAGGTCATCGTCGGCCGGGATGACGACGTAACCGACCTGCGGCAGTTTCGGGTCGCGCCAACCGAGGAAGTCGCGCTTGTCCCAGTCGACGTCCTGCGGGATCGGGATGGCTTTGCGCTCGCGGACGGAGACGTTGACGAACGACGCGAGCAGGTCGGAGTCGGAAATTGCATGCATGACAAAGGGGCTTTCGTGAAGTGGGTCAGGTGGGCACGATGACGCGCCCCGACCGGTCGGCCGGGGTGCGGAGCGCCTCAGATCGATCCGGCGAAGAGTGCGCCGGAGACCTCCTTCTTGATAGCCACGTTATGCAGGGTACGACGCGTGCTCGCCCAGGTCGAACGAGTTGACGACCTCGTAGCGTGGCCGACGCCCTTCGTGGAGATGCGAGGCGATCAGATCGATGTGCTCGACCCGCCAGGTCGGGCCGTCGTAGGAGTCCAGGATCCGCAGCCACCGGGTCGCTTCGATCGGGTGGTGCAACCGGCTGAGCGTCAGGTGCGGGACGAACGCCTTGCCATCGACCGGTGCGCCCGCAGTGGTCGCCGCGGCCCGGACGTTGATCGCGAGCCTGCTCAACTCCTCGGTGTCGCCGGTCAGCCCGAGCCACAGCACTTTGGCCCGCGTCGGATCGGGGAAGCAGCCGCCGCCGTGAAACCGCAGCGTCATCGGGTTCCGCCGTGCCGCCGCGTCGGTGAGCCGCTCTTCCAATTCGTCCACGGCGTACTCAGGCACCTCACTCATGAACGCGAGCGTCACGTGCCACTGCGCCGGATCGATGAACGGCAGACCCTGCTCACGGCGTGGTTCGAGGAATTCCGACAGGTCCTCGATGACTTCGATCGGCGGGGTGATGGCGATGAACATTCGTTGGCCCATGCCCGCCATTGTCAATGCACGTTCTTCGATGCGCATACATCTGATGATCTAGCATCAGATGTATGCGCACGACACTTGATATCGCGGAGGACGTCCTCGTCGCTGCTAAGGAGCGTGCCAAAGCGCAAGGGCGCACGGCTGGCGAGGTGCTGTCCGAACTCGCCCGGCAGGGGCTGGCCGCCTCGGGCGACCCAGCGACGGCGCCCGGGTTCCTAGGCTTCCGGCCGTTGCCGAAGCGGGGTGCGCTCGTGACCAACGAACTGATCGACACGATCAAAGAGGAAATCGGCGAGTGAGAGCGCTGCTCGACCGGAACGTGCTGCTTGCCCTGTTCGACGAGGACCACGTCAATCACGTCCTCGCCCGGCAATGGCTGGTCAAGCATGCGGACAGCGGCTGGTCCTCGTGCGCCCTCACGGAGAACGGCTTCCTGCGCATCATCAGTCACCCCTCCTACCCCAACTCGGTCAGTACTCGTCAGGCGTTCGACCTGCTTGACGCTGCTCGCCGACCAGAGACCCACGAATTCTGGTCGGCTGAAGTGAGTGCGCTGGATGCCCTGGATCGCGAACGAGTCCATGGGCCAAAGCAACTGACCGACCTCTACCTCTTAGCGCTTGCCGTGTCTCGAGGAGGGCGCCTGGTCACCTTCGATCATCGGATTCCACTGAGCGCCGTGCGTGGCGCGACCGCCGACCACCTGGTGATGATCGGAGCCGACTGACCTGGTCAGGCGAGGAAGAGGCCAAGACCCAGCAGCACGCCGTACGTGCCGGAGGTGATGCCGGTGCGGGCCAGGACCGGGATCAGATCACGGCCGACGGCGCCTTTGAGGGTGGTGACGACGGCAGGTACGGCGGGTGCCAGGCCGAGCAGGCCGAGCAGCGCCCACGGGTGGCGGACGGCGCACACCAGCACGCAGATCGCGGCGACGATCAGTAACGCCACGTAGAAGATCCGCGAATTGCGGTCACCGATCCGCACGGACAACGTCCGTTTGCCCGAGTCGATGTCGGAGGGGATGTCGCGCAGGTTGTTCGCCACGAGGATCGCGCAGGCGACCGCGCCGACGCCGACGGCTCCGGCCCAGGTGACCAGGTCGACGCGACCGGCCTGGGTGTAGGTCGTGCCCAGCGTCGCAACGAGGCCGAAGAAGACGAAGACGAAGATCTCGCCCAGCCCGAGGTAGCCGTAGGGGTTCTTGCCACCGGTGTACTTCCAGGCGGCGACGATGCACGCGACCCCGACCAGCAGGAACCACCACGCGCCCGACAGGGCCACCAACGCGAGACCGGCGAGCGCAGCGGCGCCGAAGCAGGCGAAGGCGGCGAACTTCACGTTGGCGGGAGTCGCCAGCTTCTGCCCGACGAGGCGCACCGGTCCGACCCGCACCTCGTCGGTGCCGCGGATGCCGTCAGAGTAGTCGTTGGCGTAGTTCGTGCCGATCTGCAAGAAGAGCGAAACAATCAGCGCCAGTAAGGCATTCGCCGCATTGAAACCACCGAGCAGGTGAGCGGAGCCAGAACCGACCGCGACCGGGGCGACGGCGACCGGCAGGGTGCGCGGGCGGGCGCCTTCGATCCATTCAGCGACGGTGGCCATGACTCCTCAGGGCTTCTCGGGTGCGGACGTCGGGACAGTCTCCCATCCCGGCAGGGCAGCGAGCGCAGCCCGGTCCGGCTTACCCGACCCGAGTGTCGGGAACGTGTCCACGCGCAAGAACCGGCGGGGCAGGGCATAGGGCGGTAGGTGTTCGCGCAGCAGGTTGCGCAGACCCGACCACTCCCAGTCTTTCGAGGTGCGAACCGCGACGCTGACCGCCTGTCCCCACTCGGGGTCCGGCAATCCGAGCGCGACCGCCTCGTAGACGTATTCGATCCGCTCGGTCGCCTCTTCGACGACCCGAGGGGCCACCTTCACGCCACCGGTGTTGATCAGGTCGTCGATGCGGCCGTCGACCCGCAGAACGCCACCGACGATCGATCCGAGGTCGCCGGTGCGGAAGGTACGGGTGCCACCGTGGAACCGGAAGGCGGCCGCCGTCCGTTCCGGGTCGGCGAGGTAGCCGTGCGCCACCGTGGGACCGGTGATCTCGATCTGGTCGTCGGCGTCCAGGTTCAGCTCGGTGCCGGCCAATGGGATCCCGTCGTAGACCGCACCGCCCGCCGTCTCGCTCATCCCGTAGGTGCGGACGACTCTGACGCGCGCATCGTGTGCCCGCTCGAGCAGCCGCGGACCGGCGGCGGCGCCACCGAGCAAAACGGCATCGAAGGACCGCAGCGCCGACTGTGCCGTCGCCAGCAACCGGCCCAACTGGGTCGGAACCAGTGCGGTGTAGCGGCGCTCGCCGGTGAGTTGCCTTGCGGCGTCGGCGAAGTCGTGCTGCACCCCGATCGGTGTGGTGCCGGCCCGCAGCGACCGGATGAGCACCTGCGTGCCGGCGATGTACTGCGCCGGCATCGGCAACAACCACTGGCCCGGTCCGCCGAGCCGGTCATGTGTGGCGTCGGCGCTGGCAATGAGTGCTTCCGCGGTGAGCATCGCGCGTTTGGGTATGCCGGTGGATCCCGAGGTGCCCACGGCGAGAGCGAGGTGGGCTGGGAGGTCGGACTCGGCGTACGTCGGGAGGTCGGGTAGGTCGCCCGCGAAGGGGGCCAGCGCGGGTCCGGTGCCGTCCAGGGCCCGGCGCAACGCCTCGGCGTACGCCGCGTGCTCACCCGGTCGGACCTCGAACGGTTGCAGGGTGGGCACGGATGTCACTGTATGCCCGCCCTATCGTTGTCCCTGTGACAGCCCGGATTGCAGTGGTGACAGGCGCTTCCAGTGGGATCGGCCGCGCTTCGGCTCGCCGGTTGGCCGCCGAGGGGTTCGAGGTGATCTGCGCCGCACGGCGGACCGATCGGATCGAGGCGTTGGCCGAGGAGATCGGTGGCCGTGCGGTGACGTGTGACGTGACCTCGGCTGCGGATGTCGCAGCGCTCGCCGAGGCTGCCGGGGACCGGGTCGACGTGCTGGTCGCCAACGCAGGCGGCGCTCTGGGCACCGACCCGGTGGCGACGGCGAATCTGGACGACTGGCGGCGGATGTACGACACCAACGTGATCGGTGCCACGGCTACCATCCAGGCGCTGCTGCCGGCACTGATCAACGCCCACGGTGTCGTGATCACGATCGGGTCGACCGCGGGCCTCACGGCGTACGAAGGTGGCGGCGGCTACTGCGGCGTGAAGGCGGCGGTGCGCTCGATGATGCAGTCGCTGCGGCTGGAGCTCTTCGACCAGCCAGTGCGGATCTGCGAGATCGACCCCGGAATGGTGAAAAGCGATGAGTTCGCGCTCGTGCGTCTCGGCGGTGACAAGGAGGCGGCCGAGAAGGTCTATGCAGGGGTCGCTAATCCGTTGACGCAGGACGACATCGCTGATGCGGTGGCGTGGATCGCGACGCGGGCGGAGTACGTCAACGTCGACCAGTTGGTTATCCGTCCGCGCGCCCAGGCGGCCAATCACAAGGTCTTCCGGCAGTAGTCAGCGGCTGAGGTCCTTCGGCGCATTGGCCTTGATGCGTGCGGTGATGCCGCGCTCGCGGGCTATTTGGGCGGCGAACGTCGTGGGCGCCGGTGGCTCCTCCTCGCCCAACCCGTAGTGGTGTCTGACGAACGCGGCAAAACCCGGGATCGTGAATTCCATCTGCCCGTAACCGGATTCGGCGATGATTCCAGCCGCGATCAACTTCTGACGGGGCAGGCTCAGATCGTTGGAGGTCTTGCCCAACGTCTTGGCGATGTCGATGCGCCGGATAGGGCCGTCGCCGAACATCGCGAGCGAACCCACCAACTCGACCTCTTGCTGACCGGTGATCTTGGCCAGGCGGGCTTCGTAGAGCGCATCGAGGTCCTGGCGAGTGTCGGCGATGGCCGCTGCCAGGTGTTCCCGAGTGATGCGTGCTCCTGGGTCAGGCCGGCCGGCGCGTCGCCAGGCGTAGTCGCCGAGTAGTTGCACGGTGTGCGGATAGCCGGCGGCCTCATCGATCGCATCCGTGAGAGCAGCATCGTCCCAGATGACCCCGAGCTCACGCGCCGGTCCCGCTAGGGCAACGGCCACCGCGTCCTCTGATAGGCCGAGGAGGCGTTTGTAGGCGAACCGCTCGGAGTTGCTGACCGCTCGATTGATATGTCCCACGCTCTCGGGCAGACCCGCTCCGAAGAAGGCGACCGGCAGGTCCTGCGCCTCCGACTGTAGGTGCTGCCAGGCGTAGGACAGGGTGCGAAGACCGGCGGGGTCGGCTGCCTGGATCTCATCGATCAGGAGCACTACTGCCCGGCGCCCGGCGTCGCGGGCGGCCTCGACCGTCGCGCTGAGCAGGTCCTGCAGATCGCGGGCGGTGGGCTGCGGCACTGCAACTGCTCGGGTCGAGGCGGTGACACTCGCGATGCCTGGTACGCCGACCTGGACCGCCAGGCCGAACTGGTCAGTGAGTCGGGCAAGCCGCGATCTTGGCCCGACGGGTCGCAACACTCGCGCCGCCTCCGTGGCGAGCGCGGCGAACAAGCCAGGTGTCTCGCCGGCGGTAACCCACAACGCGGTCGCGCCTCTGGAATCAGCCATCCGCTGGATCTCGCGCAGCAACGAGGTCTTGCCCACGCCGCGCGGTGCGTAGTCGATCCGGATGCGCGGGACGAGACGCTGCAGTTGGGTGAGGTAGTCCAGGCGTTCCTCGATCTCGGCGAGTTGCCCCTGACGACCGGCGAGGTGGCGGGTGACCTCGCCGGGGCGATAAGGACTTGGCTGAACCATGAATATGACTTTATATGACTCAGGCGGACTCATATGAAGTCATATCGACGCTGTGTGGATAACTGGATCGGGCATAGTTGGACCGTGCAGACCGCCCAGGTGCTCGAACTGCTCCAAGACGTCGCCGAACGCATTGTGCGACCCCGCTTCCGCAGCCTGTCCGATGAACAGGTGATGGAGAAGAACCCCGGGGACCTGGTGACGGTCGCCGACCGTGAGGCAGAGGTGGCGATCACGGAGGTCCTGCGATCGGCGTACCCCGATGCATTGATCGTCGGCGAGGAGGCGGTCGCCGCAGACCCGGCCATCCTGGGTCGCGCAGGCAGCGCGGGGCACTGGTTCACGGTCGACCCGATCGACGGCACCAAGAACTTCGTGCACGGATCGCCCGACCACGCGCTGATGGTGGCCGAGTTGGACGGCCCGACCGTGCTGCGCAGCTGGATCTGGCAGCCGGAGCATCAATTGGCGTACGTCGCGGAGCGGGGCGCCGGGGCATGGTGCGGTGAGCGTCGGCTGGCGATCGGTCCTGTGCGGCGGGAGCCGGATGGGCGCACCTCGTGGCGTCGCGAGGTCGGCCAGTCCCTCGGCGGCGACCTGCCGCCGCTGTCGCTGACCTGGGCGTCCTGCGGCATCGACTATCCGAAACTCGTTGAGGCAGAGACGGATTACATCGTCTACGGCGGCACGATGCCGTGGGATCACGCGCCGGGATCGCTGCTGCTCGCGGAGGCGGGCGGAGTGACCGGTTACCCGGACCTCACGCTCTACAACCCGACGTCGTTGCGCAAGCCGCTCATCGCGGCCGGGTCGCAGGCCATCTTCGAACAGGTCGCCCCAAAGGTTTGAGGGTGCGGCACGATGGGCCGATGGCAATTGGTGTCCGGTTGATCCGGTCCGACGTCCTCAGCGATGTCGCGCAGTACGCGCAAGTGCATCGAGACAATGACCGTCTCAACGCTCACTAGGGTGACTGCATGAGCCTCCGCGTTGCCATGATCACCCTCGATTCCGCTGACCCGCTTCCGATCGCCAGGTGGTGGTCGGACCAGTTCGGCGGCCGGATCCTCGCGGAGAACGAAGGCTGGTTCGTCGTGGTGGAAATCGCCGAGACTCAGCCGCGATTGGCGTTCCAGCGGGTCGCGGATCCGACGCCGGGCAAGAACCGCATGCACCTGGACCTACACAGCGAGGACCCTGGGGCAGAGGTTTCACGGCTGACGACCGCCGGGGCCACCCTTGTGGCAGACCATGAGATCGGTGGCACCGCGTGGACCACGCTCGCCGACCCTGATGGCAACCAGTTCTGCGTCGCTGGTGCACCTGCCGGAGGCTGATGGCGGACTCAGGCGCCGACGTCATGCAGGTGATGGACAAGGTCGTGGAAGTAGTAGCGACCCAGCGTCTCGACGGTGAAGATTGATCCGTTGCTCCGACGACCCGGCCGATCGAGTTGGTCCGGGGTGATCGTGTTGAGGCGAGAGGCGACAGCGCCTGCAGCAGTAGCTAATTCGACGCTCACTACATCGGGGGACAGGGACGCATAGTCCCCTTCGATTGCGGCCGCATCCTGGTCCCAGTTGGCAAAGAGCGGATCATCCTGAGTCAGCAGTTGCTCGAACCGCTGGTCGAAGACGCGGTGCACGTCCCGCACGTGCGCGGCGTACTCAGTCGGTGACCAGACGTTGGGCGCGGGCCTCGTGCGCGCGTCCGGGCGCGCAAGCCGGTCCTGCCATCGCGGCGTCAACCACAGGATGTCCTCCCCAAGGGCGCCGAAATCGACCTGTGCAGGATCGAATCCACAGTCCGGACAGGGCCTTTCGAGCACCCAGGTCCAGTCCTTGGTGTCCGGTTCGATGGAGGTCATAGTTCAGCGTAGGCAGCAGCAAGTCGTTCCCGCCACCACGACTCCCGCTCGGGCGACGCAGGGACGAAGGAGAAACGGTCAGCCAAGGGTCGGCGTACGTCGATCGCACCGGCCCGCGGAACCAGCGGCTCGGACGTGACGTCCGTTGAGAGAAGCTCGACTGTTCCTAAGCCGCAGGCGAATTCAAGGGATGGCAGCGCGGCGGCCAGGGCCACTCCGGCCGCGATCCCGATCGAGGTGTCCAGTGCAGACGACACCACGGTCGGCAATGCGGCCTCCACCGCGATGTCCAGCGCGGCCTGCACGCCACCCAGCGGTGCGACCTTCACGACGGCGACGTCCGCTGCGTGCCGACGCGCAACCAACAGCGGATCAGTGGCCTTCCGGATCGACTCATCGGCCGCCACGCGCAGGTCAACTCCGTTGTTTACCAACGCAATTCGCAACGACGCCAACTCATCGATCGTCGCGCACGGTTGCTCGGCGTACTCCAACTCGAACCCGGACAAGGCAGTGAGCGCCCACACGGCGTCATCGAGCGACCAGCCGCCGTTCGCGTCGACCCGGATGCGCCCCGACGGACCGAGGATGGATCGCACCTCGGCCACCCGGGCGACATCGTCCTCCAACGCTTGCCCACGTTCGGCGACCTTGACCTTGGCGGTCGTGCACCCGTCGTACCGCGCCAGCACTCCCGCCACCTCGGCGGCGGACACAGCGGGCACGGTCGCGTTGACCGGGATGGAGTCGCGGACCGGAGCGGGCCACGAACCCCAGCTGGCCTCGATCGCGGCGGCGAGCCAGCGCGCGGACTCGGCCGCGTCGTACTCCAGGAAGGGGGCGAACTCGGCATCCCCGGACGGGCCGCGCAGGATCATCGCCTCCCGGTGGTCGACGCCACGGAAGCGCGTCCGCAGCGGAATCGACACCACGTGCGCGCTTTCCTGAAGCTCCTGGAGGCTCACCACGCAGCCAAGCCTAGGGTTGGCCCTGTGACTGATCAGAACCCGTTCGATGAGACCGCCTGGGCACTGGTGTCCGGCTTCGAGGACCTGACCGACATCACCTACCACCGGTGCGTGCTGGACGGGCCGGCCAAGGGCACGGTGCGCGTGGCGTTCAACCGCCCGCAGGTGCGCAACGCGTTCCGGCCGCACACCGTCGATGAGCTCTACCGGGCGCTGGACCACGCGCGGATGACCCCCGACGTGGGCTGCGTGCTGCTCACCGGCAACGGACCGTCGGCCAAGGACGGTGGCTGGGCGTTCTGTTCCGGCGGCGACCAGCGGATCCGGGGACGATCGGGTTACCAGTACGCCGAGGGGGAGACCGCCGACACCGTCGATCAGGCGCGCGTGAAGGCGGCTGGGGGACGGTTGCACATCCTGGAAGTGCAGCGACTGATCCGCACGATGCCCAAGGTCGTGATCGCCGTGGTCAACGGGTGGGCAGCCGGCGGCGGCCATTCGCTGCACGTGGTGTGCGACCTGACGATCGCATCCCGCGAACACGCGCGTTTCAAGCAGACCGACGCGGACGTGGGGTCCTTCGACGCGGGGTACGGGTCGGCGTACCTGGCCAAGCAGGTCGGCCAGAAGTTCGCGCGCGAGATCTTCTTCCTCGGGCGCACGTACGACGCGGAGACGATGCAGCGGATGGGCGCGGTCAACATCGTCGCCGACCACGCCCAGTTGGAGGTCGAGGCACTGCAGGTGGCTGCCGAGATCAACGGCAAATCTCCCACCGCACAGCGGATGCTGAAGTTCGCGTTCAACCTGACTGATGACGGTTTGATGGGGCAGCAGGTCTTCGCCGGCGAGGCGACCCGGTTGGCGTACATGACCGACGAAGCCGTCGAAGGCAAGGACGCGTTCCTGGAGAAGCGCGACCCGGATTGGTCTGCCTTCCCCTGGTACTTCTAGCCATTCCGCGAAAGAGTGAGCCCCATGAGTACCTACGAACCCGATGACACCAAAGGCAACATCGGCAAGATCGTCGGCTCGATCTTCGGGGTGCCGCCGATCCTGTTGGACGAGGCGATCCCTTCCACGCGTGAGTACTGCTGAACACCGCCGGCTCGCCGAGGCGACGGGTCGGGCCGAAGACTCTCTGTCCGAAGCGAATCCCTGGTACGAGTGGGGCCCCTACCTGGCCGAACGTGCCTGGGGGACTGTCCGCGAGGACTACAGCCCCGACGGCGACGCCTGGGCGAGTTTCCCGCATGAGCAGGCGCGCTCCCGCGTCTACCGCTGGAACGAGGACGGCATGGCGGGCGTATGCGACATCCGCCAGGAGCTGTGCCTCTCGCTGGCGCTGTGGAACGGCCGCGACCCGTTCCTGAAGGAGCGGATGTTCGGCCTCACCGGCCCCCAGGGCAACCACGGCGAGGACGTCAAAGAGTACTGGTGGTACCTCGACGGTCTGCCCAGCCATGCATTGCTGAAGTGGCGCTACCACTACCCTCAGGCGCAGTTCCCCTACGAGCAACTGGTCACCGAAAACGCCCGTCGCACAAGGCAGGACCCCGAGTTCGAACTGATCGATACCGGCGTCTTCGACGACGGCAGGTTCTGGATCGTCGACGTCACCTACGCCAAGGAATCACCCACCGACCTTTTCCTGCGGATCGACATCACCAACCACGGTCCGGACGAAGCCACGTTGCACGTCCTGCCGACCTTCTGGTTCCGAAACACGTGGCGATGGACCGACGCCGCGCCACCGGTCCTGTCCCTGGACGGGACGACGATTGTCTCCGACCACCCGATCGCCGGCGGTTACCGGTTCGACGCAGAACCGGGATCAGATCCGCGAATCCTGTTCTGCGACAACGAGACCAACGAGGAACTTCTGCACGGCAAGCCCAACCGCTCGGCGTACCCGAAGGACGGCATCAACGATCACGTCGTCTCGGGAAAGCCGACCGTCAACCCCGATCAACGGGGCACCAAGTCGGCGTTCTGGTTCCAACCGACGGTGCCCGCGGGGCAGACGGTGACGCTCCGGTTGCGCCTGCACCGACCGGTGGACCAGCCGAAGATCTGGGACAAATCCCTGTGCGACAAGGTGATTGCCGACCGAGTCAGCGAAGCCGACGAGTTCTACGCCGCACTTGGCCCCGACCTCGACGAGGAGCGCAGGCAGGTGCTGCGCCAGGCGTCCGCGGGGCTGGTGTGGAGCAAGCAGATCTACCCCTACCGGGTCAGTCGTTGGCTGGACGGCGACCCTGCCGAACCGCCCCCGCCGCCGCAGCGCAAGACCGGTCGCAACGCCGATTGGCGGCACGTCGACGCGTTCGACATCCTGGCGATGCCCGACCCGTGGGAGTACCCCTGGTTCGCGGCGTGGGACCTCGCCTTCCACGCGATCGCCTGGGCGCACCTGGATCCGGCGTTTGCCAAGTACCAGCTGACCGTCCTGCTGCGCGAGTGGTTCCAGCACCCCAACGGTGCGCTGCCGGCGTACGAATGGAGCTTCGACGACGTCAACCCGCCGGTGCACGCCTTCGCGGCGCTGCGCGTCTTCCTGATCGACGGCGGCACCGACCGCGCCTTCCTCGAGCGCATCTTCCAGAAGCTGCTGCTGAACTTCACCTGGTGGCTCAACCGGGAGGACCCCGGCGGGCACAACGTCTTCGGCGGCGGCTTCCTCGGGCTGGACAACATCAGCCCAGTGGACCGCTCCCACCTGCCCGACGGCGTCACCATCGAGCAGGCCGACGGCACCGCCTGGATGGCGATGTATTCGGAGAACATGCTGCTCATCGCACTGCTGCTGGCCGAGGAGAACGACGTCTACGACGACATGGTCGTCAAGTTCCTCGAGCAGTTCTTCCTGATCGCCGACGCGCTCGAGGAGGCCAACCTCTACGACCCCGACGACGGCTTCTTCTACGACCGGATCACCGACGCCGCGGGCCACCAGACGCCGATCAAGGTGCAGAGCCTGGTGGGCATGATCCCGCTGCTGGCATCGGTGTCGTTGCCGCCGGAGCAGGTGCGGCGCCTGGCGCTGCTGGAGAAGCGCACCGCCCACCGGCTCGATGACTCCGAACGGGACGCGCCCAGTCACGGTCTGGGCCGACTGCCACGAGCGGCGGGGTCTGCCGACGGTGTGCTCATCTCCCTGGTCACGCCCGACATGGCAGCGACCGCATTGGGCCACATTTTCGATGAAGACGGGTTCCTCTCGCCCCACGGTCTGCGGTCGGTGACCAAAAGGCTGGTCACGCCGTACGTCGTGCCCGGTCTGCCCGACGCGACGATCGACTACGAGCCCGGGGAGTCCACGACGGCGATGTACGGCGGCAACTCCAACTGGCGCGGGCCGGTGTGGCTGCCGACCAACTACCTGGTGGTGCGGGCATTGCAGCGGTACGACACGGTGCCCGGTGCTCGGATCAGCGTGGAGTACCCGACCGGATCCGGCGTACGGCGCTCGCTGGCGCAGATCGCCGCCGACCTGGCTGACCGCCTGGTCGGGATTTGGCTACCCGCCCCGGACGGGCGACGGGCGGTCTGGGGCGCCGACCCACGGCTGGCCGACGACCCCGCGTGGCGCGACAACCTGATGTTCTTCGAGTACTTTCACGGCGACACAGCCAAAGGCCTGGGTGCCAGCCACCAGACCGGATGGACCGCACTGGTGGTCGATCTGCTTCTTGACCCGCCGGGTGGAACCCAGGCGACACATGCGTAGCCCGGGCTAGGCTCCCGAGCATGCAACCCAAACGTCGTGGCCTGTGGCTGACCATCATCGGGGCGATCATCATGCTCCCGGTCGCCTTCGGGATCTTCCTGGCCGGAACGGTGCTCGGCGTCAAGAACCTGGCCCATCTGGTCGACGAAGCACCGGTCGTGACGGCGGGTTCGACGCACGACTTCGCAGCCGACACCACGGTCGCCATGTTCGGTGACTCGACCGGCTCGTCCTGCACGGTCACCGATCCCTCGGGCAGCACGGTGACCGTCGAGAACTCCACGAGTGGCTCGGTGAGCGAGGGTGACACCACGTTCAACCTGCTCGGCTCGTTCACAACGAGCGCTGCCGGTGCCTACCAGATCGACTGCGGCTCCGGCGTGGACGTCAAGGTGCTCAGCGGCAAGGACGCCGCCGACGTCAGCAAGAAGCTGCTGATGCCGATCTTCGTCGGTTTCGGCGGGGCCGCCTTGGCGGGTCTGATCGGTCTGGCGATGCTGATCACCGGCATCGTGAAGTTGGTGCGATCCAACCGCGAGCGCACCGCCTGGAGCCAGCAGCAGGCGTACGCCGGTGGGTACGGCGCCGCCCCGGCCGGGTATCCGTATGGCCAGCAGGGTTATCCCCAGCAACCCTCGCCGTACGAGCAGCAGCCCCCGCCGCCGCAGAACCCGGGCCAGCAGCCGCCGAACCCCCAGTGAACCTCGTCGTCGGGTTCGACCTGGACATGACGCTGGTCGACTCCCGGGCCGGCATCGTCACCTGCATGCAGCGCACGTTGGCCGATCGCGGCGTGGATGCCACCGACGAACAGTTGTGGCCGCTGATCGGTGCACCCTTGGCAGACAACCTGGCGCAATTCCTGCCCGCCGAGCAGGTGCCGGACGCCGTTGAGCACTACCGCTCGATGTATCCGGCGGTGGCTGTCCCGATGACCACAGCGCTACCCGGCGCGCACGAGGCATTCGCCGCGATCCGCGAGTACGACGGCCGCCCGATGGTGGTCAGCGCGAAGTACGAGCCCGCCGTGCACGCCGTCCTGGATCAGGTCGAGCTCCGGCCCGACATCGTGGTCGGAGACGCCTTCGGCGCCGGAAAGGCGATCCCGATCCGGGAGCACCGCGCCACGATCTTCGTGGGCGACCACGAGGGGGACATGGCCGGCGCGGTCGCCGGGGGCGCCTACCCGCTGGGGGTGCTCACCGGACCTCACGATGAGGCGAGGCTTCGGGCGGCGGGTGCGCAGTCCGTCGTACCCGGTCTGCGCAGTTTCGGCCCGTGGCTTAACGATTATCTGTCCGGCCCGCCCGCGCGTTAGCCTTAAGGACCGGCACGTTTCGGCGTGCCCTCATGACGTTCGGGTGAGAGCCCGGTTACCCAGCACAACGAGGTGGACAGTGCCTTCCGGCAAGGTGAAGTTCTTCGATTCCGACAAGGGATTCGGTTTCGTGTCCGGCGACGACGGCCAGGACGTGTTCCTTCCCTCCAGTGCGCTGCCCACCGGCACCACGGCGCTCAAGAGCGGGACGCGGATCGAGTACTCCGTGGCCGAGGGCCGACGTGGCGCCCAGGCGCTCAGCGTCACCTTGACCGAGCCGACGGTGTCGCTGGCGGCCCGCAGCCGTAAGCCCGCCGACGATATGGCAGTCATCGTCGAGGACCTGATCAAGTTGCTCGACAACGTGGGCGGCAGCCTGCGCCGCGGGCGCTACCCCGACAAGGGCCAGGCTGGCAAGGTGGCCGCGGTCATGCGCGCCGTTGCGGACGATCTGGACGCCTGATCATGACTGTCGACGTGCGCGAGAAGCCGAAGCGGGCCAAGGCCGAGAAGGCCGACAAGGTCTTGCTCGACGCGGCCGATCTGGCCAAGACCGCGCTGCTCGACATCACCCCGGCTGACACCATCGGGGAGCACCAGGGCGCCGAGATGGTCGGCGAACGGCTGGCGATGCACCACTTCGCGTACACCGCCAAGGGATACACCGGCTGGCACTGGGCGGTTTCGGTCGCCCGGGCGCCGCGACAGAAGTTCGCGACGGTGTGCGAGGTCAACCTGTTGCCCGGGTCGGGCGCCATCCTCACCCCCGATTGGGTCCCGTACGCCGAGCGGTTGCGTCCCGGTGACATCGGCGCCGGGGACGTCACGCCGTACGTCGAGGACGACCCCAACCTGGAATTCGGTTTCGAGGCCAGCGGCGACGAAGAGGTCGACGAGATGGCTCTCTTCGAACTGGGTCTTGGGCGGCCACGGGTTCTGTCCCGGGAGGGTCGCCAGGCGGCCGCCCAGCGGTGGTACGACGGTTCGCACGGTCCGCGCAGCGCGGTCGCCGTCGAGGCACCAGCGCACTGCACGACGTGTGGCTACTTCCTGCCGATGCCGGGTGCTCTGCGTCAGGTCTTCGGTGTGTGCGCCAACGAATGGTCGCCGTCCGACGGTTCAGTCGTCTCCCTTGACCACGGCTGCGGTGCGCACAGTGAGGTCGACGTCGTCGCCCGCGAGCCCGAGCAGGTCGACCCACCCCGGCTGGACGACTTCGAGATCGAGGTCGAGTCGAGCGTCGCCGATCCCGTCGAGGCTTAAGCGCGCCACTTGCGCTCGAACGGCAACCGCCAGGCGCGGGGTGCCACCAATTGGTGGATCTGGTTCGGTCCCCACGATCCGCCGGAATACGGGCGCACTGGCGGCGGATTGTCCAGCAGCGGTTGGCTCAGGGCCCACACCCGCTCGATGCCCTCGGCGCTGGTGAACAACGTGTGGTCACCGCGGACCGCGTCATAGATCAACCGCTCGTACGCCTCCAGCACCGAACCAGACCAGTGCGTGTCCGAGGTGCTGAACTGCATCGACAACTTGTCCAACCGGAAACCCGGCCCGGGACGTTTTCCGTAGAACGACAGGGACAGTTTCGACTGATCGGCCAGGTCGAAGGTCAGGTGGTCCGGGCCGTGCTCGCCGACGCCGGAGCCGGCGGGGAACATCGACTTCGGCGGTTCCCGGAACGCAATGGAGATGATCCGCTGTCCCTCGGCGAGCTTCTTGCCGGTCCGCAGATAGAAGGGAACTCCCGCCCAGCGCCAGTTGTCGATCCGGCAACGCAGCGCGATGAACGTCTCTGTCTCCGACTCGGGGTTGACCCCGGGCTCGTCGCGGTAGCCGACGTACTGACCGCGCACGACGTCGCTGGGCAGGATCGGCAGCATCGAGCGGAAGACCTTGTTCTTCTCCTCGGTGATGGCACCGGGTTCCAACTCGGTCGGCGGCTCCATCGCAGTGAAGGCCAGGACTTGGAACAGGTGGGTGACGACCATGTCGCGGTAGGCGCCGGTGTTCTCGTAGAACGCCGCCCGACCCTCCAAGCCAAGGGCTTCGGGTACGTCGATCTGGATGTGCTCGATGAAGTTGCGGTGCCAGATGGGTTCGAACAGACCGTTGGCGAACCGGAACGCCAGGATGTTCAGGGCCGCTTCCTTGCCCAGGAAGTGGTCGATCCGGAAGACCTGCTCCTCGGCGAAAACCTCGTGGACTGCTGCGTTGAGCGACTTGGCAGAGGCCAGGTCCGTGCCGAACGGCTTCTCCATGATCACCCGGGACCGCTCGACCAGGTTGGCGGCTGCGATCATCTCGATGACGTTCAGGGCGGCTTTCGGCGGCACGCTGAGGTAGTGCAATCGCCGGGGTATCTCGGTGAACTCGGCTTCCGCCTCGTCGACAGTGCGCTTCAGCCCGTCCGGCCCGTCCTGGCTGCGCACGAAGTAGAGCCGCTTGGCGAAGTCCTCCCACACGGCGTCGTCCGGGTTGTGCGAGGAGAACTCGGCGATCGCCGTCGCGGCGAACTCCACGAAGCTGTCCCGGGTGTAGTCCTCCATCGAGCTGCCGACGACGCGCAGGTCGTTCAGCAGGCCGGTCTGGAACAGGTGCAGCAGACCGGGCAGCAGTTTTCGGCGCGACAGGTCACCGGTCGCGCCGAACAGGATGATCGTGGTGGGCCGTTCCGCCATGGATCAAGGGTCCTGGCTAGGAGCGCGGACGGGAAGACCTGCTGTGAAAACGTCAGGTTACGAATTTGGCGCAGCCCACTAGAACGGTGGAGTGCCGCCGAAGGAGGTGCCGTTCTGCCGCTGCCGGTCCATATGGGACCGGGCCACCTGCAGGTCGGTGTTGGGGTCTCCTGAGCCGTCGTAACGGCTGCGCCGGCCGGTGACCAGGACGATTCCCATCATGACGGCCAGCAAGGCGATAACTGCGATGAGCACGGCCATGGCGACTTCCTTTCGAGGTCAGCGCGATGCTGACGATCCAAAGTCAACACCTTGCGCATTGCCACGTCCAGCAGCCAGATAGGCCCACGCGACGAAGCCGAGGATGAACCCGGTCAGCGCGATCCACGGCCAGTCCTTCTTGTCGCCGGTGTGCAGTGCCGGGACGAGCCAGGTGATGACGAAAGCCACTGCCCAACAAGCGATTCCGACCAGCAGCACCTTCTTGGTGTCGACGCGGACGGGAGGGGGCGGCGTACGTTGGAAGATCGGGTCGTCGCTCACAGGGCGAGTTTAAGCCAGCGCCGGCAGGTCGTCGGCGTCGACGATCCGGTAGGCGTAACCCTGCTCGGCCAGGAACCGCTGGCGGTGGGCGGCGAACTCGGCGTCGACGGTGTCGCGGGCGACGACCGTGTAGAAGTGCGCGGTCCGCCCGTCGCCCTTGGGACGCAGCACCCGGCCAAGACGCTGGGCCTCCTCCTGGCGGGAGCCGAATGTGCCCGACACCTGGATGGCCACACTCGCCTCGGGCAGGTCGATCGAGAAGTTCGCCACCTTGCTGACCACGAGCAGCGAGATCTCCCCGTCCCGGAACTGCTGGAAGAGCTTCTGCCGTTGGCCGACCGGCGTCTCACCGGTGATCAGGTCGGCGTTCAGACGCCCGGCCAGGGTCTCCAACTGGTCGAGGTATTGCCCGATCACCAGGGTCGGCTCACCGCGGTGCTGCTCGACCAGTTGCTCGACCACGCGGTCCTTGGCGGGGGCGCAGGACGCGAAGCGGTAACGCTCCTCAGGCTCGGTCGTGGCGTACGCCAGCCGATCCGACTCCGACAGGGTCACCCGCACCTCGACGCAATCGGCCGGGGCGATGTAGCCCTGGGCTTCGATGTCCTTCCACGGCGCGTCGTAGCGCTTCGGGCCGATCAGGCTGAACACGTCCGACTCCCGGCCGTCCTCGCGCACCAACGTCGCGGTCAGACCCAGCCGGCGGCGGGCCTGCAGGTCCGCGGTCATCCGGAAGATCGGCGCGGGCAGCAGGTGCACCTCGTCGTAGACGACCAGGCCCCAGTCGCGCGCGTCGAGCAGCTCGAGGTGCGGGAAGACGCCCTTTCGCTTGTGGGTGAGCACCTGGTAGGTCGCGATGGTCACCGGGCGGATGTCCTTGCGGGCCCCGCTGTACTCGCCGATCTCCTCCTCGGTCAGGGAGGTTCGTTTGAGCAACTCGTCACGCCACTGCCGGGCCGACACCGTATTGGTCACCAGGATCAGCGTGGTCGCGCCGGCCTTGGCCATCGCGCCGGCGCCAACGATGGTTTTTCCTGCGCCACAAGGCAGTACGACGACACCCGAGCCGCCGTGCCAGAACCCGTCGACCGCCTGCTCCTGGTACGGGCGCAGGTCCCAGCCCTCGGTCCGCAAGCTGATTGCGTGGGCCTCGCCATCGACGTACCCCGCCTCGTCCTCGGCCGGCCAACCCACCTTGATCAGCTGCTGTTTGATCGCGCCGCGCTCGGAGGGGTGCACCAGGACGCGGTCGTCGGCGATCCGCTCGCCCACCAGCGGGGTGATCTTCTTGTGCCGCAGGATCTCCTCCAGCACCGCCCGATCAGTGGAGATGAGCATCAACCGGCCGTCGTCGTCCTTGACCAGCCGCAACCGGCCGTAGCGGTCCATCGTCTCGGCGATGTCGATCAGCAACGCGTTGGGCACCGGGTAACGGCTGTACGTGATCAGCGTGTGCACGACGGTCTCGGCGTCATGGCCGGCCGCCCGGGCGTTCCACAGGCCGAGCGGCGTGATCCGGTAGGTGTGCATGTGCTCCGGAGCGCGCTCCAACTCCGCGAACGGTGCGATCGCCCGACGAGCGTCACCGGCCTGGGGGTGATCGACCTCCAACAGCACGGTCTTGTCGCTCTGGACGATCAGCGGTCCGTCGGTCATGGGTGTCCTTCCGGGAGGGTGCAACCTATCGAACGTCGATGAACCCCGATTCTCTTCCCGTGTTTAATCTGGTGACTATGAATTCGGGGATCACCAGCAGCTTTGATGCGTCCGTCCGCGCTCAGGATGATTTTTTCGAGCACGTCAACGGCGAATGGATCAAGAACACCGAGATCCCGGCGGACCGTGCTCGGTACGGCGCGTTCGACCGGTTGCGCGAGGCCTCCGAGGCCGCGATGCGCGAGTTGATCGAGAAGGCGGCCGCCGCGGACGCCGAGCCGGGCACGGAACAGGCGAAAGTCGGGGACCTCTACCGGTCGTTCATGGACACCGACCGCATCGAAGGTCTCGGTAGCCAGCCGCTGAGCGACGATCTGGCGGCCATCGCGGCCGTGCACGACGTCCCCGGTCTGATCGAACAATTCGGGCGCCTGGCCAGGCAGGACGTCTGGGGCCCGATCGCGATCTACGTGTCGGCCGACGCAGGCAATCCCGAG
The DNA here is from genome assembly GCF_900108585.1 of Branchiibius hedensis. Lineage (NCBI taxonomy): Bacteria > Bacillati > Actinomycetota > Actinomycetes > Micrococcales > Dermacoccaceae > Branchiibius > Branchiibius hedensis. Next base: position 133,145 of record NZ_UESZ01000001.1, read on the forward strand.
GAGAACATCGCCTACCTCGAGCAGTACGGGCTCGGCCTGCCGGATGAGTCGTACTACCGCGAGGACCAGTACCAGCCGATCCGGGAGAAGTACATCGCGCACATCGAGAAGCTGCTGAACCTGGCCGGCCACGAGGCGAGCGCCAAACACGCCCAGGGCATCTTCGACGTGGAGCACCTGATCGCCGCCTCGCACTGGGACAACGTGGCCAGCCGTGACGCGGTGCGCACCTACAACAAGTCGTCTTCTGCCGACCTGCAGCAGTTGGCGCCCAACGTGGACTGGCCCGTCTTCTTGGCCGCACTCGAGGCACCGGACGGTTCGTTCGATGCCGTCGTGGTGCGCCAGCCCAGCTTCCTCACCGGACTGTCCGCAGCTCTGGTGGATCTGCCGATCGAGCAGTGGAAGGACTATCTGTCCTGGCGACTGATCAGCTCCCGCGCGCCGCACCTGACCGATGCGATCGTGCAGGAGAGTTTCGACTTTCACGGCCGCACCCTGTCCGGTGTGCCCGAGTTGAAGGAGCGCTGGAAGCGCGGAGTCGGCCTGGTCGAGGAGGCGCTGGGTGAGGCGGCCGGCCAGTTGTACGTCGCGGCGCACTTCCCGCCGCGCGCCAAGGAGCGGATGACCGAGTTGGTCGCCAACCTCATCGAGGCATACCGGCGCGACTTCGAGACGCTGCCCTGGATGGGGGAGCAGACCCGCGCGCAGGCGCTGGAGAAGCTGGGCAAGTTCACGCCCAAGATCGGCTACCCCGACAAGTGGCGGGACTACTCGAGCCTGACCATCGACGCCGACGATCTGATCGGAAACGTACGCCGCGCAGCGGAGTTCGAGATCCACCGCCAGTTGGACAAGGTCGGCAAACCGATCGACCGCACCGAATGGCTGATGACTCCGCAGACGGTCAACGCGTATTACCACCCGGTGATGAACGAGATCGTCTTCCCGGCCGCGATCCTGCAGCCGCCGTTCTTCGACGTGGACGCCGACGATGCGGTGAACTACGGCGGCATCGGCGCCGTGATCGGGCACGAGATCGGCCACGGTTTCGACGACCAGGGCTCGCGGTACGACGGCAACGGCGCGTTGCGGGACTGGTGGACCGAGCAGGACCGCTCGCGGTTCGACTCGTTGGCCAAGAAGCTGATCGACCAGTTCAACGAGCAGTCGCCGGCGGATGCACCCGACGTGAAGGTCAACGGTGCGCTGACCGTGGGGGAGAACATCGGCGACCTGGGTGGCCTGACCATCGGCTACAAGGCGTACGAGATCTCCCAGGAGACCAACCCGGCGATCGAGTTGTACGGATTCACTCCGGCGCAGCGGTTCTTCATCGGCTGGGCCCAGGTGTGGTGTGGCAAAGCCCGGGAGGCTGAGGCCAAGCGGCTGATCGCGATCGATCCGCACTCACCGGCGAACTGTCGCTGCAACGTCGCGCGCAACCTGGTGGAGTTCCACGAGGCGTTCGGCGTGACGGAGGGCGACGGCATGTATCTGCCGGAGGAGCAGCGGGTCCGCATCTTCTAAGCCGCGTCCGGCTCAGGCGGGGGCGACGCCGAGGATGCGGTGTAGCGCGATCGTGCGACGCTGACCATCAACGGCGCCGACCACCCTTCCACCAGCGACCTGTTCGGGTTGCAACAGGGCGCGGTGCACGTCGCCCGTGGGGTCGGAGTAGCCGATCCACACCGGCATCCGGCCCGCCGCCGCATCCTGCAACGTCGCGAGGGTCAGCGCCGGGTCGGTCGAGGCGATGCGCGGGCCCTCGGAGGAGTCGGGGTGCTGTCGCAACCGTGCGACCGCCTGCTCTGCCAGCTCGGCGGTGACGCTGTCCACCACCACCGGACCAGCCAGCGGGCGAGGATCAGCGCGCGGTTGGCGACGCACTCCGACGATGGAGACGCCGTCGGAGGTCTCCGCGACCGGTGAATGCCCCTGCTCACGAAGCACATCCAGTACCGTCTCCGCAGCCACCGGCGACACCAGAACAGTCGGAGCGATCTGCCGCAGTCGCAGGATCCCGGTGCGAGGGTCGGCCATCATCGACTGCAGCGAAGCCACGTCGTCACTGCGGATGTAGCTGGAGGTTGCTCCGACCCGGGTCTGACCGTGCTGGCGCGCAGCGTCGTTGATCAGATACTCGACGGGCTGGGGGATCGGCGCAGGGGACACGGCCTGCAGACGGCTCAGAATGTCCGTCGCAGTCAGCCCGCGGTCGAAACCGCGGCGGAGGCTCCCCGACGTCATCCGGAAAACCGTTGCCCCACCGCTCGATTCGACATTGAAGATCAGGTCGGCGAACCGCCGCAAGTCATCCGAGAGGGCCCCTGGCGCCACGACCGTGTGGTCCGCCTGCACCAACAGCAGATCCTGCGGCGGGGGCAGACTGCCGACAAGGGCAACGGCGACCGCTGCCTCGTCGGCCGCAGCATCGGCAAGCACGTGGCCGGCAGCGGTGAGTGCATGGCCAGCGGTAACGCCCAACCACTCTGCCTCCTGGAGCAATTCGCCGGCCCGAGTCGGCGCGCCGGCCGGTAGGCGCAATGGCCGCAGCCACCGCAACGCTTCGTCCATGGCGCCAGCCGAATAGCCGCCGCTGCCAGTGGCGAGAATCTCAAGGACGTCGCGACGGCGGGCGCGCATCATCGGCCAATGAGCCTCTGAGCCAAGAGCATTGATCTTTCCCTTGTCGCCGGTCGTGCCCACGAGGAAGGCGGCGCGCGGGCTGTCGCGCCACGCGAACGCGAGCCGCGCCCACCGCGCGGGGGTGTCGCGGCGCAACCACTCGTCGTACTCCGTCGTGGGGAGCCAGACGGGCTCGTCGGCGTCATCGGAGGCGACCAGCTGGGCGGCGTAGGCCAGTTCGATCAGGAACGCCGTGAAGGCCTGGTCCTGGTCCAGGCGCTCGGCGGTCACCTTGAGCTCACGTGCACCAAGTCCTCCCGTGCGCAGCACCCGAGGCGGGTCCAGCTGCCACAGTGAGGCCAATCGTTCGAGCTGCCAGAGCAATTCGCGGATCGCCACCCCGGCACCGGACTGGGCCCGCTGTGGGTCGCTCGGCAGGTCAGGCGCGGGCAGCCCGGTCAGGCCGCCGGCAACAAGCTGCCCGTCGCGCAGCCACAACCCCACTTCGCGGGGCACGGTGCCCGTGGACTCCTCGGTGCGCACCATGAACCCGGCCGCCACCAACTCCTCCAGTACGCCGATCGCGGCCGGACCGTCGAATCTCGCCTTCGCCGGTCCCCAGCGAAGGCGTTCCAGAGCGGCACGGGCCGCATCGGACAGGGTCTCGAATCGGACCGACAGATCCGTCGGCGGGCGGTAGTCCTCGATGGAGCTCGCGGCCGGACCGAGTCCGGCGGGCTCTGGCAGCAACTCGCTGATCACGCGCGCCGGGCGCAGACCCTCTGGCGATCGCCAGACCAGTGCCTGGCGCCACAGCTGTTCGAGCTGCGCGCTGACATCGGCCGCCAACAGGATCTCGGGATCGCCGATCAGCAGCGCTTCGAGGACGTGCAAGGTGTCGGCGTGCAACGACTCCAACGCGCGCAGTGCGCTCGGTCGTGATCCCGCGCGTGCCGCCAGCGCGGTCAGATCGGTAGGCACCGGTCGCGCCAGATCGGGGCGAGCCAGCAGGAGTTGGACCAGCGCAGTGTCGTCGCGCGATCGGATGTCATCGGCGTAGCTACGCGCCGGTGCGGAGCCGGTCATCGACGCGTTCGGGCGGACGCCGCCCGGCCAGCGGCCACCAACTGGTCGCCCAGCAGGCCGCCCCATTCACGGCGGACTGCACGGGACACCTCGCGAGCTCCTGCATCCTCAGCCGCCGTCAGTACCGCGTCGACCTCCTCGCCCCTGCCGACATTGTGCGCGAGGGTGATGGGCGCCAGGCTCTCGGCGGGAAGGAAGGAGACGTAGTGCTGCACCGATCCAGCGTACGGCCCGCTCGCATGTCAGGATCGGGTCATGGGTCAGGTGACGATTCCGCCGAGCGGTGAACAGTGGTCGATCAGTGCACCCGCGGACGATCGTGGCCCGGGGGCAGTTGCGATCATCACGCAGGTCGGCGGCGGCATCCGCGTCCTCAAGGTGGGTGGTGAGCCGGTCCTGCATGGCTACCCGCTGCAGAGCAAAGCCGACGGCGGCCGCGGCCAACTGCTCATGCCCTGGCCAAACCGGATCCGGGACGGCAAGTACTCCTTCGACGGGGTCAGCCAGCAGCTGGCGTTGTCCGAGCCGGGCCGCGGGAACGCCAGCCACGGCCTGGTGCGGTGGGCGCTGTGGAGCCTGGAGGACTTGGCCGACACGTCGGTAACGCTGTCGTATCTGCTTCTGCCGCAGCAGGGTTGGGATGCGTGTTTGCGGATCAAGGTCCGCTACACCGCGACCAGTAGCGGCCTGGAAGTGGCCACCAAGGTCACCAACGTGGGCACCGCGAAGGCGCCGTTCGCCTATGGCGCCCACCCCTACCTGACGACCGGTGAGACGACCGTCGACGAGGTCACTCTGACGATTCCGGCGGGGCGGAAGATCGACGTGGACGACCGGTTGATCCCGGTCGGTTCCTCCCCGGTGGGCCCGGGGACCGACTTCCGGGCGGGCGTCCCCATCGGCAGTACCTCGCTGGACACCGCGTTCACCGATCTCTCTCCTGGCGACGACGGCCGCTGGCGGGTGAGTATCGAACGGGGCGATCGGCGTACGACGATCTGGGCCGACGCGGGCGCCTTCAGTTACCTGCAGGTCTTCACCGGGGACTCGCTGCCCCCGGAGCGCAAGCGACGCTCCGGCGTCGCTGTGGAGCCCATGTCGGCCCCCGCGAATGCCTTTGTGTCCGGTGAGGCCTTGACCATCCTGCGCCCGGGTGACGTGTGGTCCGGCACCTGGGGGATCACCGCATCCGGGAGGATGCCGGCGTGAACCCCTCGACTGCTCTGGCGACCGTGCTCGTGGACGAGTTGATCCGGCAGGGGGTGCGTGACTTCGTCGTCTGTCCTGGATCGCGGTCGGCTCCCTTGGCGTACGCCGTGCTGGCCGCTGAGCGGGCCGGGCGCGCCCGGTTGCATGTCCGGGTCGACGAACGATCCGGTGCGTTCCTTGCGCTGGGTCTAGCCAAGGTCAGTCGGCAACCGGCCGCGGTCATCACGACCAGCGGGACGGCGGTCGCGAACCTGCACCCCGCGGTCCTCGAGGCATCCCACGGCAACGTGCCGCTGCTGCTGCTCACCGCGGACCGCCCGGCCGAGCAGCGCGGTAGCGGCGCCAACCAGACCACCGACCAGGTGAAGATCTTTGGCGGGATGACCCGGTGGTTCCACGAGTTCTCCGCTGCTGGTCGTCGCCCCGGCCAGCAGGGTCAGTGGCGCTCGGTGGTCGGCCGGGCGGTCGCGGAGTCGTGCGGTCACCCCTCCGGCGACCCGGGGCCGGTGCACCTCAACGTCAGCTTCCGCGAGCCGCTGACCCCGGACACCGACCCGACGGGGTGGTCCGAACCGCTCGACGGTCGCCCGCACGGTGAGGCGTGGCTGAGTCTGCGGTCGCCGGTGCGCCACGAAGCGGCGGGCGCCGGGCCGGGCATCGCCCCGGTCCCGCGCACACTGTTGGTGCTCGGCAGCCTTGCCGACCCCGCTCGCGCCGCCGACATCACCGAGCTGGCAGATGTCGCTGGCTGGCCGATCATCGCCGAACCGGCCGGCCTCTTCCGGCGTGCCCGGGTCACCCCGCACGGACCACTGTTGTTGTCGGCGACCGGTTGGCTGGAGGAGAACCTGCCCGAGCGGGTCCTGGTCGCCGGTGCCGTCACATTGGACCGCCGGGTGCTGGCCCTGTTACGCCGTCCTGAGGTGACCGTCGAGGTGGTCACGGCGCTGACGTCCTGGTCCGACCCGGTGCATGCGGTCCACCGGGTCCACGACTGGGCTGACATCGAGCGCAGTCACCGGGTGGTGGCCGGGTGTGTCGATCGGACCTGGGCCGCCCGCTGGCGAGCCGCGGGAGCAGTGGTCGCCGCCACCGCCGGCCCGATCGTCGAAGCGTCGTGGCCCAGTGGGCCGGCGGTCGCCCGGACGGTCGCGAACAACCTGCCGGAGCGGGCGCTGCTGTTTGTGGGTGCATCCAGTGCCGTGCGGGATCTGGATATCGCCCGTGAGCCGGCGCGGATCGCCAAAGGCGTTGTGACCGTGGGGAATCGGGGTCTGGCTGGAATCGACGGGTCGGTATCCAGCGCGATCGGTGCGGCCCTCTCGCAACCGGACCGGCCGGCGTACGCGCTGATGGGTGACCTCACCTTCCTGCACGACACCAACGGCCTGCTGATCGGTCCGGACGAACCTCGCCCGGATCTGACCATGGTGGTCGTCAACGACGACGGTGGCGCGATCTTCAGCACGCTGGAGGTGGGGGCGCCCGAGTACGCCGGGGCGTTCGAACGGATCTTCGGCACAGCGACGGGCGCCGACATCGCCGGTGTGTGCGCAGCGCACGACGTGGCCCATCGCAGCGTCGACACCGCAGCCGAACTGGCCGAGGCGATCAGTGCCACCCCGCAGGGTCTGACGGTGCTCGAGGTGCGGGTGCCGCGCACGGACGCCCGACGGTTGCGTCAGGACCTCGCGGCGGCCGTCGACGCGGCGTTATCGCCTGGCTCAGTCGGCCAGTAGTGCGGCGAGGGTCCCGCCCAACTCGGTGCATCGGGCGAGGTCGGATTCGTCGACGGGTCCGATGAGTTCAACTGGTTCCGCCGCCAGCCGCCAGGTCAGGCCGGTCGCCACGGACAACAGCGATCGGCGGGCGCCGGTGGTGTCCGATCGCCCGTGGATCCACACCGAGAACGGGCGTTTGTCGACCCGTCCCCGGATGTCGTCGTACGTCGAGTCGAAGGCATGCTTCATCGCGCCCGACATGTAACCGAAATTGGCTGGTGTCCCGAGCAGATAACCATCCGCCGATAGGAAGTCATCGATCGAAACGTCAAGCGCGGCAACGACGTTGACGTCGACCGCGTCGATCGCGTCGTCGGTGGCTCCCGCGACGACGGCTTCGGTCAGGGACCGCAGCAGCGGGGTCGGACTGTGATGGACGATCAACAGTTGTCGCAGGTCATGCCCCCGCGATCTGGCGGACGGTCTCGATGAAGAAGTCGATCTCGTCGTAGGTGTTGTAGAACGCGAACGACGGACGGACCGTTGCTTCATAGCCCAGCCGGCGCAGGATTGGCTGCGCGCAGTGGTGACCGGCGCGCACCGCAATTCCCTTCTCGTTCAAAGCTGTTCCGACCTCGTGGGGCTCGTGACCGGCGAGCACGAACGACAGCACGCTGGCTTTGTGCTCAGCCGTGCCCACCAACGTGACACCAGGGATGGCGGCCAGCCGGGGCGTGGCGTACTCCAGCAGGTCGTGCTCGTAGGCGGCGATGCGATGCAGGCCGATGCGCTCGACGTACCGCAACGCTTCGGCCAGCCCCACGGCGTCGGCGATGTTGCCGGTCCCGGCCTCGTACTTGTTCGGTGGCGGCTGGTAGATGCTGCGCTCGAAGGTGACGTCGGCGATCATGTTGCCGCCGCCCTGCCAGGCCGGCGTCTCGTCCCAGACGCGCTCCCGGATGAAGACCGCGCCGATGCCGGTGGGGCCGAAGATCTTGTGACCGGAGAAGACGAAGAAGTCCGCGTCCAACTCGCTCAGGTCGACGGCCAGGTGTGGCACCGACTGCGCCCCGTCGACCAACACCCGGGCGCCGGCCCGACGAGCCATCTGGGCCATCGAGACGACCGGGTTGACGGTGCCGGTGGCGTTGGCGACCTGGGTGAAGGCGGCGATCTTGGTGCGGGAGTTGAGCAACTCCCCGAACCGTTGCTCGTCCAGCTGGCCGCGGTTGTCGACCGGTGCCACGACGATGCGAGCGCCGGTGCGGTCGGCCACCATCTGCCACGGAACGATGTTGGCGTGGTGTTCGAGGTTGGTCAGCAGGATCTCGTCGCCCGGGCCTAGGTTCGCCCGGCCCCAGGACTGGGCGACCAGGTTGATCGCCTCGGTGGTGCCGCGGGTGAAGGTGATCTCCTCCGAGCGCGCCGCGCCCAGGAACCGCTGGACCGTCGAGCGGGCGTCCTCGTAGGCGTCGGTGGCCCGCGCCGCCAACTCGTGGGCCGCGCGGTGGATGTTGGAGTTCTCGTGCTCGTAGAACGCCGAGATCCGCTCGATCACCGGCCGTGGCTTCTGGGTGGTGGCAGCGTTGTCGAACCATATCAGCGGGTGACCGTTGACCTGCTCGGACAGGATCGGGAAGTCGCCGCGCACTGAGCCGACGTCGAAGGTGTCCCGGGTGCTGACGTCGCTGACCGGCGCCGGCCCGAACGTGCCGGTGGGCACCTGGGGTGGCCGGGTCGCCGTACGCGCATAGGGACCCTCGACCGGGACGGCGTACGGCGCTCCGTGCGGTGCGTGGGACCCCGCCGACGGTGACGGCTGGGGCAGCGAACCGCCCAGATAACGGTTGGGCGGTGCCAGCCCCGTCAAGGGTGCATCCAGCCCCGGGATGCCGGTCGGGGCGCTCACTCCGCCGCCGCGGGGAGCCACTGGCACGACGCCGGGGGGAGCACCAGCGCCCACGGCGGGCGCGGATCCCACGCTCGCGCCGCCGCCGCGGGGAGCTACTGGTACGACGCCGGGCGGTGAGTCGGGGCCGGGCAGCGGCAGCGAACCGGCGAACAACTCGTTCGCGATCTGGGCGACCTGCTCAGCACTGACGATGTAATCCCCGCTGGCGGGGTTGATGGGTGGCTCGTGATGGGACACGGCGGTGACCCCGATCAGGCGTAGTCGTGGAAGGTGCCGACGTCGACGCCGTCCAACACACCCAGCGCGTCATCGGTGAGGACGGCCAGCGCGGAGTAGAGCGAGACCAGGTAGGACGCGATCGCCGACCGGTTGATCCCGGCGAAGCGCACGGACAGGCCAGGGGACTGCTCACCGGTCAGCCCCGGCTGGAACAGGCCGACCACACCTTGGCGCTCTTCCCCGGTGCGGACCAGCAGGAATTTGGTCTTGCCCTTCTCGACCGGCACCTTGTCGGAGGGCACGATCGGGATGCCGCGCCAGGTGATGAACGGCGACCCGAACAGGTCGACGGTGGGCGGCGGGGTGCCGCGGCGAGTGGCTTCGCGACCGAACGCGGCGACACCCAGCGGGTGGGTCAGGAAGAAGCTGGGGGTCTTCCAGACCTTGGCGATCAGGCTGTCCAGGTCGTCGGGGGTGGGCGGACCGGACAGGGTCGAGATCGTCTGGTCCTGGGTGACCTGGGACAGCAGGCCGTGCTCGGCGTTGTTGATCAGTTCGAACTCCTGGCGCTCCTTGATCGTCTCGATCGTGAGGCGCAACTGCTCGCTGACCTGGTCGTGCGGGCTGGAGTAGAGGTCGGAGACCCGGGTGTGGATGTCGACGATCGTGGAGATCGAGCGCAGCGTGATCTCACGCGGGTTGGTCTGATAGTCCACGAAGGTCTGCGGCAACGGCTCTTCGCCGGCCTCGCCGACCTGGACCAGGACGTTCTCCGGGTTGGACACCCGGTTGACCCGGTAGATACCGGCTTCGACGGGCACCCAGGACAGCAGATGCAGCAACCAGCGCGGGGTGATTGTCTCCAGTTGCGAAACCGTCTTGGTGGCATTCGCAAGTTGTCGTGCCGCGAGATCGCCCAGTGCCTGCGATTCGTTTTGTTCGGTGGCCATAACGTCCTCTTTCACAATGTGAAACGGGCGTTCATAGCGATTTCGCGTCGTCGGGTTATCGCTGGAAGAACGATCCGTTATCTACGTGTTTGCTGCGAATGTCCTTGAATACGAACGGTACTCGCCATCGGTGTTTGTCGCGACGATTCGTGAGCTTCGTCGCACTGCGGTCACCAAGGGAGTGAATTCTTCGTGGCTGTCCCGTCGGCTAGAACCCGCTAGCCGACGCGCATGAATAGCGGAAACATCCAAATCGACCACGACGGAAGTGGCCAGGTGCACCAGGTGCTCATAGAGGGCGACGATGCGTGCGGGATTGCGGTAGGGGGAGGCGGCGACCGGCCGCAAAGACACGTCCGCCAGGCGCACGCGGTGATCCCCGTCGGCCCGCGCGACGCAGCGGTAGTGCAGGAAGCCGATGGTCCGGGCGTTCGTCGTGTGCGAGACGGTGACGCCGACGCCGAGCGCTTTGGACACCATCCCGCCGTCAGGTGCACGCACCGAGGACGTCGCCACCCGCTGCCAGGTCCGGCCGTCGAGGGAACGCTCCAGGTGCACCGTGACCGGACCGTCGCTGCTGACGGTGACGTCGTAGCTGCGCAGTTCCAAAGGTTGGCCCAAGGTGAGGGTCAGCGTCGACCGGCCGCCGCGGTGCCGAGCCGACTGCTGCACGGGTGCGGCGATCTCGCGCGTGTCCAGGTGCAGGTCGTTGGTGAGGTGCCAGATCGCCGCCTGGGTTGCCGCGATGGCTTCGTGCGGGCGCAATTCGGCGGCTCCGGCGACCCCTTCTGCTGCGAGGCGGGCGCGGACCTTGGCCAGTGAGACGAACGGGTAGCTGACCGACAGGATGCGGGCGATGGTGCGCTCGTGGGTGCGATGGGTCGACGGGTGCGCTGCGGGCCACGCACTGCCCTGGTAGTGGGCGATCTGTCGGGGGCTGCGGCCGAAGAAGTCCAACGAGTAGCTGTCGACCCCGGGATTGAGCCGGATCAGGTCCGTCAGGGCGCTCTGGCCGTTGGTGAAGTGGATCTGGGCGACGGTCGGTGAGTAGGTCCCGCCCCGCACCCGGGACAGCCGGGGTTCGCTGCGAATCTCCAGGGGTGCGACAACGGGCACGGGAGCGCTGGCTGCGGATGACATGCGACGCCTTTGTCTGACGGGTGATGGCCAGGCAAAACTTTAAGTTATGTCTTCGGGAACACGCAATTATGGATCTCAGTACGCGGGCACCACGGTGGGCGCGCGTCGGCGGGTCAGGTCAGTCGTGCAGGGCGGACAGCATCGGCCGCAGTTTGGCGTTGGACTCGGCCACCTCGTCCTGTGGATCCGAGCCCGCCACGATGCCGCAGCCGGCGAACAGGCGGATCGTCGCGGGGTCCCCCTGGATCTGTCCACACCGCAGAGCGATACCCCACTCGCCGTCTCCGGAGGAATCGATCCAGCCGACCGGCCCGGCGTACCGCCCCCGATCCATCTGCTCCAGATCCGCGATCACCTCGCGGGCCTTCCAGGTGGGGGTCCCGCACACCGCCGCCGACGGGTGCAGCGCGGCCGCCAGGGCCAGCGAGGACGAACTGTCCGACAGCACCCCGGCCACATCGGTCGCCAGATGCATCACGTTGGGCAGGTGCAACACGAACGGCGCCTCGGGCACGTTCATCGACGAGCAGTGCGCATCCAGCGCCTCGGCAACCGACCGCACGGCGTACTCGTGCTCCTCCAAGTCCTTCGAGGAGCGGGCCAGCGACGCCGCCAGGGCGAGGTCGTGCTCGTCGTCACCGGTGCGTTGGATGGTGCCGGCCAGGATCCGGGAGGTCACCAGGGCCTTCTCGCGGCGCACCAGCATCTCCGGTGTTGCGCCGATCAGCCGGTCGACGCTGAACGTCCACGTTTTGCGGTACGACGTGGACAACCGCTCCAGGAGCCAGCGGGCATCCAGCGGCTCCTGGCCCGTGATGAAGACATCGCGCGCCATCACCACCTTGTCCAGGTCGCCCGCGGAGATGCGTTGCACGGCAACGCCGATGGCCTGCGCCCAGCCATCCTCATCCAACGCCCCGGGCCGGGTCTGCAGGTTCGCGGGGCGTACGGCGATCGGCTGCTCGCGGGGCGAGGGGGGCTGTTCGAGGGAGCCGCTGATGGTCGTCACCCAGGCCAGGCCGCCGCGGCGACCAACGATGACTCGGGGCACGATCAACGTGCTGGGGGAGGCGGAGTCGGCGGCGAAGGCGAAGGATCCGAAGGCCACCAGTCCAGCGCCGGGCACTTCGACCTCGGAGCGCACCACCGCGCGTCCCACCAGATCCGACCACCACGCGTCGGCATCGGCGAATCGAGAGGTTGCCGAGGTTTCCAGGTACGCCGCGCGACCCCAACCGACGAAACCCTCGCCGTCGCGCAACCACGACAACACATCAGCGGAATCGACATCCGGGGGGATGATCGCGACCAGGTCGCCGGGATCGGGGATACGACGGGTGCGGACGACCAGTGCGGGTGCGCTCTGATCGGCGCTCGCGGGCATCGTCACAAGAGGCAACGATAAACCCGCGCTCGAATCGCGCTGTCGGCATGCGGGAGGATGCAGCCATGAACCGCGCAACTCTCGACAAACAACCCACTGACGTCGCGCGGATGTTCGACGGTGTCGCTGCTCGCTACGACCTGACCAATGACGTGCTGTCGCTTGGTCAGGACCGGGCCTGGCGCACCCGGGTCGTTCAGGCGGTCGATGCCCAGCCCGGCCAGACCGTGCTCGACATCGCGGCCGGCACGGGGACCAGCAGCTTGCCGTTCGAGCGGTTGGGCGCGCACGTCGTACCGGCAGATTTCTCGATCGGGATGCTTCGCCAGGGCCGCAAGCAGTACCCGTCGTTGGCCTTCACCGCGGCCGACGCGACCCGGTTGCCGTTCGCGGACGCGTCCTTCGATGCGGTCACGATGTCGTTCGGGCTGCGCAACGTGGTGCGGGTGGATCTCGCGCTACGGGAGTTCCTGCGGGTGACCAAACCCGGCGGCCGACTGGTGATCTGTGAATTCTCAACTCCGGTGAACCCGGCCTTCCGCAAGGTCTACTCGGAGTACCTGATGGTCGCGCTGCCGAAGATTGCGCGCCGGGTGGGTTCCAACGCCGAGTCCTACGTCTACCTGGCCGAGTCCATCCAGGCGTGGCCCGATCAGGCGGGTCTCGGGGCGCAGATCGCGGCTGCGGGCTGGGGTGGGGTGGAGTGGCAGAACCTGACAGGGGGGATTGTCGCCTTGCACCGCGCCACGAAGTGATCCCCGTCAGCCGGAGCGCAGCGGAGGGTAGGGGTCACGTAGTGGCCGGAAAGGGCGACGGGGTGATTGTCGCCTTGCACCGAGGCACGAAGTGATCCCCGTCAGCCGGAGCGCAGCGGAGGGTAGGGGTCACGTAGTGGCCGGAAAGGGCGACGGGGTGATTGTCGCCTTGCACCGTGCGACCAAGGACAACTAGTGAGGTTCTCCTTAGTTCTCGCGTGCTGAATCGGAGGCATAGAGTCGGATCACCAGGCAAGTGAAGAGATTCACAAGTACGGTCGATCCGTGCGGCTACCGCCGCGCCAGGGTCGCCGAGCATGCAAGGAAGCAACGTGAGCCAGCAACATCCATCTGCCCTGTCCCAGGACAGTGCTGATGTCATCGTCGTCGGCGCCGGACCCGGCGGATCGACGACTGCCGCGTATCTGGCGATGGCCGGTCTGGACGTCCTCCTACTGGAGAAAACGCACTTTCCCCGCGAGAAGGTCTGCGGCGATGGTTTGACGCCGCGCGCCGTACGCGAACTGGTCACTCTCGGCATCCCCACGCCGGAGGACGACGGCTGGATCCGCAACAAGGGGCTGCGGATCATCGGCGGCGGCATGCGCCTGCAACTGGACTGGCCGGACACGACCAGCTTCCCGCCCTACGGTCTGGTGCGTACGCGTCAGGACTTCGACGACATCCTCGCCCGGCACGCGGTCAAGCACGGCGCGAAGCTGCGCGAAGGCATCAACGTGACCGCTCCGATCCTCGAGAACGGCAAGGTTGTCGGCGTCGAGGCCAAGGAGATGGGCGTCGACGGCCGCGCGACCGGCAACACGATGACCTTCCGCGCCCCGCTGGTGATCGCCGCCGACGGCAACTCAGCCCGCCTCGCGCTGGCGATGGGCCGGGAGAAGCGCGAAGACCGGCCGATCGGGGTGGCGGTGCGCGCGTACTACACCAGCCCCCGGCACGACGACGACTACCTGGAGTCCTGGCTGGAACTGTGGTCCACCGACGAGGCGGGCAACAAGATCCTGCTGCCCGGCTACGGCTGGATCTTCGGCGTCGGTGACGGCACGAGCAACATCGGGCTGGGCATCCTGAACACCTCCAAGGCGTTCGGGCGTACCGACTACCGCGACGTCATGAAGCGATGGGTCGCCACCATGCCGGCCGAGTGGACGTACAACGACGAGACCATCACCGGACCGATCCGCGGCGCCGCCTTGCCGATGGGCTTCAACCGCGCCCCGATGTACGCCGATGGGTTGCTTCTGGTGGGCGACGCCGCCGGAGCGATCAACCCGTTCAACGGCGAAGGTATCGCCTACGCCATGGAGTCGGGCCGGATCGCTGCCGAGGTCGTCTCGCAGGCGTTCGCGCGCGCCGACGACGCCGGCCGCGAACGGGTGCTCTCGACGTACCCGAAGGTCATGCGCGAAGCCCTCGGCGGTTACTTCACGCTCGGCCGCTGGTTCGCCAAGGCGATCGGCAATCCCGAGGTGATGCGGTTGGCCGTCAAGTACGGACTGCCGCGGCAGACGATGATGCGGTTCTTGCTCAAGGTGATGGCCAACCTCGGGGACGAGAACGGCGGGCACGTCGATGATCGACTGCTCGCAGCGCTGAACAAGATCACCCCAGCGGCATGAGTTGCGGCAATAGCATGGGGTCACGGAAGGAGTCGCGCAGGTGAACGGGTACTCATACGCACCGTTGCTGTTCTTCCTCGCCCTGGGTGGGGGATTCGCAGCGTTCTCTGTGGCGATCGGACCCATCACGGGCCGTCGCCGGTACAACCGCGCCAAGGCGGATGCCTACGAATGTGGCATCCAGCCCAGTCCGCACGCCGAGGGCGGCGGCCGCGTGCCGATCAAGTACTACCTGACGGCCATGCTCTTCATCATCTTCGACGTGGAAAGCGTCTTCCTCTTCCCGTTCGCTGTGGCGTTCGACCGGATGGGGCTGTTCGCGCTGGTCGAGATGGTGCTGTTCATCATCACCGTGTTCGTTGCCTACGCCTACGTGTGGCGTCGCGGCGGCCTGGAATGGGACTGATGGCAAACACCCTGACAGTCAAGCTATTTCACCAGCAGAAGGGAGCCCACTGATGGGGATCGAGGAGAAGCTGCCCGCGGGCTTCATGCTCACCTCTGTGGAGGTGCTCGCTGGCTACATGCGCCAATTCTCCGTGTGGCCGGCCACGTTCGGCCTCGCGTGCTGCGCGATCGAGATGATGGCCGTCGGCACGCCGGACTACGACATCGCCCGGTTCGGCATGGAGCGCTTCAGCGCCACCCCGCGCCAGGCGGATCTGATGATCGTCGCCGGCCGGGTGAGCCAGAAGATGGCCCCGGTCGTGCGCCAGGTCTACGACCAGATGCCTGAGCCCAAGTGGGTCATCTCGATGGGGGTGTGCGCCAGCTCCGGCGGCATGTTCAACAACTACGCCATCGTGCAGGGTGTCGACCACATCATCCCGGTCGACATCTATCTACCCGGCTGTCCGCCGCGACCGCAGATGCTGGAGCACGCGATCCTGGAGCTGCACAAGCAGATCCGCAGCACGAAGTTCGGCGTCAACCGCAAGGAAGCGGCCAAGGCTGCTGAGGCGGCCGCGCTGGCGGCGACGCCGACGCACGCGATGAAGGGGTTATTGGCGTGATGACAGCGAAGCGAGGAAACGAGCGCAGCGGGGCCCGGAACGAGCGCGGAATCGCGCCCGGAGGTGCAGCGTGAGCGATACCCAAGGGGAGAACGCTGCGCTGAGCGGCGTGACCGAGCACGAGGTCGACGAGCACGCGACGCAGGACGCGCCGGTCGAAATCGCCCACCGCACAGGCATGTTCGGCTCGTCGCTGGGTGGAGACACCACGGGGTACGGCGGCCTGGACCGGCCGATCTTCTTCCCCGGCGCCGCGACCCGGCCTTACGGCTCGTACTTCGATGAGATCGTCGACAACCTGGGCCGCGCGCTCGGTGCCGCCGGCGAGACCACCCTGCAGGACGCCGTACGCCGAGTGGTGGTCGACCGCGACGAGCTCACCTTGTTCATCGACCCGGCCCACCTGCTGTCCGTGGTCAAGGTGTTGCGCGACGACCCGGCGCTGCGGTTCGAGATGTGCCTGTCGGTCTCGGGTGTGCACTATCCGCAGGAGACCGGCGCGGAGCTGCACGCGGTCTACGAGTTCCTGTCGATCACCAACGGCTCGCGGCGGGTTCGGCTCGAACTCACCACCGCCGATGATGACCGGCACCTGCCCAGCATCGTGCCGGTCTACCCCAGCGCGGATTGGCACGAGCGTGAGACCTGGGACATGTTCGGGATTATTTTCGATGGCCACCCGGCGCTGACCCGGATCCTGATGCCCGACGACTGGCCGGGCCACCCGCAACGCAAGGACTATCCGCTGGGCGGTATCCCGGTGGAATACAAGGGCGCGACGGTTCCGCCGCCGGACGATCGGAGGTCCTACCGGTGACCACTACTTCGGACACTTCAGACGCCTACGGCGCCTCGACCCCGGACGACGTCGAGGAAGGCACCCCGGTCGTCAACTCCTACGGCGGCGACTGGGACAGCGTCGTCGATGAGGTCACGGCCCTGTCCGACGAGCGCATCGTCGTCAACATGGGCCCGCAGCACCCCTCCACCCACGGTGTGTTGCGGCTGGTGCTCGAACTCGACGGCGAGACAGTCACCGAGGCTCGCGCCGGAATCGGCTACTTGCACACCGGGATCGAGAAGAACATGGAGTTCCGCACCTGGGTGCAGGGCGTCACGTTCTGCACCCGGATGGACTACCTGACCCCGATCCTGAACGAGACGGCCTACTGCCTCGCGGTCGAGAAGCTGCTCGGCATCACCGATCAGGTGCCGGAGCGCGCCAGCACCATCCGGGTGATGATGATGGAGCTGAACCGGATGGGTTCGCACCTGGTCGCCCTGGCCACCGGCGGGATGGAGATGGGCGCGACCACGGTCATGACCATCGGCTTCCGCGAGCGTGAGCGGATCCTGTCGATCTTCGAAATGGTCACCGGTCTGCGGATGAACAACAACTACATCCGTCCCGGTGGCGTCGCCCAGGACATTCCGCCCGGTTGCCTCGACAAGGTCCGAGAAGCGCTGCGGGACATGAAGAAGGGCATCGGTGAGCTCGAGGCCCTGCTGCTGGAGAACCCGATCCTGAAGGGCCGCACCGTCGACGTCGGCTACCTGGACCTGACCGGCTGCATGGCGCTGGGCATCACCGGCCCGATGCTGCGGGCCACGGGGCTGCCGCACGATCTGCGCAAGAGCAACCCTTACTGCGGTTACGAGACCTACGACTTCGACGTCGCGACCTGGGACACCTGCGACGCCTACGGGCGGCTGCGCGTGCGGGTCAACGAGATGCACGAGTCGATGAAGATCGTCGAGCAGTGCGTCCAGCGTCTCGACGGCCCGGCCGGTCCGGTCATGGTTGCGGACAAGAAGATCGCCTGGCCGGCGCAGTTGGCGGTCGGCAGCGATGGTCAGGGCAACAGCCTTGACCACATCCGCGAGATCATGGGCGAGTCGATGGAGTCGTTGATCCATCACTTCAAGCTGGTCACCGAGGGTTTCCGGGTACCGCCGGGTCAGGCGTACGCCGCGGTGGAGAGCGCCAAGGGCGAACTCGGTTGTCACGCAGTCTCCGACGGCTCGACCCGGCCCTACCGGGTGCACTTCCGGGAGCCGTCCTTCAACAACCTGCAGGCGGTCGCCGCGTTGTCCGAAGGCGGCCAGATCGGTGACGTGATCGTCGCCGTCGCCTCGATCGACCCAGTCATGGGAGGGGTGGATCGCTGATGAGCATTGATGACGCGGAAATCCGCGAAGCGTACGACCTGGAGGGAATCCCGGAGCCGTTCCACCGGCTGACCCCGATCCAGCCCAGCGAGAGCAAGTACGACGAGGCGCAGCTGACCGCGTTGCGGGCCGACGCCGCTCAGATCATCGCGCGTTACCCGCACAAGCGATCCGCGTTGTTGCCGCTGCTGCACCTGGTGCAGAGCGTCGATGGCTACGTGACCGGTCGTGGCGTGGCCTTCTGCGCCGAGCAGCTCGAGCTGACCGACGCCGAGGTGACCGGCGTTGCGACGTTCTACACGCAGTACAAGCGCCACCCCAACGGCGAGTACACCGTCGGGGTCTGCACCAACACGCTGTGTGCGGTCATGGGTGGTGACCTGATCTTCGAGCGGCTCTCCGAGCATCTGGGGATCGGGCACGACGAGACCACCGAAGACGGCAAGATCACCCTCGAGCGTGTCGAGTGCAACGCGGCGTGCGACTACGCGCCGGTCGTGATGGCCAACTGGGAGTTCATGGACAACCAGACTCCGGAGTCCACGATCGACTTCGTCGAGGATTTGCGTGCCGGCAAACCGGTGCGACCCAGCCGCGGCCCGAACGCGATCTGCACCTTCAAGCAGGTCTCGCGGGTGCTCGCCGGTTTCAACGACGGCCTCGCCGATCAGGGTGTCGGCGCCGGTTCGGCGTCGCTGGCCGGGCTGGAGTTGGTGCGCGCCGAAGAGCGTGAGTCCGGTCAGAGCACCGGCGCCACGCACGGCTCGACCGACACCTCCGATGAGGCCGCTGACACCGGCGGGATGCTGCCGGGATTGCACACCTCGCAGGACACCCCCGCCAACGATCCGGACACGTTGCCGCAGAGCAGCGGTGGCGACGCGCAGCAGACCAAGGACGAGGAGTAAGTCGTGAGCACTCCGTTGACCCCGATCCTCACAAAGTTCTGGGACGACCCGCAGTCGTGGACCCTGGACACCTACGTCAAGCACGAGGGCTACCAGGGTCTTGATAAGGCGCTGGGCATGAGCCAGGAAGACCTCGTCGCGGCGGCCAAGGACTCCGGTCTGCGTGGCCGTGGTGGAGCGGGCTTCCCGACCGGCCTGAAGTGGTCCTTCCTGCCCAAGCCGGACGGCGGCCCGCGGTACCTCGTGGTCAACGCCGACGAGTCCGAGCCGGGCACCTGCAAGGACATCCCGTTGTTGATGGCCGCGCCGCACTTCTTGATCGAAGGCGTTGCGATCACCTCGTTCGCGATCGGCTGCAACCACGCCTTCATTTATCTGCGCGGTGAGGTGGTGCACGTCTACCGCCGGCTGCTGCACGCGGTCGAAGAGGCCTATGCCGCAGGACACCTGGGCAAGAACATCCACGGCAGCGGTTTCGACCTCGACGTGACGGTGCACGCCGGTGCCGGTGCCTACATCTGCGGTGAGGAGACGGCACTGCTGGACTCCTTGGAGGGTCGGCGCGGTCAACCCCGGTTGAAGCCGCCGTTCCCCGCGGTCGCAGGTCTGTACGCCCGTCCGACCGTGGTCAACAACGTCGAGTCCATCGCGTCCGTGCCGCCGATCGTGCTGCACGGTGCGGACTGGTTCGCCGACATGGGCACGGAGAAGTCCAAGGGCTTCGGCATCTTCAGTCTGTCCGGGCACGTCACGACCCCGGGTCAGTACGAAGCGCCGCTGGGGATCACCCTGCGCGAGTTGCTGGACATGTCCGGTGGGATCCGCGACGGTCACGAATTGAAGTTCTGGACGCCGGGCGGCTCGTCCACGCCGATCTTCACGGCTGAACATCTCGACGTACCCCTGGATTTCGAGTCTGTGGCCGCCGCCGGCTCCATGCTGGGCACCCGCGCACTGCAGATCTTCGACGAGACGGTCTCGGTCGTCCGCGCGGTGAGCCGGTGGATCGACTTCTACGCGCACGAGTCGTGCGGCAAGTGCACCCCGTGCCGTGAGGGCACGTTCTGGTTGAAGCAGATCATGACCCGCCTCGAATACGGCCAGGGCACCCAGGACGACATCGACAAACTGGTCGACATCTGCGACAACATCCTCGGCCGCAGCTTCTGCGCGTTGGGTGACGGCGCCACCAGCCCGGTCACGTCCGCGGTGAAGTACTTCCGTGAGGAGTTCGAGGCCGGGATGCACACCCCGTGGTGGGAGGCCTTCCCGCCGGAACGCTCTGTCCTGTTCCCCGTCACCGCGAATCCGTCAACCGCGAAGGAGACGATCCCCGCATGACGACTGTGACCTCACCGGCCGCAGGCGGCAACGCGGTCGACAAGGGTGGCAACGCCGCCCCGCCGATCGCGCCCGATGCGATCAACCTGACCATCGACGGTCTGCCGGTCAGCGTGCCCAAGGGCACGCTGGTCATTCGCGCCGCCGAGAAGGCAGGCATCGAAGTTCCGCGCTTCTGCGACCACCCGTTGCTGGACCCGGTCGGCGCGTGCCGCCAGTGCCTGGTCGACGTGGCGACGCCCGGTCCCGACGGCTCGATGCGGGCGATGCCCAAGCCGCAGGCGTCCTGCACCATCGAGGCCACCGAGGGCATGCAGGTCAAGACCCAGCACACCTCGCCCGTGGCCGAGAAGGCGCAGCACGGCGTGATGGAGTTGCTGCTGATCAACCACCCGCTGGACTGCCCGGTCTGCGACAAGGGTGGTGAGTGCCCGCTGCAGAACCAAGCGATGAGCAACGGGCGGCCCAAGAGCCGTTTCGAGGACATCAAGCGCACCTACCCCAAGCCGATCAACATCTCCTCAGAGGTGCTGCTGGACCGGGAGCGCTGCGTGTTGTGCGCTCGCTGCACCCGGTTCTCCGACCAGATCGCCGGCGACCCGTTCATCTCCCTCATCGAGCGTGGCGCCCTGCAGCAGGTGGGCATCTACGAGGAGAAGCCGTTCAAGAGCTACTTCTCCGGCAACACCGTCCAGATCTGCCCGGTCGGCGCGTTGACCGGTGCGGCCTACCGCTTCCGCTCCCGCCCGTTCGACCTGGTCTCCACCCCGAGCGTGTGCGAGCACTGCGCCGGCGGTTGCTCGCTGCGCGTCGACCACCGCCGCGGCGTCGTCCTGCGTCGGATGGCGCTGAACGACCCGCAGGTCAACGAGGAGTGGAACTGCGACAAGGGCCGCTGGGCGTTCACCTATGCGACCAGCGACCGGCTGAACTACCCGCTGATCCGCGAGAACGGTGAACTGCGCGTGGCCGGTTGGCCCGAGGCGTTGGAGTTCGCGGCACGCGGCCTGAAGGCCGCCGGGGCTGCCGGGGTCCTGACCGGTGGCCGGATGAGCGTCGAAGACGCTTACGCCTACAGCAAATTCGCGCGGCTGGTGCTGGGCACCAACGACGTCGACTTCCGGGCCCGGCCGCACTCGGCCGAGGAGGCTGAGTTCTTGGCCCACCACGTGGCCGGCACCGGTGTCGACTCGCCGGACGCCGTCACGTACGACGCCCTGGAGCAGGCGGACACCGTGCTTCTCGTCGGGTTGGAGCCCGAGGAAGAAGCGGCCATGGTCTTCCTGCGACTGCGCAAGGCGTGGCGCAAGAAGCAACTCAAGGTCGTCTCGATCGCGCCCTTCGAGACCAATGGCTTGCGCAAGGCGGGTGGTGCCTTGATCCAGGCCGCCCCCGGCACCGAGGCCGAGGTCCTCGACGCGCTGGCCAAGGGCACGATCAGCGAGTACGCCGATGTGCTGGGTCGCGAGTCAATCGTCCTGGCCGGCGCCCGGTTGGCGAGTGTCCCCGGCGCGCTGTCCGCAGCGCTGTCGCTGTCGCAGGCCACCGGCGCTCGGTTGGCGTGGCTGCCGCGCCGGGCCGGTGAGCGGGGTGCGCTGGAGGCCGGCGCACTGCCCAACCTGCTCCCGGGTGGGCGACCCGTCGCCAACGCCGAAGCCCGCGGCTCCATCGAAACCGTTTGGGGGGCAACGGATCTGCCCGACACCCCGGGGCGTGACACGACCGGGATCCTGCGAGCCGCTGCCGCGGGAGAGATCGGTGGGGTCGTGATCGGCGGGGTGGACCTGGACGATCTGCCCGACCCCGCGGCCGCCCGAGCCGCGCTGACCGATGCGTTCGTGGTGTCCCTTGAGCTGCGGACCAGCACGGTCAGCGAGGTCGCCGACGTGATCCTGCCCGTTGCCGCCCATCAGGAGAAGGACGGCTCCTTCGTCAACTGGGAAGGCCGGGTGCGCCCCTTCGAGCGGGCCATCGAGACCCAGGGGATGTCGGACTACCGGGTCCTGGATCTGCTGGCCGGCGAAATGGGCGAATTCCTCGGGACGCGCACCGTCGCCGCCATCCAGACCGAGTTGGCCGAGATCGGAGCATGGACCGGCGAGCGGGCCACGCGTCCGAGGGCGACCGGTGGTTCGGTGCCGCGGCCGCTGGCCGGTGAAGCGGTCCTCGCAACCTGGAATCTGCTGCTGGACAAGGGTTCCCTGCAAGAGGGGGAGCCGTTCCTCGCGGGCACCGCGCACCCCAGCGTCGCGCGGATCTCCGCGGCGACGGCTGCCGGCGCAGGCGTCGCAGACGGTGACCCGCTGACGGTGCAGGCCAAGGCCGGATCGGTGACGTTGCCGGTGGCGATCACCGATATGCCCGACCACGTGGTGTGGTTGCCGACGAAGTCGCAAGGGTGCGCCGTCCGCGCTGACCTCGCGGTCGACGCCGGAGCGATCGTGGCGCTGCGCGCCGGGACGAAGGAGGCGGTGCGATGAGCGCCCTGGTCACCCTGGCCGCGACGACGGACAACCCGGTCGCTGACTTCAGTGACACGCCCTGGTGGCTCTCGCTGGTCAAGGCCGTCTTCCTCTTCGTCATCCTGCTGCTGTCGACGTTGATCGTGATCTGGTTCGAACGACGCGTCATCGGCCGGATGCAGCAGCGGCCCGGCCCCAACCGGTTCGGACCGTGGGGCATCTTCCAGTCCGCCGCCGACGGCGTGAAGCTGGCCTTCAAGGAGGACGTGGTCCCCGCCAAGGCCGACAAGTTCATGTTCATCCTCGCGCCGACCCTGGCCGGGGCGATGGCATTCGTGTCGTTCGCCATCATCCCGATCAGCAACAGCGTCTGGATGTTCGGGCACCACACGCCGCTGCAGTTGACCGACACCCCGATCGCCGTACTCCTGGTGCTCGCCGTTGCGGGAGTCGGCACCTACGGCATCGTCCTGGCCGGCTGGGCCTCCGGGTCGACGTACCCGCTGCTGGGTGGTCTGCGCTCCAGCGCCCAGGTGATCTCCTACGAGATCGCGATGGGTCTGTCGCTGGTCGTGGTCTTCATGTACGCCAAGTCGATGTCCACCTCGCAGATCGTCGCCGCGCAGAGCAGTCTGTGGTTCGCGATCCCGGCGTTCTTCTCCCTCATCGTCTACGTCATCACCATGGTCGGTGAGACCAACCGGTTGCCGTTCGACCTCGCCGAGGGCGAGGGCGAGCTCACCGGAGGTTTCCACACCGAGTACTCCTCGATGAAGTTCGCGATGTTCTACCTCGGTGAGTACGTCAACATGTTCACCGTCGCCGGCTTGGCCACCACGATGTTCTTCGGTGGCTGGCAGGCGCCGCCCGGGATCAGCGCGATCAACAACGGCATGTTCAACGGCGGTTGGTGGGGCTTGCTCTGGTTCGGCATCAAGCTGTGGCTGTTCATGTTCTTCTTCGTCTGGCTGCGCGGTTCGCTACCGCGGGTGCGGTACGACCAGTTCATGCGCCTGGGCTGGAAGGTGCTGATCCCGACCACGCTGATCTGGGTGGTGGCGATCGCCTTCATCAGGGCCGCGCAATTGGGCTTCCTGGGGGATCGGCAGGTCAGCCTCTTCGGCAAGACGTTCCCGCAGGCCACGATGTTCGTGGTCGGAGTGATTGCGGTTCTCGTGCTGATCGCCGCCTGGATCTTCGATAGCCGGCAGGCTCGCAAGGCGGCTGTCGACACCTCGCCGCCAGCCGAGATCGACCCGTTCGCCGGCGGTTACCCCGTTCCGCCGCTACCCGGCCAGCGGTTGCGTGAACCAGTCCCGGCGCTGGCCGCTGCCAGTGCGACCCGCACTGCCACCGACGACTCGCTCACCCCAGTGGAGGAATCCCGTGACTGACAACCCAGTGCCCGTCAACGGGCCCGGTGACCAGGAGAAGAAGGGTTTCCTCGCGGATCTCTTCGCACCGGTCGCCGGATTCGGGGTCACCTTCTCGACGATGTTCCGCAAGGTGCCGACCGAGGAGTACCCCGAGGAGAAGCGCCCGACGCAGCTGCGCTTCCACGGGCGCCACCAGCTCAACCGGCACCCGGACGGCCTGGAGAAGTGCGTCGGTTGCGAGTTGTGTGCTTGGGCGTGCCCGGCGGACGCGATTCTGGTCGAAGGCGCCAACAACGACGACGCCACGGGCGAGCGGTTCTCACCGGGGGAGCGCTACGGCCGCGTCTACCAGATCAACTACTTGCGCTGCATTTTCTGCGGTCTGTGCATCGAGGCGTGCCCCACGCGGGCCCTGACGATGACCAACGAGTACGAACTCGCGGACAACAACCGGGCCGATCTGATCTTCACCAAGGATCAGCTACTGGCTCCGCTACAGTCCGGGATGCTGCCCGCCCCGCACCCGATGGTCGAGGGGATGGAAGAGCGCGACTACTACCAGGGCAAGGTCACCGGACCTACCCAGGCCCAGCGTGACTGGGTCGAGCAGCACGAGGAAGCCAAGCAGGAAGAACACGTCTCATGACCCACCTCGGAGGTGCGGAAACCACCCTGTTCTGGGTTGGTGCACCGCTTGCCGTCCTCGGCGCCCTCGGGTTGCTCTTTGCCCGCAAAGCGGTCCACGCCGCGATGGGCATGGCGCTGACCATGATCATCCTGGGTGTCTTCTACATCGCCCAGCAGGCCGAGTTCCTCGGTGTCATCCAGATCTTCGTCTACTCCGGCGCCGTCATGATGCTCTTCCTGTTCGTCATCATGCTGATCGGTGTCGACTCCTCCGACTCGTTGGTGGAGACCATCCGTGGCCAGCGCGTCGCCGGTCTCCTCCTCAGCCTGGCGCTGATGGCGATGCTGCTCGCGCAGGTCGCACACGCACGGTTCCCGACCGCCGTCGGTCTGCAGCAGGTCAACGCCGACCCGGGCAACGTCAGCGGGATCGCCAACCTGATCTTCGGGCCGTACGTGTGGCCGTTCGAGGTCACCTCGGCGCTGCTGATCACCGCCGCGATCGGAGCGATGATCCTGGCGCACCGCGAGCGGTTGAGCGCCAAGCCCAGCCAGGCCGACTGGTCGCGTGAGCGCATCAAGTCCGGTGAGAACGTCGCCGGTCTGCCCGTGCCGGGTGTCTACGCCCGGAGCAACTCGGTCGACACTCCGGCCCTGCTGCCCGACGGCTCGATCAGCGAGTTGTCGGTCTCGCGGGTCCTGCGGGCGCGTAAGCAGATCGCCGACAGCCGCGCGGAGTTGGAGCACTCCCAGGAGTTGGAAGCGGAGTCGGGAGACATGACCTCGCAAGAAGTGGGTGACCGCCAGTGAGCTTGATCGGATACATCTACCTGTCGGTGATCCTGTTCTCCATCGGCACCGCAGTCGTGCTGCTGCGACGCAACGCGATCATCGTGTTCATGGGGGTCGAGTTGATGCTCAACGCCGCCAACCTCTCCTTCGTCACGTTTGCGCGCATGTTCGGCACGCTCGATGGTCAGGTGATCGCCCTGTTCGTGATGGTGGTTGCCGCTGCGGAGGTCGTTGTCGGCCTCGCGATCATCATGGCCATCTATCGGGCTCGCCGGTCGGCTTCGGTCGACGACGCGAACCTGCTGAAGCTGTAAGGGATCGGTGAACTGATGCAGTCCTTGGAAACGACAGCAGCGACGGGGTTGGCCAGTGCTGGCTGGCTGCTCATCGCGCTGCCGCTGGCCGGTGCGGCGATCCTCCTGCTGGGCGGGAAAGCCCTGGACAAGGTAGGGCCCTACATCGCTGTCGCGATGTCCTGGCTGGCTTGCCTGCTGGGGATCGGGATTGTGATCCAGCTGGCCGGCCGGGCCAGTGACGCGCGCTCGTTGCACCTGCACCTGTTCTCCTGGTTGCAGACCGGTGACTTCAAGCTCGACGCCGGTCTGCTGATGGACCCGCTGTCGCTGACGTTCGTCTTGCTGATCACCTTCGTCGGCTCGCTGATCCACGTCTACTCGCTGGGGTACATGGAGCACGATCCAGACAAGCGGCGGTTCTTCGCCTATCTCAACCTCTTCATCGCCGCGATGCTCACGCTGGTGCTGGCCGACTCCTACGGTCTGCTCTTCGTCGGCTGGGAAGGCGTCGGTCTGGCCTCGTTCCTGCTGATCAGCTTCTGGAACTGGAACCCGGCCTACGCCACCGCCGGTAACAAGGCGTTCATCATGAACCGCGTCGGTGACTTCGGTCTGCTGCTGGGCATCTTCACCATGTTCGCGACGTTCGGCCGGATCGACTTCGCCGGCGTCGACGCCGGTGTGCAGGGCGCGAGCAAGGGTGTGTTGACCGCGATCGGCATCTTCCTGCTGGTGGGTGCCTGCGGTAAGTCGGCGCAGTTCCCGTTGCAGGCCTGGCTGGGCGATGCGATGGCCGGTCCGACACCGGTGTCGGCGCTGATCCACGCAGCGACCATGGTGACCGCGGGTGTCTACCTGATCGCCCGCAGCAACGTCATCTACACCGCCACCCCGGACGCTCGCCTCGCCGTGTGCATCGTGGGTGCCATCACGCTGGTCTACGGCGCCATCGTCGGTTGCGCCAAGGACGACCTGAAGAAGGCCCTCGCCGCCTCGACGATGTCCCAGATCGGCTACATGATCCTCGCCGCCGGCCTCGGCCCGATCGGCTACGCGTTCGCGATCTTCCACCTGCTCACGCACGGTTTCTTCAAGGCCGGCATGTTCCTCGGTGCCGGTTCGGTCATGCACGCCATGAACGACCAGGTGAACATGCGCAGATTCGGCGGCCTGTCCACCGTCATGAAAATCACCTGGGTCACCTTCGGCCTGGGGTATTTGGCGATCATCGGTATCCCCGGCCTGTCCGGGTTCTGGTCGAAGGACAAGATCATCGAGAGTGCGTTCGTCGGCGATGGCTGGCGACCCTGGGTCTTCGGTGGGGCGGCCATGCTGGCGGCGGGGTTGACCGCTTTCTACATGTCGCGGTTGTTCTTCATGACCTTCCAGGGCAAGGCCCGCTGGACCGACGACGTGCACCCGCACGAGTCGCCCCTGGTGATGACCATCCCGATGATGGTGCTGGCGTTCGGCTCGGCGTTCCTGGGTCTGATCCTCGGTCCGACCGGGATCATCACCTCCTGGTTGAAGCCGGTGTTGGGTGAAGTCGGTGAGGACCACCCGGTCCTGCCCGTGTGGGTGCTGATGATCCTGACCCTCGCGCTGGTGTTGCTCGGAATCTTCGTGGCCTACCGCCAGTTCTGGGCCAGCGATGTGCCGATCAACCCACCGGTCGGCTCGCCGCTCACGCAAGCGGCCCGCAAAGACCTGTACCAGGACGACATCAACGAGGCGGTCTTCGCCCGTCCCGGTGTCCACCTGACCCGGGCCCTGGTCTACGCCGACAACAAGGGTGTCGATGGCGCCGTTGGTGGTGCGGCCGCGCTGATCGGCGGCTCGTCGTCCCGGTTGCGCAAGATCCAGAACGGCTTTGTGCGTTCGTACGCTCTGACGATGCTCCTCGGCGTCGTCGCAATCCTCGGCATCGTGTGGGTGGTCCAGTGATGTGGTTGACAACGCTCGGTCTGATCCCGCTGGTCGGGGCCCTGATCGTCGCCTTCCTGCCGAAGAGTTCAGCGGTCTACGCACGGCACATCGCACTGGCCTTCTCCCTGGTCACGCTGGTGTTCGGCATCGTGATGGCCACCCGCTTCGACCTGAACTCCACCGCGCAGTTCCAGCTCACCGAGACCCACTCCTGGATCCCGCAGTTCGGTGTCTCCTACGCGCTCGGCGTTGACGGGATCGCGCTCGCGCTGATCCTGATGAGCCTGGTCCTGGTGCCGGTGTCGCTGTTGGCGGCGTGGAATGACGAGCCGGAGGCCGGTCGGCGTCAGCAGGTCTACTTCGCCCTGCTCCTGGTGCTCGAGACGTTCATGATCGGCGTCTTCGCCGCGACCGACGTCTTCTTGTTCTACGTCTTCTTCGAGGCGATGCTGATCCCGGTCTACTTCCTGATCGGAACGTTCGGCGGTGCGCGCCGGCAGTACGCCGCGGTGAAGTTCCTGCTGTTCTCGCTGCTGGGTGGCCTGATCATGCTGATCGCGGTCATCGCGCTGTACCAGCAGGGACCCGGCGGTGACGACGGCTTCCTGATCAGCAAGCTGACCGGGTTGCACATGTCGACCAGCACCGAGCGGCTGATCTTCCTTGGCTTCTTCCTCGCCTTCGCGATCAAGGCGCCGATGTGGCCGGTGCACACCTGGCTACCCGATGCCGCCGCCGAGTCGCGGCCGGCGGTGGCGGTCCTGCTCGTGGGTGTGCTGGACAAGGTCGGCACCTTCGGAATGATCCGGTTCTGCCTGCAGCTGTTCCCCGAGGCCAGCAAGTGGGCGACACCGGTGGTGATCGTGCTGGCGTTGATATCGATCATCTACGGGGCTCTGGTCGCGATCGGCCAGACCGACATGATGCGCCTGATCGCCTACACCTCGGTCAGTCACTTCGGGTTCATCGTGCTGGGCATCTTCGCGCTCACCTCGACCTCCCAGGCCGGGGCGAACCTCTACATGGTCAACCACGGCTTCACGACCGCAGCCCTGTTCCTGTTCGCCGGGTTCCTGATCGTGCGCCGCGGCAGCAAGAACATCGCCGACTACGGCGGTTGGCAGCGGGTGACCCCGGTCCTGGCCGGCGTGTTCCTGATCGCCGGTCTGTCGGGTCTGTCGCTGCCCGGGTTGAACTCCTTCATCTCCGAGTTCCTGGTGATGATGGGCACCTTCAGCCGGTACAAGTGGGCCGGTGCCATCGCCGCCCTCGGCGTGATCCTCGCGGCGATCTACGTGTTGTGGCTCTACAAGCGGGTGATGACCGGGCCGAAGCCGGAAGGGCTGGCCACAGCGGATGGCGGCACCGTTGCGGACCTGTCGGTGCGCGAGAAGGTGGTGGCCGGCGTACTCATCGCGTTCATGGTCGCGCTCGGGTTCTATCCCAAGCCGGCGTTGGATCTGTTGAATCCGGCGGTCAAACAGACGTTGCAGTACACGCATTCGACCGACCCGGTTCCCGCGGTCCAGGTCGCTGAGGGGAGCGGCAAGTGAGCGACACCTTCACCCAGGCGAGTTTCATGTACTCGGCCATCAGTCCGATGTTGGTGATCTTCGCCGCGGGCATCATCGGTGTCCTGATCGAGGCCTTCGCGCCCCGTCAGGTGCGGTACGTCGCGCAGTTGGCCCTGACTCTCATCGCCCTGGTCGTCTCGTTCCTGACCCTGGTCCTGTGGGCCAGGCACCACCAGGGTCTGACGGCCGGGAATGCAGTCGCCATCGACGGGGTGACCCTGATGCTGCAGGGCACCGTGCTCACCCTGGCGTTCATCGCGGTCCTGGCGATGGCCGAGCGCTTCGGCGGCTCCCAAGCGGACGCCTTCACCCAATCCGGTGCGTCAACGCCCGGTTCGGTGCTGGAAGCCGACGCCGTACGGCTGGGCGCCACCACCACCGAGATCTTCCCGCTGACCCTCTTCGCGGTCGCCGGCATGATGCTCTTCCCGGCGTCGAACAACCTGATCGCGATGTTCATCGCCCTGGAGATCCTGTCGCTGCCGTTGTACATCCTCACCGGCCTGGCCCGGCGGCGCCGGTTGCTGTCGCAGGAGGCGTCGCTGAAGTACTTCCTGCTCGGCGCGTTCTCCTCGGCGTTCTTCCTGTTCGGCAGCGCACTGGTCTTCGGTGCCACCAAGACGCTGAACCTGTCCGGGATCGCCGATGCGGTGCCGGCGGTCGCGGGTCTGGACAACCTGTTGGTCCCCGGACTGATGCTGATCGCGGTCGGCCTGCTCTTCAAGGTCGCCGCCGTGCCGTTCCACTCCTGGACCCCGGATGTGTACCAAGGGGCTCCGACACCGGTGACCGGCTTCATGGCGGCATGCACCAAGGTCGCCGCGTTCGGCGCGGTGTTGCGCGTGTTCTACGTCGGCTTCGACGGACTGAAGTGGAACTGGCAGCCGATCCTGGCGATCATCGCGGTCCTGACCATGGTGGTCGGAGCGGTCCTGACCGTGACCCAGACCGACATGAAGCGACTGCTGGCCTACTCCTCGATCACGCACGCCGGCTTCCTGCTGGTGGGTGTCGTGGCGTTGGACCGGGCCGCCGTCTCCGGGACGTTGTTCTACCTGATCGCCTACGGGTTCACCACGATCGCGGCGTTCGCGATCATCGCGATGGTCCGCTCCGGCGGGTCCGAGGCAACGCACCTGTCGCAGTGGGCGGGCCTCGGCAAGCAGCACCCGGTGGTTGCCGGTGTCTACTCCTTCCTGATGCTCGCGTTCACCGGTATCCCGCTGACCTCCGGATTCACCAGCAAGTTCGCGGTGTTCTCGGCAGCCGTCGGCAACGGCGGCGCGTGGTTGGCGGTCATCGGTGTCCTGGCCTCGGCGGTCACGGCCTTCGTCTACGTTCGCGTGATCGTGCTGATGTACTTCTCCGAACCGACCGGTGACACCACCGTGGTCATGCCCTCGCCGTTGACCGGTGTCGCCGTCGCCGCAGGCACCTTGATCACGTTGCTGCTGGGCATCGTGCCCGCCCCGATCCTCGACCTGGCCAACCATTCGGCGCTCTTCATCCGATGAGTGACCTGCAGGCGGGGCTGGCCCGGGTCGACACCCGGCTGCACGAGGTCGTCTCGCACGACGATGCGTTCATCGCGGCCGCGTCCTCGCACCTGCTGGACGCCGGTGGCAAACGTTTCCGGCCGATGCTGACCCTGCTGGCCAGCGAGCTCGGCACCGGCATCAACGATGACGTCATCGAAGCTGCTGTGGGGGTGGAGCTGACCCACCTCGCCTCGCTCTACCACGACGACGTGATGGACGAGGCGGACGTGCGCCGCGGCGTACCGTCGGCCAACGCCACCTACGACAACGCGACGGCCATCCTGGTCGGGGACCTGCTCTTCGGCCGGGCCTCCGAGGTGATCGCCGGGCTGGGTGCCGAAGCGGTCCGGATCCAGGCCCAGACCTTCGTGCGGTTGTGCCAGGGGCAGATCCAGGACGACCGGCAGGCGCCCGCCGGTGCAGACGCCATGAGCCACTACCTCGGGGTCCTGGCGGACAAAACCGGTTCGCTGATCTCGACCGCGGCCCGCTACGGCGCGATGTTCGGCGGGGCGCCGGACAAGACTGTCGACGTCATGATCCAGTACGGCGAGTTGATCGGCCTGATCTTCCAACTCGCCGACGACGTCCTGGACATCACCTCCCAGAGTCAGCAATCCGGGAAAGTCCCCGGTACCGATCTGCGCGAGGGTGTGCTGACCCTGCCGGTGCTCTACCTGCGGGAGTCGACCGACCCGGCCGATGCGCGCCTGCAGGACCTGACCTCCGGTCCGATCGAGGACGAGGCGCAGGTGCAGGAAGCGCTGGGGCTGTTGCGTGCCCACCCGGCAGTTGAGCGGGCCCGGGCGCACGCTCTGCAGCTGGCCGACGACGCGGCCGGCCTGCTGGATCCGTTGCCGGACAGCGAGGCGGTCCAGACCCTGCGTCTTCTGCCGTATCAGGTGGCCGGCCGCTCCGCCTGAGCCGGACCTGCCGGATTCCCGTACGTCGCGTGGGCGCGTCCGCTACCGCCCTGCGCCCAGAGGCGGCACACTTCGGCCATGACCGATGACAGGGGAACGACACGGTGGCACCGGGTAGCCGGGCGGTGGCTGGAGCCCTGGTTCTCGGCGTACGCCCTGGCCGGTCTGCTGGTCAACGCCCTGGTCCCGATCCTGATCCCGGTCACGGTCGAGTCCAAGGGGCCGGTGGCCGTCGCGGTGGTCATCTCTGCGTTCTTCGTGGGGCAGTTGACGGCGCCGTTCATCGGCAGTCTCGCGGACCGCAAGAACGCCCAACGGCAGGTGTTCCTCGGCTCCTTCCCGATCATGGCGGCCGCTGCGGTCGCTTTCGGTCTGTCGCATTCGGTGGTGCTGTGGGTCCTGGCAGCGCTCGTTGCGGGCGCCGCGGCCGGAGCGGCGCAGACCACCGGCAGCGTGTTCATCGTGGAGGGCCACCCGCGCAGTGAATGGGATATGCGCATCGGTTGGTTCCGGTTGACCTTCGGGGCCGGCCAGGTGGCAGGTCTGGCGATCGGTGCGGTCTTCGCCGACCATCAGGTCAGCACCGGATGGTTCGTCGGCGCGGCCGCGATCCTGTGTGGGGTTTTCCTCGGCCGCCTGGGGTTGCCGCACCTCACCGCGGCGGGCGACCCCGACGCGCCCACTGCGAAGGATCCGGTGCGCCGGGCGCACCCGGTGCACTCCGCGACCGCCGGGCCGGCCGCGCCCGTTCCCGCGCGGCACCATCGTGGCCATGACGAACCGGTGGTGCAGAAAGGTGAGTTGCGCCGGGAGTTGAACGGCCCGTTCGGCACCTTCTTGCTCACCTGGCTGCTGGCGATGATTGCGGTCCAGACCATCCTCAACGTGATGCCGCTGATCATGAAGCACGCGTTCGAGGTTCCGCCGTCCAAGACGGCCACCTACTACCTGGTCGGCTCGGTCGTCGGTGCGTTGCTCTACCCGGTGTGTGGCGCGTTGGCGGCGAAAATCGGTTCGGGACGGGTCCTTGCGATTGGCATGCTCATCACGCTCACCGCGTTCGTGATGATGGCGGCCGCGTGGCTCTTCGACCTGCCCGGTGGCCACATCATCGGTCCGTGTGCGTTGATCGTGGTCGCCATCGGCTACCCGTTCGACTACGTGGGCGGCACGATGCTCGCGGCGGAACTCACACTCGATGGGCAGGGCTCGGCGATGGGGCTGTTCAACAGTGCCGTCGCTGCTGGTGCGATTGTCGGGGCCGTCGTGCCGTCGTTCTTGGCCGTTCATTTCGGCTACGGATCGTTGCCGCCGCTGGCCGCCGTCATCATGGCAGCGGCCTTCCTGGTCGGACTCAAGATTTTCCGGAGTCGTCCTTCGGCGCCTGCGCCGTGAGTTCGGCCTTGATGTCGGCCAGTTTGCTCTTGGTGTCGCTGTCGACCTTGGGGTAGTGCGGATCGATCTGTTCCAATGCGGTCAGGATGACGCCGAAGGTGGACAAGTGGGAGAACCATTTGTGGTCGGCGGGAATCACGTGCCAGGGTGCCCATTGCGTCGAGGTGTGGCTCAGCATTTCCGAAAACGCCTTGGTGTAATCCGGCCAGTGCGCCCGCTCGGCCATATCGGTGGGGGATACCTTCCAGTTCTTGGCTGGGTTCTCGACCCGCTCCAGGAACCGCAACCGCTGCTCCTCTTGGGAGACATTCAGAAATAGTTTGACGATCGTGGTGCCGCTCTCGGTGAGGTAGCGCTCCCAGTCATTGATCTGTCGATACCGTTCCTGCCACAAGTGGTGCGGCCGTTTGTGGGCGGTCCGCGGCCAGAGGAACTCCGGATGCACCCGGGTCACGGTGACGTTCTCGTAGTGTGACCGGTTGAACACCGCGATCCGGCCCAGCGGCGGCACGACGAGTTGGTGGCGCCACAGGTAGTCATGCTCGCGCTCGGTCGCGCTGGGCGCCTTGAAGGAGTAGACGTCGACCCCTTCCGGATTCACCCCGGACATGACGTGTTTGATCGTGGAATCCTTACCCGCGGCGTCGATAGCCTGCAGGACGATCAGGACGGCCGACTCGGCCTCGGCGTAGAGCCGATCCTGTAGTTCGAAGAGCCGGATCTTTGCCTTCTCCAGCGCCGCTTTGCCGGTCGTCTTGGTGAAGGCAGAGTCCTTATAGCCAGGGTCGAAATCCTTGCGCAGGTCGACGCGGCTGCCCGGGGTGACCCTGGTGGCCTTCGCCAGCGCGGCGTAGTTGATCTCGTCCGACGCTTTGTGCTGGGACATTTGTGGGCCTCCCTGACTTCGACCTGCTGAATACGGCGACGTTTTCACGTGCCATCACCCTTATGGGTCTACCGTATCGGTACCCCCAGAAATCCACAGTCCGGCACTATTTCGAGGAGCGCGATGGCCACCCCTGTAGCTGCTGATTCGTCCGCAGCGGCGCACCCAGATCTGGAAAAGGCCTCGCTACCGGAGGTTTTCACCGATTTGGCGGTGACCGCAGATGCCGGTCTGAGCTCCGCCGAAGCGGCGACGCGACTGTGTCGACGACGCTTGAAAACGAGGCCATAGCGACGGTCGAAAACGAGGCCACCCAGACAGATTGGATGGGTGATCTCTGTGGAGGATTGGGCTTTGATCCGGCGGCTGGTGGCGGATGGTGTTCCGCAGCGTCAGGTCGCACGAGAGTTGGGCATTGGCAGGTCGACGGTGGAGCGGGCGTTGGCCTCGGACCGGCCCCCGAAGTACGAGCGGCCAGCGGGTCCGACATCGTTCACGCCGTTCGAGCCGGCGGTGCGGCAACTGCTGGTGAAGACACCAGACATGCCAGCGACGGTGATCGCCGAACGGGTCGGCTGGACGGGGTCGATCACCTGGTTCCGTGACAACGTGCGGCGTTTGCGACCTGAGCATCGGCCGGTTGACCCCTGCGATCGGTTGATTTGGTTGCCGGGTGACGCGGCGCAGTGCGACCTGTGGTTCCCGCCGCGGAAGATCCCGCTGGAGGACGGCAGCAGGACGTTGCTGCCGGTGATGGTGATCACTGCCGCGCATTCCCGGTTCATGGTCGGGCGGATGATCCCGACCCGCCATACCCAGGACCTGTTGCTGGGCATGTGGGAACTGCTGCAAGACCTCGGCCGGGTTCCGCGTCGGTTGATCTGGGACAACGAGACTGGGATCGGTCGCGGGAAGCGGCATGCCGAGGGAGTCGGCGCGTTCACCGGCACCTTGGCGACCACCCTGTTGCGGTTGAAGCCCTACGACCCTGAATCCAAGGGTGTGGTCGAACGCCGCAACCGCTACTACGAGACGTCCTTTATGCCCGGGCGGACCTTTGAGTCACCGGCTGACTTCGATGCCCAGTTCCGCGACTGGCTTGGACTGGCGAATAGCCGTGTCGTGCGGACCATCAAGGCTCGCCCGGTCGATCTGGTCGATGCCGACCGGGCCGCGATGCTGCCGCTGCCACCCGTGCCGCCAGCGGTGGGATGGGTCAACCGGGTCCGGCTGGGACGTGACTACTACGTGCGTGTCGACAGCAGCGACTACTCCGTGGAACCGAACGTGATCGGCAGATTCGTCGACGTCCACGCCGACCTGGCCAGGGTCGAAGTCCGCCACGAGGGCCGCCTGGTCGCCGCCCACCAGCGGGTGTGGGCACGCGGGATGACGATCACCGACCCGGCCCACGTCGCGGCCGCGAAAGTCCTGCGTGAGCAGTTCCAACTACCCCGACCAGCCGCCGATCCCGACCAGGAGTTGGCACGGGACCTGGCCGAATACGACCGGGCCTTCGGCCTGATCGATGGCGAGGAGGTCGCCTGATGGCCACGAAGAAGACCGAGACGACCGAGGCGCTGAAACAGCTGACCTACCTGGCATCAGCGTTGAAGGCGCCCCGGATCACCGAAGCCGCGGCCCGGTTGGCTGATCATGCCAGGGACGCCGGCTGGACCCACGAGGAGTACCTCGCCGCAGTCCTGGATCGTGAGGTCGCCGCCCGCAACGCCTCCGGCGCCCAGCTGCGGATCCGCGCCGCCGGGTTCGGGGCGAGGAAGACGATCGAGGAGTTCGACTGGGATGCCCAACCCGCCGTCCGGCAACAGGTCGCATCCTTGGCCTCGGGTGGATTCCTCACCGAAGCCCGCAACGTCGTGCTGCTCGGGCCACCCGGCACCGGCAAGACCCACCTGGCCACCGGACTGGGGATCGCCGCGGCCAACCACGGACACCGTGTGCTGTTCGCCACCGCAACCGAGTGGGTCACCCGCCTGACCGATGCCCACCAGGCCGGTCGACTCCCGCAAGAACTCGCCCGACTGCGCCGCTACAGCCTGATCATCGTCGACGAAGTCGGCTACCTACCCTTCGAACAAGACGCCGCGAACCTGTTCTTCCAACTCGTGTCATCGCGCTATGAACACGCCTCGCTCATCCTCACCAGCAACCTGCCATTCAGCGGCTGGGGCGGCGTATTCGGCGACCAAGCCGTCGCCGCCGCCATGATCGACAGAGTCGTCCACCACGCCGACGTCCTCACCCTCAAAGGCGCCAGCTACCGGCTACGCAACCGCGGGATCGACACCCTGCCCAGCATCAGAACCCAAGACACGGCAAACTAGACAACACGAACCGGTGGCCTCATTTTCGAGCGTCGCAACGGCCTCACTTTCGAGCGACGTCGACAGACTGACGAAGTACGGGCCAAACGGGATCACCGACAAGGAGGAGTCGCTGGCCCGCAAGTTGCTGGGGTACTTCACCGGGCCGATCGCTTACATGATCGAGGCAGCGGCTCTGGTCTCGGCGATTCTGGGAGACTGGCCGAGTTTCGCAGTGATTTTCGGACTGCTGATCATCAATGCGGGACTTGCCTTCTGGCAGGACGCCAAGGCAGCGAACGCGTTGGCGGCGCTGAAAGCCGGTCTGGCGCCACAAGCCAAGGTCCTGCGCGACGGCGCGTGGTCCTCGATCAAGGCACAGGAACTGGTGCCCGGAGACATCGTCAAGGTGCGTCTGGGCGACATCGTGCCGGCGGACCTGCGACTGATCGGGGAGGGCTTCGCTTCGATCGACCAGTCCGCGCTGACTGGGGAGTCGGTGCCGGTCACCAAACACGAGGGGGACGAGGCCTACTCGGGCAGCGTGGTCAAAGAAGGGGAGATGTCGGCGGTCGTCATCGCCACCGGCGGCAAGACCTTCTTCGGTCGTACCGCCAAACTCGTCGCCGGCGCGGGCGTGAAGTCCAACGCCCAGACGGCGATGTTCCAGATCGGCAACTTCCTGATCCTCGTGGCGGTCGTCCTCGCCGCGGTGCTGGTCATCTTCCAGGTGTGGCGCAACGTGCACGCGGGCTGGGAGTGGAAGGACGCGTTACGGATCCTGCAGTTCGTGCTCGTGTTGTTGGTCGCAGCGATTCCGGTCGCCATGCCTGCGGTTTTCTCGGTGACCCTCGCCCTGGGTGCGCTGGCGCTGTCCAAGAAGCAGGCGATCGTGTCCCGGTTGCAGTCCATTGAGGAAATGGCCGGCGTCGACATCCTGTGTACGGACAAGACCGGAACGCTGACCAAGAATCAACTGACGCTGTCCGATCCGATTCTGTTGCACGGCAAAGACGGTTCTCAGGTGGTCCTCGCCGGTGCACTCGCCTCCCGCGCGGAGGACCACGATGTCATCGACGACGCTGTCATTGCGGGCCTGTCCGACCCGAGCGCCACCAAGGCCTGGACGGTCACCGACTACACGCCGTTCGATCCGATCACGAAGTACACCAAGGCCAAAGTCACCGGTCCGGACGGTCAGCACCTGGTGGTCGCCAAGGGCGCTCCGGCGGCCATCGTGAAGCTGGCCGGTGACGCCGGTGCGGATGCTGACACGGTGACCAAGACGGTGGCCGACCTCGCGGCGAACGGACGACGGGCGCTGGCGGTGGCCCAGTCGACCGACGACGGTGCGACCTGGCAGATCCTGGGCATCCTGCCGATGTCCGATCCGCCCCGCGATGACAGCAAGGCCACGATCGACGCGGTGGAGACCAAGGGCCTGTCGGTCAAGATGATCACCGGCGACGACACCGCGATCGCCATCGAGACCGCCAAGGAACTCGGGATGGGAACCAACATCCTGGCCGCGGCCGACGTCTTCCCCAAGGACCTCGACCCCGACAACGTCCCCTCGGCCATCGTGGATCAGATCGAGAAGGCCGACGGATTCGCGCGCGTCTTCCCCGAGCACAAGTACGCCATCGTGAAGTCCCTGCAGAAGCGTGGTCGTCTGGTCGCGATGACCGGTGACGGCGTCAACGACGCCCCCGCGTTGAAACAAGCCAACTGCGGCACGGCGGTATCGGGCGCGACCGATGCGGCGCGCGGCGCCGCGGCGCTGAGCCTCACCGCACCGGGGTTGTCGGTTATCAATAGCGCCATCGATGAGGCGCGGCGGATCTTCGGCCGCATCACGTCGTACACGATCTACCGGGTCGCCCTGACGCTGACCATCATGTTCCTGGTCGTGATCGCCACCATTCTGGAGGGCTTCCAGCCGCTCACCCCGATCATGATCGTGGTCCTGTCGTTGCTCGATGACATCCCGATCATGACCATCGCCTACGACAACACCCCGGTGAGCAAGACCCCGATCCGGTGGAACATGCGCCAGCTACTGCTCAACGCCGGCGTGCTCGGCCTGTTCGCGGTGGTCCAGTCCCTGATCATGCTGCTCATCGCGGTGGGTCTGCGCCGCACCGGTGCCTTGGACGTCACGACCGAGGGCGCGATCCAGACGATCGTCTTCCTGCAACTGGTCACCGGTGGCCACCTCCTGATCTTCGTGACTCGCAGCGCCGGGTGGTTCTTCCAGCGACCGTTCCCGGCCAAACAGTTGTGGCTGGCCATCCTGGCCACCCAGATCATTGCGGTGCTGATGGCTGCCTTCGGCTGGTTGGTTCCGGCCATCTCGTGGGGAGCCATTCTGCTGGTCCTGGTCTACTGCCTGGTCTGGGTCTTCATCATGGGCGCGGTGCGGGTCGTCTCCGATCGGATGATCGCGGACCGCACCGCCACCCACCTGCACCACCAGGCGTTGGTCACGCAGGATCTGGCTCGGGCCGTGTGAGCGCGCGTCCGTGAGCTTGTTGCGTGCTGCCGCGTCCGTGAGACGATCACCGGCATGAACGCCGCACTGATCATGGTCCTCGCCCTCGTGTTGGCAATCGCAGGGATTGTCGTGTTCGCCAAGATCGTGTGGTTGGGCGGGGTGTTGCTGGTGCTCGGTGTGGCGGCATTCCTGCTGGCGCAGAACCTGCACCGCCGCGACATCGAGCGCTGATCGGGTCGCGTGGCACGGCTCCGCGAAGGCATACCGCGTGTCGCGGGATTCATGACTTCAAGTCATGAATCTTTCGAAAACAGACCGGTCTGGTGCTCATCGCCCGTATCGAAGAAACTGTCGATATACTTCTCGGGAGTGCGAGAAGAACTGCGCACGAGCGAAAATACCTCGGCGCCATGACCGGGCTCATCAAAGAGTTGGTAGCTCTGAGAGAGGTCCAGCACTTGACCGTCAATCACTTTCACGTACTCGGCGGCTGATCCTTCCGACATCAGAATCGCTTCTTCGGAGCTCGCGGCACGCCATAGCGTGATGCGCTCCTCGAAGGCGTCCTGGCCGTCGGCGTGACCCGCATTCGCAAACCGGACGAGGGTCCGGACGGCGTACCAGTGTTCCTGGGTCATGCCTCAAGGATGCACTTCGGCTGGGGACCTCACCAGCCGATTTCAGATCGCGGCTTCGCCGGCGGCGCGCGCGAGCCGACGGCCGCGCGAGGCGCTGAGCAGCGCGTCGATCGACAGCAGGATCAAGGCGATCCAGACGATCCCGAAGCCGATCCACCGCCCGGTCGACAGGTGCTCGCCCAGGAGTGTGACTCCGCAGATCAGCTGCAGGACCGGGGTGATGAACTGCATCAGGCCGATCGACACCAGTGGCACGCGAGAGGCCGCGGCGGCGAACAGCAACAACGGAAGGGCCGTCGCCAGACCGGTCGACATCAGGAGCAGCGAATGACCGGCCCCGTCGGTGGTGAAGGTGGTGTCCCCGCGGATCGTGAGGACGACCAGCAGTATCGCGGCCACCGGTGCCAGC
Source organism: Branchiibius hedensis (assembly GCF_900108585.1). Classification (NCBI taxonomy): domain Bacteria; kingdom Bacillati; phylum Actinomycetota; class Actinomycetes; order Micrococcales; family Dermacoccaceae; genus Branchiibius; species Branchiibius hedensis. Next base: position 172,880 of record NZ_UESZ01000001.1, read on the forward strand.
ACGGCGGTCTCACTCGACAGTGACTGCAGGGCGTTCAGTGAGCCGCCGATCTTGTTCTTCAACAACCCGTAGGTGCCGAAGGACAGGGCCAGCGAGAGCGCGATCCACGGTGGCCGGCCGTCGTCGATCGCCAGGTAGATACACGCGGCCAGCCCGATGAAGACGGCCGCAATCTGCAACGGCCGCAAGCGTTCCCGCAGGACGAGCACCCCGAGCGCGACGGTGAACAGCGGGTTCAGGAAGTAGCCCAATGACGCTTGCGTGACGTGGCCCGTCAGCACCGCCTGCACGTAGATGATCCAGTTGGCCGCGATCGCCAGGCTCGCCATCGTCACCATCGCCAACCGGCGGGGGCTGTGCCGAAGCTCGCGGATGAACGACGTCTGTCGCGTGATGGCCAACGCGATCGCGCACACCACCAGGGTCCACAAGATGCGGTGGCACAGCACCTCCCAGGCGCCGGCCGGCTCCAACAGGTGGAAGTAGAGCGGGAAGATGCCCCAGATCAAATAGGCCAGGACGCCGTACGTCGTGCCCTTGGTCTCCTCTGACCGCTCACCCACCACCGCTCCACGCTAATCGGGGGTCGGAAGTGCCTCTTGCCCGGTGCCGAAGACGCGATATATCGTGTCGGCATCCCCGACGCGATATATCGCAATCAGCGCCGTGTCAGCGCCGTGTCAGCGGTCCTCACGATGCTGGAACCAGTTCGCCGCACACCCGCGGCGCCAGAAACGAAAGGAGGCCCGCGATGAGCGATCCGATGATCTACGCGGAGAACCTGCACAAGAGGTTCGGCGACTTCACCGCCGTGCACGACGTCAGCCTGGCGGTCCCCGCCGGCACCGTGCTCGGCGTCCTCGGCCCCAACGGCGCGGGCAAGACGACCACCGTTCGCATGTTGGCCACGCTGTTGCAGATGGACGGCGGGCACGCCACGGTCGGGGGTTTCGACGTCGCCAAGCAGGCCGGCGACGTACGTCGCACGATCGGCCTGACCGGTCAGTACGCCTCGGTCGATCAGGACCTGACCGGCACCCAGAATCTGGTCATGATCGGCCAGTTGCTCGGGCTGAGGACCAAGGATGCCAAGGCCCGGGCCGCCGAGCTGCTCGACTGGTTCGACCTGGCCGAGGCCGCCGGCCGGATGGCCAAGACCTATTCCGGCGGCATGCGCCGGCGTCTGGATCTGGCCGCCAGCCTGGTCGGGCGGCCGGCGGTGATCTTCCTGGACGAGCCGACCACCGGCCTGGACCCGGCCAAACGCGAGGACATGTGGGACGTCGTACGCCGATTGGTCACCGACGGCTCGACCGTCCTGTTGACGACCCAGTACCTGGAGGAGGCCGACGCCCTGGCCGATGAGATCACGGTCATCGACCACGGCCGGGTGATCGCGCACGACACCCCCGAGGGTCTCAAGAGGGTGATCGGTGGCCAGCGCATCGTGCTGGTGCCGGCCGACCGGGAGCGGCTGGACGACGTACGCCGAGTGCTCACCGAGACGACGCACCGCACCCCTGAGTTGACCGGGCGAAGCGAGCTCACGGTGGCGGTCGACGATGACTCAGCGTTCCCGCAGATCGTGAACACCCTTGCTCAGCAGGGAATTTCGATGAACGAAGTGTCCTTGCATCTACCCAGTCTCGATGAGGTCTTCATGACGCTCACCGGTGAGAAGAAGGCGGCGGCTTGAGATGAGCACCCTGCAAGCAACCCAGACCGGAACGTTGACGGCAGCGAGCAACGCCGGCGGCGGGAATGCCTTGTGGCACGCGGTCGTGCTGGCCAAGCGCAGTCTGATCAAAACGTTCCGCACGCCAGAAGCACTGATCGACGTCACGCTGCAGCCGATCATCTTCCTGGCGATGTTCACCTACATCTTCGGCGGGGCCATCTCCGGTGGATCGCAGCATGAGTACTTGCAGTTCCTGCTGCCCGGCATCATGGCGCAGACGATCGCCACGGCGAGCGTCAGCATCGGCCAGAACCTCAACGAGGACATCGAGAAGGGTGTCTTCGACCGGTTCCGGTCGCTGCCGATCGCTCGCTCCGCGCCGTTGGTCGGCACCGTGCTGGCTGATCTGGTGCGCTACCTCATCCTGTTCACGGTGATCATGACGGTCGGCTCGTTGATGGGCTTCCGGGTCGAGACCAACGCACTCAACGTGGTCGTGGCGCTCGTGCTGGCGATGGCCTTCGCACTGTGCTTCTGCTGGATCTCGGTCTTCGTCGGGATGGTCGCCCGCACCCCGGGCGCAGTGCAGGGCATCATGTTCCTGCTGGTGCTGCCACTGTCCTTCGCCAGCAGCACGTTCGTCGCGGTCGACACCATGCCGGGCTGGTTGCAGGCGTTCGTGAAGGTCAACCCGATCACCCACCTGGTCGACGTGATCCGCAGCCTGTTGCTCGGCACACCGATGGGCAATCACGTGTGGTGGCTGCTGGCGTGGATGGTGGGCCTGCTCGTGGTCTTCGTACCGCTGGCGCTGCGGGCCTACCGCCGCCGCGCCTAACCGCTCGCGAACAACACCGCCGGGTCGACGTCAGTGATGGCGTCGGCCCGGTCTTTGCTGCGTCCCATGGCGTACGCCGCGTCGAACCTTCCGCCCAGAGCGGCACGTAGCCGCCGGGTCAGGACCGCAACGATCGGCTCCCCGGGATCGTCGGTGCCGCGGATCGCGGCCGCTTCGCCGAGGCATTCGGCGGCGCGCTCGGGTCGGTCCAGCGACACTGCGAAGGCTGCCGAGACGGTGTACCCGGCAAGGATCGGCATGTCGGCTGTCTTCAGCGCCGCGGGGTAGGCAGTGCGTAGCGCACGGATCGCGGCCGCCTGGTCGCCGTCGGCTGCCTGGTCGCCGTCGGCTGCCTGGTCGCCCCCGACCGCCTCGAGCAGCGCGAGCGCACTGTGCACGATCGCCTCGCTGTGGTCATGGAACGCCCCGGCCACCGGCTGGGGTTGACCCAGCGCTTCGCGGGCTTCGGCCAGCCGTTCCGAATCGCCCTCTGCCACAGCGATCGTCACCAGAAACGCGTGGGGGACGTCGTCGCCGATGACCTCATGCCACTGCTGCGGGACGTCGGCAATCGCCGCCCGGGCCCCGTCGTAGTCGCCCAAGCGCAACCGCAGATCCATCGCTCGAACGGCCAGGAACATCGCGTCCCCGGATCGGCCGAGGGCATCGATCAGCTCGCGTGCTTCGTGCAGGGTGGCCATGGCCCGACCGGGATCGCCGTCCAAGGACTCGACCTGGGAGCGGCGCACCAACATCGCGGCGGTCAGCCAGCGATCCTGCAGCGGACCGACGGCACGCTCGAGATCGGCCACGTCGGAGCGGAGTTGGTCGTGCTCGCCGGCGTTCTCGGCGAGGTCGATTCGCGTCTGCAGGGCGGCTGCACGGACCCACGGGTCGTCGTGCTCCAACGCCTGCTGCATCAGCCGCGCAGTCACCTCTGGCAGGTCGGTCCAGGCGGCGGCCTGGGCCACGAGGATCAGTGCGTGCGGGTAGTCGGCGAAGAGCGTCGGGTCGGCCTCGACGGCGGTCGTGGCCTCCCGCATCCGGGGCCGTGACTGCGCTAGGTCCAGGACGCCGATGGCGGCTTGAGCAGACAATTGCATCATCCGGACCAAGCCGCGCCGAGCCGAGTCCACCGCACCTTCGGCATCCAGTGCGATCTGGGCCAGGGCAAGGGTGCGGTGGTCGTCGTCGGTCATGGTGAGGGCCCACGACAAGGCCAGCACGAGATCGGTCGCACCCTGTGCATCGCCGCTGTCAGCCAGGAACCGCAGTGCCGCAACGAGATTGTCGGTGTCGTCCTCCAGTCGGGCGAGCGCGTCGGCCTGCTCGGGTCCGCGCAACCGAGCGTCCTGGGCACGTGCGAAGCCCAGAGCCCAGCGCGCGTGCGCCTGCCGCACGGCGGTCGCTTCCCCGTCAGCCGAGAGTTGGGTCAGCCCGAACTCGCGGATCGTCTCCAGCAGTCGATAGCGCAAGGCGCTCGCCGAGCGCTCCATCACCAGCAGGGACTTGTCCACCAGCGAGGCCAGCAGTGACTGATCGGCGCCGGTGACCGTCGCTGCGGCAGCTGGAGTTGCCCCACCTGCGAACACTGAGAACCGTCGCAGCAGTTGCTGTTCCGGGGCATCCAGTAGATCCCAGCTCCACGCGACGACTGCGTAAAGCGTCCTGTGTCGGGGCAGCGCGGTGCGTCGACCACCGGTCAGTAACGCGAACCGGTCCGACAGTCGCGCCGCGATGACCGGCACGGGCAGGGTGCGCACCCGCGCCGCAGCCAACTCGATGGCCAACGGCAAGCCGTCCAGTCGGCGTACGATCTCGGCCACGCTGGCTGAGTCCTCATCACTGACCGTCACCCCCGCGGACGCCGCCCGGTCGAGGAAGAGCTGGGTGGCCGGATCGGTCGCCAGCGGCGGCAACGAACGGACGTGTTCGCCGTCGATCGCGAGCGGCTCGCGACTGGTGACCAGGACGCGGACGGTGGGTACGGCGACCAGCAGGTCCTCGATCAACCGGGCCACCGGGTCCAGCAGGTGCTCGGCGTTGTCGACGATCAGCAGTTGCTCATCGGTGCTGAGGGCACCGGTGAGCAGACCCCAGTCGTCGACCGGTCGGCCGCTGTCGCGCAGGCGGTCGAAGACCCGGGAGGTCTGCAGATCGAGGGCGGCCACGAAGGTTGGCAGGACCGCCGCGGGTTCGGTGACAGCAGCCAGTTCAATGAACCAGACAGGAGCCAGATGCCTTTGCCGCCAGACGTCTCCGGCTTCCGCAGCCAGTCGCGTCTTGCCGGCACCACCTGGGCCCGCCAGGGTGACCAGCCGGTCGTGGGCGAGGTCCAGCGTGACCTGCGCCAGCTCACGGTCGCGGCCCAGGAAGCTGGTCAGCCCGGCGCGCAGGTGGCTGCCGCGCACGACGGGCTCGGCGCCGCGCAACAGGTCGGCATAGAGCTCCTGGAGGGCCGGGCCCGGATCGGCGCCGAGGGTGTCGGCCAGGGTGCGACGGGTCTGCTCGTACGCCGCGAGTGCCTCAGCGCTCTGGCCCTGCGCCCGCAAGGTGCGGATCAGTTGGGCAGCGAAGTCCTCATCCAGTGGATGGGCTGCGACCAGGTCGCGGAGCCATCCGGACAGACCCGTGAGTTCGCCTGCTGCCAAACGAGATTCGATGACCCTATGTTCGGCTTCGAGCGCTTGTTGCTCGATGCGGGCAACGAGCGGCAGTGCCCAGGGCTGGTCGGCGACCACGGGTAGCGGCGGGCCGTCCAGCAGACTCAGCGCCTCGGCGTACGCCGATGGGTCACCCTCGCGCCCGCGCTCGACGAGCGTGTGGAACCGGTGCAGATCGACGTCGGCAGGGTCGATGAGCAGGCGATAGCCGGTCCCGGTCTGCTCGATGGTCACGCCCAGGGTGCGGCGCAGCCGGGAGACCAGCGCCTGCAACGCGCCGGCCGGATCCGCGGGCGGGTCGGCCCAGATGGTGTCGATGAGTTCGCCGGTCGACACTGGCCGGCCCACGTCAACGGCCAAGCGCACCAACAAGGCCTGCAGCCGGGCACCGGCGACGGGGACGACCGAGCCGTCGTCGCTGTCGACCCGCAGGTCGCGAAGGACGGTGATCAGCACAGTGCCGATTCTCGCAGTCGGATCAGGGCGCGAGCACTCGCTCCAGCCAGTCGGTCAGGAGCGCGTGGACCAGGGCTGGTGCTTCCAGGTGACCGTTGTGGCCGACGCCGTCGAGGACCGCGAGCGTCGCTGCGGGGTAGTTCTCCAGCGATGCCATCGTGTCGCGGTAGCCGACCACGCTGTCCTGGCGACCGGTTACGAACAGGCTCGGCCCGGCGTACCGGCCGGGTTCGATGGTCGGCGCATATGCCGCGGAGAGCATCTCGACCGCTTCCGGGTCGGCTGCTTGCAAACCGGGCTGGATGTAGTCGAGGAACCCTTGTGCGGTCTGCGGCGACTGGATCACCGCGAGGTCCGTGTAGTCCGAGGCGCCAGCGAGCGCGACAGCGGATGGATCGGATCGACGTACGACGTGGGCGGGCACGTCGCGCGCGGCCAGGTCGGGCACGACCAGGCCGAAGATCGTGGCCAGGCCGATGACCTGCTGGGGTCGGCGGCCGGCAATGATCCGGGACACCATGCCGCCGTAGGAGTTACCCACCAGCACGAACGACTCGCCGCCGAGCAGATCCGTCAGGCCGGAGTCGACAGCCTCGACCAGTTCGTCGGTGCTGCTGACATCGCCGCGGGGACTGTGCCCGAAGCCGGGCATATCGACGTACAACCGGCGCCAGGCGCCGCCTGCGAAGGCGGGATCCAGCGGCAGCATGATGCGGTGATCGACGCTGAAACCATGCAGGAATACGACGGGGACACCGGTTCCGCGTTCGACGATGTGCATGTCGTCGGCAACGCCGTTCGGCGCAGAGGTGTTCCGGTCGTGGTGAGTCAGTCCCACGCGGGAGGGTCGCGGCTCGTTAGGCTTCCGGGGTGAGCGACCTGACCGGCTACCTGGTGCTTGGCTGCGTGCTGATCGCCGGTGTCGTGCTGTTCAGCGCCGCGATGGTGATGCGCCGGCTGCTCGCGCCGCGGGCCGTCGTCCCCGCCGGTCTGACCACCTACGAGTCCGGGGTCGACCCCGTCGGTTCGGGGTGGGCGCAGGTCAACGTGCGCTACCTGTCCTACGCCTTCCTCTACGTGATCTTCGCGGTCGACGCTGTCTACCTGTTCCCGTGGGCGCTGGTGCTGCGCGACCACCACCTGGGGCGTACGACGCTCATCGAAGTGGCCGTGTTCGTCGCCATCGTGCTGGTCGGTCTGCTGCATGCGGGCCGCCGCGGGTTGCTGACCTGGGAGGACGACGCGTGAGCACCGAGCTCGGTATGCCGAAGGTCGGGCCGGTGCAGCAGGCAGCGCCCCGACCGATGCGACTGATCCTGAACTGGGGCCGGCGCTACTCGTTGTGGGTCTTCAACTTCGGCCTGGCCTGCTGCGCGATCGAGTTCATCGCCGCCTCGATGGCCCGGCATGACTTCATCCGGCTCGGTGTGATCCCGTTCGCGCCCGGCCCCCGGCAGGCCGACCTGATGGTGGTCTCCGGCACGGTGACCGACAAGATGGCCCCCGCCGTGCGCCGGCTCTATGACCAGATGCCCGAGCCGAAGTACGTGATCTCCTTCGGCGCCTGCTCCAACTCCGGTGGCCCCTACTGGGATTCGTACTGCGTGACCAAAGGTGTCGACCAACTGATCCCGGTCGACGTCTACGTGCCCGGGTGCCCGCCGCGCCCGGAGGCACTGCTGGACGGCATCGTCAAACTCCAGGCGAAGATCAAGGACGAGAAGCTCACCAGCGGCAACCTGCGGCGCAAGCGGGCGTCTGTCCTGACCCGGGACAAGGTGTCGGCGCCATGATCGAACCCATCGTGTGCGAGCCCAGCGGCTGGTTACCCACGCTGGCCGGACTGCGCGAAGACGGCTACGACTTCTTCGATTTCCTCACCGCGGTGGACGAGGGTGAGGACGGATTCGACGTCATCACGCACCTGTACCGCTTCACGCCCGAAGCCGCGGCGGAGGTCTTCGTCAGCAGCCGCCTCGAGCCGGGTCAGAGCCTGCTGACCATCACCGGTCTGTGGCGCGGCGCCGCGTGGCACGAGCGGGAGACCTTCGAGATGTTCGGCATCGTCTTCGACGGCTTCGAGGACGGCACCGGCCTGGGGTTGCGACCGCTGCTGCTACCCGACGGCTTCGAGGGCAATCCGCTGCGTAAAGACTTCGTGCTCACCGCCCGGGCGAGCAAGCCGTGGCCGGGGGCCAAGGATCCCTCCGACGCCAGCGAGGCACACGAGGTGCGCCCCGGTCGGGCGCCGCGACGCAAAACGTTGCCACCCGGCGTACCTCCGGCCAGTTGGGGGCCGCGGTGAGTGTCGGTGAAGCGATCCTGCGCGCGGTCCTGGTCCTCGTCGGCTTCCTGGTCCTGCCCCTGGTGGTCGGACAGAGCGAACACAAGGTGATGGCGCACATGCAGGGCCGCCTCGGCCCGATGGAGGCCGGCGGCTTCCACGGCTGGGCCCAACTGGTCGCGGACGGAGTCAAATTCGTCCAGAAGGAAGACATCGTCCCGCGGGCCGCGGACGGCAAGATCTTCCGGATCGCGCCGGTGCTCGCGATCGTCTCCTATCTCGCGGCGCTCGCGGTCATCCCGCTCAGCCCGGACCTGGTCGGCGCGGATGTCCCCGCCAGCCTGGTGTGGGTCCTGGCTGTGGGCGGCGTCGGCACGGTCGGCACACTGCTGGCGGGTTGGTCCAGTGGCAACAAGTACGCGCTGCTGGGGGCGATGCGGGCCGCAGCGTCGCTGATCTCCTACGAGGTCGCGTTGATCCTGGCCGCGGCCTCCTTCGCCATCGCTGCCGGTTCGCTGTCGCTGGCCGGCATCGCGCACGCCTGGACACCGTGGTGGCTGATCTGGCAGCTACCGGCCGCCTTCGTGCTGCTGGCGGCGGGGACCGCTGAGCTGCAACGGGTTCCGTTCGACACCCCGGTCGCCGACGCCGAGATCGTGATGGGTCCGTACACCGAGTACACCGGGCTTCGGTTCGCCCTCTTCCTGCTGGCCGAGTACGCCGGCATCGTCGTGCTCTCGCTGTTGATCGCCGTGCTGTGGCTGGGCGGTTGGACCGGTCCGTTCGATGCGCACATCGGCTGGCTCTGGACGGTCCTGAAGGCCGCGATCATCGTCTTCGTGATCATCTGGATGCGGGTGTCCTGGCCCCGAGTGCGGGTCGATCAACTGCAACGCTTCACCTGGCTGGTCCTGGTGCCGATCGCGTTGGTTCAGTTACTGATCACGGCCGCGGGGGTGGTGTTGTGGCAGTAGACAACGGCTCAGCAGGCAACGGCTTCGGGAAAGGTCTGCTCAAGGGCCTCGCGACGACCGCGAAGACGATGGTGCACCCGGCGCACACCGCGCAGTACCCCCATGTGCAACCCGAACTGCCCGACCGATCCCGCGGTGTCATCGCACTGCTGGAGTCCAACTGCACCTCCTGCATGCTGTGCGCGCGGGAGTGCCCGGACTGGTGCATCTACATCGACTCGCACAAGGAGACGATCCCCGCGGGGCCGGAGGGCGGTCGCGACCGGCAGCAGAACGTGCTCGACCGTTTCGCCATCGACTTCAGCCTGTGCATGTACTGCGGGATCTGCATCGAGGTGTGCCCGTTCGACGCGCTCTTCTGGGCGCCGAACTTCGATTACGCCAGCACCGACATCCGGGATCTGTTGCAGGAGAAGGAAAAGCTGGGGGAGTGGCTGGCCGACGTGCCGCCGCCGCCGGCGATCGACGCCGGCCCGGAAGACGGTACGCCGTGACCGCCGCCGACGTGCTCTTCACCCTGATCGGGCTGGTGTGTGCGGGGTCCGCGGTGCTGGCCGTGACCAGCCGCCACCTCGTCCACGCCGCCCTGTGGTTGACCGTGGCGCTGGGCTCCCTGGCCGGCTGCTACCTCGTGCTCGGTGCCGAACTCGTCGCACTGGCCCAGTTGCTGGTCTACGTCGGCGCGGTCGTGGTGCTCGTTCTCTTCGCGCTGATGGTCACCCGCGGTCCGATGACCCGCAGTCGGGAGCTGAGTTCCGGTGTGCTGCAACGGGCTACTGCCGCTGTGGTCGCACTCGCCACCGCGACCCTGCTGTCCGCGGCGCTGATCGTCGCCTTCGCCGACACCCCTGCACGCACCGGTGGCACCGGCACCGTCGAACTCGCTCATGACTTGTTCAGCACCTGGGTGTGGCCCTTCGAGTTGCTCTCCCTGCTGCTGCTGGTCGCATTGATCACCGCCTTCGCCACCTACCGGCTGCCCGGTCGATCAGGTGAGGGCGACCGGTGATCCATCTCGCGCTGCCCTACGTGCTGGTGGGGGTTCTGTTCGGCTGCGGCCTCTACGCCACGATCAGCCGCCGCAACGCCGTACTCATGCTGGTCGGTGTCGAACTGATCCTCGCTGCTGCCGGTCTGCTGCTGGTCACCACCTCCATGGTCCTGCGGCAGAGTGCTGGTCAGGTCGTCACGCTCTTCCTGATCACCATCGCTGCTGCCGAGATCGCCGTCGCGCTCGCGATCGTCAGCGCGGTCTTCCGTAGCCGGGGCACCGTCGATCTGGATACCCGGGCGCAGGAGGACCAGCCATGAGGGCGGTCACCGAGCACCTCGCGCAACTGACCGTCGTGTTGCCGGCTCTCACGGCTGTGCTCGCCCTGTGGGTTGGTCACGCGAGCCGCCGATCGACGTACGTCGTGTCCTTCCTCGGCGGGCTCCTCACCCTCGCGGCGGCGGGCTGGCTCGTGGTCCACACCACGCGCCACGGGACAATCAGCGAGGCCACCATCGGACCGCTTCCGGTCGGTGACCAGTTGCGAATCCCGTTGCAGTTGCAGGTCCCTGGCTGGGCAGCGATCGTCGCGGTTGCCGTCGCCCTGGTGTCCTTGGTGGTGCAGAGCTTTGCCCGCTGGTACCTCGACATGGATCCGCGCTACCAGCGGTTCGCCGCGACCGTCGCGCTGTTCACCGCCGCGATGCTGCTGGTGGTCCTGTCCGGCGACGTGCTGCTGACGCTGGCCGGTTGGGAGCTGATGGGCTGGTGCTCCTACCTGCTCATCGGGCACGAGTCGGAGCGGAGCAAGGCCCGCCGCGCCGCGCAGAAGGCATTCCTGGTCACCCGGGTCGCCGATGCCCCGTTCACGATCGCGTTGGTTGGCCTGGCGGTCCACGCCCGCAGCACCAGCATCGACAAGATCGTCGCCCTACCACCGGCGTCGGTGACCGCCCTGCTGGTCCTGCTGGTGATCGGTGTCGCGGGCAAGTCCGCGCAGGTGCCGTTCCAGGACTGGTTGCCGGACGCGATGGAGGGCCCGACCCCCGCGTCGGCGCTGATCCACGCCGCCACCATGGTCGCCGCCGGCACCGTCGTGCTGACCGGGCTGCACCCGCTGCTGGCCGGCTCCCGGCCCGCGCTGCTCACCTTGGCCGTCCTCGCCGCGATCAGCGTGGTGCTCGCGTCGGTCCTGGCCCTGCTGCAGCACGACCTGAAGCGCCTGCTGGCCTGGTCCACCATCGCCCAGGTCGGCATCATGCTGCTCGCGATCGTGGTCCAACCGGCCACCGATACCACCCAGCTGGGCATCATGCATCTACTCGGCCACGCCATGTTCAAGGCGCTGCTCTTCTTGATGATCGGCTGGGCCGCGGTGCTGGCCGGCGGCACCATCGTCGAGCGGATTTCCGGTGTCGCCTGGCGTCGGGGGGAGTTGCGGCGACGGCTCGGCATCGGCCTGCTCGCCCTTGCCGGTGTGCCGCCGCTGGTCGGTTTCGTCAGCAAGGACCTGATCATCGATGAGTCGGCCCGTCAACTGGCCGCGACCCGCGGCCTCGCGCCGACCATCGCCCTCGTGGCTCTGGTGCTCGCCGTCCCACTGACCGCTGCCTACTGCGCCCGCGCCTGGTTGGTCCTGACCCATCCGACTGCCGTCGAGCGGCACGGTTACTACGACCTCATCGAGGACTCCGAGACCGTCCAGGACGTCGGCCTGATCGAGTTACTGGAGACCACCCCACCCCTGGGTGAAGCCGAGGGGGCCGACCTGGAGCCGGCGACACCCTACGACGAGGAGGCCGCCGACCTCACCGACGCCGGCCGCTTCGGCCTGTGGATTCTCGCCGTCCTGAGTGTCGTCGGCGGGCTGGTCTTCTTCGTCCCCGCCCTGGGGCACCTCGACCTGGCCGGGATCAGCCCCATGCTCATCGCCGGCGGGCTGGTCGCGATCGCCGCCGCCGGCCTGTTGATGCGCGCGCTGTCCGTGCGCACCGTGTGGGGCGATCCGATGTCGCGGGTACCGGCCTGGCTGCGGGGCAGCGCCAGCCGTGGCCTGGATATGGACCAGGCGTACACGACTCTCGTGGCGGCACCGGTCATGCAGGCCAGTGCGGGCGTGCGCCGCCTCGAGAAACTCCTCGACCGCGCCGTGGGTTCACTGGCCGGCTTCGCCACCTGGTTGGGAGATCGGTCCGAACGTCTGCACGATCGCTCGCCGTCGCGGGCGATTGCCGGGATAGCCGTCGGGTTGCTCGTGGTCTGTTTCCTCGGAGTCGGCCTGTGGTGAGTTTGCTGCTGATCGCGCCGCTGCTGCCGATCGTCGCCGGCATCGTCCTGACCGCCATGGATATCGGGCCGCGCCGGGTCCCGCATCGCCTCGCGTACGTCGTGTCCCTCGGCACCGCGATCGTCACCGCCGCCGCTGTGGCCGGGATCGTGATCGCCCGACCGGTCATCGACATCGCCTGGGTGCCGTCCATCGGGTTGCGGTTGTACCTGGCCGCCGACGACATCAGCGTGCCGCTGATTGTGCTCACGGCGGTCATCGCGGTGCTGCTGGTGGCCCGCAGCACCGGGCCGCAGGAGGACCGCAACGGACTGTTCCTCGGCAGCGTGCTCGGCGTCGTGGGTGCCGCACTCGCAGCGTTCCTCACCCGCGACGTCATCGGCTTCTTCGTCGCCTTCGAGGTGGCGCTGGTCCCGATGTGGGTGCTCATCCGCCGGTTCGGGGAGCCGGCCGAAGCACACCGGGCGGCATGGCTGTTCGTGCTCTACACGGTGCTCGGGTCCATGCTGATGCTCGCCGGCATCCTGGTGTTGGTCACCACCGCCGGGACCACCGACATGGACCGCCTCGCGCACGGCATCGGCGGGTCGCACGGCACGCAGGTCGTCGCCGCGACCTTGTTGCTGGCCGGTCTGGGTATCAAGATCCCGATCTGGCCGCTGCACACCTGGCTGCCGGCAGCGCACACCGCCGCTCCCACCACGGGGTCGGTGCTGCTGGCGGCGATCCTGCTGAAGATGGGCAGCTACGGCATCGTGCGGCTGGTCGTCGGTCCGCTGCCGGACGGCTTGCGCTCCGTGGCGCCGGTCTTCGCGGTCATGACGGTGATCGGGATGATCTGGGCCGCACTGATCTGTCTGCGCGAGGACCGATTCAAACGCATCGTGGCGTGGTCCTCGATCGTGCACATGGGCTTTGTGATGCTGGCGTTGCTCACCGGCACCGTGCTGGGCGTGCAGGCCGCGCTCTTCGGCAACATCGCGCACGCGGTGATCAGTGCCCTGCTCTTCCTCGTCGCCGGAGAGCTGAAGACCCGCTGGGGCAACGACGACCTGTCCGTGGCCCACCCCGCGCTGCGAGACGCCACTCCGAAGCTCGGCTTCGCGCTGATCCTCGGGGTGGCAGCGGCGATCGGCGTGCCCGCGTTGGCCGGCTTCTGGAGCGAGATCCTCACCCTGCTGGCCCTGTGGCAGCACGGCGGCGGGTGGCGCTTCATCGCCATCCTTGCCGTAGCGGCCGCCGTGCTCGTCGGCGCCTACAGCGTCCGGTTGCTGCGTCGGGTGTGGGCCGGCGAGGACGGCGAGACCACCGCGCTGCCGCCGTCGCCCGGCCAGCCCGCACCGGACCTGACGATCAGCGCTCAGGTGGGGATCGGCGTACTCGCACTGGCGATCGTCGTCCTCGGGGTCTACCCGACCCCGCTGCTGCACCTGACCCAGGCCAGCGTCCAGGTCCTGGTGGGGGCGCGATGACCGTCACCTTCGACTTCGGTCTGCTCGCGCCGGCTCTCGTGGTCGCCCTGGCCGCTGTCGGCGTCCTGATCGTCGACGCAGCGCTGCCGCGGCTGGGCCGCGTGCACTGGTGGCTGGCGGCGCTCACCCTCGTGATCACCACCGCTGTGCTGGCCCAGCGCTGGGTGCAGATCCCGGCGCGGGGCGACGCCACCTTGTGCAGCAGCGGCTATTGCGCGTACGGCGTGGACCGGGTTGTGCTGTCCCTGCAACTGGCCATCGCCGTCAGTTCCTTGGTCGTCGTACTCCTGATCAGCGCCATCCCGGCCCCTTCGTCGCGCACCCCCGTCCAGGTCGCGCTGCTGCTCAGCGCTACCGCCGGTGGCCTGATCGTCTGCGCCAGCCGGGACGCCGCGTCGTGGTTGATCGCGCTCGAGCTGGCCACCCTGCCCACCGTTGGGCTGGTTGCGCTACGCGCCCGCCGATCGGCGATCGACGGCAGCCTCGCGCTGCTTGTCTCGGCCCTGACCTCGTTCGCGCTCGCGGCGATGGGAGTGGCGCTGTGGTACGCCGCGACGGGCACCTTGCGCTTCAGCCAATCGGCCGCGTTGCACGCCATCGCCGACTCCGGACGCAGTCGGGTGCTGATCCTGGCGATCATGCTGCTGCTGGCCGGGGTCGCCTTCAAACTGTCCCTCGCCCCCTTCCACGCCTGGACCCCGGACACCTTCGCGGGGGCTTCCGTACCCGTGTCGGCCTACCTGGCGGTGACTTCCAAGGTGGCCGCGGTCGGTGCCCTGATCGTCGTCATCAGGTCCCTGACCGGGGTCGGGGGCGCAACGTTGTCGGTTATCGGTCTGGTCAGCGTGCTGTCGATGACGCTGGGCAATCTGATGGCGCTGCGGGAGCGGCGGATGCTGCGGCTGTTGGCCTGGTCGACCGTCGCACAGGCTGGTTGGGTGGTGATGCCGCTTGCCCCTGCAGGGTCCGCCGGAGTCGGGGAGTCGGTGCGCTATCTGTTGATGTACGCCCTTGCCACCTTGCTGGTCTTCGCCGTGGTGACCGCGGTCGCGCACTCACGTGGTCGCGACGCCGCGTTGGACCTGAGCTCCTACCACGGCCTCGCGCGCAGCCGACCGATCCTGGGCTGGGCGATGGCTTTCGCGTTGTTGACCCTCGCCGGGGTCCCGCCTGCGGTGCTGGGCGTGGCCGCCAAAGTCGCTGCGGTCGGGCCGGTTGTGGCAGCGCACCTGTGGTGGTTGGCGGTGGCCGCTGCGATCAACACGATGATCGGACTGGCCGTCTACCTGCGCTGGGTCCTGGCCATCGTCATCCGGGACGGGCGCACGGCGACCGAGCAGCATCGGTCAGCCGCGACCGGTGACAACGACGCAGTCGCCCCGGTGCATTCGCTCGTGGTGGTGGTCCTGGTTCTGTGCCTGATCGTGGCCTCGGTGTGGCCGCAGGTGCTCTTTGGGTTGCCCGGCTGAACCTACCCATGACGAAGGGCCGGCTCGATCAGCCGGCCCTTCGTCATGGGTACTACGTCATGGGTACTGCTCAGTGGCGCAGGTCAGCGCTTGTGCGCTGCCTCGTAGGCGTCGAGGACCTCGGACTTGATCCGGCCGCGCTCGGCCACCTGGTAACCGTGGTCCTTGGCCCATTCACGGATCTTCGCCAATTGCTCACGGTCCGCGCCGGTCGCCGAGGAGGTGCCGGAGCTCGCGCGCTGCTTGCGCCCGCCCACTCGCTGAGCATGACCGGTGTAGAGCGCAAGCGCCTCGTCGAATTCCTTAGCCTCCTGCGCAGTCAGGTCAATCACGTAATCCACGCCCCGGAAGGAGAATGGGATGCTTTCGCCATCCACGACCTCGACACGAGAAAGGTCCGAGATGGTGATGATCTGCGTCCGCTGGGCCATTGAAGGACTCCCTTGATTTTGTTCTGATTACTCGTCTTTTGCAACAGATCCAGCCGTTGCCGCCGGACAGCCGGCGCGAGACGGCTGTGACGTTACTGTTTGCACGTTCGTTCCGATGGTGCACCAAGTAAATTACCCGATGTGAGAAGAATATTCGAATGAGAGCACCCCGAGGTTGAATCGCTCATTCCCTTTCGAAAAGAGACGAACGCGCTGGGTGGCGCGGACGTTAGGTCCGGGAACGTCTCCGGGCGCACGGGCGTTACCTCTGATATGCCGCATCGCCATTACAACGGGTTGAAGACGACCCTGCTCTTCGCTGCGATCTGGGTGCTGTTGCTGGGCGTCGGCTCGCTGGTTGCTGGTGGCCGCTTCATCTGGTTGTTCGCCCTGCTCGGAGTGGGCACCACGTTCTACGGCTACTGGAACAGCGCCACCCTGGCCATCAAGTCGATGCAGGCCTACCCGGTCA
Organism: Branchiibius hedensis; assembly: GCF_900108585.1. Classification (NCBI taxonomy): domain Bacteria; kingdom Bacillati; phylum Actinomycetota; class Actinomycetes; order Micrococcales; family Dermacoccaceae; genus Branchiibius; species Branchiibius hedensis. The sequence continues at coordinate 188,895 of NZ_UESZ01000001.1, forward strand.
CCGAAGCGCAAGCACCGGGCATGTACCGCGTCGTACGAGAGCTGTCCTCGGCCGCGGGCAAGCCGATGCCGCAGCTGTACATCTCCCCAACCCAGGCGCCGAACGCCTTCGCGACCGGGCGCAACCCCACGAACGCCGCCGTGTGTTGTACCGAGGGAATCCTGCAACTGCTCGACGAGCGCGAGCTGCGAGCGGTGCTCGGCCACGAACTCATGCACGTCTACAACCGTGACATCCTCACCTCGTCGGTGGCGGCGGCCCTGGCCGGGGTGATCACCGCGGTTGCGCAGATGATGCTCTTCTTCGGTGGCGGCGACGAGGACCGGCCCAACCCGCTGGCGCTGCTGGCGATGTCGTTCCTGGCTCCGGTCGCCGCCTCCTTGATCCAAATGGCCATCAGCCGGACCCGGGAGTTCGACGCCGATGAGGATGGTTCCCGGCTCACGGGGGATCCGTTGGCGCTCGCCAGTGCCCTTCGAAAGATCGAGGCCGGAGTCCAGCAGGCGCCGCTGGCCCCGACTCCGAAGGTCGTCAACGCCAGCCACATGATGATCGCCAATCCGTTTCGGGCGCAGGACGTCTCGCGAATGTTCTCGACTCACCCGCCGACCGCGGAGCGGGTGCTGCGGCTTCAGGAGCAGGCCCGCCAACTCGGACAGCGGGGCTGACCACCACGCAGGGAGCAGTGGCTGGCACAGTGGCTGCCATGCCCTTGCTCTACCAGGACGAAGCACAGGCGCGGTCCGCGCTCATCGAGGTCACGTCGTACGACGTGCAGTTGGATCTGACCGGCCCGGGGGAGACCTTCACCTCCACCAGCACGGTCACCTTCGCAGCGCGCGAACCGGGCACCGAGACCTTCGCGGACGTCGTTGCCCTCGACCTGAGCGAGGCGACGCTCAACGGGCGCCGGCTGGATCCGCCGGTCGATGGCCGCCTACGGCTCGGCGACCTGGCGCGGACCAACGTCCTGCGGGTCAGCGGCACCTTCGCCTACTCCCGCGACGGGCAGGGTCTGCACCGCAGCGTCGATCCGGCCGACGGGCAGGTCTACATCTACGGGATGTCGTTCCTGGACGCGGCGCCGCAGGTGTTCGCCTGCTTCGACCAACCCGATCTCAAGGCCCCCTTCGATGTGCGGGTGAGCGCCCCCGACGACTGGGTGGTGGCCGGGAACGGGCACGCCGAGCAGGTCGCACCGGGGGACTGGGTGCTGGCAACCACGCCGCCGTTGGCGACCTACTTCGTGACCGTCTGCGCCGGCCCCTACGCAACCGTCGAGCGGGAGCACGACGGGATTGCCCTGGCCGTGCACGCCCGGGCGTCGATGGCGCAGCAGTTGCGCGAGCAGGCCGACGACATTCTCCGGGTGACCGAGCGCAGTTTCGACTACTACCACCAGCTTTTCGGGATCCGGTATCCGTGGGGTGATTACCACCAGTTCTTCGTGCCCGAATTCAACGCCGGCGCCATGGAGAATCCCGGCTGCGTCGTCTTCCGCGACCAGTACATCTTCCGCGGGCACCCGACCCGCGGCGAGTTGCTCTCACGGGCCAGCGTGATCGCGCACGAAATGGCGCACCAATGGTTCGGCAACCTGGTCACGATGCGCTGGTGGGACGACCTGTGGCTCAATGAATCGTTTGCCGAATACATGGGCTACCGCACGACGGCGGCCGTCAACGAATTCCCCGACGCCTGGGCGCGGATGGGGATCGAACGCAAAACCTGGGGGTACGCCGAGGACCGCGGCCCGGGCACCCATCCCGTTGCGGGATCGGCAGCGGGCGACAACTACACCGCCCTCACGAACTTCGACGGCATCTCCTATTCGAAGGGCGCCAGCGTGTTGCGACAGCTGGTTGCGTGGCTGGGCGATGAGGCATTCCTGGCGGGCGTGCGCGCCCACCTGAGTGCGCACCGGTTCGGCAACGCCACGCTGGCGGACTTCCTGGCGGCGATGCAGCAGGCCAGCGGTCAGGACGTCAACACCTGGGCCGGGGCCTGGCTGCGCACCACGGGCGCCGACGTGTTGTCGGTGGGCTCCGCGGCCGGCGTACCCACACTGATCTGCACGCCACCGGGCGATCCGGCGGGCCGCCGGCACGTGGTCGAGGTGGGTGCGTTCGCCGGTGGCCAGGAGGTTCAGCGTTTCCCCTTGGTAGTGGACGCCACGATCACCCCGCTTCCCGACCTCCTCGTGGGGCGGGCCGTGGTCGTGCCCAACGTTTCCGACGAAACCTGGGCCCAGGTGGATCTGGACGAGCACAGTCTGCAGGTGCTGCCCCAGGAGTTGGCCAGCATCCCGGATCTCGATGCGCGGCAAGTGATCTGGTCCTCTCTCATCGAAGGCGTTGCGCGGGTCGTGCTGGATCCGCGTCGAGCGTTGGAGGTGTTCGAGGCCAGCTGGCCCGATGAGCCCAGCGACGTCATCGCTGGCCCGGTAGGGGTCAAAGCCGCCTTCGTGTTCGCCGGTGACTTCCTGCCCTACGAAGAGCGTCCTGCAGCGATCGCGAGCGTGGCCGAGGCGGCAATGCGCCGGTTGGCAGGGCTGGACGACGGTGACCCGGCGGCCATCTCGACGGCTCGGTTGCTCGCCGCAACCACCAGGGACCACGAGCTCCTGCAGTCGTGGGCACGGGGTGAAAGCCTGCCTGCGGTGTTGGCTGACGATCGCGATATCCGCTGGTCCGCACTGCACCGCCTGGCCGCTCTGGGCCTGGCCGACGAGGACGCGATCGCGCAGCTGCGCAGGAGCGACCCCACGCTCACGGGCGCGCTCGCCGCTGTGGCAGCCGGGGCGGCCATCCCGACCGCCGACGCGAAGCAGCGGGCGTGGTCCGCGCTCGTGGGCGCCCATCTGTCGAACTACGAGGCCGCGCGGGTGGCGGGCTCGTTCTTCGACGTCTCGGCCCCCGGGAGCCTTGAGTTGCTCCGCCCGTACGTCGATCGCTTCTTCACCGAGGTACCTCGTCTATCGCACGCCTACGGTGAGTTCGCCCTCTCCTCGATCGTGAGCGCGGGCTTCCCGCTGTCGATCACCGAGCCGCATACGGCAGAACAGGCCCAGGTCGCGCTCGACGACGGCGACCTGACGGCCAGTGCCCGGCGTCAGATCCTGCAAGGGCTGGCGCTGCTGCGCGACGCGCTGCGTTCGCACGAACGGTTCGCGTCGAAATGACCGCGCAGTGGAGTGTCTTCGTTGCGCCGGTAGGACAACCGGATTCGCCCTGGGCGCAAGAGAATCCGGACCTGGTGCTGCCGACGGCGTCGATCGGCAAGCTGGTGCTGTTGGGCGAGTTGGCTCGGCAGATCGATGCGGGACTGATCGACCCGGGCGAACGGGTGACGTGGACCGATGAGGACTTCCTGCACGACTCCGGTCTGTGGCACGTGCTCGATCAGCGCGACCTGACCATCGCTGACGCAGCACGGTTGGTGGGGGCAGTCAGCGACAACCTGGCGACCAACGTGCTGCTGCGACGGGTGGGCCTTGAGGCCGTGCGCGCCTACGGAGAGCACCTGGGTCTGGCGCCGTTGGAATTGCTCGACTTCGTGCGCGAGGAGCGCGACACCTCGATCCCAGGCGTGGCCTGGACGCTGTCGGTAGGCAGCGCTCGGTCGCTGTGGAACTACATGGACCTGTTGGCCGCCGGGCAGATTCCCGAGTTGGTAGCGCAGTGGCTGTCGCTGGATACCGATCTGTCCATGGTCGCCTCAGCCTTCCTGCTCGACCCACTGGCGCACACGGCGTACGACGCGGATGACGTGCTGTTGATCAACAAGACGGGAACGCTGAACCGGGTCCGGGCGGACGTGGGTCTGGTCGAGGCAGGGGGTACGCGGCTCGCCTACGCGGCGATCGCCGAATTCGACCCCGCGGCAGGCGATTTGGTGCCCGTCATGGCCCGGATGCGACAGATCGGGGACGCCATCCGGGATCGGATGACGCCCCCGAGCTGAGGGAGTGTGGCGGGTCAGGGGACGATCAGGCTGACTGTCTCGGCAACACACGCGGGCCGGTCACTGCCCTCGATCTCGACGGTCACCCGACTGACGACCTGCACCCCCTTGGGTCCGGGGATCACCTCCGCCAGTTCGACGCCGGCCCGCACCCGGGAGCCGACCGGGACCACCGACGGGAACCGAACCTTGTTGGAGCCGTAGTTGATTCCCATGCTGACGCCCTCGATCTTGTAGATCTCCCAGCACAGCATCGGCAGCAACGACAAGGTGAGGTACCCGTGCGCGATCGTCGTCCCGAACGGTCCAGCGGCCGCCTTTGCCGGGTCGACGTGGATCCACTGATGATCACCGGTCGCGTCGGCGAACGTGTCGATCTGCTGCTGGGTGATCTCATGCCAGTCGCTGTAGCCCAGGTGTTCGCCGACCGCAGCGGTGAGTTCGTCGACTCCGGTGAAGACGCGCACCGGCTCAGTCCTTCGGTCCGCCGGCGACGTAGATGACCTGGCCGCTGACGAAGCCCGCACCTTCGCTCACCAGGAACGACGCGGTGTGCGCGATGTCAGCGGGGGTGCCGACCCGGGCGACCGGGATCTGGGTTGCGGCGGCCTTCTTGAACTCCTCGAAGTCCATCCCCACCCGCGCTGCCGTGGCCGCGGTCATGTCGGTGGCGATGAAGCCGGGGGCGATCGCGTTGGCCGTCACGCCGTACTTGCCCAACTCGATGGCCAGGGTCTTGGTGAACCCCTGCAGACCGGCCTTGGCCGCCGAGTAGTTCGCCTGGCCCCGGTTGCCCAGCGCCGAGGTGCTGGACAGGTTCACGATCCGGCCGTATTTGGCGTCCACCATGTGTTTCTGCACGGCGCGAGCCATCAGGAAGCTACCGCGCAGATGCACGTTCATGACGGTGTCCCAGTCCTCGACGCTCATCTTGAACAGCAGGTTGTCGCGCAGTACGCCGGCGTTATTGATCAATACGGTCGGGGCGCCCAGTTCGGCGGCGACGCGATCGACGGCGGCCTGCACCGACGCCTCGTCGCTGACGTCGGCACCCACGCCGATCGCCGTGCCGCCACCTGCGGTGATCTGCTCGGCGGTCGCCTGGCTGGCGGCTTCGTCGAGGTCGATCACCGCGACCTTGAAGCCGTCCTGCACCAGTCGCTCGGCAACGCCGGCGCCGATGCCGCGGGCGGCGCCGGTGACGATGGCAACTCGGGTTTCTTCGCTCATGTACGTGACTCCTTTGTCAGTTGGGCTGTCAGTTGGTGCGTGCGCGTGGGCTCACAGGCCCAGGTCGCGGCCGATCAGTTCCTTCATGATCTCGTTCGAGCCGGCCCAGATCTTGGTGACCCGAGCATCGCGCCAGGCGCGGGCGACGCGGTATTCGTTCATGAAGCCGTACCCACCGTAGAGCTGCACGCACTCATCGAGTACGTCGTTCTGCACCTGGGCGCTCCACCACTTGGCTTTCGCGGCGTCCACAGGGGTCAGTTCGCCCTTGGCGTGTGCAGCGATGCAGTCATCGACGTAGGCCTGCGTGACTTCGATCTTGGTGACCAGCTCGGCGATCTTGAACTTGTTGTGCTGGAAGGTGCCGATCGGCTGACCGAAGGCCTTGCGCTCCTTGGTGTATTCGATCGTCTCGGAGAGGATCTGCGCAGCGTGGGCGGTGTTCGACACCGCGGCGCCGACGCGCTCCTGCGGGAGACGCTGCATCATCGAGATGAAGCCCATACCCTCCGGGCCCAGGCGGTTCTCGTCGGACACCCGGACGTTCTCGAAGAACAACTCGGCGGTGTCGGACTCCTCCTGACCGACCTTGTCCAGCTTGCGACCGCGGGTGAAGCCGGGCATGCCGTCCTCGACCACGAACAGAGTGATGCCCTTGGCGCCCTTGGTCGGGTCGGTCCGGGTCGCCACGATGACCAGGTCGGCCTGGTAGCCGTTGGTGATGAAGGTCTTGGAGCCGTTGATGACCCACTCGTCACCGTCCTTGACCGCGGTGGTCTTCAGCGCGGCCAGGTCGGAGCCACCGGAGGGTTCGGTCATCCCGATCGCGATGATTTTCTCGCCCGAGGCGATACCGGGCAGCCAGCGCTGCTTCTGCTCCTCCGTGCCCAGGTCGACGATGTACGGCGGGCACACGTCGGAGTGGATGCCGAAGCAGGAGGCCGTCGCGGCGTTGAACGCGGAGATCTCCTCGGCGACGACCGCGTTGAACCGGTAGTCGTCAGCCCCGGCGCCGCCGTACTCCTCGGGGATGTCCAGCGACAGCAGGCCCTGCTTGCCGGCGTCCAGCCAGATATCCCGCGAGATGGTCTTGTCGGCGATCATCTCCTCGGCCCGCGGGCGCAGGGTGCGCTCCACGAACTCGCGCACACTCGCGCGGAACGCCTCGTGGTCTTCGTCGTAGATGTTGCGGGGCATGTCGGCTCCTCAGGTTGGGCAGTAGCGCGCGGTTGCGGTTGTGCGATGACGATGAGAGATTGGCTGGTGACTAAGCGCTTGCTTAGTATCCCTCCCAGTGTCGCACCGGGCTCGGAGTCAGTCAACGAGAGCGGTCCGGCTCGTGCGCAGCACAGCCCACTAGGGTTAGGGATTGTGATGACTGGCGAGACGGAGGTGACGGACGTGGCGACTCAACCAACCGAGTCAGGCGCGGATCTGACGCGCTCCCGTCTTATCGAGGCTGCCCGTAAGGCGTTCGGGGAGAAGGGCTTTCACGCCACGACAACCCGTGACATCGCTGCCGCCGCCGGTCTGAGCCCTGCCGCGGTCTACGTGCATCACCGCACCAAGGAGGACCTGCTCTACGCGATCTCCCGGGCCGGGCACGAGGCGATCCTGACCGACATGCGAGCCGCGATCGCCGGGGCACCAGAAGTGGCCGGCAAGCTGGAAGCCGTCGTCCACGCGATGGTGCTGCGGCACACCCGCGAATACGCGGCCGCGCGCGTGGTCAACTACGAACTCGATGGCCTGTCAGCGCAACACCGGGAAGACATCGAGAAGCTGCGGGCCCAGATCCAGGGGATTGTGCGGCGGCTGCTGCGCACGGGGGTGGCCGACGGATCATTCGTGGTCGACGACGTGCGGATCACCTCCAATGCCATTGTGGCGATGGCTATCGACGCCGCGCGCTGGTACCGCCCGGCCACCGATCCAGCGCCGGATCGCATCGCCAGCCACCACGCACGCCTCGCCGTTCGAATGGTGGCCGCTGCAGGCTAAGCCGGGTCCGACGCCGCGCCCGCTGCCCGGGCATGGCCTACTCTGATCGCCATGTCCGCCCGATCCATCGAGGCCACGGACGAGTTGAACCGCACCGTGGCGACCATCGGCACCATCGTCCGGCGTGAGCGCAAACGCCGACGGCTCACGGTGGACGCGCTCGCCAAACGCTCCGGTGTCAGCTTCGGCCGGATCAGCGAGCTGGAGCGCGGTCTGGGCAATCCATCGCTACAAACCCTTCAGCGAGTAGCGAATTCGCTCGACCTGCCGATGCAACAACTGCTCGCGGATCAGGGCTCGGAGGACGAGCACGTGGTGCGGGCGGATGGGCGTTACGTCATGTCCGAGTACGGCGCGCAGGGTGCGGGTCCCAGCGTGCGCCGCGAGTTGCTGACCCCACGAGGCATGACGACGCTGCAGGTCATCCGCTCCACGGTGCCGCCGCACTTCACCAACCAGCACGCGCCATTCCGGCACATCGGCACCGAGAGCATCTTCATCGTGGAGGGTGCGCTGGAGATCGTGCACGGCAAACGAGAGGTCACCCTGCGCTCTGGTGACGCCATGTCCTACCGGTGTTCCGTCCCGCACTACTGGGCCAATTCCACCGACCGGCGCTGTGTGCTGATCGGCTCGTTCAGCCCGTTCGAGGACTGACCCGCGCGACCGTCGCGTGTTACGAGCGTGCAACGAGTTGGGCCGAATCATTGTGGGCACCGCCGTCACGCCACATACTGATGAACAATCAGCAAACTGATCGTGGGAGAGTTCATGCGCAAGATCCTGCTCGCGGCTGTGGCCGCGGGAGCGGTAGCCCTCGCCGGCTGTTCGTCCGGCGGCGGAGTCAACCTGAACGGGTCCGCTTCCGGATCCGCCGGCGGCGGAAGTGCCGCCGCGAACGCTGGAGGTGCCCTCACGGCAGCGATCTCTGCCGAGCCCGACCAACTGGACCCGAACAAGACCTCGTCGTACGCCTCCTTCGAAGTGCTGGAGAACGTCTACGACACCCTCGTCGAGCCCGACGCCAAGGGCGAGATGCAGCCCGACCTGGCCACCTCGTGGAAGACCTCGAGCGACCAGTTGACCTGGACGTTCACGATGCGCGACGGGGTGAAGTTCTCCGACGGCACCCCGTTGAACGCCAAGAACGTTGTCTACACCTACGACCGGATCATCAAGGGCAAGCTGTCCCCGTCCTGGCGGTTCGCCTCCGTCAGTTCGGTCACGGCACCGGACGACAAGACCGTTGAGATCAAGGTCAAGACGCCGACCCCGAACCTGCTGACGCTGATCGGTGGGTTCAAGGGTGTCGGCATCGTCGAGGAGAAGAACGTCACCTCGGGCAAGATCGGCCGCGACCCGATCGGCAGCGGTCCGTTCGTGGTCTCGGACTGGGTCAGCGGTGACCACATCACGTTGAAGCCGAACGCGAACTACTGGGGTGACAAGCCGAAGCTGAGCTCGGTGACCTACCGCTTCATCTCCGACGGCAACACCGCGATCACCGCGCTGAAGAACGGCGAGATCCAGTGGACGGATGTCATTCCGCCGCAACAGGTGAAGGGTCTGGAGTCCAACTCGGCGGTCAAGACCGCGGTCGTGCCGAGCAACGACTACCAGTACCTCACCATGAACCAGAAGAAGGCGCCGTTCAACAACGTTGCGGTCCGTCAGGCCATTGCCTGGGCCATTGACCGCCAGGCGATCGTGCAGGCGACGACCTACGGCACCGGCACCGAGAACCAGCTGGCCATCCCCAAGCAGTCGCAGTGGTACACCGAGTACGACAAGTACTCCAAGGACGAGAACAAGGCCAAGCAGTTGTTCGCCCAGGCCGGCCACAAGGGCGGCACGATCAACTTCCTGGCCACCTCGGACTACCCGGAGACGGTGACGACCGCGCAGATCATCGCCAGCGCGCTGCAGCCCTACGGCATCAACGTCAAGATCAAGACGGTCGACTTCGCGACGTTCCTGTCCGACCAGGGCGCCGGCAACTGGGACATGTACATGATGAGTTGGATCGGCAACATCGACCCGGCCGAGTACTACTTCTCCCAGCAGCGCACCGGCCAGTCGTTCAACTTCCAGCACTACTCCAACGCCGAGGTCGACAAACTGCTCGACGCGGGCGCGATCGAGACCGACCAGGCCAAGCGCAAGGAGGACTACGCCAAGGCTGCAACGATCGTGGCGGACGAGGCGAGCTACATCTACCTCTACAACCCCGCCGTCATCCAGGCGTGGTCGCCGAAACTGACCGGGTACGAAGCGCGTAGCGACAAAGCGATCCGCTTCGGCTCGGCGTCGATCAGCCAGTGACCGCCACGGAGCCGGCCACCCCGACACCCAGCGAAGCCCCCGCCAAGGGGCGCCGCGAGGTGCGGGGGGCCGGCCTCCTGCGTTTCCTGCGCACGCGGCTGATCTATTCGGTCATCGTGCTCTTCGGGGTCAGCATCCTGGCCTTCTCGATCGTGCACCTGGTGCCCGGCGACCCGGTGCGGATCGCGCTCGGCACGCGGTACACACCCGAGGCCTACACCGCGCTACGCCAGGCGTCCGGGCTGGACCAACCGCTCCTGCTGCAGTATTTCCAGTACGTCGGGCACGCCCTGACCGGGGACCTGGGGGTCAGCTTCCGGTCCGGTCAGCCAGTGACCACGGCACTGTTGTCCCGGTTGCCGGCGACCATCTCGTTGGCGGTCGTCGGCATCGTGATCGGTCTGGCCATCTCCTTGGTGGCTGGGGTCTGGGCCGCTATGCACGAGGGCGGCATCGGTGACGGATTGATCCGATTGGCAAGCCAATTCGGTGTCTCCGTGCCGGACTTCTGGATGGGCCTTCTGCTGATCAGCCTGTTCTCGGCGAAGCTGGGGTGGCTGCCGTCATCGGGCTACACCGCCATCACCGATGACCCATTGGACTGGCTCAAGCACGTGATCCTGCCCGGCGCGACGGTCGGCCTGGTGGCCGGCGCGATCATGACGCGCTACGTGCGCTCGGCCGTGCTCGACGTACGTTCCATGTCGTACGTGCGCACCGCCAAGTCCAAGGGCCTGCCGCCGCGGATGGTGACCTTCCGGCACATCGTGCGCAATGCGCTCATCCCGATCGTCACGATCACGGGTATCCAGTTGGCAACCATCCTCGGTGGTGTCCTGGTGGTCGAGGTGGTCTTCGCCTGGCCGGGCTTGGGCAACTTGGTCTACACGGCCGTGCAGAACCGCGACTACCCGCTGATCCAGGGCTCGATCCTGCTGATCGCGGCGATGTTCCTGCTGGTCAACTTCATCGTGGACGTGATCTACGCGCTCGTCGACCCGAGGATCCGCCTGTCATGACCTTCAGCCCACTTGAGATCGAACCGGTCGAGCCCGAGGACGAGGCGGTCGAGGAGGATCTGCGTATCCCCGCCTGGCGGCTGCTGATCGGCAACCCGATCACCTTGATCAGCATCATCGTGTTGCTCGTGGTCGTGGTCATCGCGATCATCGGCCAGTGGATCGCGCCGTACGGGATCAACGACATCGACGTGCCCCGGGCGTTGCAGGGTCCTTCGGGTGCGCACTGGTTGGGGACCGATGACCTGGGCCGCGACATCTTCTCGCGGATCCTGGTCGCAACCCGGGTCTCCATCCAAGTCGCCGTCATATCAGTGCTTTTCGCGTTCGTCATCGGCGTCACGCTCGGCATCGTGTCCGGCTACATCGGCGGCTGGGTGGATGCAGTGCTGATGCGGGTCGTCGACGTGATGTTCGCCTTCCCGGTCATCCTGCTGGCACTGGCGATCATCGCGATTCTCGGTCCCAGCGTCGCCAGCACGACCCTGGCGATCGGGGTGGTCTACACGCCGATCTTCGCCCGTGTCGCGCGGGCGAGCACACTGTCCGCGCGGACGGAGACCTTCGTGCAGGTGTCGCAGACGATGGGTACGCCGACCTGGCGGATCCTGCTCAAGCGGATCCTGCCCAACATTGCCGCCCCGCTGATGGTGCAGACCTCGTTGTCGTTGGCCTTCGCGATCCTGTCCGAGGCGGCACTGTCCTTCCTCGGTCTTGGTGTGCAGCCGCCGCAGCCCTCGTGGGGCCGAATGCTTTACGACGCCCAGGGATTCGTCGGTCAGGCCTGGTGGATGAGTGTCTTCCCCGGTGCCGCGATCTTCATCACAGTGCTCGCCTTCAACCTGGTCGGTGACGGGCTGCGCGACGTAATGGATCCCAAACAACGCTCGATCATGGAAGCGAGGAAGCGCCGATGAGCGAGGTTGTCCTTGACGTTCGTGACCTCAAAGTCACCATTGGTCGGCGTGAGATCGTCCACGGCGTCTCCTTCGCGGTGGAGAAGGGCGAGACGCTCGGCATCGTGGGTGAGTCCGGCTCCGGCAAGTCACTCACCGTGCTGGCCGCGACGGGTCTGCTCGATGCACCTGCATCGCGGGTGTCCGGTTCGAGCAGGTTGTCGGGGCAGGAGTTGGTGGGTGCGTCCCCGGCCGCGCTGCGGGCTGTCCACGGCAACACCGTCGGCTTCGTGTTCCAGGACCCGGCCACGTCGCTGAACCCGCTGCTCACCCTCGAGCGGCAGATCACCGAACCCATCGAGGTGCATCGGCACGCGACCCGTCGCGACGCGCGCGCCAGAGCACTGGAACTGCTTGAGGCGGTAGGGATTCCGAAACCGGAAGCCCGGCTCTCGGCGTACCCGCACCAGTTGTCCGGTGGTCAGCGGCAGCGGGTGATGATCGCCGTCGCCCTGGCCAACGACCCGGAGTTGTTGATCGCCGACGAACCGACGACGGCCTTGGATGTGACCACCCAGGCGCAGATCATCGACCTGGTGAAGGACCTGCAGGAACGCACCGGGACCGCGGTGGTCTGGATCAGTCACGACCTCGGGGTGATCGGGCGCGTATCCGAGGATGTGCTGGTGTTGCGCCACGGTGACGCGATCGAGCACCGCCCGATCCTGGAACTGCTGGACGACCCCAGCGACGCCTACACCCAGGAGTTGCTGCAGGCCCGCCCGGTCATCGGCAAACACCAGCCGGCGCCGGCCGATCCGCAGCAGCCGGTGGTGCTGGAGGTGTCCGGGCTCGACGTGCGGTTCTCAGTGAGTACGCCGAGTGGCAAGGAAGAGGTGCACGCGGTCGATGACGTGTCGTTCGCCCTGCGACGCGGACACACGCTCGGCATCGTGGGGGAGTCCGGCTCGGGTAAGTCCACGATCGCCAACGCCCTGACCGGCATCGTCCCGGCGGACGCGGGTTCGGCGATCCTGGAGGGTGACGAACTGCTGGGCAAACGCCGTTCCCGCCAGGTGCGCCGCAAGTTGGCCATGGTCTTCCAGGACCCCTTCTCGTCACTGGATCCCAAAGCGCGCGTGCAGGATTCGATCGCAGAGCCGTTGGTCGTGCATGGTTTGGCCAAGGGTTCGCGGGACGAGCGGATCCGGGAACTGCTGGGGCTGGTGGAGCTACCGGCCGAGATGGCGCAGCGTTACCCGCACGAACTCTCCGGCGGGCAGCGGCAGCGCGTATCGATCGCTCGTGCGCTCGCCCTGGAACCGTCAGTGATGATCCTGGACGAGGCGACGGCGTCCTTGGACGTCTCCATTCAGGCGAAAGTGCTGGCGTTGCTCGCGCAACTGCAGCAGGACCTCGGGCTGACCTATCTGTTCATCGCGCACGACCTGGCGATCGTGCAGCAGATGAGCCACGACGTCCTGGTGCTGCAGAACGGCAAAACGCAGGAATACCGCTCTGCAGCAGAGCTTTTCGCCGCGCCGGAGTCTGAGTACACGCGGACGCTGCTGGACGCCGTACTCCCCGAACGCCCGGTCAGCTGAGTTCCGGTTACCGGTAGTTGGTGAACTGCAGCGCCACGTCCAGGTCCGCGGCCTTCAGCAGACGCTGGACCTCCTGCAGGTCGTCGCGGGACTTGGAGGTGACCCGCAACTCGTCGCCCTCGATACGCGCCTTGACCGACTTCGGGCCCTCGTCGCGGATGATCTTGGAGATCTTCTTCGCGTCCTCCTGGCTGATGCCCTCCTTCAGGGCCGCCTCCAGGCGGTATTCCTTGCCGGACAGCTTGGGCTCACCGTCGTTGGATAGGTCCAGCACCTTGAGGGAGACGCCGCGCTTGATCAGCTTGCTCTGCAGCACGTCCAGGACGGCCAGGGTGCGCTCCTCGCTGTTGGCCTTCATCAGGATCTTCTCGCCCGACAGGCTGACCTCGGCGTCGACGCCCTTGAAGTCATAGCGGGTGCTGATCTCCTTGGCGGCCTGGTTGACGGCGTTGTTGATCTCCTGGCTGTCCAGCTTGCTGACGATGTCGAACGAAGAATCGGCCATGGTGGGCTCCTTTGCTAACCGGTCGGGTCTGCCCCTCAGTATCCCGCTCGTCGGCGATTAGCAACGACCCGGCGTCCCTTGTTATCCTCGTCCAGCGTCCATCGCGCCAGGTTGCCCGAGCGGCCAATGGGAGCGGACTGTAAATCCGTCGCGAAAGCTACGAAGGTTCGAATCCTTCACCTGGCACCAGACGCAGCAAGGCCCGGCCACCACCAGGTGACCGGGCCTTCGCGTTGGGTCAGTGAGCGATCGGCGCCACGATCAGCTGATCAGGTACGCCGAGAGCCCGGGTCAGTGTGTCCACCTCCGGCCGCAGGGCCTGGCAGAGGTCGTTGACGGTCGCGGTCACCAACCGGGACCGCTTGTCGGTCAGCCGGCCGTGCTCCAGGAACCACGCCTTGTCGGCCTCGATCGAGGACAGTGCGTACAGATCGATGACCTTGTCCAGCAGATCGCGCGCTGGCCCCTTCGGCATCGCCTGCCAGGCGGCACTCGCCTCGGTCAGGATGAACTCCTCGATGTAGGCCCGCGCTGACTCCAGCACGTGGTCCTGGGCGTTGTTGAACAGCTCGAACGCGTTCTCGCGCGTCGCTTTGCGCAGTCGCTTGCCGAGTGTCTCCAGCAGGTGTTCGGCGCGCTCGCGGAACATCCACAACTGCCAGCCGCGGTTGTCCAGGGCGGTCTCGTCGTTGCGCGGCGTCACTGCATCGACGAGCTTCTGCAGGCCCGCGCGACCAGCGGTCTTCTCCACGATGGTGTCGCCGACCTGACGAGTGATCAGTCCGACCAGATCGGCCGCGTCCAGGTCGGAGAAGGTCTCCTTGTACTGCGTCAGCAGGCCCTTGGCGACCAATTGCAACAGCACCGTGTTGTCGCCCTCGAACGTGGCGAAGACATCGGTGTCGGCGCGCATCTGCCCCAACTCGTTCTCCCCGATGTACCCCGCGCCACCGCACGCTTCGCGACAGGTCTGGATGGTGTCGATCGCGTGCCAGGTGCTCAGCGCCTTCATGCCGGCGACCAGGCCCTCCAACTCCCGCTGACCCTGCTCGTCGGGCTGCGCGCCTTCACCTTGCAGCGCTTGCAACCGGCTGGTCAGTTCGTTCTGGGCGAAGGACAGCGCGTACGACCGCGCCAGGCGTGGGAACAGTTTCCGTTGGTGCGCAAGGTAGTCCAGGATCACGTTCTCCTGCTCGACTCCGGGCGCCTCGAACTGTCGGCGCGCCGTGCCGTAGCGCAGCGCGATCACCAGCGCCTTCTTCGCCGACGCTGCGGCACCGCCGCCCACACACACCCGGCCGCGCACCAGCGTGCCGAGCATGGTGAAGAAGCGCTTGTTCTCGCCCTCGATGTCCGAGGTGTAGCTGCCGTCCGCAGCCACGTCGCCGTACGCGTTGAGCAGGTTCTCCCGCGGCACCCGCACGTGGTCGAACAGGAACGTTCCGTTGTCGACTCCGGGCAGACCAGCCTTCGGTCCGTTGTCGCCAATTGTCACGCCCGGCAACGGTTTACCGTCGCCATCACGGACCGGCACGAGGATTGCGTGCACCCCCTGCGGCCCGGCCGGCACGATCAACTGGGCGAAGACGACCGCCAGCTGCGCGTTCCGGGCGGCGTTGCCGATGTAGGTCTTGATCGAACTCGGGGTGGGGGAGTGCAGCACGAAATCGCCCGCCTCGACGTCGTAGGTCAGCGTCGTCTCCAGTCGCTGCACATTCGAGCCGTGCCCCTCCTCGGTCATCGCGAAGGACCCGAGCAGCTTGCCGGTCATGATGTCTTCCAGGTACGCCGCGTGGTGGCGCGCGGTGCCCAGGCGCTGGACCGCGCCGCCGAAGAGACCGAACTGGACCCCGGTCTTCACGGTCAGCGACAGGTCGCCGTACGCCTGCATCTCGAACAGGACGCACGAGGCGCCGTAGTCGTACTCGCCGCCGTACTCGGTCAGGAATCCGACTCTGCCGTAACCTTTTTCGGCCAGGTTGAGTAACTGTCCGGTGACCCGGGCGCGGTTGTCCTCGATGGAGCGGCCCGGTTCGCCCAGGACCATCTCCGGCTCGATCTCAGTGCGGAAGCGTTCGCGCAACTCGCGCCAGGGGCCGTCCAGCAGGGCCCGCAGTTCGTCGACCCGGGCGTCCACGGGTGCAGCGGTCCCGGTCAGGGTGCTCGGCATTGATCTACCCTCTCGTTGCCTCCACGGGCGGTCCGTGGTTCAGCGGTTCAGTGCAGGTCCAGGACACCGCTCAGTCCGACGCTGGCGAAGCGGGCCAGATGCCGGACGACCTCATCGCGCGGTTCCCGCTCAGGGTCCGCGAGCCAGCGGTCGGCGGCTTCGCGGACGAAGCCGACCAGGCCGTGTGCCCAGCTGGCGGCGGCGCTGGTGTCCTCATCGCGCGCCAGCAGCGCCTTACGGAAGATCTCCGTTAGGGACTCGGCGATCGCGTCGGTCAGGCCGATCACCGGGTCGGTCTCCGGCGGCAGATCCACCAAGGGCCGCCGGGTGACGAAGCGATAGACCTCTGGGTCACGCTCGACCAGCGAGAGGTAGGACCCGATGACCGCAGCGAGCACGTCGTAGGGATCGCCTTCGAACAGATCGTCGGTGCCGATGTGAACGCCGCTGGCCGACATCGCCTTGGCGAAGTCGGCCAGGATGATGCCGTCGACGGCCTCGCACACCGCCAGGTAGAGCCCCAGTCGGTCACCCAGGTGCCGGTAGATCACCGTCTTGGAGGTCCCGGCTTCGGCGGCGATCTCATCCATCCCGACCGTCGCGCCGTGGGCGCGGATCGCCCGCAGCGCAGCCTCGACGAGTTCGCGGCGCCGCTCGGCTCGATGTGCCGTCCAGCGGGTATCCCGTCCGTCGGGGCGGGTCGCCGGTTCGGTGGTGGGCATGAGACCCACAGTATCCGAAACCCGGCGTACCTGCTACTCTCGGTATCGGTAAAATGCCTCCTCAAGGGGGCCCCGGTCCAGCATCAGGAGACCTGCGATGAGCAGTCCACGTGACGTCTATGTCCTCGGCGGTAACCGCCTTCCGTTCGTTCGCTCTGGTGGCAAATACCTCAAGGCCTCCAATCAGGACATGTTGACCGCCGCGATCGACGGTCTGGTCGCCCGTTACGGTCTGGGCGGCGAGCAGGTCGGCGAGGTTGCCGCCGGCGCCGTCATCAAACACGCCCGCGATTTCAACCTGACTCGTGAGTCGGTCCTGGGCTCGCACCTGTCGCCCACGACGCCGGCGTACGACGTGCAGCAGGCCTGTGGCACCGGCCTTGAGACCGCGATCCTCACCGCCAACAAGATCGCCCTCGGCCAGATCGACTCAGCCATCGCCGGTGGCTCAGACACCACCTCCGACGCCCCGCTGGCCCTCAACGACGACCTGCGTCGCACCCTGATGAAGGCCAACTACGCCAAGTCCGCCGGTGACCGGATCAAGGCGTTGACCAAGATCCGTCCCGGCCAGTTGGCGCCCGAGCAGCCGAAGAACGCCGAGCCACGCACCGGCCTGGCCATGGGTGACCACCAGGCGATCACCACCAAGGAGTGGGGCATCACCCGGGAGGCGCAAGACGAGTTGACTGCTCGCAGCCACCACAATCTGGCCGCCGCCTACGACCGGGGTTTCTTCGACGACCTGATCACCCCCTATCTGGGTGTGAGCAAGGACAACAACCTGCGCCCGGACAGCTCTGTGGAGAAGCTGGCCAAACTCAAGCCGGTCTTCGGCAAGGGTGAGGGCGCCACGATGACCGCGGGCAACTCCACCCCGCTGACCGACGGTGCCTCCGTGGTCCTGCTGGGTTCCAAGGAGTGGGCCGAGGAGCACAAGATCGAGCCGCTGGCCCGCTTTGTTGACGGTGAGGCTGCCGCGGTCGACTACGTCAACGGTGCCGAGGGACTGCTGATGGCGCCGCCGTACGCGATCGCCCGGTTGCTCAAGCGCAACAACCTGACGCTGCAGGACTTCGACTTCTACGAGATCCACGAGGCGTTCGCCTCCACCGTGCTGTGCCACCTGGCCGCCATGGAGAGCCCGGAGTTCTGCAAGGAGCGGCTGGGTCTTGACGCGCCGCTGGGCTCGATCGACCGCAGCAAGCTGAACGTCAACGGGTCCTCGCTGGCCGCGGGTCACCCGTTCGCCGCCACCGGCGGTCGCATCGTGGCCTCCCTGGCCAAGATGCTGCACGAGAAGGGCTCTGGCCGCGGACTGATCTCCATCTGCGCCGCGGGTGGCCAGGGCGTCGTCGCGATTCTGGAGGCAGTGTGATGGCTGACAACTACAGCAACTTCGTCAACAAGAACCCGCTGGGCAAGAAGCTCGCCGGCACCGTCGGGCTGCCCAAGCCCCCGGTCCTGCGCCGCTACGAACCAGGCCAGGACCTGACCACCGGCCCGGTCGCGATCGGCTCCTTCGACGGCGGCAACGTCGCCAAGGCGCTGACCTCGATCGTCGAGTCCTCCGGGGCCACGGTCATCAGCGCAACCCCTGAGACGACGTACGACAAGGGCTCCCTCGGGGCGGCCGTGTACGACGCCACCGGGATTCGCACGATCGATGACCTGGAGACCTTCCGGGCCACCTTCGCGCCGGCCGTCAAGGCGCTGGGCAAGAGCGCCCGGGTGCTGATCGTCGGCACCCCGCCGGCCGAGCAGGAGGAGCCGGAGGCCGCCGCCGCCCAGCAGGCCCTCGAGGGCATCATGCGCTCGATCGGCAAGGAACTGCTGCGCGGGGCCACTGCCAACCTGATCTGGCTGTCGCGCGATGCGTTCGACGAGCCGGAGGTGCTCGCCTCCCCGGTGCGCTTCTTTCTCTCCAGCCGATCGGCGTACGTCGGGGGGCAGCCCCTGCGCGTCGGTGCGGCTCCGGTCGCCGAGGTCGAGGACTGGCGGGTGCCGCTCAAGGGTGAGGTGGCCGTCGTCACCGGTGCCGCGCGCGGCATCGGCGCCAAGATCGCCGAGGTCTTCGCCCGCCAGGGCGCGACGGTCGTCGTGGTGGACATCCCGGCCGCCGGTGAGGCGCTGACCAAGGTCGCCAACAAGATCGGTGGTGTCGCGCTGCAACTGGACATCACCGCGCCCGACGCGGGGCAGAAGATCGCCGAGGCGGTGGCCCGCAAGGGCGACAAGCTCGCGGCGATCGTGCACAACGCCGGCATCACCCGGGACAAGCTGTTCGTCAACGACGACACCGCCCGCTGGGGCAGCGTCATCGCGGTCAACATCAAGGCCGAGATGGCAATCAACGCCACGCTGCTGGACCCCTCGTTGAAGGGTGGCCTGAAGGACGGTGGCCGGATCATCGGTGTCGCCTCGACCTCCGGCATCGGTGGTAACCGCGGCCAGGCCAACTATGCCGCCTCCAAGGCCGGTGTGATGGGTCTGGTGCGGGCCGAGGCCCCGGAGCTGGCGCCGCGACAGATCACCATCAACGCCGTCGCCCCGGGCTTCATCGAGACCGAGATGACCGCCAAGATCCCGTTCGCCACCCGTGAGGTCGGCCGCCGGATCAACGCGCTCATGCAGGGCGGTCAGCCGGTGGACGTGGCCGAGGCCATCGCGTTCCTGGCCGAGCCGGGTTCGGCGGGTGTGACCGGTCAGATCCTGCGGGTCTGCGGCCACTCGCAACTGGGGGCCTGAGCCGGCGTGGCTGGAGCAACGCAGATCGACACCATCGAACTGAAGTCGACGCCGGTCCTGGCCAAAGTCTTCGCCGGAGCGGTCGCGTCCTCGCGCGGCCGCACCGGCAAGGCCGGTCTGCCCGATCTGAAGGTTCGCCAGACCGGCGTCACGATCGACGTCAATGCGCTCGCGGACTACGACCATGTCTGTGGTTTTCCGCTGCTCAACGAGCTTCCCATCACGTACCTGCATAATCTCGTATTCCCTTTGCAGGCAACGCTGTTCGCTGACAAGCGGTACCCGTTTCCGCTCATGGGAAGCGTCCACCTGAGCAATCGGCTGACTCAGCACCGGCCGGTGTTGCTCAGCGAGGAACTCACCCTCGAGACGTGGGCGGAGAATGCCCGGCCGCACCGGGCCGGCGTCCAGGTCGATGTCCTCTCGCAGGCGTTCGTCGGCTCGGAACTGGTGTGGGAGGGCCTGGCGGTCTACCTCTACCGCGGCCAGAAGATCGCTGGTGAGGTGCCGGCGAAGGTCGACACCGGCGACGGTGTCGAGGGTCCGGGGGCGATCTGGCGACTGCCCGGTGATCTGGGGCGACGGTTCTCGCGGGTCAGCGGGGACGTCAACCCGATCCACATGTCGGGTCTGTCGGCGAAGGCCATGGGTTTCCCGACGGCCATCGCGCACGGGATGTGGAGCCAGGCCGCGATGGTGGCGGCGTTGGACGCCCGGCTGCCCGCGGCGTACGTGACGGAGATGGAGTTCCGCAAGCCGGTCAACATCCCCGGCACGGTCACGTTCGTCGCGCACCCCGGCGGCCAGGACGGCTCGTGGGAGATGTCACTGCGCAACCTCAAGAAGGGCACCGAGTTGGTGCGGGGGAGTGTGCGAGCGCTGTCATGACCAACGCTTTGGAACCGGTTGCCCCTCGGCACACCCTGCGGCGGGGCAACCAGTTCCAAACCCCTCACGCGCCGCCTCGATTTCAGGTTCCCGGCTCACCTGAGGTAGCCTCTTCGTCGCGCTGCTAGCGCACAAAAACCCTTCGCGAGAAGGACGTTTGTGCGCCTGCGGAGCCGGCCCCTATAGCTCAGTCGGCAGAGCGTCTCCATGGTAAGGAGAAGGTCAACGGTTCGATTCCGTTTGGGGGCTCTGATGAACCTCTGGAATGCAGTACGCATCCCGGGTGTTGATCGAGGCGGGGTAGCTCAGCTGGTTAGAGCGCACGACTCATAATCGTGAGGTCGCGGGATCGAGCCCCGCCCCCGCTACTGGCGCAAGTCAAGAGCTGACCACCCCGTCAGCACGCGGCCATCCGGCCGATGCAGTGAACCGAAGTTTGATACGCAAGAACACCGAGAGCAGGTTGCCCCGTGGCTAGCAAGAGCGCAGACGTTCGCCCGAAGATCACTTTGGCGTGCACGGAGTGCAAGGAGCGCAACTACATCACCAAGAAGAACCGCCGCAACAACCCCGACCGGGTTGAGCTGGCCAAGTTCTGCCCGCGCTGCGGCAAGCACACCGCGCACCGCGAAACCCGCTAAAGGCGAGACTTCGCAAAGCGCCATCCCGGATCACCGGGGTGGCGCTTTCGCATGCCCGGTACTGACTAGATTGGGGTCATGCCGGTCAACCCCGCGGTGCAAGGACGCACCTATCCAGCTATTTCCCCGTACGTCGTGTCGCGGGCCAAGATCGGCGAGTTCGCTGCCGCTGTGGGCGCCTCAGATCCTGCGCACACGGATCCCGCAGTGGCGCAGCAGCGCGGTTTCACCGACGTCATCGCCCCGCCGACCTTCGCGATCCTGATCGCGCAGAAAGCCGAGGGTGCGATGCTGCTCGACCCGGAAGCCGAGGTCGATTTCGCGCGGCTCGTGCACGGCGAGCAGTCCTTCACCCACCACCGCCCGCTGGTCGCCGGCGATGAGGTCACGGCGGCCACGACGGTGGCGTCGGTTCGTTCCGCCGGCGGGCATTCGATGGTGACCCTCGAGACCGCGATCCAGACCACGACCGGTGAACCCGTCTGCGATGCGCGCAGCGTCCTGGTGATCCGAGGAGACGCCTGATGACCGACCTGACCCAGATCGCCGTCGGCGACGAACTGCCCGCGCTCACCGTTGAGGTCGACCGCGCGCGGCTGATCCGCTACGCCGGTGCCAGTGGCGACTTCAACGTCATCCACTGGGACGAGCGCTTCGCCAAGGGCGTCGGCCTGCCGGACGTGATCGCGCACGGGATGTGGACGATGGGTGCGGCCGGTGAGATCGTCGGCCGGTGGATTGGTGACGCGAGCCGGATCACCGGGTACAGCACGCGGTTCAGTGCCCCCGTACCCGTGCCCTACGACGGTGGCGCGCAGATCGACGTGACCGGAGTCGTCAAGCAGATCGAGGACGGCATCGCGACCGTCGATCTGACCGCGACCAGCAACGACGCGAAGGTGCTGGCAAAGACCAGCATTACTGTCCGGCTGACGTGAAGCAGCTCGACGACGAACCGCTGGCCGACCACACCACCATGCGGGTGGGCGGTCCGGCCGCCCGCTACGTCATCGCCGAGACCACCGACGAACTGGTGGACGCCGTCCGGGAGGTCGACGACGCCGACGAACCGCTGCTGATCCTGTCCGGTGGCTCCAATGTCGTCATCGGCGAGGCCGGCTTCCCGGGCACTGTGGTGCAGGTCGCCAACACCGGCGTGCGCACCGAGTCCCTCGATGAGTGCAGCGGCGCGTACGTGTGGGTGTCCGCAGGGGAGCCGTGGGATGACTTCGTGGCCTACGCCTGCGCGCAGGAGTGGTCCGGGCTGGAGGCGCTCTCGGGGATCCCGGGCCTGGCCGGTGCAACGCCGGTGCAGAACGTCGGCGCCTACGGCCAGGAGGTCGCGCAGACCATCGCGCAGATCCGCACGCTCGATCGGGTGACCGGCATGATCCGCACTTTTGCCGCCGCCGACGCCCAGTTCGCCTACCGCGACTCGGTCTTCAAACGCACCCGCAAGGACGCCTTCGGCAGCCGGTACGTCGTGCTCGAAGTGGCCTTCCAGCTGCACCCCCAGCCGCTGTCCACGCCCGTCCGGTACGCCGATCTGGCCAGTCAGCTGGGGATCGAACAGGGCCAGCGGGCACCCCTGGGCGACGTTCGTGAAGCGGTCCTCGTGCAACGCAGGAGGCGCGGCATGGTCCTCGATGACCCGGACCCTGATACATGGTCTTGCGGGTCGTTCTTCACCAACCCGATCGTGCCGGCGGCCGTTGCCGACGAGGTCGCCGAACGAGCAGGAGAGGCACCCCCGCGGTTCCCTGCCCCGGATGGCCTGGTGAAGCTGCCGGCGGCCTGGCTGATCGAGCGCGCCGGTTTCGGCAAGGGCTACGGCTTGCCCGGGCCTGCTGCGCTGTCGACGAAGCATCCGCTGGCCATCACCAACCGCGGCGGAGCCACTGGCGGGCAGATTGTCGAGATCGCGCGCGAGGTGCGCGATGGCGTTCAGCAGAAGTTCGGCGTGACGCTGGTCAACGAACCGGTACTGGTGGGTCTGGAGTTGTAGCCAGCCACTGGTCGATCTGGGTGAGGATCGCGGTCTTCACGGGAGCCGGCGCCAGTGACGCGTGGACCGATGAACGCGCCAGATCGGCCAAACCCTCGTCGGAGAAGCCCTGTTCACGGGCCAACTCGTACTGGTCGACCAAACGGCTGCCGAAGAGCAGCGGGTCGTCGGCGCCGAGCGCGATCGTCGCGCCAGCGTCCACCAGCGCGTGCAGCGGCACCTGCGAGGCGTCGGCGTAGACGCCCAACGCGATGTTGGAACGCGGGCAGACCTCCAGAGCCACCCCTTCGTCGACGATCCGGGCCAGCACGTCGCGATCCTCGACGCTGCGGACCCCATGACCCAGACGATCCGGGGCGAGCGCGTCCAAGGTCTGGGTCACCGATTCGGGCCCCAGCAACTCGCCGGCATGCGGAACCCGCGCCAACCCGGCCCGGCGGGCAATCGCAAACGCCGGTGCGAAGTCGTCGGTGTCTCCACGGCGCTCGTCGTTGCTGAGCCCGAAGGCGAGGACCTCGCCGGGCCCCTGCCCGGCGTACCGTGCCGCCAGGCGGGCCAGGATCCGGGCATCCAGCGGGTGCCGGATCCGCGAGGCGGCCACGATGATCCCCACGCCCGTGCCCGTCGCGGCGCTCGCGGCTCGGGCCTCGTCCAGGATCACTTCCAGCGCCGGGCTGATCCCACCCAACGGCCCGGCGTACGAAGTGGGGTCGACCTGCAACTCCAGCCAACGTGAGCCCTCGGCGGCGTCGGCCCGCGCGGCTTCGCGGACCAGGCGGCGCAGGTCGTCCTCGCCGCGCACGCAGGCCCGGGCCGCGTCGTACAGGCGCTGGAAACGGAACCAACCCCGCTCGTCGGCGCCGGACAGCTTCGGCGGCCAACCGCCCTTGAGGGCATCGGGCAGGCGCACACCGCGCTCGGCGGCCAACTCGTGCAGCGTGGGCAGACTCATCGAGCCGGTGAAGTGCAGATGCAGGTGCGCTTTGGGCAACGTGCTCAGATCGCGTGCCCCGGTCATGGCCCGACCGTACCTGCGAGCGTGAGTTATGCGCACAGCCGAGCGCACCGTATGCTTGACCCACCGGTGAAAACCTCAGGCTGTTTTGTCATGCCCGAGGGGCCCTTCCCAAAGGGGCCGGATTTCATCGAAGGGCACTAGCTCAATTGGTAGAGCACCGGTCTCCAAAACCGGGGGTTGGGGGTTCAAGTCCCTCGTGCCCTGCGAAGCCGCTGCGTGGCAACGCGCGGTGGTGACCATGACGTCCCTGGGGCGTCCGGACCGACGGAAGCAGACGACGTGACGCAGGCCAGCACGACGGATCGCGGTGAGGCGCAGGGCGCCACGCCGGCGAAGCGTGGGCTGTTCTCGCGCATCTGGCTGTTCATCCGCCAGGTCATCGCCGAGATGCGCAAGGTGGTCTACCCGACGCGTCAGGAACTGGTGAACTACACCGTCATCGCGGTCGTGTTCATCTGCGTGATCATGGCGTACGTCGTGGGTCTCGACCAGTTGTTCAGTCACCTGGTCAGCTGGATCTTCGGGTCGTCCGGTACGTCCTCCTGACGTACGGCGCCCGCCACCGGGTGCCCACATCGGGTGCCGCTGGTGCGGCAGGGCGCGTCGCGACGCGAACCAATCGAATCAACCAAGGGAAGCAAGGGTCATGACGGATCAGTGGACGCCGAACCTCGACGAGATCGACAACGATCTCGATGTCGCGGACGGTGATATCGACTCCGCACAGGCCGAGGCGACCGACGACACCGAGCTCTACGCCGAAGAGACCGCGATCCACGACGCGGACACCGGCGAGGCGCTGAGCCAAGAGCCTGCTGACGACGAGACCATCGACGAGGCCGTTGCCGAGGACGAAGCCGAGCAGGCCGTCGACGCCGAGCGTGACGCGATCGCCGATGAGGCCGAGGTGCTTGCCGACGAGGCCGCTGACCCGCAGCTGGCTGCGGCCACCGAGGCTGAGGCTGTCGCGCTGACGGCTGAAGAGCAGCGCGAGGCGTTCATCGCCGACCTGAAGTCGCAGTGGGGCGACTGGTTCGTGATCCACTCCTACGCCGGCTACGAAAAGCGCGTGAAGGCCAACCTCGAGACCCGCATCACCTCGCTGAACATGGAGGACTACATCTTCCAGGTCGAGGTCCCGATGGAGGAGTACCGCGAGATCAAGAACGGCCAGCCCAAGACCGGCACCCGGGTTCGGATGCCCGGCTACGTGCTGGTCCGCATGGAGCTGACCAACGACTCGTGGGGCGCGGTGCGGCACACCCCGGGCGTCACCGGCTTCGTTGGCAACGCCCACGAGCCGAGCCCGCTGTCGATCGACGAGGTCGTCACGATGCTCAACCCGGTCTTCGAGGACCAGACCCCGGAGGGCGAGACCCCGGCTCCGACCAAGACGGCGCCCAGCCGCAGCGGTGGCACCGCGCCGGTCGAGGTCGACTTCGAGGTCGGCGAATCCGTCACCGTCATGGAGGGTCCGTTCGAGACCCTGCCCGCCACGATTTCCGAGATCAACACCGACACTGCGAAACTGAAGGTGCTGGTTTCGATCTTCGGCCGCGAAACGCCGGTCGAACTGTCGTTCAACCAGGTCGCGAAGCTCTGAGTTCTGCGATCTGATCCAGCGACACCACCGCTGCGGCCGACCGGTCGTGGCAATGCAACCGGGTCATCGCCCACGGCGTAGGCCCACCACCAAGTAAGGAAACACGAGCATGCCCCCCAAGAAGAAGGTCTCCGGCTTCATCAAGCTGCAGATCCAGGCTGGTGCCGCCACCCCCGCCCCGCCGGTCGGTCCGGCGCTGGGTCAGCACGGCGTCAACATCATGGAATTCGTCAAGGCGTACAACGCCGCGACGGAAGCCCAGCGCGGCAACGTCATCCCGGTGGAGATCACGGTCTACGAAGACCGGTCCTTCACCTTCATCACCAAGACCCCGCCGGCCGCTGAGCTGATCAAGAAGGCTGCTGGCGTCGCCAAGGGTTCAGGCGAGCCGCACAAGACCAAGGTCGCGAAGCTGAGCAAGGACCAGGTCCGGGCGATCGCCGAGCAGAAGATGGCCGACCTGAACGCCAACGACATCGAGATGGCCGAGCGGATCATCGCTGGAACGGCCCGCTCGATGGGTATTGACACTGAGCTCTGAGCTCAGAAGAACCGTGGTTGGGCCCAGCGCTGGCCCGCACAACCACAACTCCCTCTAGGAATCTCAAGGAGAAATCATGAAGCGCAGCAAGTCCTACCGCGCCGCGGATAGCAAGATCAACCACGACGAGCTCTACAGCCCGCTGGAGGCCGTCCGTCTGGCCAAGGAGTCGGCGACCACCAAGTACGACTCGACCGTCGAGGTCGCGTTCCGCCTGGGTGTCGACCCGCGCAAGGCCGACCAGATGGTCCGCGGCACCGTCAACCTGCCGCACGGCACCGGTAAGACCGCCCGCGTGCTGGTCTTCGCCAACGGTGACAAGGCCGCCGCAGCCGAGGCCGCTGGCGCCGACTTCGTCGGTTCCGATGACCTGATCGCCAAGGTGGCCGGTGGCTGGACCGACTTCGACGCCGTCGTCGCGACCCCGGACCTGATGGGCAAGGTCGGTCGTCTCGGCAAGGTGCTCGGTCCCCGTGGCCTGATGCCGAACCCGAAGACCGGCACCGTGACGATGGACGTGGCCAAGGCCGTGTCCGACATCAAGGGCGGCAAGATCGAGTTCCGTGTCGACAAGCACGCCAACCTGCACTTCATCATCGGCAAGGCATCGTTCGATGAGAAGGCGCTCGTGGAGAACTACGGCGCGGCGCTGGAGGAGATCCTGCGTCTGAAGCCGGCCGCCTCGAAGGGTCGCTACATCAGCAAGGCGACCATGTCGACGACCATCGGCCCCGGCATCCCGCTGGACTTCAACAAGACCCGCAACCTGCTCGAGGACGACGCCCAGGCCAACGCCTGACCTGCTCTCGGCATCGCGACGGGCCCCGAAGACTTCGGTCTTCGGGGCCCGTCGGCGTTGTCGGGCCGTGGGGAGTGTCGGGAGTTTCCGCAGATCGGCAAGCGGGCCCATCGGCGTACGTCGATCGGCTGGCTTCTCGCTTAGGATCACGGGGTGCGCCGCAGAGTGATCGCCCTTGCCCTACCCGTCGTGGCCCTCGGCCTGAGCTCGTGCGGGACGACGGTCACGGTGTCCACCCCAAGTGGCACCAGCGCCTCAGCGGCCGTGGCCGGCACGACGTCGCCGATGTCACCTGCACCCGCCTCGACGACGTTCGCCGTCGGACAGAGCGTTCCGGCGAAGACGCTGAGCGACCTGTCCAATGCGGCGATCAAGAAGGCGGGTTCGGTGCACCTGAAGATGTCGATGATGGGCGAGATGACCGCCAACGCCGACATGACGTTCGCTGGCGACCAACCGCAGATGACGATGAAGATGTCCGGGATGGGCCAGAACATCGCGATGGTCTACGTGGACGGGCAGCTGTTCTTGAAGATGCCGATGTTGGGGTCGAAGTACATCAAGATCGACCCCGACGGGACCGACGCGCTGAGCAAGGAGATGGGCTCCTCGGTCAAGCAGTTGCAGTCGCTGAACGGTGTCGGCGAACTGGGCGACTCGATCGACTGGAAGGTCACCGCGGCCGGGCCGGAGGGGACCACCTTCGCCGCCGACGTCACCGAAAAAGACCTGCGCGACGCGGCGGGGTCGGCCGGCGCGACTGATCTGCCGACCGGAGACCTCCCGTTCGGGAGCATGAAGGTGACGATGACCTACGACGCCCAGGATCGACCGGTCAAGAGCGTGGTGATGATGGGCGGTCGCGACATGGTCACCATGACGATGTCCGACTGGGGTGTACCGGTCACCGTGACCGCTCCGCCGAGCAGCGAAGTCACGACTGCGCCGAAGGATCTGGATTCGCTGGGCGCCTGATACCGGCGATCTGCGGATTTGCGCGGGTTGTCGACAGCCGCGCGGCTTAGAACCTGCGCGTTTGTCGGTACGTCGCGCGGATCTCGATTTGGCTGGGGGCTGCTCCACGCCGTACCCTGATAACACCAATGACCGCCGGTTGTCTGCCGAGCGTGCCCTGACGGGTTCGCCTGGGAGACCGAAGGCCCGCACGAAGCGGCGACCTGCGCAGGTGAGCAAGAGCAGGACGTGTTGCCCGTACGCCGAGCAGCACCTTCGAGCCCTGGCGCATCTGCGCTGGGGCTCTTTTCGTGCGGTCCGGACCACCGGCTCACCCACGAAGGAGGTCCGCATGGCGAAGGCTGACAAGTCCGCTGCCATTGCCGAACTCACGGACAAGTTCCGGGAGTCGGGCGCGGCCGTGCTGACCGAGTACCGCGGTTTGACCGTGGCGCAGCTGACTGAGCTGCGTAACTCGCTGCGCGAGCACGCGACCTACGCCGTGGTGAAGAACACGCTCACCGAGCGCGCTGCCAAGGAAGCGGGAGTCACCGCTTTCGACGGCTTGCTCGAGGGTCCGTCCGCGATCGCCTTCGTCACCGGTGACCCGGTCGAGGCGGCCAAGGGCCTGCGCGACTTCGCCAAGGCCAACCCGCTGCTGGTCATCAAGGGCGGTGTGCTTGACGGCAAGCCGCTCGAGGCCGGCGACATCACCAAGCTTGCGAACCTCGAGTCTCGCGAGACCCTGCTGGCCAAGTTGGCCGGGGCGATGAACGCCTCGCTCAGCCAGGCTGTCTACCTGTTCGCCGCTCCGCTGAACCAGGCCGCTCGCACGGTCGACGCTCTGCGGGCGAAGGTCGAGCAGGAGGGTCCGGTTGCCGATGCGGCACCGGCTACCGAAGAAGCCCCGGCGGCAGCCGAGGCCACCGAAGACGTCGCCGAGGGTGGCGACGAGAGCTGATCTTCAGCTCAATCCAGTTAAACCAGCCACTCACGGCATAACGAAAGGACGCCAATCATGGCGAAGCTCAGCACCGAAGAGCTCCTTGACGCTTTCAAGGAGATGACCCTGATCGAGCTCTCTGAGTTCGTGAAGGAATTCGAGGACACCTTCAACGTCACCGCGGCCGCTCCGGTTGCGGTTGCCGCTGCGGGCGCCCCGGCTGCGGGCGGCGGCGACGCCGCTGCTGCGGCCGAGCAGGATGAGTTCGACGTCATCCTGACCGCCGCTGGCGACAAGAAGATCCAGGTCATCAAGGAGGTCCGCGCGCTGACCTCTCTGGGTCTGAAGGAAGCCAAGGACCTCGTGGACGGCGCCCCCAAGCCCGTCCTGGAGAAGGTCGACAAGGCTGCGGCCGAGAAGGCCAAGGAGCAGCTCGAGGGCGCCGGCGCAAGCGTCGAGCTCAAGTGAGCTAACCCCTCCCTGTAGAAGGGCCCTCCCGGATTCGTCCGGGAGGGCCCTTCTTTCCTGTCCACACTGAGCGGTTGCTTACCCCGCCGCAGTGAGGGTGGTCACAGCCTCTTAGAGTGGGTATCAGCCGAACTCTGGAGGGCTCATGCGTCTCGAACTGACCGACGAGGACCGCGCATTCCAACAGCAGATGCGCGATTTCTTCACCACCAAGGTGCCGCAGGAGTTGCGGGATCGCTGGGCCGCCGGGGGTGAGGTCGATCCCAAGGACTTCATCGAGGCCCAGCAGACGCTGAACGCCGCCGGGCTGGCCGTGCCGCATTGGCCCGCGCAATGGGGTGGTCAGGATTGGAGCGACCTGCAGCGGCACATCTACCTGCAGGAGATGCAAGCAGCCAGCGTGCCGCCGCCGTTGGCCTTCAACGCCAACATGGTCGGCCCCGTCATCGCCGCCTTCGGCTCGCAGGAGCAGAAGGAGCGCTTCCTGCCGGCGACCGCGAATCTGGACATCTGGTGGTGCCAGGGCTTCTCCGAGCCGGACGCCGGATCGGACCTGGCCAGTCTGCGCACGACCGCGGTGCTCGACGGGGACGAGTGGGTGGTCAACGGCCAGAAGACCTGGACCACCCTTGGCCAGTACGCCGATTGGATCTTCGCGCTCGTGCGCACCGATCCGCAGGCGCCCAAGAAGCAGCAGGGCATCTCGTTCCTGCTGATCGACATGAAGACCCCCGGCATCACCGTGCGGCCGATCAAGCTGATCGACGGCGGGCACGAGGTCAACGAGGTGTTCTTCGAGAACGTCCGGGTGCCGGCCGACCAACTGGTCGGTGAGGTCAACGCCGGCTGGACCTACGCCAAGTTCCTGCTGGGCAACGAGCGGGTCGGTGTGGCCCCGGTAGCCAGTATCAAGAAGGTGCTCGCCACCGCGAAAGCCCGTGCGGCACAAGCGCGTACGCACACCGGCAGCCTGCTCGACGAACCCCTGGTTGCTGCCCGCATCGCGGAGTTGGAAGCAGGGGTCGCGGCTCTTGAACTCACCGTGATCCGGGTGGCCGCCGGTTCCAAGGAGGGCCGCCCCGACCCGGCGTCGTCGATCGTGAAACTGCGCGGCACCCAGTTGCAACAGGACGCCCTGGAGCTACTCGCCGACATCGCCGGGCCCGCCTCGCTGCTGTGGCAGCAACCGCAGGACACCTCCCTCGAAGCGTGGACCGCGCACGCCACCCCCACCTATCTGAACTTCCGCAAGGCCTCGATCTATGGCGGCTCCAACGAGGTGCAGCGCCAGATCATCGCCGGCGGCATCCTGGGCCTGCGGGCCTGAGCGGCACCCGGACGAGAACGGAGTACACCTCATGGACTTCACCTTCGAAGAAGAGCAACTCGCGCTGCGCGACGCCGTCGCCGAATTGGCCAAGCGCCATCAGCCCGAATCCACCGGTGGCGAGGTGGCCACCGGGCCGCAGCCGCTGGACAAGGCGGCCTGGACCGCGATCGCCGAGACCGGCCTGATCGCGTTGCCGTTCGCCGAGGACCTCGGGGGCGCGGACGCGTCGCCGGTCGAGGTGAGCGTCGCGGCCGTGGAGTTGGGCCGCGGACGCATCCAATCGCCGTACGCCGATGCCCTGGCGGCCGCCACTCTGCTGGCCCGACTGGGCACCGATGAGCAGCACGAGCAGTTGCTCGCCCCGCTCCTGGGCGGGGACACCCTGGTGGTCACCGCGATCGCCGAACCCGGCTGCGCGTGGTCCCTCACGCCGTACGACGTGACGGCCCGGCAGGAGGGTGACACCTGGCTACTGGACGGGGTCAAGGAGCCGGTGCGGTACGCACCCGATGCGAGCCACGCGATCGTCGCGGCGAAGGTGGGGGAGCAGACGGGACTGTTCGTCGTCGAGACCGGCGACCAGGAGCGGGTGGCCCTGGCCGGTACGCCGGGTGAGCCGCTCGGGCAGCCCGGCGCCGCAACCGACGACGCCCTGCGCGCCGCCGCCAACCTGGCGATCCTGACGGTCGACAGTGAAGCGTTCGGTGCGATGCAGGCGGCGCTGGACCTGACTGTCGGCTACCTCAAGACGCGCAAGCAGTTCGGCGTGCCCTTGGCGACTTTCCAGGCGCTCACCTTCCGGGCCGCTGACATGTACGTTGCGCTCGAATTGGTCCGCAGCAGTGTGCTCTACACCGCCATGGCCCTGGCTGCTGACCCGCTGGACGATCTGGCTGCATCGCGCCTGAAGGTGGTCGCCGGCCGGGGCGCCCGACTGGTCGGGCAGGAAGCGATCCAGCTGCACGGTGGCATCGGCATGACCGCCGAATACGCCGTGGGGCACTACACCAGTGCCATCACCGAGATCGAGCACTCCTGGGGCGACACGACCTACCACCTGGCGCGGTTGGCCGGTCAGGTGCGCGAGTACGCCGAGGTGTCGGTCCTGCGCTGACGCTGGGCGGGCGCCGGGAATTTCCCCGCGCGGGTGCTTGACGAGGGCCGGTGGCGGGGTGCACAGTCGTGGGACGCGCTGCGGGGGCAGCGACGCATCGGCCTTACGGCTGGGTGCTCCGTCGAGAGACGTGGACGCCCCGGAACTCCGTCGGGTTTACTTCACTTGCCTGATCGGGTATGGTATTGCTTTGCGCTGCCCGTGTCCGCCCAGCCCTTTGCTCAGATGAGCTTGATCCAGCCCGGATATCACGCAGACCGCGTCGCCCGCCCGAGCGCATCCCGCGCCGGCAGACGATTTGACGGTCGGTGATCGTCGTGCCCGCGATCAGCCGCTGATGAGCAGGGTAGGTCATCGACGCAGGTAGCCGACCGAACCGCCCGTAAGGCCTGTGGAAGGACCCATCCTTGGCTGCCTCGCGTACTGCGACCAATACCCTCTCGTCGGCGAAGACGGCTTCCGGCCGTCTCTCGTTCGCCAAGATCCGCGAACCTCTGGAGATGCCGGACCTGCTGGCTCCCCAGACGGAGAGCTTCGACTGGCTGCTCGGAAACGAGCGCTGGCAGGAGCGCGTTGCTGCCGCCAAGGCAGTCGGACGTGAGGACATCAACGACCGTTCCGGTCTGGAAGAGATCTTCGAGGAGATCTCCCCGATCGAGGACTTCTCCGGCTCGATGAGTCTGTCGTTCCGTGACCACCGTTTTGAGGAGGTCAAGTACACGACGGAGGAGTGCAAAGAGAAGGACATCACCTACGCGGCGCCGCTGTTCGTCACCGCGGAGTTCATCAACAACAACACCGGTGAGATCAAGAGCCAGACGGTGTTCATGGGTGACTTCCCGCTCATGACCGAGCGCGGCACCTTCATCATCAACGGCACCGAGCGTGTCGTGGTGTCCCAGCTGGTGCGTAGCCCGGGTGTCTACTTCGAGCGCAGCATCGACAAGACCTCCGACAAGGACGTCTTCACCGCCAAGATCATCCCGAGCCGCGGTGCCTGGCTGGAGTTCGAGATCGACAAGCGCGACACCGTCGGTGTGCGCGTGGACCGCAAGCGCAAGCAGTCGGTCACCGTGCTGTTGAAGGCGCTCGGCCTGAGCGAGGCCGACATCCTGGAGCAGTTCGGCCAGTACGACTCCATCCGCGCCACCCTGGAGAAGGACCACACGGTCACCCAGGACGAGGCGCTGCTGGACATCTACCGCAAGCTGCGTCCGGGCGAGCCGCCGACCACCGAAGCGGCCCGCAACCTGCTGGACAACCTCTACTTCAACACCAAGCGCTACGACCTGGCCAAGGTCGGTCGCTACAAGGTGGACAAGAAGCTGGGTCTGCAGGTCTCGCTGAACAAGTCCACGCTGTCGGTCGACGACATCGTCGCGACGATCAAGTACCTGTGCGCCCTGCACGCCGGCGAGCCGGTCATGCGCGGTTTCCGCAATGGCGCCGAGACCGACCTGCGCGTCGAGGTCGACGACATCGACCACTTCGGCAACCGCCGGATCCGCAACGTCGGTGAGTTGATCCAGAACCAGGTCCGCACCGGTCTGTCCCGGATGGAGCGCGTCGTCCGCGAGCGCATGACCACCCAGGACGTCGAGGCCATCACGCCGCAGACCCTGATCAACATCCGGCCGGTCGTCGCCTCCATCAAGGAGTTCTTCGGCACCAGCCAGTTGTCGCAGTTCATGGACCAGAACAACCCGCTGGCCGGTCTGACGCACAAGCGGCGTCTGAACGCGCTGGGTCCGGGTGGTCTGTCCCGTGACCGCGCCGGCATGGAAGTTCGTGACGTGCACCCCAGCCACTACGGCCGGATGTGCCCGATCGAGACTCCGGAAGGCCCGAACATCGGTCTGATCGGTTCGCTGGCCTCCTACGGCCGGATCAACGCGTTCGGGTTCATCGAGACCCCGTACCGCAAGGTCGAGAACGGCGTCGTCACCGACGAGGTGCACTACCTCACCGCTGACGAGGAGGACGAGTTCGTCAAGGCGCAGGCCAACGCCCCGCTGAACCCCGACGGCTCGTTCGCCGAGGAGCGGGTGCTGGTGCGCGTCAAGGACGGCGAAGCCACCGACGTGCCGGCCGACGAGGTCGACTACATGGACGTCTCCGCCCGGCAGATGGTTTCGGCCTCCACCGCGCTGATCCCGTTCCTGGAGCACGACGACACCTCGCGCGCCCTGATGGGTGCCGCGATGCAGCGTCAGGCCGTGCCGCTGGTCCGTTCCGAGGCGCCGCTGGTCGGCACCGGTATGGAGTACCGCGCCGCGCTGGACTCCGGCGACGTCATCCGCGCCGAGAAGGCCGGTGTCGTGCAGGAGGTCTCCGCCGACCTGGTGACGGTTGCCAACGACGACGGCACCTACATCACCTACCGCGTCGCCAAGTTCACCCGCTCCAACGCGGGCACCTGCTACAACCAGCGCGTCGTGGTCACCACCGGTGACCGCCTCGAGGTGGGCTCGGTCATCGCCGACGGTCCGGCAACGGACGGTGGCGAGATGGCTCTCGGTAAGAACCTGCTCGTGGCATTCATGCCATGGGAGGGCTACAACTTCGAGGACGCCATCATCCTGTCCCAGCGGTTGGTGCAGGACGACGTCCTCTCCTCGATCCACATCGAAGAGCACGAGATCGACGCCCGCGACACCAAGCTGGGCCCGGAGGAGATCACCCGGGACATCCCGAACGTCTCCGAAGAGGTCCTGGCCGACCTGGACGAGCGGGGCATCATCCGCATCGGTGCCGAGGTCCGCGACGGCGACCTGCTGGTCGGCAAGGTCACGCCCAAGGGTGAGACCGAGCTGACCCCGGAGGAGCGCCTGCTGCGCGCCATCTTCGGTGAGAAGGCCCGTGAGGTCCGTGACACCTCGATGAAGGTCCCGCACGGCGAGACCGGCACGGTCATCGGCGTCAAGGTCTTCGACCGCGAAGAGGGCGATGAGTTGGCCCCCGGCGTGAACCAGATGGTCCGCGTCTACGTCGCCAACAAGCGCAAGATCACCGACGGTGACAAGCTCGCCGGCCGGCACGGCAACAAGGGCGTCATCTCCAAGATCCTGCCCGTCGAGGACATGCCGTTCCTGGAGGACGGCACCCCGGTCGACGTCGTGCTGAACCCGCACGGTGTGCCGCGCCGGATGAACCTCGGCCAGATCCTGGAGTTGCACCTGGGTTGGGCCGCCAGCCGCGGTTGGCAGATCGAGGGCAACCCCGAGTGGGCCAAGCAGATCCCGGCCGACGCCCACGAGGCGCCTGCGGGTTCGCGCGTCGCCTCCCCGGTGTTCGACGGTGCGAGCGAGGAAGTCATCTCGGGTCTGCTGGACTCCACGACCCCGACCCGTGACGGCGACCGCCTGATCGGTCACGAGGGCAAGACCCGGCTCTTCGACGGTCGCTCCGGCGAACCGTTCCCGGAGCCGGTGTCGGTGGGCTACATGTACATCTTGAAGTTGCACCACCTGGTCGACGACAAGATCCACGCCCGCTCGACCGGTCCGTACTCGATGATCACCCAGCAGCCGCTGGGCGGTAAGGCCCAGTTCGGTGGCCAGCGCTTCGGTGAGATGGAAGTGTGGGCCCTGGAGGCGTACGGCGCTGCCTACGCGCTGCAGGAGCTGCTCACCATCAAGTCCGATGACATCAACGGTCGCGTGAAGGTCTACGAGGCCATCGTCAAGGGCGAGAACATCCCCGAGCCGGGCATCCCCGAGTCGTTCAAGGTGCTCATCAAGGAAATGCAGTCGCTCTGCCTCAACGTCGAGGTCCTGTCCAGCGATGGCCAGGCGATCGACCTGCGCGAGAGCGACCAGGAGGTCTTCCGCGCCGCGGAGGAACTGGGCATTGACCTGAGCCGGCGTGAGCCGAGCTCAGTGGACGAAGTCTGAGACTTCCAACGGTGAGGTACGCCGAGAGGCTGCCGATCGGCGTACCTCACCACCCATCGACTGAGATCCGAACTTTCAGACTTCGCTAGGTAACAAGAAGGAAGGCACAACGTGCTGGACGTCAACTTCTTCGACGAACTGCGTATCGGCCTCGCCACCGCTGACGACATCCGTCAGTGGAGCCACGGTGAGGTGAAGAAGCCCGAAACCATCAACTACCGCACCCTCAAGCCCGAGAAGGACGGCCTCTTCTGCGAGAAGATCTTCGGCCCCACCCGGGACTGGGAGTGCTACTGCGGTAAGTACAAGCGGGTCCGCTTCAAGGGCATCATCTGTGAGCGCTGTGGCGTTGAGGTCACCCGCTCCGCAGTGCGCCGTGAGCGGATGGGCCACATCGAACTCGCCGCGCCGGTCACCCACATCTGGTACTTCAAGGGCGTCCCGTCGCGCTTGGGTTACCTGCTCGACCTCGCCCCGAAGGACCTGGAGAAGGTCATCTACTTCGCGGCGTACATGATCACCTCCGTCGACGAGGAGCAGCGGCACGCCGACCTGCCCTCGCTGGAGGCGCAGATCGAGGTCGAGAAGAAGGAACTGATCAACCGTCGCGACGACGAGATCAACACCCGCGCCAGCAAGCTGGAGACCGACCTGGCCGCCCTCGAAGCCGAGGGCGCCAAGGCCGACGCGCGTCGCAAGGTGCGCGACTCCGCCGAGCGCGAGATGACCCAGATCCGCCGCCGCTACGACCAGCAGGTCGAGAAGCTCGAGCAGGTGTGGGACCGGTTCAAGAACCTCAAGGTCCAGGACCTCGAGGGTGATGAGACCCTCTACCGCGAGATGCGTGACCGCTTCGGTCTGTACTTCGAAGGCGGTATGGGTGCGGCTGCCCTGCAGAAGCGCCTGGAGACCTTCGACCTGGACGCCGAGGCCGCCTCGCTGCGCGAGACGATCGCCACCGGTAAGGGTCAGCGCAAGACGCGCGCCCTGAAGCGGCTGCGCGTGGTCACCGCGTTCCAGCAGACCAAGAACCACCCCACCGGGATGGTCCTGGACGCCGTGCCGGTCATCCCGCCGGACCTGCGCCCGATGGTGCAGCTGGACGGTGGCCGGTTCGCGACCTCCGACCTGAACGACCTCTACCGCCGGGTCATCAACCGCAACAACCGGTTGAAGCGACTGCTGGACCTGGGTGCGCCGGAGATCATCGTCAACAACGAGAAGCGGATGCTGCAGGAGGCTGTCGACAGCCTCTTCGACAACGGCCGTCGTGGCCGTCCGGTCACCGGACCGGGCAACCGTCCGCTGAAGTCGCTGTCCGACATGCTCAAGGGCAAGCAGGGCCGGTT
Organism: Branchiibius hedensis; assembly: GCF_900108585.1. Lineage (NCBI taxonomy): Bacteria > Bacillati > Actinomycetota > Actinomycetes > Micrococcales > Dermacoccaceae > Branchiibius > Branchiibius hedensis. The sequence goes on from NZ_UESZ01000001.1 coordinate 225,621, forward strand.
CCGGCAGAACCTGCTCGGTAAGCGCGTGGACTACTCCGGCCGTTCGGTCATCGTGGTCGGCCCGCAGCTGAAGCTGCACCAGTGCGGTCTGCCCAAGCAGATGGCGCTGGAGCTGTTCAAGCCGTTCGTGATGAAGCGTCTGGTCGACCTGGACTACGCGCAGAACATCAAGTCGGCCAAGCGCAAGGTCGAGCGCGCCAACCCGGTCGTGTGGGACGTCCTCGAAGAGGTCATCCGCGAGCACCCGGTGCTGCTGAACCGTGCGCCCACGCTGCACCGTCTGGGCATCCAGGCGTTCGAGCCGCAGCTGGTCGAGGGTAAGGCTGTGCAGATCCACCCGCTGGTCTGCACCGCGTTCAACGCCGACTTCGACGGTGACCAGATGGCCGTGCACGTGCCGCTGTCCGCCGAGGCCCAGGCCGAGGCCCGCATCCTGATGCTCTCGAGCAACAACGTCCTCAAGCCGGCCGACGGTCGACCGGTGACCATGCCTTCGCAGGACATGATCACGGGTATCTACTTCCTCACCTCCGAGGACGGTCGCGCCGAAGTGGCGGACGGCGTACTGCGCTCGTTCTCCAGCTCGGCCGAGGCCCGGATGGCCTTCGACCGTGGCGAGATCAACCTTGGTTCGGTCATCTCCGTCCGGGTCGCCGACCAGGTGCCGCCGGCCGGCTACGAACTGGCCGACGACGTCGTGCTGGATGAGTTGGGTCGCGCCGCGTACGTCACGATCGAGACCACGCTGGGCCGGGTGCTCTTCAACGAGACCCTGCCCGAGGACTACCCGTTCCTCAACGTGACGATCGACAAGAAGACGTTGTCCGGTGTGGTCAACGACCTCGCCGAGCGGTACCCCAAGACCCAGGTCGCCGCGTCGCTGGACGCGCTGAAGGAGGCCGGTTTCCACTGGGCGACCCGCTCGGGTTGCACCGTGGCGATCTCCGACGTGCGTACCCCGGACAACAAGGAGCAGATCCTTTCCGGGTACGACGCCAAGGCCGCCAAGGTCCAGAGCCAGTTCGACCGCGGTCTGCTGACCGACGACGAGCGCCGTCAGGAGCTCATCGAGATCTGGACCCAGGGCACCAACGAGGTCGCTGCCGAAATGGAGCGCTCCTTCGACCGCACCAACCCGATCTACCGCATGGTGGCCTCGGGCGCGAGCGGTAACTGGTACCAGGTCCGCCAGATCGCCGGTGCGCGTGGGCTGATGGCCAACCCGAAGGGTGAGATCATCCCGCGCCCGATCAAGTCCAACTTCCGTGAGGGCTTGTCGGTGCTGGAGTTCTTCATCTCCACGCACGGTGCTCGTAAGGGACTGGCGGACACCGCGCTGCGGACCGCCGACTCCGGTTACCTGACCCGCCGGTTGGTCGACGTCTCCCAGGACGTCATCATCCGCGAAGACGACTGCGGCACCGACCGCGGTCTGGTCATGCCGATCTCCCAGGAGACCCCGGACGGCAGCCACGTCGAGCACGAGTCGGTCGAGACCTCGGTCTACGCCCGCAACCTCGCCGAGGACGTCGTCATCGACGGTGAGGTGCTGGCTGCTGCTGGCTCCGACCTGGGTGACGTCAACCTGGACAAGCTGATCGCCGCTGGCGTGCGCGAGGTCAAGGTCCGCTCGGTGCTCACCTGTGAGTCCCGCGTCGGCACCTGCGCCATGTGCTACGGCCGCTCCCTGGCCACCGGCAAGCTGGTCGACATCGGTGAGGCCGTCGGCATCATCGCGGCCCAGTCCATCGGTGAGCCCGGTACCCAGCTGACGATGCGTACCTTCCACACCGGTGGTGCGGCTGCTGGTGACGACATCACCCGCGGTCTGCCGCGTGTGGTGGAGCTCTTCGAGGCCCGCACGCCCAAGGGTGTCGCGCCGATCGCGGAAGCGGCCGGCCGGGTCGTCATCGAGGAGACCGACAAGGCGCGTCGAGTCCTGATCACACCGGACGACGGTTCCGAGGAGCAGGCCTACCCGGTCAGCAAGCGGGCCCGTCTGCTGGTCGCCGACGGCGAGCACGTCGAGGTCGGTGCCCAGCTGGTGCAGGGTGCGATCGACCCCAAGCAGGTGCTGCGCATCCTGGGTGCCCGCGAGGTGCAGAAGCACCTGGTGGACGAGGTCCAGGCCGTGTACCGCTTGCAGGGTGTGGCGATCCACGACAAGCACATCGAGGTCATCGTGCGTCAGATGCTTCGTCGCGTGACGATCATCGAGGCCGGCGACACCGACCTGCTGCCGGGCGAGCTGGCCGAGCGTGGCCGGTTCGAGGACTCCTCACGCCGCGCGGTGGCCGAGGGCGGCAAGCCTGCCTCGGGTCGTCCGGAGCTGATGGGTATCACCAAGGCGTCCCTGGCGACCGACTCGTGGCTGTCGGCGGCCTCCTTCCAGGAGACCACCCGAGTGCTCACCGAGGCGGCCATGCACGCCAAGAGCGACCCGCTGCTCGGCTTGAAGGAGAACGTCATCCTTGGCAAGCTGATCCCGGCCGGAACCGGTCTCCCGCGCTACCGCAACGTGAGCGTGGAGCCGACCGAAGAGGCCAAGGCGCAGCTGTACGCCCTGCCGGACTACCAGCCCTACGACTACCCGGTCTTCGGCCCGGGGTCGGGTGAGGCGGTCCGTCTGGACGACGTGTCGCTTGGGTTCGACAGCTGACGAAGGGTGCAGCGTAGGTTGTCCCGAGCGCTAGCGAGGGGCGGCCGCAGCGGAGCACGAGGAAGCTGTCAGTCCAGTTCGACAGCTGACGAAGGGTGCAGCGTAGGTTGTCCCGAGCGCTAGCGAGGGGCGGCCGCAGCGGAGCACGAGGAAGCTGTCAGTCCAGTTCGACAGCTGACAGCCAGCACGTACGACGACCGGTGGGTCCGCATCTTCGGATGCGGACCCACCGGTCGTTTCGGGTGCCGCTGGGAGGCACCTGCCAATCCGATAACGATCCCGTATCGCGGATGATCTCGGAGTTGGCCAAGGGGGAGTTCAGGTTACGCTCAGCCGACGGAGCAGCAGGCTCCGCAGTCATAGGGGAGGACCTGCGTGTCTCGTCGCACTTTGAAGGCATCGGCCATTGTTGGCTCATGTGTCGTACTTGCTAGTGCCGCTGTCGGTGTCGGAGCACAGACTCCTGCCGGTGCGGCCACCGTCTCCCAGGACGGCCTGTATCACCCCTCGACACCGTCCCGCTTGCTGGACACCCGGACCTCGGGTGGAGCGGTCGCCGCGGGCAAGACCGTCGTCATTCCGCGCAGCAAACTCACGGCCCTCGGCCTGCCCGCCACCGGTGTGCAGTCGGTCGTCGTCAATCTGACGGTGACCGGGGCAACCGGTGCCGGCTGGGGCACGATCTTCAGCGGAGCGACCGCGCCCGCGACGTCCAACATCAACTTCACTAAGGGATGGACCGGCGCCGTCAGCAGCACCGTGGCGCTCGCATCGACTTCGGGACTGTCGATCCAGATCGGCGGTAGCGGCAAGACCAACGTCATCGTGGACCTCGAGGGTTGGTACAGCAACGCGGCCTACACCACCGCGAACGGGTCCGGCTTCGAGCCCTTCGTCCCCGACCGCTGGGTCGACACCCGCAAAGACGGCGGCATGTTGCTGGGGCAGTACTACGACACCATCTCGATGGACTGGCCGCCGGACAGTGGCAACTGGACCGGCACGACGCCGACCGCGTTGCTCGTGAACCTCACGGCGCTCGGGGCCAAGGGTTCGGGCAGCCTCAGCCTGTGGAACGGTGACGAAACCCGCTGGCCGTCCACCTCATCGGTGAACTTCGCCAAGGGTGAGACCTCTCCCAACACCGCTGTGGTGCCGGTCCGACGCGAGAGTGACGGCAGTTACAGCTTTGGGGTTGCCAACACCGGGCAGCAGCCGGTGAACTACCTGCTCGACGTGCTCGGCGTCTACTACTCGGGCAACGTCACGCCGACCTTCAAGCACGTGGTGGTCAAGCCGACCCGGGTGATGAACTTCGTGGCGGTCGGCAAGCAGCAGACGGTGACGACCAAGTTGGGCTCGTCGATCGGCAGCCCGATGCTCACCGGTGCCGTCGAGGGGACATTGACCGGTTACAAGCCCTCGACGACCAGTTACCAGACCATCTGGGACGGCAGCGGCACCCGGCCGGGCACGAGCAATCTGAACTCGGTGGCTGGCGGGGTACGCGCCAACGGTTTCCTCGCCCGCGAAGGCAGTGAGGAGGCGTTGAACCTGTCGGTCTACAACAGTGACGGTTCGATGAAGGTCATCGTCGATGTGACCGGACGCTTCGACTGGACCGGTCCGACAACGGCATCGACCCCCGTGGGCCGTCAGAGTGTGCGCGCAGTGTTCACCCGGACCTCGATGGCCCGTACGTCGCTCGCTCGCTGAGGTTCACCAGCACGAAAGAGCAGCACCGAGAACAAGCCCGTGGGTGTCAGCCCGCGGGCTTGTTCAGTTGCCAGGCTGACGCGTCCGGCGTCGAGAAGCGCAGCGTTGCGTACGGCGCAAGCGTCTCCGCGTGCGGCATGGTGTTCTCCATGTAGATCCACCGCACGCCCTCGTCCCACAACTTGCGCTGGGCTTCGGCGGTCGGGTTGGTGTAGAAGTTGTCGTTCAGTTCCAGCAACTCGGGGTGCCAGTAGTTGATCGTGATCGAGTCCCGACCGTGCGGCGCGAGGTTGGTGGCCTCCGGGGTGGCGGTCCAGCCCTCGATGAACGACTGACGTTCGGTGAACGCCGTCACCAACCAGCGCCGGGTGTCGCAGTGGTCGGGTTTGATCGGTGTGGTGCAGTGCCGGTTGGTCATGACCAGGTCGTCGACGTCGGAGTGGTCTCGGATGTAGCGAGCCACGGCGATCTGGTCGTCGGTGACGGCACTCTGGCTCATGATCGACACCGCTGGTGGGATCCGCCAGATGGGCAGGCCGTGTTCGTAGTACTTGGCGACGCCGAAGGCCCCGGACAGGGCAACCACGGCGGCCGCCGTCGCTGCTGCGGTCACCACCCGCCGATGCCTCGCTGCGAACCAGGCCACCGCAGCGCACACGATCACGATGACTACGCCGATGGCGATCTGCGTGACGGCCTTGCGCAGCTGGTGGTGTCCGACCTGGCCACCGGTCAACCAGACGGGAACGAAATAGAACAGCGCAGCCCCGACCAGGCCCACTCCGCCCACGATCCATCGTTCGCGTGGTCGAAGTGCGTGGTAGACCCGCCACGCACCCAGCGCTGAGCCGACCGCGGCCAACGGGATGGCGGTCATCAGGAAGTAGTACTGGCTGGCGCCCGGGTGATAGAAGAGCGCGACCGGTGCCGCGCCCGCGATGGCCGATCCGATAAGCACCCAGGTCAGCGGATCGCGGCGGTCCTCGGTGCGGAAAGGCAACGCGAAGGCGAACAGCGCCCGGGTCATACCGGCCGCGAACGCCGTTGCGGCCGCGACGACCTGCATCTTCCAGGTCGGGACTCCACCGAGGAGCCGACCAAGTGCAGTCTGGGTAGCTCCAGCGGCTGGGTCGAAGGCGAGCCCTGCCGCGGAGCCGCGATACACGACGATCATCGTCAAGCCCAAGGTGACGCCGACGGTCACCAGGTCCGCGATCACCGGAAGCACCAGGCGGCGATGCCAGATGGCCATGGCCAGGATGGCCAGGGCCATACCAGCGACCACGATCGGGCCCGCCGACCCCTTCAAGCCGGTCGAGATGCAGGTCAGCAGCGGTAGCGCGATCCAGGCACCGCTGCGCGCCTGGCCACGCCAGCGCATGGCCAGCACCGCGATGAACGCCATCAGCGGCGCGATCGCCAGACCGACCGTCGGTGACAAGGGGGTCAGCGGCAGGGCGGGGTTCGACAGTCCGAACACGGAGCCCTGGCCGAGGACGGTCGACCCGACGGCCGACACCACACCCACGACCGGGCTACCGGACAGGCGAAGACCGAGGACGGCCACACTGACCACCGCGACGATCGGCATCAGCGCGGGCATGAACCGCATCAGCACCTCATCGAGGGGCACTCCCGAGACCGCCGTGACATGTGCGATCCACGCGTGGGTGAACCACTGGTAGCCCAGAGTCGCCCCCTTGACCGTGGGCCATTCGACGGGACCGCGCTGCAACAACTCGGCGGCGAGAGCCATGTGCAGATAAGTATCGACCTGGGGGGAGCCGGCTCCGGAGCCCCAGTGCAGGCGGTTGGTCCGGGAGTAGTTGATCAAACCTGTGAGGAAGGCCAGCGCGGTCAGCGACACCCCGAATCCGAACCACCACGGCAGTGGCGACCACTGCGCCTCCTGGATCCGCCGACGAGTCACCGGCACCGCCAGCAGGATGGCGGCGACCAGCAGCGGAAGCACGATCGCCGGGATCCGACTGTGCAGCAAGCCGGCGATGATCTGTGCGGGTACCGCCACGCAGATCCCCATCGCGAAGCCCATGAAGAGGTCTTCCAGGAGCCAGCCGTTGCGCGGGCGGATCGTGCGCCAGATGAGCGCCCCGGGGAAGACCTGGGTGATCAGGACTCCCGCCGACGCGAGCACCGCGTGCCAGGCCGGCAGTCCGGCGGCCACGACGTACGCCTGGAAACCGACAAGAGCGATCAGCACCCATACGTTGCTGAGCAGGTCGCGACCCCATGCGTAACGGGTCGTGGTGTCGGCGGGGGCGGTCGCCGTCGAGGTGGTCGTCATCGTGCTCTCATCTTGGGGTAGTCCCGCCGGCAGGTCGGATCGCCGAGATTTCCTGCGTGGTGGGGCGGATATGGTCCGGCCCCGAGCGTACGCGCGCCCACAGCGCATCCACAGAACATTGATGGCCGCGTGTTAAAGTCCTGACGCCCAAGCTCGGATCCCAAGAACGAGAGAACGCGATTGTCTTCGTACGCAGAGACGACGTCAGCATCGGACCCACCAGAGGGCAGCCAGTTCCGACCGGGCTATGACCCGCGGTATTTCGAGACTCGCTTGGTCGAGGACCCGCATCGTGCGGCGATCTGGCGTCACCTGACCGCCTACTTTTCTCGCTGGATTCCGGCTGACGCGGACGTCCTCGAGCTCGGGGCCGGCTGGTGTGATTTTGCTAACAACGTCACTGCACGTCGTGTCGTGGCGCTGGATCTGGATCCGACGGTCCAGGACGCGGCCGCCGCGCACGTCGAACCGGTGGTGGGGGACTGCACCGACTTGTCGCAGTTCGAGCCCGACAGTTTTGACGTTGTCTTCGCCTCCAACCTGCTGGAGCATCTCACCCGCGAGCAGGCCAACCAGTTGCTGGATTCGGCGACCCGGGTGCTGCGCCCGGGCGGGCGGCTGATGCTGATGCAGCCGAACTTCCGGCTCAGCTACAAACGGTATTTCGACGACTACACGCACGTGGCGGTCTTCACGGACGTCTCGATGCGCGATTACCTCACCTCCCGCGGATACCAGGTGGAGAACGTGTTTGCCCGATTCATGCCGTTCACGATGAAGTCGTCCGCGGCGAACCTGTCGTTCCTGGTGCCGTGGTACCTACGCTCTCCGATCAAACCAATGGCGGGGCAGATGCTGGCCATCGCGACCCCTGGTGCGGGCCGATGATCGACGGGAAGACACTGTCGGTGATTCTGCCGACGTACAACGAGAAGGACAGCATCGGCGACTGCATCCGGGGTTTCCTGGAACTGCCGGAAGTCGATGAGGTCATCGCGGTCAACAACAATGCCGCGCCGGGGACCTCTGAGGAGATCGCTGCGGCCGGTGGCCGGGAGATCTTCGAAACCACCCAGGGGTACGGCGCCGCGATCCAGCGCGGGCTGATCGAGTCGACGACCGACCTGGTGGTGATCTGCGAGCCGGACGGCACGTTCAACCCCAAGGATCTGCGCAAACTGGTGGCGTTCCTGCCCGAATGTGACGTCGTCATAGGCTCCCGTACCGTGTCTGCGTTCATCTGGGAGCGCGCGAACATGGGCTGGTTCCTGCGGTGGGGCAACTGGGCGGTGGCCAAGATGATCGAGGTCGGCTACAACACCCCCTCGTTGTCCGACGTCGGCTGCACCTTCCGGGTGATGACGCGCGAGCAGGTCGAGCAGATCTTGGCGCGCTCGACGGTGCCCGGCTCGGCGTACGGGCTCGAGATGCTGATCCTGGCCGTGATCGACAGCGGCAAGGTGGTGCAGGTTCCCGTCAACTACCACGAGCGGGTCGGGGTGTCGTCGGTGACCGGTGACTTCACCAAGACCGTCTCGCTCGGCCTGGAAATGATGGGGCTGGCGGCCCGGATGCGCTGGCAGCGCAAGGCGATTCGTGCTGGCCGGATCCCGACCGAACGCCTCACGGAGGTCGTGCGGCGGGGTCGGACGCCCGCCGTCAGCCCGTGAACACGAAGCGCTTGTAGCCCCAGTAGCGGAACGCTGTCGCCAGGCCCAGGCCGATCACGTTCGCCGAGATGTTGTCATCCAGCTGGGTTTGCAGGCCCAGCAGGTAGTGCGATACCCACAGACACGCGACGCCGATCCCGACGCCGATCATGCAGACGATGGTGAACGCGACGAACTCGTGGTGCAGTTTGTCTCGGCGGGTGTCGGGGAAGACCCAGTAGCGATTGCCCAGCCAGGCCACCACGACGCCCAAGGTGCTGGAGATGAACTTCGCGCCGAGCACGTAGGTGTACATCACCCCGTGACCGTCCGGCCCGGCGAACCGCAGCAGGTTGAAGCCGCCCACGTCGGCGATCAGACCCAACAGACCCACGGCGGCAAAGCGCGCCAGCCGCGCGAAGTCGGGGCGTCGACCGGTTGAGCGGGAATTCGCTGCGGGGCCGAGATCCTGTGCGTTGACTGTCACAGGACATGATGGTAACAACGCTGGCCGCCGGATGCGGTCGCGCCGCGCCTTTACTGATTTGGCCGCTTCTGCGGGCGGCAGTAGACTGGATAACCGTGCGTGGGCTCTGCCCTGCCGTCGTTGATCTGCTGTGACTCATCACCCGTGATGACCAGCGCGGGTCGGTTGTCGGACATCAGACCACCACACGTCCTCGCCGGGCAGTCGGACGGTATCCGGAAGTGCGGGGGAGGACGCCGAACCGACACGCCCGAGTGCGGGGGTCGGAGAGGTGAGTTCAAGGAGTTCCGGTCGCGGAGCGTCCGAGCACGCACCGCGACAAGCGAACAGACAAGATTCGACGATTACGGAGACAACAGGTTGCCTACTATCAACCAGCTCGTCCGCAAGGGTCGGCAGGACAAGGTCACGAAGTCCACCAAGCCGGCCCTGAAGGGCAGCCCCCAGCGACGCGGCGTGTGCACCCGCGTTTACACCACGACCCCGAAGAAGCCGAACTCGGCGCTTCGTAAGGTCGCCCGCGTGAAGTTGACCTCGGGTATCGAGGTCACCGCGTACATCCCCGGCGAGGGCCACAACCTGCAGGAGCACTCGATGGTGCTCATCCGCGGCGGCCGTGTGCGCGACCTGCCGGGTGTGCGCTACAAGATCATCCGCGGTTCGCTGGACACCCAGGGTGTCAAGAACCGCAAGCAGTCCCGGTCCCGTTACGGCGCGAAGATGGAGAAGAAGTAATGCCTCGCAAGGGTCCTGCTCCCAAGCGTCCGCTGCTCAACGACCCCGTCTACCAGTCCACCCTGGTGACCCAGCTGGTCAACAAGGTGCTGCTGGACGGTAAGAAGTCCGTGGCCGAGCGCATCGTCTACGGCGCCCTGGAGGGCTGCCGTGAGAAGACCGGTACCGACCCGGTGGTCACCCTCAAGCGCGCGCTGGACAACGTCCGGCCCAGCCTCGAGGTCAAGTCCCGCCGTGTCGGTGGTGCGACCTACCAGGTGCCGATCGAGGTCAAGCCGAACCGTGCGACGACCCTGTCGTTGCGGTGGTTGGTCGGCTACTCGCGCCAGCGTCGCGAGAAGACCATGACCGAGCGTCTGATGAACGAGATCCTCGACGCCTCCAACGGCCTGGGTGCCGCGGTGAAGCGCCGTGAGGACACGCACAAGATGGCCGAGTCCAACCGGGCCTTCGCGCACTACCGCTGGTGACCCGACGGTCCGGCTGGTGGGTCACCGCCCGCCGGCCGGACCGAACGGTACGCCGGGTGGCCGCCGCAGGCGACCACTCGCCGTACCTCCCCCTAACTTCACATCACTCACACACCGAGCGAGACGAGAAGAGACAACGTGGCACAGGACGTGCTGACCGACCTGAAGAAGGTCCGCAACATCGGCATCATGGCGCACATCGATGCCGGTAAGACGACGACGACCGAGCGCATTCTTTTTTACACGGGCGTGAACCACAAGATCGGTGAGACGCACGATGGCGCCTCCACGACCGACTGGATGGAGCAGGAGAAGGAGCGGGGCATCACCATCACCTCCGCTGCCGTCACCAGCTTCTGGAACGGTTACCAGATCAACATCATCGACACCCCGGGTCACGTGGACTTCACCGTCGAGGTGGAGCGCTCGCTGCGCGTCCTGGACGGCGCCGTCGCCGTCTTCGACGGCAAGGAGGGCGTCGAGCCCCAGTCCGAGACCGTCTGGCGGCAGGCCGACAAGTACGACGTGCCCCGCATCGCGTTCGTCAACAAGATGGACAAGATGGGCGCCGACTTCTACTTCACCGTGCAGACGGTGAAGGACCGCTTGGGTGCTGAGCCGCTGGTGCTGCAGCTGCCGATCGGTTCCGAGAACGACTTCGTCGGCGTCGTCGACCTGGTCGAGATGCGTGCGCTGGTGTGGCCGGGTGACGCCAAGGGTGACGTCACCATGGGCGCCAAGTACGAGATCCAGGAGATCCCGGCTGACCTGCAGGACAAGGCCCAGGAGTACCGCCAGGCCCTGGTCGAGCGGGTTGCCGAAGCGGACGACGCCCTGATGGAGAAGTACCTCGAAGGTGAAGAACTCACCGTCGAGGAGATCAAGGGCGCCATCCGCAAGCTGACGGTCACCTCGCAGCTCTACCCGATCCTGTGTGGTTCGGCGTTCAAGAACCGCGGTGTGCAGCCGATGCTGGACGCGGTTGTGGACTACCTGCCTTCGCCGCTGGACGTGCCCCCGATGGTGGGTCACAAGCCGAACGACGAAGAGACCGAACTGACCCGCACCCCGAGCGTCGACGAGCCGTTCTCGGCGCTGGCGTTCAAGATCGCGGCGCACCCGTTCTTCGGGTCGCTGACCTTCATCCGGGTCTACTCGGGTCGCATTGCGGCCGGTACCCAGGTGCTCAACTCGACCAAGGGTCGTAAAGAGCGCGTGGGCAAGCTGTTCCAGATGCACGCCAACAAGGAGAACCCGGTCGAGGAAGCTGTTGCCGGGCACATCTACGCGGCGATCGGCCTGAAGGACACCACGACCGGCGACACGCTGTGCGACGTTGCCAACCCGATCGTCCTGGAGTCGATGACCTTCCCGGAGCCGGTTATCTCCGTGGCCATCGAGCCCAAGACCAAGGGTGACCAGGAGAAGCTGGGCATCGCGATCCAGAAGCTGGCTCAGGAGGACCCGACCTTCCAGGTCGAGCTCGACGAGGAGACCGGCCAGACGATCATCAAGGGCATGGGCGAACTCCACCTGGACATCCTGGTGGACCGCATGCGCCGCGAGTTCAAGGTCGAGGCGAACATCGGCAAGCCGCAGGTTGCCTACCGCGAGACGATCCGCCGTGCGGTGGAGAAGTACGACTACACGCACAAGAAGCAGACCGGTGGATCGGGTCAGTTCGCCAAGGTCCAGGTCACCCTGGAGCCGTTGGACACCCACGAGGGCGAGCTGTACGAGTTCGTCAACGCGGTGACCGGTGGTCGCGTGCCGCGGGAGTACATCCCCTCGGTCGACCACGGCATCCAGGAGGCCATGCAGCTCGGTGTCCTCGCCGGTTACCCGCTGGTGGGCATCAAGGCCACGCTGGTCGACGGCGCCTACCACGACGTCGACTCCTCCGAAATGGCGTTCAAGATCGCCGGCTCGATGGTGCTGAAGGAGGCTGCCCGCAGGGCCGACCCGGTCCTGCTGGAGCCGATGATGGCCGTCGAGGTGCGTACCCCTGAGGACTACATGGGTGACGTCATCGGTGACCTGAACAGCCGCCGTGGCCAGATCCAGGCCATGGAGGACATCAGCGGTGCCAAGATCGTTCGCGCGGTCGTGCCGTTGTCAGAGATGTTCGGCTACGTCGGGGACCTGCGATCCAAGACCCAGGGCCGGGCGAACTACACCATGCAATTTGATTCGTACGCGGAAGTTCCGAAGAATGTCGCGGACGAGATCATCAAGAAAGTCCGGGGCGAGTGACAGGCGCACGCCTGTCAGCCAACCGGTAACGAAAGAAAACCAACCGGCGCCGCCCCGGCGCTAGAAACCAGTCCTTGAAGGAGGACCCCAAGTGGGTAAGGCCAAGTTCGAGCGGACCAAGCCGCACGTCAACATCGGGACCATCGGTCACATCGACCACGGTAAGACGACGCTGACGGCTGCGATCTCGAAGGTGTTGCACGACAAGTTCCCGGACCTGAACCCCCAGTTCGCGTTCGACGAGATCGACAAGGCTCCCGAAGAGAAGCAGCGCGGTATCACCATCTCCATCGCGCACATCGAGTACCAGACGGACAAGCGTCACTACGCGCACGTTGACTGCCCGGGTCACGCTGACTACGTCAAGAACATGATCACCGGAGCCGCCCAGATGGACGGCGCGATCCTGGTGGTGGCAGCGACCGACGGTCCGATGCCGCAGACCAAGGAGCACGTGCTGCTGGCCCGTCAGGTCGGCGTTCCCTACATCGTGGTCGCCCTGAACAAGGCGGACATGGTGGACGACGAGGAGATCATCGAACTCGTCGAGATGGAGGTCCGCGAACTGCTGTCCTCCTACGAGTTCCCGGGCGACGACGTCCCGGTCGTGAAGGTCTCGGCGCTGAAGGCGCTCGAGGGCGACCCGACCTGGGCCAAGTCCGTCGAGGACCTCATGGACGCCGTGGACGAGTACATCCCGGACCCGGAGCGCGACACCGAGAAGCCGTTCCTGATGCCCGTTGAGGACGTCTTCACGATCACCGGTCGTGGCACCGTCGTCACCGGTCGTATCGAGCGCGGTGTGCTGAACGTCAACGAGGAGGTCGAGATCGTCGGCCTGCGTGAGGGCGCGGCCGTCAAGACGACCGTCACCTCGATCGAGATGTTCAACAAGATGCTGGACAGCGGCCAGGCCGGCGACAACGCCGCCCTGCTGCTGCGCGGTATCAAGCGTGAGGACGTGGAGCGCGGTCAGGTCATCGCCAAGCCGACGACCACCACCCCGCACACCGAGTTCGAGGCGTCGGTCTACATCCTGTCCAAGGACGAGGGTGGCCGTCACACGCCGTTCTACGACAACTACCGTCCCCAGTTCTACTTCCGCACGACGGACGTGACTGGTGTCGTGAAGCTGCCGGAAGGCACCGAGATGGTGATGCCCGGTGACAACACCGAGATGACCGTCACGCTGATCCAGCCGATCGCCATGGACGAGGGTCTGAAGTTCGCTATCCGTGAGGGCGGTCGTACCGTCGGCGCGGGTCGCGTCACCAAGATCATCAAGTGATCATCGGCGGGTTCACCCGCCGTTGACTGCCCAGAAGGCCCCGGGTTCGCCCGGGGCCTTCTGCTGTACCCAGGGCTTTCCCAGGATATTGGCAGTGTTTTGGCAGCTGGCGGAAGTGTTGCCGGAAACGCGACCGGCGCAGGATCGAAGGTGCTTGCGGCCACCATCCCGGCCGCAACATTTCCGGGAGCTCCACGTCATTGAAAGGCGCCCCATGCGTCGTACTCTCTCCGCGCGTGTCGCGATCGCGGCCGGCTCATCCGCCGTCCTGGCTATCGCCTTCGCCGCACCATCCGTAGCCAATGCCGCCGAAACCGGTGGCCGACACGTGCTGAACGGCAAACCCGCGTGGGCCGCGCAGGCAGCGCGCGTCGGCGCCGTGCCGGCCAGTACCGGCCTGAACTTCAAAGTCGTGCTGAACCTGCGCGACGAGGCGGGAGCCGAAGCCCTGGCCACGGCGGTGGCCACTCCGGGTAACGCCAACTACCACAAGTACGTCACAGCCGCCCAGTGGCGATCGCGGTTCGCGCCGACCGATGCCCAGGTTGCGCAGGTCACCAGTTGGCTCAAGAGCCAGGGCCTCAAGATCGGGCAGATCCCGGCCAACCACCGCTACGTCACGGTGTCCGGCAGCACTGCGCAGGTCAACAAAGCCTTCGGTGCCTCGATGAGTCACTTCAAGTACAAGGGCCGCACCGAGACCGCGCCGTCCGCTGCGCTGAGCGTGCCGACGAACATCGCCGGTCTGGTTGCGGGGGTGTCCGGTCTGGACAGCACGCTGCGAGCGGTGCCCTCGACGAGCACCGGGAACACCACGCACAGCGTCTCCACCGACAAGGCAACCGCGTCGACGAAGGTCACGAGCGATGACACGTTGCCCGGGCCGCCGGACGTGTTCATCAACTCCGGCCCGTGCTCGAGCTACTACGGGGAGAAGAAGGCCACCGGCCTGCCCACCCTGCCCGGGGTGACCAACCCGATGCCGTACGTCGTGTGCGGCTACAAGCCGGGCCAGATCCGCAGTGCGTACGGCGAGGACCGCCTGCTGAAGGCGGGGTACGACGGGCGTGGGGCGACGGTCGCGATCATCGACGCCTTCGCGTCGCCGACGATCCTGTCGGATGCGCAGACCTACGCCCAGCGCAACGATCCGAGCCACCCGCTGCGGGGCTACCAGTTCAGCCAGTCCCTGCCGGCCAGCTACAACTCGATCGATGAGTGTGGCGGCAACGGCTGGTACGGCGAGGAGACCCTCGACGTCGAAGCCGTCCACGCAACGGCCCCGCAGGCGAACATCCTCTACGTCGGTGGCGCCAGCTGCTACGACAGCGACCTGAACTCGGCGTTGAACACCGTGGTCGACAACCAACTCGCGATGGTCGTCAGCAACTCCTACGGTGACGCGGGAGAACCGACCTCCCTTGCCGATGTTGCTGACTCCCACCAGAGCGCGATCCAGGCAGCGGCCGAAGGCATCAGCCTGCTGTTCTCCTCCGGTGACAACGGTGACGAGGTCGCCGACCTCGGCTACCGGACGGTCGACTACGAAGCCTCCGACCCGTTCGTGACTGCCGTCGGCGGTACCTCGCTGGCGGTGAAGTCCGACGGCAGCTACGGCTGGGAGCAGGGCTGGGGCACCGGCAAGTCGACTCTGACGAACGGCGCGTGGACCCCGGCTGCACCGGCCTACGTCTACGGCGGCGGTGGTGGCACCAGCCAGCTGTTCACGCAGCCGGCGTACCAGAAGGGCGTTGTCCCGGCATCCATCAGCAACTACTTCGGTAAGGGCGACTACCGCGCGGTGCCGGATGTGGCGATGGATGCCGACCCGCAGACCGGGTTCCTGGTCGGCGAGACCCAGGCGTTCCCCGACGGTTCGACCAAGTACAGCGAGTACCGCATCGGCGGCACCTCGCTGTCCAGCCCGCTGTTCGCCGGTGAGGTGGCCCTCGCCGACCAGGTCGTGGGTGGTCCGCTGGGCTTCTTGAACCCCGCGATGTACAAGTTGGCCGGCACCCCGACCTTCAACGACATCGCCAGCACCGGTGTCAGCCAGGCCGAGGTCCGGGTCGACTTCGTCAACGGGGTGGACGCCAGCGGCGGTCTGCGGACCACCGCCCGCACCATCAACCAGACCGGGACGATCTTCACCCGCAAGGGCTATGACGACGTGACCGGTGTGGGTACGCCGAACGGGGTGAGCTTCTTCATCGGCATCACCGCGAGCAAGAAGTTGGGCGTCGGTGGCGGCGGTGTCGGTGGTGGCATCAAGCACGGTGCGCCAGTCACCGCAGCCAAACCGCTGCGGTAATCCGCTGCACGCGACCTTCGGGTTCGCACGACGGGGGCCGGTTTGCGCGCGCAAGCCGGCCCCTCGGCGTACCCGCGTCCGTCCGCAGTTCGAACGCGCCTGCGGGTGGGGTCGACAGGCCTGGAAAGATGGGTGCGCACTGATCAACGCGAAGGAGCTCCCCGTGGCTGGGCCCGCCGTACCCTCCCATTCCGACATTGCCCCCCTGCCGGACGATCCGGCCGCGTTCCTGGCCACCCAGCGATCGGCGTACGACGATCTGGTGGCTCAGGGCCTGAAGTTCGACCTCACCCGCGGCAAGCCCGGTCCTGAGCAGTTGGACTTGTCCGAGGCGCTGCTGACGCTGCCGACCACGCACACGTCCGGCGGTGTCGACGTGCGCAACTACGGTGGGCTCGAGGGGCTGCTCGGCCTGCGAGAACTGTTCGCCGAACTGCTCGGCGTCCAGGTCGCCCAGTTGGTCGCCCAGGGCAACGCCAGCCTCACGTTGATGAAGGACGTCCTGGTCGACTGCATGCTCAAGGGCCCGGTCGACGGGACGCCGTGGAAGGACCAGGGGCCGATCAAGTTCCTCTGCCCGGTGCCCGGTTACGACCGGCACCACGCGTTGCTGGAGTGGCTCGGCATCGAGATGGTCCCGGTCCCGATGGAGGCCGATGGTCCTGATGTGGCCGTGGTCGAGGCCTTGGTGAAGGACGACCCGAGCATCAAGGGCATGTGGTTGGTGCCGACCTACGCCAACCCCTCCGGCTCGGTCACTGAGGCCGATAAAGCTGCACGGTTGGCCGCAATGCCTACTGCCGCAAGCGATTTCAAGATCTTGTGGGACAACGCCTACGGCCTGCACCACCTGACTGACGTGGAGACGAAGACCGCGGACATCATCTCGCTGGCCGCCGCGAACGGTAACCCGGACCGGCCGATCATGTTCGCCTCGACGTCCAAGATCACCTTCGCCGGTGCCGGTGTCTCCTTCCTGGCCGCCAGCGAGCGCAACGTGAAGTGGTACTTGGGGCACCTGGGGATGGGCTCGATCGGCCCGGACAAGGTCAACCACCTGCGCCACCTGGAGTTCTTCAAGGACGCCGACGGGGTGCGCGCGCACATGCGCAAGCACGCTGCGCTCATCAAGCCGAAGTTCGACGCCGTGCAGGAGGTGCTGTCGACCCGGCTGGGCCGCTACCCGCACATCGCGACCTGGACTGAACCCATCGGTGGCTACTTCGTCAGCCTCGACGTTCTGCCGGGCACCGCCTCGCGAGTGGTGCAACTGGCCAAGGAGGCCGGCGTCGCACTGACCCCGGCGGGGGCATCGTTCCCCTACGGCGTCGACCCGCAGGACACCAACATCCGCCTCGCGCCGACCTTCCCGTCGCTGGACGAAGTGCGGGTGGCGATGGAAGCGGTCGCGACCTGCGTACTGCTGGCTGCTGCTGAGAAGCTCGCGGACTGAACATGCAGGCCCCCGCCGCTCCGATCCCGGTGTTCTTCCTCGCGGGCGGCACGGGAATCTCGGCGGAGACGCTGGGCAACATGATCCTGCAGCAGTTCCCCGAGGTGGCCTTCACCCGGCACAAGTACCCGTTCATCACCACGGTCGAGCAGGCGCTGAAGGTGGTCGAGGTGATGGACGCCGCCTGTAGTGACGAGGTGCAGGCGCTGGCCTTCTCGACGGTGGCGCCGGACGATGTCCGCAACGCGCTGGGTACGACGCGCGCGGCCATGATCGACATGTTCGGCTCCCACCTGGACACCGTCGAGCGACTGCTGCACGTGCAGGCGGCGCGCGCCTCCGGCAGCGCGCACGGCCTGGGCGACATCGGCCGCTACGACGCGCGGATGAAGGCGGTCGAATTCGCCATCGAGCACGACGACGGCCAGAGTCTGCGGCACCTGGCCAAGGCCGATCTGATCCTGACGGCACCCTCCCGCTGCGGTAAGACGCCCACGACGATGTACCTGGCGTTGACGCACGGCCTGCTGGTCGCCAACTACCCGTTGGTGGACGAGGACTTCGAGACCACGTCGCTGCCCCGCCCGATCGCGCCGTACCGCGACAAACTCTTCGGCCTGCTCTCGACGCCGGCCCGGTTGTCGCAGGTGCGCAGCGAGCGCCGGCCCGGCAGCAAATACGCGTCGCTGGCCCAGTGCAGTTGGGAATTGCGCAGCGCCGAAGCGCTCTTCCGCCAGCAACGCATCCCCTACGTGGACTCCTCGACGATGTCGGTGGAGGAGATCGCAGCGGTGATCCAACAACAGCGGGCGGGAAGCGTCCGCCCGGGCTGAGCCGCTGCTCTACGATTCGCAGTCAAGACGCTTCGTGACGAGGACTTTTCGCCGGCCGGCGAGATGCACAACCAGTGAGGGAAACGATGAGCAACATCGAGTGGTTCAAGGATCTCGGCCTCGCCGACGTGGAGACAGTCGGCGGCAAGAACGCCTCGCTGGGTGAGATGGTGCAGCACCTGTCCAAGGCGGGTGTTTCGGTGCCCAACGGGTTCGCCACCACCGCCGAGGCCTACCGGCGGTTCCTCGACGAGTCCGGCCTCACCGACTCGATCAACTCCCGGCTGGCCGCCCTGGATGTCGACGACGTGCAGGAGTTGGCCCGCGTCGGTGCCGCGATCCGGCAGGAGGTGCAGGACCGACCGTTCCCGGCCGATCTGGAGGCCGACATCCGATCGGCGTACGCCGAGTTGACCGCTGACGCTCCTGACGCCACCTGGGCGGTGCGCTCGTCCGCGACGGCCGAGGACCTGCCGGACGCGTCGTTCGCCGGTCAGCAGGAGACCTTCTTGAACATCAGCGGGATCGACAACATCCTGCACGCGATCAAGCTGGTTTTCGCCTCGCTCTACAACGACCGCGCGATCGCCTACCGCGTGCACAGCAACTTCGACCACTCCGCGGTTGCCCTGTCGGCTGGCATCCAGCGGATGGTCCGCTCGGATATCGGTGCCTCGGGCGTGATGTTCACGATGGACACCGAGTCCGGCTTCGACGACGCGGTCTTCATCACCTCCGCCTTCGGTCTGGGCGAGGGTGTCGTGCAGGGCGCGGTCAACCCCGACGAGTTCTACGTCTACAAGCCGGCGCTGCGAGCCGGTCGGCCCGCCATCCTCAAGCGCGGTGTCGGGGCGAAGGCCACCAAGATGGTCTACACCGGCTCGGCCGTGGTGGGGGAGACCACCGAGTTCGTCCCGGTCGACGTCGCCGAGGCGGCGCGCTTGTCCCTGACCGACGACGAGGTCACCGAACTGGCCACGCACGCCCTCAAGATCGAGGAGCACTACGGCCGTCCGATGGACATCGAGTGGGGCCGCGACGGCGTCGACGGCAAGATCTACATCCTGCAGGCGCGTCCGGAGACGGTGAAGTCGCGCCAGAGCGGTTCCACGCTGCAGCGATTCGTGCTCAAGGCTCGCGGACCGGTGCTGTCCGAGGGCCGCGCCATCGGGCAGAAAGTCGGGTCGGGCGCCGTACGCAAAATGACGACGTTGGACACGATGCACGAGTTCAAGCCCGGCGAGGTCCTGGTCGCGGACATGACCGACCCGGACTGGGAGCCGATCATGAAGCGCGCCAGCGCGATCGTCACCAACCGCGGCGGGCGGACGTGTCACGCGGCGATCATCGCCCGCGAGTTGGGCATCCCCGCTGTGGTCGGCACCGGCGATGCGACCTCGGCCCTCGGCGACGGCACCGAGGTGACCGTCTCGTGCGCCGAGGGGGACACCGGCTTCGTGTACGACGGCTCGCTGGACTTCGAGGTCCAGGAGACCGCGCTGGACGAGATGCCCGAGATCCCGGTGAAGCTGATGATGAACGTCGGCACCCCCGAGCAGGCGTTCGAGTTCAGCCGGTTGCCCAACAAGGGCATCGGTCTGGCCCGGTTGGAGTTCATCATCAACCGGCAGATCGGCATCCACCCCAGGGCCCTGTTGGAGTTGGACGACCAGGAGCCAGGGGTGAAGGCCGAGATCGAATCGCTGATCAGCGCCTATGACTCGCCGCGGGAGTTCTTCGTCAAGCGGGTCGCCGAGGGAGTCGCTACTCTCGCAGCGGCTTTCGCGCCCGAGCCGGTGATCGTGCGGATGAGCGACTTCAAATCCAACGAGTACGCCGGGATGCTGGGCGGGCAGCGCTACGAGCCGCACGAGGAGAACCCGATGATCGGCTACCGCGGCGCGTCGCGGTACCTGTCGCCGGACTTCGAGGAGTGCTTCGCGATGGAGTGCGAGGCACTGCGCTACGTCAGGGAGGACATGGGCCTGACCAACGTGAAGGTGATGATCCCCTTCGTGCGAACCCTCGCCGAAGCCAAGGGTGTCATCGACCTGCTCGCGAAGTACGGGCTCAAGCGCGGTGAGAACGACCTGCAGGTCGTGATGATGTGCGAGGTGCCCTCCAACGCGGTGATCGCCGAGCAGTTCCTCGAGCACTTCGACGGCTTCTCGATCGGCTCCAACGACATGACGCAGCTGACCCTGGGGCTGGACCGCGACTCCGGGCTGGTCGCCGCCGGCTTCGACGAGCGCGACCCCGCCGTCAAGGAGATGCTCACCATGGCGATCGCAGCCTGCCGCAAGCAGGGTAAGTACGTCGGGATCTGCGGCCAGGGTCCCTCGGATCACCCGGACCTGGCCGACTGGCTGCTGGAGCAGGGCATCGAATCGATGTCGCTGAACCCCGACACCGTGGTGGAAACCTGGCTGCGGTTGGCGAAGAAGGCGAACGCCTGATCCGTGTACTGCGCGACCTGCGGGAACACCAACTACGAGGATCTGCGGTACTGCCCGGGGTGCGGGAGGGATCTTCGGCCCGAGCTTGCTGGTGAGCCGGCACCCGTCGTACGTCCTGGCGAGCCTGCACACGTCGTCGCCGGTTTCGATCCCGCCACGGCCGTGGACGAGCCGGAACCGGCCGACCGGTCGCGGTGGCGCCGGTGGCGTTGGCCGGCGGCTGCTGTCGCGGTGCTGATGGTCGCTGCCGGAGCCACGGCCGCGGTGTGGCCGCGGTCGTCGACCCCTGTCTCGCAACCGGATCCGCCGACGTACTCGGTCGACCTCGGCACGCACCCGCGGCTGGCCTGGACGCACGAATTGACCCAGTGGGCTCCCGAGTGCACTGCGACTGACCCGGAGTCCAGCGACTACTGCCAGTCGGAAATCGTGGCGGCTGGCAAGAAAGACCTCGTCGTGCAGGTGACGGCCGCCCGAGGCGCTGCGCAACTCATCGGTGTTGATCTGAGGACAGGCGCGTTCGGGTGGCGTCGGTCATTGCCCGATGGCACCTCATCGACCTGCCGGTCCGGCGGCAGCAACCTATGGTGCATCGCGGTGACCAGTCCACCGCAGCCCTCGCCGACGGACGATGATCAGTTCCAGGAGTCCGAGCCCGCCGGGCCGGCGCAGTTGCTGGCGATCGACGCCGATACGGGCCGCACCAAGGGATCCGCAGTTCTGGGTTCCAGCGGCATACACGATTTTCTGGGGGTCAGCTCCGACTTCGTTCTCGTGGCGAATGAATCAAGTGACGCCACCGCGGACACTCAGGACGGTCCGGCCCCCTCGACGGCTCCAATGCAAGTGGCGCGGTTCGATGCGGAGGCGGTCGGCGGTTGGCGTCAGACGCTGCCTAAAGGTGTAACCAACGCCGGCTACGGCGCACCCATTTTGCAGGTCGACGGTGTCGACTACGTTGACTCGCTCACTGGCGCCGGAGATGAAGGGATCGGGTTCGACTCAGCCGACGGCTCCGTGAAGAAGCTCCCAGGTGGGGCTGCAACTGCTATCTACCGCGGTCACGTGATCGCCGTGCACGGGCCGAGCCAACTCTCGATCGACGGGCAGAAACTCCAGGGCGCGGTCGTCGTTCCACTGGCGCACGACAACTCCGCAGAGCGTCCGCTGGTTACGGTCGCCGAGAACGACGGCACGGTAGATGCCAGTCAGCTGCATGAGGCCAATCCGCCGTTCAAGGTCGTACGCACCGTGCCCGGTATCGCTCGCGCATTCTGCGGCGGCCGCCTTCTCACAGAATCGGCCACCCACCTCAACGACAACGTGACCAGCGACAGCGAGCCGGAGAGCCAGACGGCGACGCTGCGGGCAATCGACCCTAGGACCGGGCATGTCGAGTGGCAGTCCGACACGCAGGCAGGCGAATTCGTCATCTGCTCCGGTGCAGACGTGGCCGTGACTCAACAAGGCAAGATCTACGGGCTAGCAATCGCCAACGGCGCCCGGACGTGGTCCGTCGCGCTGCCTGATCAGCTGATGTTCAGCGGGTGGACGGAGTCCGGTGTGCTCCTGGAGCAGCTCGGCGACACCTCGACCCACACGTTTGCGTACGTGTCGCGCTGAGTCCCCTCGGTCGGATTCGCGGGGGTTGTCGACAGGTGCGCGGGTTGCAACCTGCGCCGATGTCGGCAACCCGCGCGGATGTTGTCCACAGATGTCGGCCAGCTGCGTCGCACGGTCCGTGCGGCGGTCACGCTGACCGGATGGACGTGATCTCCAGGCGGCAGGCGCAGGTCCGGGGCATGAGTGAGCGAGACCTGCAACGACTGGTCGCCGACGGTTCCTGGACCAGGCTGCGCCGGGGTTGGTACCTGACCCGGCCGCCGACGGACGACTCGGATCGACACCGGCAACTGCTCGACACCTTCTTGGTCGAGTTCGGGGCCACCGCGGTCGCGGGCTACGTCTCGGCGGCGGTGTGTCACGGCCTGGCGTTGCATCGGGCGGATCTGTCCACGGTGCACCTGTGTCGCGTCGGCGGTGGCCGGTCCAAACGCGCCCCCGGTGTCCATCTGCACGCGGCGCTACGGCGCCATCCACCCGCCCAGGGTGTGGAACACGTTGCCACGACCGTGGTGCAGATCGCGTCGCTGGATCTGGAAGCCGGGCTGGTGGCAGCAGATGATGCGCTCCATCGGGCGCTGCTGACGCGCGAGGACCTTGCGCGTGCCGCGGCGGCACGGCGACTGGCTACCGGCGCCGAGCGGGTCCGCCAATTAGCGCTGCGGGCCGATGCGCGGCACGAGTCTGCGGCAGAGACGTTGGCGGCCATGCGGTTGTGCGAGGCCGGAATCCTGGTGGATCCCCAGTTTCGGGTGCCGGACACCGGCCGGTGGACCCGCAACGGAGAGGGATACCGCACCGACTTCCGGGTGCGGGGGACCCGGGTGCTGATCGAGTTCGACGGGGCAGGCAAGTACGACGAGCCAGGGGCTTTGTGGCGCGAGAAACAGCGCGAGGACCGGATCCGCTCGCTGGGCTGGATCGTCGTACGCCTGGTCTGGTCCGACCTGTTCCACGGGCGGGTGGCGGCGAAGGTCGGGGCGGCACTGGCGATGGCCTGCTGAATCTGCGCGGGTTGTCGACAGGTGCGCGGATTGCAACGCGCGCCGATGTCGCTACCCTGCGCAGATGCGCCCAGCGGGCGTCACTCCGCCACCGATTTGGCCCGGCACCGCCCTCTCTGGCACACTAGAACGGTTGCTTGACGCGCGCCCACGTGCCGTCCCGGGCTGAGAAGACCGGGGAAGTACGACGAGCGCCGCCTCATCACGAGCAGGAGCTGGACCTGGTTCTCCCACGGGAGACGAGCAGGGCCGCACGGCGGTGATGGGAAGCGTAAGCAGGTCGATCCAACGGAGCGACCGCCCACCCATGGGAAATGTGAGTGGTTGTGCCACGGGCACAGCGCGACACGCCCGACCGCGGGGGGCGGATGAACCGGCGGTTCGATCACAACAGTTTTCTAGGTAATCCGGCGAGAGAGAGACGCACGCGAATGGCGGGACAAAAGATCCGCATCCGGCTGAAGTCGTACGACCACGAGGTCATCGACTCTTCCGCGCGCAAGATTGTGGACACCGTGACTCGTGCCGGTGCGACGGTGGTGGGCCCTGTGCCGCTGCCCACGGAGAAGAATGTCTTCTGCGTGATCCGTTCGCCGCACAAGTACAAGGACAGCCGCGAGCACTTCGAGATGCGCACGCACAAGCGGCTCATCGACATCGTTGACCCGACGCCGAAGGCCGTCGACTCGCTCATGCGTCTCGATCTTCCGGCGGACGTCAACATCGAGATCAAGCTCTGAGCGGGGGTAGAGGAACATGACTGCCACCAAAACCGTCAAGGGCGTGCTCGGCGAGAAGCTCGGCATGACCCAGGTCTGGGATGAGAACGGTCGGCTCGTGCCGGTCACCGTCATCCAGGCGGGTCCCTGCGTCGTCACCCAGGTGCGCGGCGAGGCCGATGGCTACGACGCCGTTCAGCTCGGCTGGGGTCAGATCGACCCGCGCAAGGTGACCAAGCCGCTCGTCGGCCACTTCGAGAAGGCCGGGGTTACCCCGCGCCGTCACCTGGTCGAACTGCGCACCGCAGACGCCGCCGAGTACGAGCCCGGCCAGGAGATCACGGTCGAGGCGTTCGAGGCCGGCCAGAAGGTCGACGTCGTCGGCCGCACCAAGGGCAAGGGCTTCGCCGGTGTCATGAAGCGCCACGGCTTCCACGGCGTTTCCGCCAGCCACGGTGCGCACCGTAACCACCGCAAGCCGGGTTCGATCGGTGGCTGCGCCACCCCGGGCCGCGTCTTCAAGGGGATGCGTATGGCCGGCCGCATGGGCGGCGTACGCCAGACCACCCAGAACCTCACGATCCACGCCGTCGATGCCGACAAGGGCCTGCTGCTGGTCAAGGGTGCCGTTCCCGGCGCTCGCGGCCGCGTGGTCTTCGTCAAGACGGCTGCCAAGGGAGCCTGAGTCTCATGACCACTATTACGATCACTGACCCCGCGGGGAAGCAGGCCGGCAGCATCGAGTTGCCCGCCGAGGTCTTCGACGTGGCCACCAACGTGCCGCTGATCCACCAGGTCGTCGTCGCGCAGTTGGCCGCCGCCCGCCAGGGAACCCACTCCACCAAGACCCGCGGTGAAGTCCGCGGTGGTGGCCGCAAGCCCTACCGCCAGAAGGGCACCGGTCGCGCCCGCCAGGGTTCGACCCGTGCGCCGCAGTTCGCCGGCGGTGGCGTTGTGCACGGTCCGAAGCCGCGGGACTACTCGCAGCGGACCCCCAAGAAGATGAAGGCTGCCGCGCTGCGCGGTGCACTGTCGGACCGCGCCCGTCACGGCCGCATCCACGTGCTGAGCTCGATCGTCGCGGGGGAGACCCCCTCGACCCGCGCCGCGGCGACGCTGCTGGCCGGACTGACCGAGCGCAAGAACCTGCTGGTGGTGCTGGACCGCGGCAACGAGAACGCGTTGCTGTCGGTGCGCAACCTGGCTGACGTGCACGTGTTGTACGCCGACCAGCTGAACACCTACGACGTGCTCTGCGCCGACGACATCGTCTTCACGCAGGCCGCGCTCGAGGCGTTCCTCGGTGGCAGCAGCCAGTCGGTTGACGCCGCCGCAGACGAGAAGGAGAGCGCGAAGTGAGCACCAGCATCCAGCGCAAGGACCCCCGCGACATCCTGATCGCGCCGGTCGTGTCGGAGAAGTCGTACGCCCTGTTCGACCAGGGCAAGTACACCTTCATCGTCGACCCGAGCGCCAACAAGACGGAGATCAAGATCGCCGTCGAGCAGATCTGGAACGTCAAGGTCGACTCCGTGCACACCCTGAACCGTCAGGGCAAGACTCGCCGGACCCGCAACGGCTCCGGCAAGCGCAAGGACACCAAGCGCGCGATCGTGTCCCTCAAAGAGGGCGCCATCGACATCTTCGGCGAGATCAGCTGAAGCGACGAGGACTGAAGGACTGACATGGCAATCCGCAAGTACAAGCCGACGACCCCCGGTCGCCGTGGCTCGTCGGTGGCCGACTTCGCCGAGATCACCCGTTCGACCCCGGAGAAGTCGCTGGTCAAGCCGCTGACGAAGACCGGTGGCCGCAACGCCTCGGGTCGGATCACCACCCGGCACATCGGTGGCGGTCACAAGCGCGCCTACCGCGTGATCGACTTCCGCCGGGGCGACAAGGACGGCGTGCCGGCCAAGGTCGCTCACATCGAGTACGACCCGAACCGCACCGCTCGCATCGCGTTGCTGCACTACGCCGACGGCGAGAAGCGCTACATCATCGCGCCGAACAAGTTGCGCCAGGGCGACACGATCGAGAACGGTCCGGCCGCCGACATCAAGCCCGGCAACAACCTGCCGCTGCGCAACATCCCGACCGGTACGGTCATCCACTGCATCGAGCTTCGGCCCGGTGGCGGCGCCAAGATCGCGCGCAGCGCCGGTAGCCGCGTGCAGCTGGTGGCCAAGGACGGCCCGTACGCCCAGCTGCGTATGCCGTCCGGTGAGATCCGCAACGTCGACGTGCGCTGCCGCGCCACCGTCGGCGAGGTGGGCAACGCCGAGCAGAGCAACATCAACTGGGGCAAGGCTGGCCGCATGCGGTGGAAGGGCAAGCGCCCGACCGTCCGTGGTGTCGCGATGAACCCGGTGGACCACCCGCACGGTGGTGGTGAGGGCAAGACCTCCGGTGGTCGTCACCCGGTCAGCCCGTGGGGACAGGCCGAGGGCCGTACCCGTCGTCAGAACAAGTCGAGCGACAAGCTCATCGTTCGTCGCCGTCGTACTGGAAAGAAGCGCTAAGCCATGCCCCGTAGTTTGAAGAAGGGCCCGTTCGTCGACGACCACCTGGCCAAAAAGGTGGCGGCGCAGAACGAAGCGGGCACCAAGACCGTGATCAAGACCTGGTCTCGCCGGTCGATGATCACCCCGGACATGCTCGGCCACACGTTGGCCGTGCACGACGGCCGCAAGCACGTCCCGGTCTTTGTGACCGAGTCGATGGTCGGCCACAAGTTGGGTGAGTTCGCCCCGACTCGGACCTTCAAGGGTCACGAGAAGGACGACAAGAAGGGCCGCCGCCGCTGACGCGGCGGGGGTTACGGAGCACCCACATGAGTACTAAGACTGACGAAAGCAAAGGGACAGCGATGCAAGCCAAGGCGCAGGCACGCTTTGTGCGCGTGACGCCGACGAAGGCGCGCCGCGTGGTGGACCTCATCCGCGGCAAGCAGGCCACGGATGCCATCAACGTGCTCACCTTCGCGCCGCAGACCGCGAGCGAGCCGGTGCTGAAGGTACTGCGCAGCGCGATCGCGAACGCACGGTTCGAGGCCGACAAGAACTCGACCGCGTTCGACGAGCGGGACCTGGTGGTTTCCGAGGCGTACGTCGATGAAGGTCCCACCATGAAGCGGTTCCGGCCGCGTGCCCAGGGTCGGGCCAGCCAGATCCTGAAGCGCACGAGCCACATCACCGTGTACGTCACCCAGCCCGAGCGCACGGATGGAGGCCGCTGATGGGGCAGAAGGTCAACCCGAACGGTTTCCGTCTCGGTATCACCACCGAGCACAAGAGCCGCTGGTTCGCTGACAGCAGCAAGGTCGGGCAGCGTTACCGCGACTACGTCAAGGAAGACGTCGCGATCCGCAACCTGATGGCCAAGGGCATGGAGCGTGCCGGCATCTCCCGCGTGGAGATCGAGCGCACCCGTGACCGCGTCCGCGTCGACATTCACACCGCCCGTCCGGGCATCGTGATCGGTCGCCGTGGTGCCGAGGCCGACCGCCTGCGCAGCGAGCTGGAGAAGCTCACCGCCAAGCAGGTGCAGCTGAACATCCTCGAGGTCAAGAACCCCGAGGCTGACGCCCAGCTGGTCGCCCAGGGCATCGCCGAGCAGCTGTCGGCCCGCGTGAACTTCCGTCGGGCGATGCGCAAGGGCATGCAGTCCGCGCAGCGCGCCGGTGCCAAGGGCATCCGGGTGATGGTTTCCGGTCGTCTGAACGGCGCCGAGATGAGCCGCACCGAGTTCTACCGCGAGGGCCGCGTTCCGCTGCACACCCTGCGCGCCAACATCGACTACGGCTTCTACGAGGCCCGTACGACGTTCGGCCGCATCGGCGTGAAGGTCTGGATCTACAACGGCGACCTGACCGCCAAGGAACTGGCTCGCGAGCAGGCGGCTGCGCCGTCGCGTCCGGCCCGTGGTCGTCGTGACGACCGCCGCGATGACCGTCGTGACTCGCGTCGTCCGCGCCGCGAGGAGTCCGGCTCGCAGGAGCAGACCACCGAGCCCGGCGTGGTCGAGAACGACCAGCAGCCGGCTCAAGAAGCAGTCGCGCAGGTTGCGACCGTAGAAGGAGGCGAGGGCTGATGCTGATCCCGCGTCGTGTGAAGCACCGCAAGCAGCACCACCCCGGCCGCAGCGGCGCCGCCAAGGGCGGCACCACCGTGGCGTTCGGTGACTACGGCATCCAGGCTCTGGAGCCGGCGTACGTCACCAACCGGCAGATCGAGTCCGCTCGTATCGCCATGACCCGCTACATGAAGCGTGGCGGAAAGGTGTGGATCAACATCTACCCGGACCGTCCGCTGACCAAGAAGCCGGCCGAAACCCGCATGGGTTCCGGTAAGGGTTCCCCGGAATGGTGGGTCGCCAACGTGAAGCCGGGTCGCGTGATGTTCGAGATTTCCGGTGTTCCGGAGGATGTGGCCCGCGAGGCAATGCGCCTGGCGATCCACAAGCTGCCGATGAAGTGCCGGTTTGTGTCCCGTGAAGGTGGTGACTACTGATGGCAGTGGGTAGCAAGGACCTGGCTCCGGCCAAGTTGCGCGAGCTCGACGACGAGTCGTTGAAGTCGGAGTTGGCCAAGGCGAAGGTCGAGCTGTTCAACCTGCGCTTCCAGTCGGCCACCGGCCAGCTGGAGAACAACTCCCGGCTGCGCGCGGTCAAGAAAGACATCGCTCGGCTCTACACCGAGATGCGTGAGCGCGAGCTCGGCATCGGACGTGCCGCCGAGACCAGCAAGCAGGAGGGCTGACATGGCCGACACCCAAACGAACGCCCCGGAGACCGGTGCGCGTAACTACCGCAAGACCCGCCGGGGTTACGTGGTCAGCGACAAGATGCAGAAGACCGTCGTGGTCGAGGTCGAGGACCGCAAGAAGCACGCCCTGTACGGCAAGGTCATGAAGCACACCAGCCGCGTCAAGGCGCACGACGAGAACGACGACTGCGGCGTGGGCGACCTGGTGCTGATCATGGAAACCCGTCCGCTGTCGGCGCAGAAGCGCTGGCGTGTGGTCGAGATCCTCGAGCGCGCCAAGTAATTCGCGGATGACCCTCGGGTACGGCGGTCGGTTGCCGGCCGTCGTACCAACCAAGACCCATATCCGTTCCGCAAGGCTCACGGACTCGTGAGAACCAGTGAGACGACAGGAGAAGAACTGTGATCCAGCAGGAGTCGCGACTGCGAGTCGCCGACAACACCGGTGCCAAGGAGATCTTGTGCATCCGGGTGCTCGGTGGTTCCGGACGTCGCTACGCCGGCATCGGTGACACCATCGTGGCGACCGTCAAGGACGCCATCCCGGGTGGCAACGTCAAGAAAGGCGATGTCGTCAAGGCGGTCATCGTCCGGACCAAGAAAGAGCGTCGTCGTCCCGACGGCAGCTACATCAAATTCGATGAGAACGCGGCCGTGATCCTCAAGGGTGACGGCGACCCGCGTGGCACGCGCATCTTCGGCCCGGTGGGCCGCGAACTGCGCGACAAGAAATTCATGAAGATCATTTCGCTGGCCCCGGAGGTGCTGTGAACCATGGCAACTCGTAAGCCCAAGATGAAGATCAAGAAGAACGACCTCGTTCAGGTCATCAGCGGTCGCTCCCAGGCCAACGGTGGCGACAAGGGCAAGCAGGGCAAGGTCATCGCCGTGTACCCCGAGACTCAGCGTGTGCTGGTCGAGGGCATCAACCGCGTGACCAAGCACGTGCGCGCTGGTCAGCCGGGCAGCAGCTCCGGTGGCATCGAGGTCGTCGAGGCGCCGATCCACGTCTCCAACGTGGCCATCGTCGACCCCGAGACGAACAAGCCGACCCGGATCAAGACGCGGGTCGAGAGCGTGGAGCGCGACGGTCGTACCAAGACGGTGCGCACCCGGGTGTCGGTTCGCTCCGGTAAGGACCTGTGATGACGACCGTAGAAAGCACCGAGCAGACGGCAACCGCCGCCGAGAAGGTCACGCCGCGCCTGAAGACGCGGTACGCCGAGGAGATCCGGCCCGCGCTGCAGAGCCAGTTCGAGATCCCCAACGTGATGCTCGTGCCCACCGTGACCAAGGTCGTGGTGAACATGGGTGTCGGCGACGCGGCCAAGGACTCCAAGCTGATCGAGGGCGCGATTCGCGACCTGAGCGCCATCACCGGCCAGGCGCCGACCGTGACCAAGGCCCGCAAGTCCATCGCGCAGTTCAAGCTGCGTGAGGGTATGCCGATCGGTGCGCACGTCACGTTGCGCGGCGACCGGATGTGGGAGTTCCTCGACCGTCTGGTCTCGATCGCGCTGCCCCGTATCCGCGACTTCCGCGGCCTGTCCGGTAAGCAGTTCGACGGGAACGGCAACTACACCTTCGGTCTGACCGAGCAGTCGATGTTCCACGAGATCGACCCGGACAAGATCGACCGCGTCCGCGGTATGGACATCACGGTCGTCACGACCGCCACCACCGACGACCAGGGCCGTGCGCTGCTCAAGCAGCTCGGGTTCCCGTTCAAGGAGCAGTGAGCAATGGCTAAGACAGCTTTGGTCAACAAGGCCAACAAGAAGCCGAAGTTCGCCGTCCGCGCCTACACCCGCTGCCAGCGGTGTGGCCGGCCGCACTCGGTGTACCGCAAGTTCGGCCTGTGCCGTATCTGCCTGCGCGAGATGGCGCACCGGGGCGAGTTGCCCGGCGTGACCAAATCCAGCTGGTAGACCACCCAACCTTCTTCATTCCGAAAACAACTACACCGTAGGTCGGTCCCGCGCAGCGGGAACTGAAACCCCGGTGAGGGAGGGCAAGAGCCCATGACCATGACCGATCCGATTGCGGACATGCTGACGCGCGTCCGCAACGCCAATTCGGCCCACCACGACTCGACGTCGATGCCGTACTCCAAGCTGAAGTCGCACATCGCCGAGATCCTGCAGGCCGAGGGTTACATCGCCGGTTTCCGCGTCGAGGACGCGACCGTCGGTAAGACGCTGATCATCGACCTGAAGTACGGCCCCAACCGCGAGCGTTCCATCGCGGGTGTTCGCCGGATCTCCAAGCCGGGTCTGCGTGTCTACGCCAAGTCCACCAACCTGCCCCGAGTCCTCGGTGGTCTGGGAGTGGCGATTCTGTCCACGTCGTCCGGTTTGTTGACCGACAAGCAGGCGGCCTCTAAGGGTGTTGGCGGGGAAGTCCTCGCCTACATCTGGTAATCGGGAAAAGGAGAGTACTGCGATGTCACGTATTGGACGTCTCCCGGTTTCCGTGCCCAGCGGCGTGGATGTCACCATCGACGGTCAGTCCGTTGCGGTGAAGGGCCCCAAGGGTCAGTTGAGCTTCGTCGTCCCCGAGCCGATCTCGGTCGCCAAGGGTGAGGACGGCGCGCTGCAGGTCAGCCGCCCCAACGACGGCCGCGACGCGCGGTCCCGCCACGGCCTGACCCGCACGCTGATCAACAACATGGTCATCGGTGTCACCGAGGGCTACACCAAGAAGCTGGAAATCCACGGCACGGGTTACCGCGTGACCGCCAAGGGCAAGGACCTCGAGTTCGCCCTGGGTTACAGCCACCCGATCCTGGTCCCCGCACCGGAGGGCATCACCTTCACGGTCGAGAACCCCACCCGGTTCTCGGTCTCCGGGATCGACAAGCAGCAGGTCGGCGAGGTCGCTGCAAACATCCGCAAGCTGCGTAAGCCCGACCCGTACAAGGCCAAGGGCGTGCGCTACGAAGGCGAGCACATCCGCCGCAAGGTCGGAAAGGCTGGTAAGTAAGCCATGGCAAACGCCAGGATCGTCAAGCGTTCGAGCACCCGTTCGGCCGCCCGTAACCGCCGCCACTTCCGGCTGCGCAAGAACCTCACGGGTACGCCGGAGCGTCCCCGTCTGGTGGTCACCCGCAGCTCCCGGCACGTCTTCGTGCAGGTCGTCGACGACACCGTCGGCCAGACCGTCGCGTCGGCCTCGACCATGGAAGCTGATCTGCGTGGCTTCGAGGGCGACAAGACCGCCAAGGCAAAGCGGGTTGGTGAACTCGTTGCTGCTCGTGCGAAGGAAGCCGGCATCGAGGCCGTTGTCTTCGACCGTGGTGGTAACCGCTACACCGGTCGCGTCGCCGCGATTGCCGACGGCGCCCGCGAAGGCGGGTTGACCCTGTGATGAGCAACCCGAGCATTCAGGTTTTGATTGAGATGAGGAAGAACTGATGGCTGGACCGCAGCGTCGCGCCGCTGGCTCCGCCCAGGGGACGACTGACTCCAACACCGACAACACTAACAACGACCGCCGGGACAACCGTCGCGGTGGCCGTGACGACCGCCGGGACAACCGTCGCGGCGGTAACGATGACCGCAACCAGTACCTGGAGCGCGTCGTCACCATCAACCGCGTCGCCAAGGTCGTGCAGGGTGGTCGCCGGTTCAGCTTCACCGCGCTGGTCGTGGTGGGCGACGGCAACGGCACCGTGGGTGTCGGCTACGGCAAGGCCAAGGAAGTTCCGGCCGCCATCGCCAAGGGCGTTGAAGAGGCCAAGAAGAACTTCTTCCGCGTCCCGGTGATCGCCGGCTCCATCCCGCACCCGGTGCAGGGTGAGGCCGCCGCGGGCGTCGTCATGCTGCGTCCGGCCTCCGCCGGTACCGGTGTGATCGCCGGTGGTCCGGTGCGCGCCGTCCTGGAGTGCGCCGGTGTCCACGACGTGCTGTCCAAGTCGTTGGGCAGCAGCAACCCGATCAACATCGTGCACGCGACCGTTGCCGCGCTGAAGGGTCTGGAGCGGCCCGAGGCCGTCGCCGCCCGTCGTGGTCTGCCGCTGGACGCGGTGGCCCCGGTGCGGTTGCAGCGTGCGCTGGCAGAGGACGCAGCCGCCAAGGCCGACGCTGCCAAGACCGCGAAGGTAGGTTCCTGATGACTTCCCTGAAGGTGACGCAGACCCGTTCCGAGATCGGCGCCAAGGCCAACCACCGCGAGACGTTGCGTTCGCTGGGCCTCAAGCGCGTCGGTCACACGGTGGTGAAAGAGGACCGTCCCGAGTTCCGCGGCATGGTCCAGACGGTTCGCCACCTGGTGACCGTTGAGGAGATTGACTGACATGACTGAAGAGACGCAGAGCGAGGGCCACGCCCTCAAGGTGCACCACCTGCGGCCTGCCCCGGGCGCCAAGACCGCCAAGACCCGCGTGGGTCGTGGTGAGGGCTCCAAGGGTAAGACTGCCGGCCGTGGCACCAAGGGCACCAAGGCCCGTTACCAGGTGTCGGCTGCCTTCGAAGGTGGTCAGACCCCGATCCACATGCGGCTTCCGAAGCTGCGTGGTTTCAAGAACCCGTTCAAGGTGACCTACCAGGTCGTGAACCTGGACAAGATCTCCGCCCTCTTCCCCGAGGGTGGGCAGGTCGATGCGGAGACGCTGGTGGCCAAGGGCGCGGTCCGCAAGGGTCAGCCGATCAAGGTTCTCGGCACCGGTGAGCTGACCGTCAAGGTCGACGTCACCGCCGCGAAGTTCTCGGCAACCGCCAAGGACAAGATCGAAGCTGCGGGCGGCACGATCACCCTCGTGTGATCGTTCAGCCAAGCGACGACGTACTTGCTCATCGCACACGCCTCGGCGCAGGTCCCGGTTCGCCGGTGCACCGGCGTCGAGGCGTTGCTGTCTGGCCTGTGTAACCTCAGGCGAGAACCTAGGTAGGAGGACCCGTGCTAGGCGCTTTCGGCCGCGCGTTCAGAACCCCCGAGTTGCGGAACAAGATCTTGTTCACGCTCGGGGTCATGGCCATTTTCCGGCTGGGGTCGCACATTCCCACGCCAGGCATCGATTTCAGTCTCGTCCAGCAGTGCCAGCGGAACGCGAGCGGCAGCCAGAGCCTGCTCGGCCTGGCCAACCTGTTCTCCGGTGGCGCGCTGTTGCAGCTGTCGATCTTCGCGCTCGGGATCATGCCCTACATCACCGCGAGCATCATCGTGCAGTTGCTCACGGTGGTCATCCCGCGGTTCGAGACGCTGCGCAAGGAGGGCCAGGCCGGTCAGCAGAAGCTGACGCAGTACACCCGGTACATCACCATCGGCCTGGCGCTGCTGCAGTCCGCGACCCTGGTCACTGCGGCCAAGGCGGATCCGTCCCGGTTGCTGGGCGGTACCTCGCTGACCTGCCCGACGGTGATGAGCGACGACAGTGCCTTCACCCTGGTGCTGATGGTGCTGGTGCTGACCGCCGGTACCGGTCTGATCATGTGGATGGGTGAGCAGGTCACCGAGCGCGGTGTCGGCAACGGTATGTCGCTGCTGATCCTGACGGCGATCGCCTCCAGCGTGCCGGCCTCGGTCTGGGCCACCCGGCAGCAGGGCTGGGGTCAATTCGTGCTGATCATCCTGTTGGGCATCTTGATCACGGCCGCGGTGGTCTACGTCGAGAACTCCCAACGCCGGATCCCGGTGCAGTACGCCAAACGCACGATCGGGCGCAAGCAGTACGGCGGCACCTCCACCTACATCCCGCTGAAGGTGAACATGGCGCAGGTGATCCCGATCATCTTCGCGACCTCGCTGCTGTCGCTGCCGGTGTTGATCGCCCAGTTCGTCCGACCCGCCAACGGTGCCAGTAGTGGCTGGGCCGAGTGGGTGCTGAACAACCTGGCGCGCAGCGACCACCCGACGTACATGATCGCCTACACCGTCCTGATCATCTTCTTCACGTTCTTCTATGTGTCGATCACGTACCAGCCGAACGAAGTGGCCGATAACCTGAAGCAGTCAGGATCGTTCATCCCCGGCGTGCGCGCTGGTAAGGCGACCGCGGACTACATCAGCTACGTGCTGAACCGCATCACCGTCGTCGGCGCGTTGTGGCTGGCGTTCATCGCACTGATCCCGGTCATTGCCCTCGCCAAGTTCAACGCGGGTGGCAACTTCCCGTTCGGTGGTGCATCGATCCTGATCCTGGTGAGTGTCGGAATCGACACCTACAAGCAGATCGAGTCGAAGGTGCAGCAGCACCGTTACGAAGGGTTCTTGCGCTGATGCGATTGATCATCCTCGGTCCTCCCGGAGCGGGCAAAGGCACCCAGGCCGAGCGGCTGGCAGCCCACCGGGGCATCCCGCACGTCTCGACCGGCGACATCTTCCGTTCCAACATCAAGAACGAAACGCCGCTGGGGTTGCAGGTCAAGGACATCCTGGCCTCCGGTGGTTACGTGACCGATGAGATCACCAACCAGATCGTGGCGGACCGGCTCGCCGAGCCCGATGCCGCGCAGGGCTTCCTGCTGGATGGTTACCCGCGCACCCTGGCGCAGGTGGACGCGCTGGATGCCTACCTCGCGGGGCAGGGTCTGAGCCTGGACGCGGTCATCGAGTTGACCGTGGATGAGGACGAGATCGTGCAGCGGATCCTCAAGCGCGCCGAGACCAGTGGTCGAGCCGATGACACCGAGGACGTCATCCGCGAGCGGCAGGACATCTACCAGCGCGAGACCGCGCCGCTGGCCCAGCGGTACGCCGATCGCGGACTGCTGCGCCAGGTCGACGGCCTGGGTAGCGTGGACGAGGTCGAGACGCGCATCGGTGCTGTGCTGGACACCGTCGGCAACGAGCAATCGGCCTGAGATTTCGTGTTCGGCCGGGAGCAACTGCCCACCAAGTCCACCGATGAGCTCCTGGCGATGCGCCGGGCCGGCCTCGTGGTGGCCGAGCTTCTCGCGGCTGTCCGGGACGCCGTACGCGATGGGATCACCACGTGGGAACTGGACGCCGTTGCGGCCGAGGTGATTGCCCGCAACGGTGCACGGTCCAACTTCCTGGGCTATCACGGTTTTCCTGCCGTCATCTGCACCTCGGTCAACGAGCAAGTGGTGCACGGCATCCCGGGCGATCAGGTGCTGCACACCGGTGACCTGCTGTCGATCGACGGCGGCGCGATCGTCGACGGCTGGCACGGCGACAGCGCGATCAGTCTGATCGTCGGCGGCGACCAACACGCTTCAGCTGCGGATCGGGCGCTGGTCGAGGCCACCCGCGAGTCGATGTGGGCGGGTATCGGCGGCTTTCGTGAAGGTCGTGGCGTCTACGAACTGGGCGGGGACATCCAGGACAGCGTGCACGCTGCCGCCAACCGGTACCGCGAAGCGGGCCTCGACCTCGATTTCGAGATCGTCGACGGCTACACCGGTCACGGTATTGGCCGCGAAATGCACATGGAGCCAACGGTTTTCAACGAGCGCGTCAGCGCCAAGGGTCCTCGGGTGCGGGTGGGTGCCACCGTTGCCATCGAACCGATGGTCACTCTCGGGACCTTCGAGACCGAGGAACTGGACGACGGCTGGACGGTCATCACCCTGGACGGGTCACGTGCGGCGCATTGGGAGCACACCGTGGCCTGCACCCCCGGCGGTCTGTGGGTGCTCACGGCCCCGGATGGCGGCGCGACCGAACTGGCCGCACACGGTCTGCCGTTCGGGCCCTTGGCGGACTAGCGGACCTCGATACTCCACGCGCTGCTGGTGTCGCCAGGTGCCGGCGGCGCGACGACGGCGGCGTGGTCGGACGCTGCCCCCGCGGGCTTGATCCCGGTGTCCACCTGGGCGCCGGCGCGCTGCGCCAATTGCTCGAATGCGTGCGTGGTCACGGGGTCGGGGGTCGTTGCCGGGTGGTTGGTGGCCGCGGCCACGGCGGTCAATGCCCCGATCGCCACCAGCGATATCAGCAGGGGCCTGCTCTGACTGCTCATCCGTCAACCTCGTTGTTGCCTCGAGCATCCGGTACCGGCGACTCGTGTCCCACACCGTAGAAGGAGACGGACCGGCACGGAATCCGGACACCTTCTGCACAGCGCTTCCTAAGGATGCTGATGCATCGAGCTGAACGGCGGGTGAAGCCACACCGGAAAGGATAGAAATTCCCCTGGTGGAGTGGCCGGATCGTGGACAGCGTTCAACATTATGGAATGCATAACATAACGTTTGGCATGCCATTTTCGTGGTGCCGCGGCATCGAGTTAGGATGGCCTTAGTTTTTGACCACCCCCTGTTGTTGATGGAGCACACCATTGAGTAGGCATCTGCGCGTCGCCGTCGTGGGCGCTGGTCCCGCCGGGATCTACGCTGCGGACATCCTGACCAAGTCGGACCGGGATGTGAGCGTTGACATCCTCGAGGCTGACCCGACCCCGTTCGGTCTGATCCGCTACGGCGTGGCACCGGACCACCCGCGGATCAAGGAAATCGTCAAAGCGCTGCACCGGGTGATGAACCAGCCGCAGATCCGCTTCTTCGGCAACGTCTCCTACGGCCCGGACGTGAAACTCGATGACCTGCGCCAGTTCTACGACGCGGTCATCTTCGCCACCGGCGCTCGTCGGGACCGGGACCTGGACATCCCGGGCATCGACCTGGCCGGCTCCTACGGGGCCGCGGACTTCGTGGCGTGGTACGACGGGCACCCGGAAGCGCCGCGCACCTGGGACTTCCAGCCGCACGCCGAAGAGATCGCCGTGATCGGCGTCGGGAACGTCGGCCTGGACGTCGCCCGCATCCTGGCCAAGACCGCCGATGAGTTGCTGGTCACGGAGATCCCGGACAACGTCTACGACGGGCTGAAGGCCAACGCCGCCAAGGACGTGCACGTCTTCGCCCGCCGCGGACCAGCTCAGGTGAAGTTCACGCCCATGGAGTTGCGCGAGCTGTCCCACAGCCCGAACATCGACGTCGTCGTCCACCCGGAGGGCTTCGAGTTCGATGAAGGCTCGATGGACGCACTGCGCAACTCCAAGAGCCAGAAGCTGACCGTCGACGTCCTGCAGAACTACCTGGCCAAGGACGAGACCGGCGCTGCGCACCGCATCCACATCCACTTCTGCAACAACCCCGTCGAGGTGTTGGGTGAGGACGGGCGGGTCGTCGGATTGCGCACCGAGATCACCGAGCTGGACGGCACCGGCAACGTCCGGGGAACCGGGGAGTTCAAGGACTGGCCGGTGCAGGCGGTCTACCGGGCGATCGGCTACTACTCGGACAACCTCAGCGGGTTGCCCTTCGACGGCGCGCGCGGCGTGGTCCCCAACGACGGCGGGCGGGTCCTGCAGATCGACGGTTCGCCGCTGCCGGGTGCCTACGTCACCGGGTGGATCAAGCGCGGGCCGGTTGGCCTGATCGGGCACACCAAGTCCGATGCGGCGCAGACCATTTCGCTGCTGCTTGAAGACGTGGACCAGTTGGCGGCGCCGGAGTCGCCCCGACCCGAGGCGGTCGAGCGCTATCTCGCCGAGCGGGCATCGACTTCACGACGTGGGAGGGCTGGCAGCGGCTCGACGAACACGAGCGGTCGTTGGGTGAGAACCACCAGCACACTCGCGAGCGGGTGAAGGTCGTACCGCGCGAGGAGATGGTCCAGATCGCGCGGGTTACCGGCTGAGCCGATACGCGGCGTACGCCGATCGGCACGTAGCCGCGACCCCTGGTGGCCAGGGGTCGAGGCAGATGACACGCTGGGTGTCGTGACTGCCGCTGATGTCCCCGCTGCATCGTGGTCGCGCACCATGGAGCGGGTCAGCCGGGGTTTCTACTTCGGTGCCTGCGTGCTGTTCCTGGCGGTCATGTGGGCCAGTTCGGCCAACCTGCTGCTCGACTCCACGGCGGCGGCGATCGCCGGCATCGGCACGACCGTTGCCCTGCTCGTGCTGGCGGCATCGGTGTGGCGCTCGGGCTTTCGTCGTGACGTGGCGATCGTCGTTGCGGTCGTCGCCGCCGCGACCGCGCTGATCTGTGGCCTCGGCCGGGTGGGGTTCCGCGCGGACGGCGCCGGGTGGTGGGTCACCGTCGTGCTGGCGTTGCCTCTGCTGTACGTGCTGCTCGGCCTGCCGGACTGGCGGGGCGCACTGCTGGCCGCCGCGGTGGTGGTGGTGGCGGTGGTCGGTCGCTGGGTCGTGGATCCACGCCACCCAGCCCTGGCCGTCGTGGAGATCCTCGGGGCGTGTGCGGCGGCGATCGCCACAGCCCAGGCGGCCGGTCTGCTGCGCAGGGTCGGGGAAGTGAATGATGCGCGGGAGCGCCGGCAGGTGATCCAGCTGACCGCGGAGGCCCGGTCGGTCGGCAAGGAAGCGCACACCCGCTGGGTCGACCGGTTCCTGCATGACGAGGTCGCCCATGCGCTGCGGGCAGTGACGCTCAGTGAGCGACTCGACCGCGCCGAGGTGCGCTCCATCGCTGCGGAGGCGGCTGACCGGCTGGCCGATCTGAGCGTTACCGATCCGCCCACGGTCGACCTGGGCGGTGTGCTGAGCGACGTCGCCGCCGAGAGCGGACTGACGGTGGACCTCGACCTTGCGTCCGTCACGGTTGCGCCCGACGTCGTGGACGTGGTCGCCGCCGTGGTGCGCGAGGCCTTGCGCAACGTCCGCCGGCACGCGGGTGTCGGGGAGGCGCGGGTCGTACTGCGGGACGTCGGCAATGCGGTTGTGGTCGACGTGATCGACCAGGGGCGGGGTTTCAAACCCGCCCAGGTGCCGCGCGACCGGTTCGGGGTCCGGGACGGGATCGTGGCCAGGATGGGTGACATCGCCGGTACGGCGAGCATCACCTCCGGCGCAACCGGCACCCGGGTGCGGCTGCAGTGGGCGTCGCAGACCAGTGAGGACACCGACTGGGTCGACCAGGTCCGGGCCCGGCGGGTCGCTGTGCTGATCAGTGGCCCGTTCGTCGTGGCGTGTGTGCTGCAGTGTGCGCTGCGCGCGGGCGAACTGCAGCACCCGTGGGCGGGAGTGCTCGGAACCGTCCTGGTGGTGCTGGCGTGGTGTTTCGGGGCTTGGGCCTACCGGCAGCGGGACATCGGGTGGCGGATGAACCTGGTGATGGTGGCGATCGCCTGCACGGCGATCGGTCTCAACGCCTATGCGCTCCCGGCCGGTGCCTCCGACCCGACGCTGTTCTGGTTGGCCTCGTCGGCGATGCCGTTGACCGCTTTCTCGGTTGTCGGGCGCTCGCTGCTGGAGTGCGCGATTGCCGTCCTGGTCATTGCGACCCTGCCGGTCGCGCTGCTGGTCGTCACCGGATCCAGTCTCAATCAGATCCTGGGGTTGGCCGGTGCCCTCTTCGCGCCGTTCGCGTTGGCTCCATTGATCCTCGGCGGTGCGTGGTGGACCGAGCGGGGAGTTCGAAGAGCGTTGCAAGACAACGACATCCGGCAGCACAGTGTGGTGCGTCAGGTCGAGGCGGACCTGCGAGAGCAGGCGCTGCGCGACCGGGTGGGGGATCTGCGCGCCCGGATCCAGCCGTTCCTTGCCGACGTCGCCAGCCCGGACAGCGATCCTCGTGACGACGCGGTCCGTCGGCGGGCGGCCGTGCTCGAGGCGTGGGTGCGCGACGGGCTCGGCGGACCGACGACGCAATGGCCGGCCGATCTGACCGCGCCGGTGCACAGTCTGCGCGAGAGCGGCGCCCAGGTGACCTTGAGCCAGGTGGCGCCGATGCCATCCGAGCACATGGCCTTCGTGACGCAGGTGCTCGCAGCGCTGAGGAACTGTGCGCCCGCCCGCATCGGGGTCTCCAGCACTGCGGGCCCGGATGGCACCCGGACCACCGTCACGGTGCGACCGGTGGACCAAGAGGCATGCGAGCAGATTTCGGCGCTCGGTGTGGGTTCGGTGCGAACGGATGGATCGACGTACCTTGTGGTGCAGTTCGATTCGGCTCAGGTGTCCGGAGTTCCCCGGACTGTCCCTGGGGCGTCAGGGTCGGCGATGATCGGACCGTGAGCGAGCATTTGGAGGGCGCGGCGACCACCCCGATCCGGATCGGGGTGGTCGATGATCACCCGATTGTGTTGCGGGGAGTGATCAGCGGGCTGGCTCAGATCGCGCCGGACATTCACGTCGATTTCCTCGTGTCCAGCGTCAAGGACCTGGACTGGGACCGCAACGCCCGACCCGACCTGGTGCTGCTGGACGTCGACGTTGACGACGGCAGCGACCCCGAAGCCAACGTCGCGATGGTCGTGGGGCGTGGCCTGCGCGTGTTGCTCTTCACGGCGAGCACTCGCCCGGCGCAGTTGCGCGCGTTGGTCAGCGCGGGTGCTTCCGGGCTGGCGCTGAAGTCCGATCCCGAGGAAGACCTGGTCGATGCCATCCGGTCGGTGGCAGCGGGGGAGTTCGCGGTGTCCGGACACTTCGCCGAGGCGCTACTGACCGAACCCGGGCTGATGGCCTCCCTTGCGCCGCGCGAGGTGGAGGTACTGCGGCAGCTGGCGGCCGGCGTACCCAAGAAGGCGATCGGTAAGTCTCTGCCGCAACCGGTTTCGGCGCGCACGGTGGAGACCTACGTGCAACGGATCGCCGCGCGGTACGCCGAGTTGGGGCGCCCGGTCAGCAATCTGTACGCGTCGCTGCGGGAAGCGACCAAGGACGGGTACGTCGACCTCTAGACCTGCGCGGGCAGGGTTCGCCAGCCACGCAGGATGCGGGTCGGCCGGCGCTGCGCCCCCGGCAGCAGGGTGACGTCGGGGTAGCGGTCGAAGAACGACTTCAGCCCCACTTCGCCTTCCATCCGGGCCAGCGCCGCGCCGAGGCAGTGGTGCCGACCGGCGGAGAACGACAGATGGTCGCGGGCGTTGGCTCGTGTGACATCGAAGCGGGTCGGGTCCTCAAACACGTGGGGATCGCGGTTGGCCCCGGCCAGGAGTACGACGACCTGCAGGCCCGCCGAAATGTATTGTCCCTCAAGGGTCGTCGGCTCGGGGGCGAATCGAGCGGTCAGTAACACCGGGGGATCGATGCGCAGCACTTCCTCGACCGCGTTGGGCCACAGGGCCGGATCCTGCTGGAGCTTGCTGAGTTCCTCTGGGTTGTCATGGAGCAGCTTGATGCCGTTGCCGAGCAGGTTGACGGTGGTTTCGAAGCCCGCCGCCAGCACCAGGCCTGCGGTGGCCTTCAACTCGGCCATGTCGAGGGTGCCGTCCTCGTCCTGCACGTGGACCAGTTGGCTCAGCAGGTCATCGCCGGGGTTCTTGCGCAGCGTCTCGATGTGCGCCTCTTGCCACGCGTCGAACCGGCGCAGACCCGCGTCGACGTCGCGGTACTCCGGCCAGGACAGTCCGAAGTCGAGGCTGGCGGCGATGTCCGAACCCATCGCCAGCACGTTGCGGCGCTCGGAGGTCGGGATGCCGAGGATCTGCGAGATCAGGGTGACCGGCAGGAGGCTGCAGTACTGCTCGACCAGGTCGACCCGGCCCTCGAGCTCATCGAGCAGTTCGCGCGCGACGGTCTCGGCGCGGTCACGCAACTTCTCCACCGCGCGCATCGTGAAGACGCGCGTCACCAGCTTGCGATAGCGGGTGTGATCCGGCGGCTCGGTGACCAGCAGCGACGGCTCGACCAACGGGTGCATCGTGTCCGGGCGCAGCCGGATGCTGGCAGTGGCCAGGAAGCCGAGGCGGTCCAGCGGGTTGCCGGTGCGGAATGCCTTGGAGGTGAGCACCTCGCTCACGACTGCGTGGTCCGCGGTGATGAAGGTGACCCGGCCTTTGACCAGCGGCCCCTGCGCGCGAACCTGGTCGATGACCTCCCAGATCTCATCGCCGCTGCCCGCCTGGGTCAGCAGGCCCTGCAGGTCGCCCTTGCGCGCGGCCATCTTGACCACGACGTTGGGCAGGCCCTGGGACAGCCCCCAGTGCAGCATCGACTGCGCCTTATGACGTACGCCGGCGCCGTGGCTGGCGGGGCGATGCAGACTGGGCAGGTGGGTCAGGCTCATGGTCGTACTGCTCCCGGTGGTTTTCGACAGCTGTAGTGACCCAGATTACATAACGGTGGCTACTGGGCGGTAGGTAGCTGCTCGGTGCCATCTGCGCGGGTTATCGACAGCCGCGCGGGTTGTAACTCGCGCATCTGTTGCCAACCCGCGCGGATCGGCTGATCCGACTCCCTCGACGCCGCGATTTGGGCGGTATCGCGCGGGCAGGTAGGCTAGTACGTCGGGTCAGGAATGTCCGCGGAAGGCACACCGTTCACACGGATGCCGACCGCAATTCCCGGTCCGCACTCATCGCAGTCAGACAATTCTGGAGGTTAACCCGCGCAGGCGGGGGCAGATTTATGGCCAAAAAGGACGGTGTCATCGAGATCGAGGGCACGATCGTGGAAGCTCTCCCGAACGCCATGTTCCGGGTGGAGTTGACCAACGGTCACAAGGTTCTCGCTCATATCTCGGGCAAGATGCGCCAGCACTACATCCGGATCCTCCCTGAGGACCGCGTGGTGGTGGAGCTCAGCCCGTACGACCTGACCCGCGGCCGGATCGTCTTCCGGTACCGCTGACCGCGATACCAGCAACAACCAGCAGTATCCGCGTCCATCCCGGACGCACCCACCCACACGTCAACCGCCGAGCTGTCCGCAGCACGGCCCGACTTCGAGACGGTAGGCAGATGAAGGTCCAGCCGAGCGTCAAGAAGATCTGCGACAAGTGCAAGGTGATCCGCCGTCACGGCCGGGTCATGGTGATCTGCGAGAACCCGCGCCACAAGCAGCGCCAGGGCTGATCGCAGGGCCACCGCCCCGCACGACCCGCCGGTCTTCAAGACCAGCAAGACGTAGTACCCGCACCACACAACTGAATGACAACAACCGCAACGCCCAGCCCCTGCGCAGCTGCGCAGGACGCCACCTTCGGCCGCGGAGGCCGAAGACCCGCAAGAACCACTCCGGTTCGAGCCGGCGCTCACCACATGAGGGCCGTCGACCAACGGGACCGACGTTGCACCAGACCTCCGCACGTTGCGGGCCCGAAAGGCCCGTGGCGACCAATCACAGGAGAACAGCCGCCATGGCACGTTTGATCGGTGTCGACCTGCCGCGCGAGAAGCGCGTCGAGGTCGGCCTTACTTACATCTTCGGCGTGGGCAAGACCCGCGCCCAGGAGACGCTGGCAGCGACCGGCATCAACCCGGACACCCGTGTCCGTGACCTCAGCGACGAAGAGCTGGTTCAGCTCCGCGACTACCTCGAGGGCAACTTCCGCCTCGAAGGTGACCTGCGCCGCGAGGTGGCCGCCGACATCCGCCGCAAGGTGGAGATCGGCTCCTACCAGGGCCTGCGCCACCGTCGTGGCCTGCCCGTCCACGGTCAGCGCACGAAGACCAACGCGCGCACCCGCAAGGGCCCGAAGAAGACCGTGGCCGGCAAGAAGAAGGCCAAGTAATCCGCTCACCAGCGGACTGCTGCCTTTTCGAGCACAGCTGAGAACTGACACAGGAGTTAGAAGAGAATGCCTCCCAAGAGCCGTGTAGCGGGCGCCAAGAAGGTGCGCCGCAAGGAGAAGAAGAACGTTGCCGCTGGCAACGCCTACATCCGCAGCACGTTCAACAACACCATCGTCTCGATCACCGACCCCACGGGTGCTGTGATCGCGTGGGCCTCCGCCGGCCAGGTCGGCTTCAAGGGCTCGCGTAAGTCCACGCCGTACGCCGCGCAGATGGCCGCCGAGGCCGCCGCCCGCCGTGCCATGGAGCACGGCATGCGCAAGGTCGACGTTTTCGTCAAGGGTCCGGGCTCCGGCCGTGAGACCGCCATCCGTTCGCTGGCCGCCGCGGGCCTCGAGGTCGGCGCGATCGCCGACGTCACCCCGCAGCCGCACAACGGTGTCCGCCAGCCCAAGCGCCGCAGCTGACGCGACAGACCGTAAAGGAGATCTGAATCATGGCCCGTTACACCGGACCCATCACCAAGAAGTCTCGTCGCCTCAAGGTCGACCTCGTCGGCGGCGACAAGAGCTTCGAGCAGCGCCCCTTCCCGCCCGGCCAGCACGGCCGCGGTCGCATCCAGGAGAAGGAGTACCTGAACCAGCTGCAGGAGAAGCAGAAGGCTCGCTTCACCTACGGCGTCATGGAGAAGCAGTTCGTCCGCTACTACAAGGAAGCGGCGCGTCGCCCCGGTAAGACCGGTGCGAACCTGCTGACCATCCTGGAGTCCCGCC
The DNA here is from genome assembly GCF_900108585.1 of Branchiibius hedensis. Taxonomy (NCBI): domain Bacteria; kingdom Bacillati; phylum Actinomycetota; class Actinomycetes; order Micrococcales; family Dermacoccaceae; genus Branchiibius; species Branchiibius hedensis. Next base: position 270,501 of record NZ_UESZ01000001.1, read on the forward strand.
TGGACAACGTGATCTACCGCGCCGGCCTGGCCCGTACCCGTCGGGCCGCCCGCCAGCTGGTCACGCACGGCCACTTCGAGGTCAACGGCGTGCGCGTCGACGTCCCGTCCTACCGCGTCGAGCAGTACGACATCATCACGGTCCGCGAGAAGTCCCGGGAAGCCTTCCCGATCCAGCTGGCTCGCGAGACCTTCGGTGAGCGCCCGGTCCCGGCCTGGCTGCACGTGTCCGAGGGCACCCTGCAGGTCCTGGTCCACCAGCTGCCGACCCGTGAGCAGATCGACGTGCCGCTGTCTGAGCAGCTGATCGTCGAGCTCTACTCGAAGAACTGATCCACGCCGGTACGCCGCGTGCCCACCTGGGCTTGTCACAAGCGAAGGTGGGCGCTCGGCGTACCGAACCCCGCCGGTTCGGACAGATGATCCGGCGGCCAGTCACGAGGCGTCATATAGCGGTCGCCCGTGGGAAGGAATGAAAAGTGCTCATCGCACAGCGCCCCACCCTCAGCGAGGAGTTCGTCTCCGACAACCGTTCGCGGTTCGTCATCGAGCCGCTGGAGCCCGGTTTCGGCTACACGCTCGGCAACTCCCTGCGTCGCACCCTGCTGTCGTCCATTCCGGGCGCGGCCGTCACCAGCCTGCGCATCGACGGTGTGCAGCACGAGTTCTCCACGATCCCCGGGGTCAAGGAGGACGTCACCGAGATCATCCTGAACGTCAAGGGTCTGGTCGTCTCCTCCGAGCACGACGAGCCCGTCGTGATGTACCTGCGCAAGCAGGGCCCCGGTGAGGTCACCGCTGCGGACATCGCGCCGCCGGCCGGTGTCGAGGTGCACAACCCGCACCTGCACATCGCCACCCTGAACGACAAGGGCAAGATCGAGGTCGAGCTGACCGTCGAGCGTGGTCGTGGCTACGTCTCGGCGCAGCAGAACAAGTCCGCTGACCAGGAGATCGGCCGGATCCCGGTCGACTCGATCTACTCGCCGGTGCTGGCCGTGACCTACAAGGTCGAGGCGACCCGTGTCGAGCAGCGCACCGACTTCGACAAGCTGATCGTCGATGTGGAGACCAAGAACGCGATCGCTCCGCGCGACGCCATGGCCTCCGCCGGTAAGACGCTGGTCGAGCTGTTCGGTCTGGCCCGTGAGCTCAACGTCGAGGCCGAGGGCATCGACATGGGCCCCTCGCCGACCGACGCTGCGCTGGCCGCTGACCTGGCCCTGCCGATCGAGGACCTGGACCTGACGGTCCGCTCCTACAACTGCCTCAAGCGCGAGGCCATCCACACCGTGGGTGAACTCGTCGCCCGCAGCGAGGCCGACCTGCTGGATATCCGCAACTTCGGTGCGAAGTCCATCGATGAGGTCAAGGAGAAGTTGCAGGAGATGGGTCTGCAGCTCAAGGACAGCCCGCCCGGGTTCGACGCGAGCGCCATCGCCGACCGCTACGAGGATGACGTCGACGATGACGACGCCGCCTTCGCCGAGGACGAGCAGTACTGAGCCGCAAGGGATTTGGCGTTAGCCGAACCCAGAACTACTAGGAGAACCAATGCCTACCCCTACCAAGGGCCCCCGCGTCGGTGGCGGACCCGCGCACGAGCGGCTCATCCTCGCCAACCTGGCGACCAGCCTGTTCGAGCACGACCGCATCACCACCACCGAGGCCAAGGCCAAGCGGTTGCGTCCGCTGGCCGAGCGGCTGGTCACCTTCGCCAAGCGCGGTGACTTGCACTCGCGCCGCCGCGTGCTGACCGTGGTGCGCGACAAGGGTGTCGTGCACCGCCTCTTCACCGAGATCGCGCCTGACATGGACGGTCGCGACGGTGGCTACACCCGCATCACCAAGATCGGCCCCCGCAAGGGCGACAACGCGCCGATGGCCGTCATCGAACTCGTCCGCGAGCCGGTGAACGCCAAGCCGAAGCGCGCCGTCGTGGCCGAGGCCGAGGGTGCGACCAAGAAGGCTGCTTCGAAGAAGGCCGCTGACGAGGACGCTGCTCCCGCCGAGGAGATCGTCGAAGCAGAGGCTCCCGTTGACGAGCCGACGGTCGCCGAAGAGGCGGACGCTGTGGCCAGCGACGAGACCGTAGCCGACGACTCCGCGGCGGACGACTCCGCTGCGGCAGAGGGCGACGCGAAGGCCTGATCGCTCGATCACCGAAGAAGGTCCCGTCCGGTCTACCGGGCGGGACCTTTCTCATGGCTGGAGCTGTTGCACCAATGCCTCCGGGTCGGCCGCATCGATGATCAACCGGTCGAAGCGTTCGTCGGTGAGGGTGATGTCGATCGCGGGCCGGCCGGAGCGGTGGAAGATGAAGTACCGCAGACCGTCCCCGCGGAACCGGCCGGCGCGGAACACGCCGGGAAAGTGGGTGCCGACCCGCCACCACGGCAGGGGCTGACCCTCTTCGAAGACCCGGGCGTCGGCGACCGCGGACAACGGCACCTCGAACGTCGAGGTGAGCGTCAACAGGTGCTCGCGATGGTTCAACGCGACGTGCAGCTCGTCATCGGCGACGGTGACCTCCGGCATCTTCCCAGGGTAGGGCGACTGGCTAGGCTGAACGAGTGCGTGTGCGGGTGGATTTCGGGTACGACGGGGCCGGATTCGCCGGCTGGGCGGCACAACCCGGACTGCGGACCGTCGAGTCCGAACTCGCAGCCGCCTGGGCGACGGTGCTGCGGACACCACCGCCGAAGCTGACGACCGCCGGACGCACCGACGCGGGAGTCCACGCCCGCGGAGCGGTCGCGCACCTGGACGTCGACCGATCGGCGTACGACGATCTGCCGGGCCGCTCGGACCGCACCCCTGACGCGGCGGCAGTCACGCGCCTGAACGGGGTGCTGCCGCAGGACATCCGGGTGCGCGCGGTCCATGAGGCGCCGGAGGGTTTCGACGCACGGTTCTCGGCGACGTCGCGGCGGTACAGCTACCGGCTCGCGGACGGCTGGGCGGATCCGACCCGACGCGGCGACACCGTGTCGTGGCGCAAACCGCTGGACGTCGACGCGATGCACGAGGCCGCGAACGCGCTGGTCGGCCTCAACGACTTCGCTGCCTTCTGCAAACGCCGCGAGGGTGCGACGACCGTTCGCACGCTGCTGCGCTACGACTGGACTCGCGACGATGACGGTGTCCTGGTGGCCACCGTCATCGCCGACGCGTTCTGTCACTCGATGGTGCGATCCCTGGTCGGGGTGGTCGTGCCGGTCGGTGAGGGACGACAGCCGAGGTACTGGCCGGGGAGAAACTCGCTGCGCGGCAACGGGATTCAGCGATCCTGGTGATGCCACCGCACGGGTTGTGCCTCGAAGAGGTGAGGTACCCCCGCGACGATCAACTCGGCGTACGAGCCAAGGAGTCGCGCTCGGTGCGCTCGCTGCCGGACTGAACCGGTCGGCGTTGCACCAGCAGCGCCAGGCAGACCACGGCACCGATCAGAGCGACGGCGCCACCCACCCACAGCACGGTGTGGATCGCCTCGGCGGTCGCGGCCCGGGCTACGTGTGCGACCGTCTCCTGCTGCGCCGGTGGGACGGCGGCGGCCACCCGGACGCCGGCTCCGGAGGACACGGCGTCGGCCATCGCGGTCACCTGCGCGGCGGGGGCGGCGCTATCCAGCGAGGTGTGCACGTGGGACGTGGCGGTCGCGGTGAAGAGCGCCCCACAGATCGCCACCCCGGTCGCGGTGCCGACCTGGCGCAGCGTGTTGACCAACCCGGTGGCCATCCCGGCCCGGTCCGGCTCGACGGTCGCCAGCGCGGCGGCTGAGAGCACGGCACTGGATGCGCCCAGACCGATACCGGCGAGGACGAATCCGGGTGCGGTCGCGGTCCAGTCCGATGCGGCGTCGACGTGCGAGGCCCACCACATGCCGACACCGACGAAGGCGAGTGAGACGGGCACGGAGACTTGCAGCGGGATGCGATGCATCAGCTGGGCGGCGATGGGCGCCGCCACGAAGGACGCGAGGGTCAGCGTCAGGAACCGAAGGCCGGCTTGGAAGGGCGTGTAGCCGAGGGTGTTCACGAAGTACAGGCCGACGTAGTTGGTCGCCGCGACGATGGTGCCGGCGATCAGGAGGGCGGCGAGACCCACTCCCACGAAACGCCGCTCGGTGAACAGGTGCAGGTCCACCAGCGGTGCCGGGGTGGTGGCCATTCGGGCGATGAAGGCGACCAGCGCAGCGGCCGCGAGCGCGAATCCGCCGACGATCACCGGCGATCCCCACCCCTGCGCCTGGCCGCGGATGATCGCGAAGACCAAGGCCGTCAGCGACACCGTCAGCGCGAGCGTGCCCCACCAGTCGGCCGGCCGCGGGGTCGCCGCACGCGATTCGGCCATCCAGCGCCACGCACCGACGAACGCCAGGATGCCGACCGGCACGTTGATCGCGAAGATCCACGCCCAGCCGATGTTGTCGACGATCGCGCCGCCCAGCAGCGGCCCGACCGCGGTAGCCGACGCCAGCGTCGCTCCGAAGGCGCCGATTGCCTTGGCGCGCGCCTTGGGGTCGGGGAAGGCGTCGCCCAGGATCGGCATCGCGACGCCGAAGAGCATCGCAGCGCCGATGCCCTGGAAAGCGCGAGACAGGTTCAATGCCAGGGCATTCACTGCCAGTGCACAGGCAAGGGAGCCGAGGGTGAAGATCGCCATTCCGGCGAGGAAGACCCGACGTCGGCCGATCCGGTCACCCATCGTGGCCGCGGTGAGCAGCAGCGCGGCCAGCGGCAGCGTGTAGGCGTCAATGACCCACTGCAGATCGGACAGGCCCGCGTGCAGCGACTCCTGGATGTCCGGCAGGGCCACCGCGACGATCGTGAGGTCGAGCATGAGCATGAACATCGCCGTGCAGATCAACAACAGGGTGCGGCCGGGGGTGCGGCTGGCAGTCATGGTTTGTCTCCGGTCCTGGGTTTGGTGAACATCCGTAGCCTAACGCTCGTTAGGCTACGGGTGTCAACCCGCAGCTAGGATGAGGTCGTGAGCAGCGACACCGCGCGACGTCGCCCCGCCGTCCGAGGCGAGGGCGCCCGGCTGCGCGAGGAGATCATCGAGGCCGCGATGCGGTTGACCGAGCAGGCTGAAGACCCCTGGGCGCTCTCGTTGCGCGCGGTTGCCCGTGAGGTGGGGGTGGCCACGACCTCGCTCTATCTGCATTTCGACTCCCTCGACGAGTTGCTGATGGCGATGAAGACCGCGTTCTACGAACGCTTCGGGGCCGCCCTCCAAGAGGCCGCCGCGGAAGCCGGCCCTACGCCGTACGAGCAGATCAGGGCGTACGGCGATGGCTACCTGGCGTTCGCCCGCACCTACCCCGGCGCCTACAAGGCGCTGTTCACCACCACCCTCGGCGTGACGCAGTTGGTGGGGGAGCAGTATCCGGGCAAGGACCAGTTCGAAATGACCGTGTCGGTGTTGCGGCACGTGCCGCTGCCCGAGGATGAGGCGCGTCATCGGGCGGTACTCCTGTGGTGCGCGATCCACGGTCTGGTGAGCCTGACCGACGCGGTCCGCCGCTTCCCCTGGCCGCCCGAAGGTGAGTTGCTGGACGGCATCGCACGCCAGGCGACGCGGGCGCTCACGTAGCCGGGCTACGGTGCCTTCATGGCGAAGAAGAAGTGGTCCGACCTGTCCACCGGCCAGCAGGCCGCAGTCGTAGCGGCGGGTGCCGTCGAGGTGGTCCTCACCGCATACGCGTTGACCGATCTGGTCCGCCGGCCGGCCTCCGCCGTGCGCGGGCCGAAGCTGCTGTGGGCCGCGGGATGCTTCGTGCAACCGCTTGGTCCAATCGCCTATCTGGCGCGGGGTCGACGCTAGATCGGGTTGTCCCGCAGGGAGATTCGGACCACATCGCCTGGCCGCGCCTGGCCGAGGTGAGCGAGATCCTCGGTGCGGATGCACGCCACGATCGGGTATCCACCCGTGGTCGGGTGATCGTTGAGGAAGATGATCGGCTGCCCGGACGGCGGCACCTGGATCGCGCCGGCGATGATCGGCGAGCTGGGTAGCTCCCCGGTGTGCGTGAGGTCGAGGGGCGGACCCTCCAGTCGTACGCCGATCCGGTCGGTGTGGCTCGAAACGCGCCAAACGCTCTGGGCCAGTTGATCTTTCGCTTCATTGGTCAACAGATCGTCACGTGGTCCCAGATGCGCCACCACCTGGACCGGGCCACCAGGGACGGGCAGGTGGTCGGCGTGGGTCACCGGTTGGTCGGGGGCAGGGCCCACCGGGAGTTGGTCTCCGGCTTGCAGGGGTGTCGGCCCGAGACCGCTGGAGGTGTCGGTGCTGCGCGATCCCAGGACGGCAGGGACGTCGATCCCACCGCGAATGGCAACGTAACTCCGCAGGGCCGCTGGTGGTCGGCCGAGGGCGAGCCGTGACCCCGGCGCTACGGTAACGGGCTCACCGAAGGGGACGGCCCTCCTGTCGATGGTTACCGGAGCGGGGGCACCGGCCACCATGACCACAATTGGCGAATCTGCCTGCAACACCAGCCCGCCCAGCACAACCTCAAGGCCGGCGGCGTCTTCGGGGTTGCCAACGACTCGATTGGCCAGCCGCAGGCTTGGGGCGTCGATGGCCCCACTGGGAGCGACCCCGATCGCAAGGTGACCGGGGCGACCGAGGTCTTCGATCAGCGCCTGCGGCCCGGTTGCAACGACGTGGATCACGGCCACGACGGTGAGAAGCGGACGGTGTCGCCGGGGTGCAGGAGGGCCGGGTCGTCTGCTCCCGGGTCGAAGAGGGTGGCGTCGGTGTGGCCGATCAGCTGCCAGCCGCCGGGGGTGGCCTGCGGGTAGATGCCGCAGTAGTGCGCAGCCAGGGCGACCGAGCCGGCCGGGATGCGGGTGCGGGGCGAGTCGCGGCGCGGCATCTGCGGCAGCTCCTGATCGGTGACGAGATAGCCGAAACCCGGCGTGAAACCAAGGAATTCGACGGTCCAGGAGATGCTGGCGTGTCTGTCCGCGACCGCCTCGGGCGAACAGCCCCACACCGCCGCGACGACCGCGAGGTCGGCCCCGTCGTAGGTCACCGCGATGGTGTGCTCGCGGGCACCGTCCGCAGCGACCGGTCGAGTGAGATCCAGCGCTCGCAACTCCTCGGCAACCGTTGCTCGCCGGCCGGGCGGTGCGAGGACCAGCACCGAGTGCTCCCCGGCCACGACCTCCAGATCCGCCCGGCCGTCCAGTGCCTGCAGGAGCGCTCGCCGGCCCGCGCGGGAGGGGAGGTCCACGAGGAGTCCGCGATCGGCGTACGGGCGCAGGATCACGGCGCCGCCACGCGCACGCCCGCGGCCTGTAGGGCATCCCGCACCGCGTGGGCCAGGTCCACCGCGCCGGCGGTGTCGCCGTGCAAGCACAGCGAATCGGCCTCAATCGGCACCATCTCGCCCGTGATCGAGCGCACCCGGTGGTCCACCGCGATGGAGGTGGCACGATCGCACACCTCGAGGGTGTGGGTGATGACGGCGCCCTTCGCCGAGCGCGGCACGAGGGTGCCGTCCGCGGCGTAGCCTCGGTCGACGAATGCCTCGGCGTAACAGGTCAATCCGGCCGCGGCGGCGAACGTGAGCAGCCGTGACCCGGGTAGGCCCATCACCGGCAGACCGCCCGCGGCGATCGCTGCGTCCACCACTGCGCGCGCGTGGGTCTCGTGGTGCACCGCGGTGTTGTAGAGCGCGCCATGCGGTTTCACGTACGCAACCCGGCCGCCCTGGCTGCGGGCGATGCCGTCCAGCGCACCGATCTGGTAGAGCACGTCGGCGAACAGTTCCTCGTAGGACGCGTCCACGAAACGACGGCCGAACCCGGCCAGGTCCCGGTAGGCGACCTGAGCCCCGATCCGGACGGAATGCTCGACGGCTATCGAACAGGTCCGCACCAGGGTTGCCGGATCGCCCGCGTGGAATCCGCACGCGATGTTGGCCGAGGTGAGGAAGGGCAGTAGGCCGGCGTCGTCACCCAACTGCCACCGACCGAAGGACTCGCCCAGGTCAGCGTTCAGGTCGATGCGCTCAGCCATCGCTGCGCCGCACGCCGAGCCACGCTGCCAGGTCATCGATTTCGTGCTGCACGGCATCCATCATGGCGCGGCTCGGATCGACATCCCAGTGCAGGGCGTGGACTCGCAGTCGGCCGGCGTCGCGATCGGTCTGTGCGTCGAGTTTGCCGACGAGTTCGTCGCCGTAAAGGACCGGCATCGCCCAATAGCCCCAGCGGCGTTTGTCCTTCGGGGTATACATCTCGAGTTTGTAGTCGAAGTCGAAGAGCTCGGCGGTGCGCTTCCGGTCGAAGACCAACCGGTCCAGGGGAGACAGGAGCGCGGCCCGTGGCAGAAACGGCGCGTCAGTCAGGTACGTCGGGTCCACCCGCCAGATCCCGCGCAGTCCCTCGATCCGCGCCGGAACCCCGATCTCGTTGATCACCAGCGGTTCTCGTGGATCCTGCTGGCCACCGCTGCGGGCTATGCCCATCGCGGACAGGAAGCGTGCCGCGCGTGCCGTCCGCGCCACCTCCAGCGCTGGCACCGGATCGTCGGGGTAGACCCGTTCGGCCAGGTCGTAGAGCACGGCCTGACCTTCGCGTCCGGCCACGGCGACTTCTCCGCGACGGACCATCATGGCGAGCACGGCGTTCACGTTCTTGTCGTTCGTCCACCCTGAGGAGCGCCAGGGGACAATCGTGGTATCCGGGAAATCGCTTGCGGCGGTTGGGCCTTCGTCGGTGAGGCGGGCGAGGATGTCCAGTCGGCAGTCGTCGTTGGCCGCCAGCCATTCGGCCCCGTCCTCCTGCCATTCCCGCAGTGGCTCGTCGCCGGGCCAGTTGGCCATCTCGGCCCGGTAGAGCGCCATGTCCCGGGCCGGCACCAGGCGCATCAGGAACTCCACCAGGTCACCGCTGACCACGGCGTCATCCAGTTCGGCAGGGTCATAGCTGCGCCCCAGCCGACTCCACGCGACCACGTGGGCGGTCGGCGCGACGTACGCCGTGTGTTCGATCTGCAACGAACCCAGGTGGTCAACCAAGGGCAGCAGGCCCGCAGGCCGGGCGGCGGTCAGCAAGGGGGCACGTACGGCGATCGCTCGCGCCTGCGGGCGAGTGAGAGTGATCGGCGACCCGGCCATGAGTCCAGTGAATCAGGGGGTTCCCATCGGACTGTGATCTGCGCTACATTGTTCGCTGTAAGAACAGATGTGCGCAATGCGAACATTCGCAGAGCGTGAGCAGGGCGACGTCAAAGGAGCACCCCATGCCGGATCTGTCGGATATGCATCTACCGGGCCATGACCGCCCGGAACTGAAGAAGACCCCAGGAAAGGCCGCGGCCAGCGGCTGGGTGGGTAGTGCGCTTGAGTACTACGACTTCTTCCTCTACGCCAGCGCCGCGGCTCTGGTCTTCCCCCAGGTCTTCTTCCCCAAGGGCAACGACGCGGTCGCCATCATCGGGTCGCTGGCGACCTTCGGTGTCGGCTACGTCGCCCGGCCGGTCGGTGCGTTCTTCATGGGCCACTTCGGAGACACCATCGGACGCAAGAAGGTCCTGGTCATCTGCATGATGATGATGGGGACATCGACGTTCCTGGTCGGCTGTCTGCCCAGTTACGACACCATCGGCCTCTGGGCGCCGGCTGCGTTGGTCTTCCTGCGGCTGCTGCAGGGCTTCGCGGTCTCCGGTGAGTTGGCCGGTGCCGCCGCCATGACGCTGGAGCACGCACCGTTCGGCAAGCGCGGTTTCTACGGCAGTTTCAACTTGCAGGGCACGCAGGCGGGGCAGATTCTGGCGGCAGCGCTGTTCATCCCGCTGTCCGCGTGGTTGCCCGACGACCAGTTCACCAGCTGGGGCTGGCGCATCCCCTTCCTCTTGAGCGCGCTGGTGGTGCTCGCGGCGTACATCATCCGCAGCCGGGTCGATGAGACTCCGGCCTTCCAGGAGGAGATCCTGGAGAACGAGGTGCCTCGCGCCCCCATCCCGACGGCCTTCGCCCAGAGCAAGGCCAACATGGCTCGAGTCATGATCATGTGCTTCGTCAACGCCGTCGCGGTGACGACAACCGTCTTCGGTGCGGCCTACGCCACCCAGGACGGCTACGGCCTGAAGATGGACAAGACGACCTTCTTGTGGATCCCGGTGGCCGGCAACATTGCCGCCGTCCTGATCATCCCGTTCGTCGGGCGCCTGTCGGACAAGATCGGTCGCCGACCGGTCTACATCACCGGGACCCTGCTGTCCGGTGCCCTGGTCTTTCCCTACCTGGTGGCTATCCAGCACAAGAACGACCTGGCCGCGTTGGTGATGGCCGTGGTCATGTGGGGCGTCTTCTACCAGGGCTACAACGCGGTGTACCCCTCCTTCTTCCTGGAGCTGTTCCCGACCAAGACCCGGGTGACCGCCACGGCGATCGCCACTCAGGTGGGCTTCGGCTTCACCGGCTTCATCCCGACTCTGGAGAGCTGGATCGCCCCTCCCGGGACGAACCGATCGGTGCCACTGACCGTGGGACTGTTCGTCTTCGGTTTCACCATCCTGGCGGCGATCGCGGCGTACACGGTGCGCGAACCCTTCCGGATCCCGTTGGATCAGTTGGGTAAGCGCGACGCCCAGCCGTTGAGCAAGGAAGAGTACGAGCAGGCGCGATCCCAGCCTGTGTCGGTCTGATGCCGCAACTGGGAATCGCCGTCGCCGGAGCAGGTCTGATCGGCCGCCGGCACATCGAAGAAATCGTCGCCTGCGATGCGACCCGGTTGGTGGGGGTGCTCGACCCGGCCCCCACCGGCCGGGAGGTCGCAGCCGCGTACGACGTCCCGTGCGTCGACAGCTGGCCGGACCTTTTCGATCGGTGCCGCCCCGACGGTGTCATCGTCGCGACCCCCAACGCGCAGCACGTGCCGGGCGGCCTGGCCTGTATCGAAGCGGGCATCCCGGTCCTCGTCGAAAAGCCCCTCGCGCCGACAACGGCTGAGGCCGAAGTGCTGGTCGCAGCCGCGGAGACGTCTGGCGTGCCCTTGTTGGTCGGACACCACCGCCAGCACAGCCCGCTGCTGCGCGAAACCCGCGCGATCATCGACTCCGGCGCATTGGGCAGCATTGTCGCGGTGAGCGGTTCGGCGACGTTCGCCAAGCCGGCCGACTACTTCGACGTCGGAGGTGGGTGGCGGCGCGAACCCGGTGGTGGTCCGGTGCTGATCAACCTGGTGCACGACGTGAACGCGTTGCTCGGGCTGTTCGGTCCGATCGTGCAGGTCGAGGCGATCGCCGCCAACGCGACCCGGGGGTTCCCCGTCGAAGACACGGCCGCGATCCTGTTCCGGTTCGCCAGCGGCGCGCTCGGGACCTTCACCCTGTCCGATGCGGCGGCTTCGCCGTGGTCCTGGGAGCAGACCGCACAGGAGAACCTGGCCTACCCGACGTTCCCCGATGAGGACTGCTACCGGATCAGTGGCACTCTCGGCTCGCTCGGCGTGCCGACCATGCGGCTGCGGACCACGACCGGCGAACCATCGTGGTGGTCGCCGATGCAGACGCGCGTGCTGGAGGTGCACCGCACCGATCCGTTGGCGGAACAGATCGCGCACTTCGCAGCGGTGATCCGAGGAGAGTGCGCCCCGTTGGTCACCGGCCGCTCCGGTCTGGAGACGTTGCGGGTGATCGACGCCATCGAGCAATCGATCGCCCGTGGCGCCGAGATGGCGGTCGCGTCATGACCGATCGTACTCTCGGCCTGGCTCACTTGTCCCTCATCGAGCTCACCCCGCCGCAGCTGGTCGAGGTCGCCGCAGGCGCCGGTTTCGAGGTGGTCGGCGTGCGGGCCCGCGCGGTCACCGCAGCTGAGTCGCCCTTCGACCTCAGTATCGGGTCGCCGCTGCTCCAGCAAACCGTCGAGCGCTGTGCCGACCTCGGCGTGAGCGTCCAGGACGTGGAGTTCATTCTGTTGAATGGCGCTGTGACACAGGATGATTGGCTGCCGATGTTGGACACTGCGGCCGCCCTCGGTGCTCAGTCGGTGACTGTCGCGGTCGATGACCCGGATCGGGACCGGGCGCTGGGTGCGATCACCGGGGTGGTTGCGGATGCGCGGGATCGCTCGTTGACGGTCACCCTGGAGCCGATCTCCTACAACAGCCTGCACTCGCTGCCCGAGGCATTCGACCTGGCCCAGCACGCCGACTGTCTGATCCTGCTCGACGCTCTGCACCTGTTGCGCTTCGGGGCAACGACCGATCAGGTACGCCGAGTGGCTGGCCGGGTCGGTCTGGTCCAGGTCTGCGACGCCCCGGCCCAGCGACCTGCTGACAAGGCCGCTCTGGTCGCGGAATCGCGGGTCGAGCGACTCGCCCCGGGGCTGGGCGACGCCGACGTCACCGGTCTCTTGCAAGCGGTTGCTCCTGAGGTGGTTGTCAGCGTCGAGTGCCCTAGTGCGATCGGTCGGCGGACCCGATCTGCGCAGCAGTGGGCGCAGTATCTGTACGACACAACGGTTTCCGCGATCAAGGAAGCGGAGGAAGGACACGATGACTGACGCAGCGATGCTCAGCGAGCAGGGCCCTGTCGAGGCCTTCGACGAAGTCGTCGATGTGCTCGTGGTCGGATCGGGCGCCGGTGGTTTGGCTGCTGCGGTCACCGCCGCGGACAGTGGCTGCTCGGTCATGGTGGCGGAGAAGGCGGACCGCTGCGGTGGTGCGACCGGTCGCTCCGGCGGTTGGATGTGGACACCGGGCACGTCGTTCGCCAAGGCCGACGGGGTGGACGAGGATCCGCTGGACGGACCGCGCACCTACCTCGAGCAGCGGCTGGGCGAGCAGTTCGACGCCTCGCGCGTGGAAGCCTATCTGCGTGCCGCGCCGCGCATGGTCGACTTCTTCCAGCAGCGGACCCACCTCACCTTCACCCCGGGCTCCTGGATCCACGACATCTACGGGGACACTCCGGGCGCCGGCACCGGGCACCGCTCGGTCGGACCGGATCCAATCGACACCAACACGCTGCCGGAGCGGGTGCGCAGCATCCTGCCGAAACAACTATGGGAGACCTCGTTCCTGGGCATGGGCATTATGGCCGGTCCCGACCTGCAGGGCTTCCTACGCGCCGCACAACGCGATCCGCGCGGACTGTGGCACGCAACCAAACGAACCACCAGGCACCTGCTGGACCTGACCCTGCACCGGGAGAGCCGCCACCTGGTCAACGGCGCCGCCCTGATCGCCCGCCTCCTCGCCTCGGCCGACGACCTCGGCGTCGACGTCCGAGTGAACACGGCGGTGCGCTCCTTGATCCGCGACAGCAGCGGCGCGATCCGCGGTGCCGTGCTCGAAAGTCCCCGTGGCACAGTGACGGTCGGTGCCCGACGCGCAGTTGTGCTGGCAGCGGGTGGGTTCCCGGCCGACGTACGGCGACGGGTCGAGTTCTTCCCGCACGGCACCGGAGCGGACCATCACACGTTGGCTCCGGCCACCGACACCGGCGACGGGCTACGGATGGGCACCTGGGCCGGTGGCGATCTGGACACGAGCGTTGCCTCACCGGTCGCCTGGTGCCCGGTCTCCCTCGTGCCGCACCGCGGCCGAGCAGACGGGGTCTTCCCGCACATCATGGACCGCGGCAAACCAGGCATCATCGGCGTCACGGCGGATGGGCGACGATTCGTCAACGAAGCCAACGGCTACCACGACTACGTGCTCGGCATGTTGCGGGCAACACCCGAGGGCCAGCCCGTGGAGTCCTGGCTGATCGCAGACCACCGAGCGCAGCGACGGTACCCGCTGGGAATGTCCAAACCCTTCCCGGTGCCGGTGTGGCCCTACCTGCGCAGCGGCTATCTCCAACGCGCGGACACCCTGGAGGAGCTGGCCGAGAAGTGCGGCATCGACGGCGCTCAGTTGGCGAAGACCGTCCAGCAGTTCAACGAAGAGGCGGCTCGCGGGCAGGATCCCGAATACGGCCGGGGGACAACTGCATTCAATCGATACTCCGGTGACCCGACCGTGCGGCCGAACCCGACACTGGCGGTACTGGACCGTCCGCCGTACTACGCGGTGAAGGTGCTGCCGGGATCATTCGGAACGTTCTTGGGGCTGCGCGCCGACGAGCGTTCGCGGGTGCTGAGCGCCGACGGTTCGGTCATTCCCGGACTGTACGCCGTGGGTACCGACCAGGGCTCGGTCTTCGGCGGGCACTACCCGTCGGGGGCATCAACATCGGGCCGGCGATGGTTTTCGGATATCTGACTGGTCTGGAAGCGGCCGCGGCACAAACGTTTTCATCGCAAGCCGTGGAGGCAACGAGATGAGCACGACTGCGCAGTCCTACCTGGTCGGGTTGATCGGTGATGGCGTCCTGCCGTCGCTGACCCCGCCGATGCACGAGCACGAGGCCGACGCGCACGGGTTGCGCTACCTCTACCGCCCGCTGGACCTGGCGATGATGGGCCGGCGTCCTGAGCAGGTGGGAGACATCCTGCACGAGGCAGTCGGGCTGGGCTACAACGCTTTCAACATCACCTTCCCGTGCAAGCAGTTGGCGATCGCCCATCTGGACGAGATCGCCGAGGACGCCCAACGTCTTGAGGCAGTGAATACCGTTCTGGTGCAGGATGGTCGGCTCATCGGGCACAACACCGATCGTTCGGGCTTCGCCTCGGGTCTGGCCACCGGTCTGCCCGGTGCCGATCTGACCCGCGTGGTACTGATGGGTTCTGGCGGCGCCGGATCGGCCGTGGCCTACGCCATCCTCGAAGCAGGCGCCGAGCGCCTCGACATCCTGGACCTCGACGCCGACCGGGCGACCGAGCGCGCGAACCACCTGGCGGCGTACTTCCCGGGTGCGCGGGTGCACGGTGGCGGGATCGACGAGTTGCCAGTCCGGCTGACCAGGGCCACCGGTTTGGTCAACGCCACCCCGGTCGGGATGCACCATCACCCCGGAATTCCGGTGGATGCGGCCCTGCTGGATGCCCGGTTGTGGGTGGGCGACATCGTGTATCGGCCGGTGCGCACGCCGCTGATCGTCGCCGCCGAAGCAGCCGGTTGCCGGGTGCTGGACGGTGGCAACATGGCAGTGGGACAGGCGGTTGACGCGTTCGGGCTGATCACCGGGGTCACGGCTGACCGGGTCCGTATGCGGGCGCATTTTCTGGCGCTGGTGGACGCGGAGTCCGCGGCGCACTGACGAATCCACACCGGACCGATACGATGGTGCGAGATACGAACATTCGTACGTTATGCGCACATGGGGGCACTCGTGACCGTTGATGACACCGACGCACCGGCAGTGGAGCGTGACGGCCGGGTGCAGAGTCTGGCCAAGGGGCTGGCAGTGATCCAAGCGTTCGACGCGGCGCACCCGGAGCAGACCCTGAGCGATGTCGCCCGAAGTACGGGGCTGACCCGGGCCACTGCGCGGCGCTTCCTGCTGACGTTGATCGACCTGGGTTACATGCGCACGGACGGCCGGTTGTTCCGGCTCACCCCGCAGGTGCTGAATCTGGGTCATGCCTATCTGTCGTCCCTGCAGTTGCCCGAGATCGCCCAGCCCCATCTGCAGGAACTCTCCGATCAGGTTGGTGAATCTTCCTCTGTTGCAGTGTTGGACGGCTCGGACATCGTCTACGTCGCGCGGGTTGCGTTGAAACGGATCATGACCGTCGCCATCACGGTCGGCACCCGGTTCCCGGCGTACGCCACCTCGATGGGCCAGGTGTTGTTGGCCGACCTCGACCCCCAAGAGTTGGACGAGGTACTGGCCCGCACCGATCTCGTACCGCTCACGCCACAGACCGTGACCAGCCGCAGCCAACTGGAGAAGGAACTCGCCGGGGTGCGAGAGAGCGGCTACAGCCTCAACGATCAGCAACTCGAGATCGGCCTGGTTTCCTTGGCGGCACCGATCCGGGGCTCGGACGGGCGGGTCATTGCGGCCGTGAACGTGTCGACCAGGGCGGGCAATGCCGAGCAACTGCGCACCGAGCAGTTCCTGCCCGCACTGTTGAGGGCTGCGACGGCCATCAGCGACGACGTCCGGCTCGCCGGACTCTGAGCGGGTACGCCGATGCATCAGTCGATCGCGACCGTTTCCGTCAGCGGGGGGCTGGCGGACAAGCTCTCGGCCATCGCTGCCGCAAAATTCGACGGGATCGAGATCTTCGACCAGGATCTGATCTCCAGCCCACTCTCACCGGCCCAGGTCGCGGATCGATGCGCGGAACTGGGGTTGAGCATTGACTTGTTCCAGCCGGTCCGCGACGTGGAAGGCGTTGCACCGCAAGCATTCGCCGCGGTGGAGCACAGGCTGCGGGTGAAGCTGACGGTGATGCGCGATCTGGGCGTCACGACCCTGCTGGCCTGCTCCAACACGTTGCCGGGGGCGATCGACGATCCCGATCTGTCCGCCGAGCAGTTGCACCGACTGGGTGAACTTGCCGCCGACCAGGGCTGCCGCATCGCGTTCGAGGCGCTTGCCTGGGGGCGACACGTCAGCCGGATCGGCCAGGCATGGGACATCGTGCAACGGGCCGACCACCCTGCGGTCACCGTTGCGGTGGACACCTTCCACATGCTCGCCCGCGGTGACGGAGCAGAAGCACTCGAACACATTCCTGGTGACCAGATCGGCTTCCTGCAGGTGGCCGACGCCCCGGTGCTCGGAATGGATGTGCTGCAGTGGAGTCGCCACCACCGGGTCTTCCCCGGGCAAGGTGGCTTCGATCTCGCGCCGCTGGTCGCCAAGGTCTTCGAGGTCGGCTACCGCGGCCCGCTGTCCTTGGAAGTCTTCAGCGACGTGATCCGGGAGGCCGATGCCTCGATCACCGCGCTGGACGCCAAGCGTTCCCTGTTACATCTGGAGGAGGAATTGCGTCGGCACTGGGCCGCCGCCGGTGTCGCCCGACCACGCATCGGCCTCTTCGATCCACCACCGGTGCCCTCTGATCCAGAGGTCGGGTTCATCGAAATCGCCACAGAGCCAGCGCAACTCGATGTCCTGCTGACGGCGGCAGGCTTCCGAGTCGCCGGGCGGCACCGCAGCAAGCCGGTGACGTGGTGGGCGAACGGCGGAGCCAACCTGCTCACCAATGAGTCGACTCCTGACACTGATCGGTGGGTAGCGGACCAACCCCGGCCGACCGTGACTGGCGTGGGTCTGCAGGTCGACGACGTCAGCGGGTTCACCGGGCGCCGGGAAGCCCTCTTGTGGCCCGCCCTGCCGCTTCGCCGGGGCGAAGGCGAAGCACCGCTGGCCGGTGTCGACAGTCCGGCCGGAATCCACTACTTCGTTTCCGGACAACCCGGCACCCGCGAGGACTGGCGCCTGGACTTCGTGCCGGAGCGGATTCCGCGACCGGCCGGCGAGGGTGCGTGGTCCGCGTTGGATCATCTCGGATACCCCGTCGCGTTCGACGTCAGTGAGGCCGAGATCTCCTTCTACCGGACCCTTTTCGGGTTGCTGCCCGGTGACGTTTCGGAGTTCATCGACCCTCGCGGACGGTTGCGCAGCCGGGTGATGCACTCCGACGCAAGCTCGGCGCGCGTCGTACTCAACGTTACCGAAGGGCACTTCGCGGCTCCGCGCCGTGGGCTGAACCAACTCGCGTTCGGTTGCTCCGACGTTCTCGCGGCGTCCACCGCGATGCGGGCGGCCGGCGTACCTCTGCTCGCGGTGCCGGCCAACTATTACGTGGATCTGGACGCTCGGTTCGACCTACCAGAGGAGCAATTGGCGCAGTGGCGCGAGGCGGGCGTGATGTACGACCGGGACGAGAGCGGCGGTGAGCTGCTGCACGTCTACACCGACCGGATCGCCGGGGCGTTCTACGTCGAACTGGTCCAGCGCAGTGGGGGGTACGACGGGTATGGCGCCGCCGGAACTCCCGTGCGCCTGGCGGCGCAGCGCGACATCGAGCTCTGACGCGTGGGGGCGATCAGCCCTGGCGCAGCGGAACCTTCACCAGGTCGGCCAACTCATCGAAGCCGATGCCGAACGTCTCCCGCACGACCACGCCGTCCTGCTCGATCAGGAACACCGCCAGGTCGGTGTAGATGCGGCTGACACAGGCAACGCCGGTCAGCGGATAGCTGCAGGTCTCCACCAGTTTCGAATCGCCCTGTCGGGTCAGCAGATTCATCATGACGAAGGTGTCCTTGGCGCCGATGGCCAGGTCCATCGCGCCGCCCACTGCGGGGATGGCGTCGGGGGCTCCGGTGTGCCAGTTGGCAAGGTCCCCGGTGACCGACACCTGGTAGGCGCCCAGCACGCAGATGTCGAGGTGACCGCCGCGCATCATCGCGAAGGAATCGGCGTGGTGGAAGTAGGAGGCACCCGGCAACTCGGTGACTGGGATCTTCCCGGCGTTGATCAGGTCGAGATCGACCTGATCGCCGGTGGCCTCCGGACCCATCCCCAGCATGCCGTTCTCGGTGTGCAGGGTGACCCCACTGGCCGGGTCGAGGTAGTTCGAGACCAGCGTGGGCTGGCCGATCCCCAGGTTGACGTAGGCGCCGGCCGGGATGTCGGCAGCGATCAGCTTGGCCAGCGCATGTTTGTCCAGCCGGCTGGGTGTGCTCGTGGCGTCGGTGGTCATGGTCACTGTCCCTGCTCCTGATCGGGTACGGCGGCCTGCGGGATGACGACCACCTGGTCGACATACAGGCCGGGGGTGATGACGTTCTCCGGGTCGATGTCGCCCACCGGCACGACCTGGTGCACCTGCGCGATCGTCCGGTCGGCAGCGGCGGCCATGATCGGTCCGAAGTTGCGAGCGGTCTTGCGGTAGACCAGGTTTCCCACCTGGTCAGCGGTGTGGCCCTTGATCAACGCGAAGTCGCCGCGGATCGGGTACTCCAACACGTAATGCTTCCCGTCGATCTCGCGGGTTTCCTTGCCCTCGGCGATCGGCGTGCCGTACCCGGTGGGGGTGAAGAAGGCCCCGATCCCGGCACCGGCGGCACGGATCCGCTCGGCCAGGTTGCCCTGCGGCACCAGCTCGAGTTCGATCTCGCCGGCGCGGTACTTCGCGTCGAACTGGTGGCTGTCGCTCTGCCGGGGGAAGGAGCAGATGATCTTGCGGACCCGGCCGGCACCGATCAACGCGGCGAGTCCGACGTCGCCGTTGCCTGCGTTGTTGTTGACGATCGTCAGATCGGTGGCGCCGCTGTCGACGAGTGCCTCGATGAGTTCGACCGGTTGCCCGGCCGTGCCGAACCCGCCGACCAGGATGGTGGCGCCGTCCGGGATGTCGGCTACCGCTGCCGCAGCGCTCTGGGTGACTTCGACCATGGCCTCAGGCCCCTTGCGTGGTGTTCTCGAGGACGACGGCCAACCCCTGGCCGACGCCGATACAGATGGCGGCCACGCCCCAGCGCTGCCCGCTGTGTCGCAGTTGCTTGGCCAACGTGGCCAGGATCCGGCCGCCGGAGGCACCCAGCGGGTGCCCGATGGCGATGGCGCCACCATGGGCGTTGACGATCTGCGGATCGATCTGCCAGGCGTCAAGGCACGCCAGCGACTGCGCGGCGAAGGCTTCATTGAGCTCGACCGCGCCGACGTCGGACCAGGAGATGCCGGCCTGGCGCAGGGCCCGCTCGGCGGCCTCGACCGGCGCATACCCGAAGTACCGCGGGTCGCCCGCAGCCGCGCCGCGCCCGGCGATGCGGGCAAGGGGGGCGCGACCCAGTCGCTCGCCGGCGGCTTCGGACGCCACCAGCAGGGCGGAAGCGCCGTCGTTGAGCGGTGATGCGTTGCCGGCGGTGACGGTGCCGTCGGTCTTGCGGAACGACGTGCGCAACCTGGCGAGGGTCTGCGGGGTGGTCTCCGGGCGGATCGACTCATCGCGAGCCAACTCCACTCCGTCGACGGCGACGACTAGGTCGTCGTAGAAGCCATCGCGCCACGCCGCGTCAGCCAGCTGGTGGGAACGCGCGGCGAACTCGTCCTGTCGTTCGCGGCTGATGTCGTACTTCTCGCGCAGCAGCTCCGTGGCTTCACCCAGCGACACGGTCCATTCCGCCGGCATCGCGGGATTGACCAGTCGCCAGCCCAGGGTGGTGGACGAAAGCTGCAGATTACCTGCCGGATAGGGCTTTTCGGTCTTCGGTAGCACCCACGGCGCCCGGGTCATCGATTCCACCCCGCCGACCAGGATCACCTCAGCATCACCGGTCTCGATCTGACGAGAGGCAATCATCGCGGCGTCGAGGCTCGAGCCGCACAGCCGGTTCACCGTGGTGCCGGGAAGGCTCGTGGGCAGGCCGGCAAGCAGGGTGGCCATGCGAGCGACGTTGCGGTTCTCCTCGCCGGCTCCGTTGGCGTTGCCGAAGATCACCTCGTCGATGACGCTCGGGTCGGCACCCAGCGCCGGTGTCCGTTCGACGATCGACCGGACCACCGTTGCGGCCAGGTCGTCGGGACGCACCCCGGCGAGGGCGCCGCCGAACCGGCCGAACGGCGTACGCACCCCGTCATAGACGAACGCTGACTGATTCATTCTCCGGCTCCCTCTTGCTCATCAAATGCGGCGATCTCGCGTTCGGCGATCGCGAACGCGTGGTTGGCGCTGGGTACCCCCAGGTAGATCGCAGCCTGCAGCAGTACTTCCTGGATCTGCTCGACGCTCATCCCGTTCCGGCGCGCGGCGCGCACGTGCATCGCGAACTCGTCCCAATGGTCCCGGGCGATCAACGCGGTCAGGGTGATGGCGCTGCGGGTCGGTCGGTCCAGGCCCGGCCGGGTCCAGATCTCACCCCAGGCGTAGCGCGTGATCAGGTCCTGGAAGGGCTCGGTGAACGCCGTGGTGGCTGCTTGCGCTCGATCGACGTGGGCGTCGGACAACACCGCGCGACGGACGGCCAAACCCTCACTGGTGGCGTCGGATTCGGTGCGGTCGGGTCTCATCGGATCTCCTTGGTCAGGAAGGTGTCGAGCAGCGCCGCAACGGCAGCAGGCTGCTCGGCCGGTGCCAGATGGGCGGCGCCGGTGATCAGCGCCGCCTGACCGTTGGTGCCGGCTGCGATCTCCTCGGCGAACGACAACGGGGTCACCTCGTCATGGTCTCCGGCGACGGCCAGGACCGGGATCCGTATGTCCGACAGACTGTTTCGTGCGTCGAACGCGGCCAACGCCTCGCAGCACGCGGCGTAGGACTCTTTGTCAGTGTGTTGTAAGCCGTTCAGCAGGGTGGTCCCGGTGCCAGGGTCACGCTCGAGGAAGCCGGACGCGAACCAGCGCTGCGCCGAACCGCTCACCATGACCGGGGTGCCCGCGCGTCGGACCAGAGTGGCGCGGTCGTGCCAGCCTTCGGGCGTACCGATCTTGGCGCCGGAGCACACCGGCGCGACACCGGCGAGTTCCGTGCCGTGATCGATGGCCAGCTGCAGTCCGACGGTGCCGCCGAGCGAAACACCCGCGTAGTACGGCGCCGCCGAATGTTCCTCGCGCACAGCACTGGTCGCGCTCCACACGACTGTTGCCAGGTCGGCGATCGTGAACGGATCCGGATCAGGGACGCTTCGGCCGTGCCCGGGAAGGTCCCAGCCGACGACGGTGACCGGCCCGGCCAGGGCGCGTGCGCAGGCGTCCCACAGCGGGGTGACTGCGGTGCCCAGAGAGGGGCCGACGATCAGCAGGACGGCTTGCGGGCCATCGTCGCGCAGGAGGGACACAGTGGGTTGCTTCACGAATCCAGCTCCTTGCGCAACGTGGCGTGTGCGTCCAACGTGCGATCGATCAACGCAGGCACAACCCCCAGATAGTCCGCGGCAGAGACCGATTCGTCGGGGCGCACCGACCGTCGTTCGGCGACCAGTGCGGGCATTGCCGCATCGACGTTGGCTTGCATGGCCTCGCGGTGCACCTCCAGGCCGCTGAGGACCTCTGCCGCCTGACTGGCTGCGGTCGGCACGAGGGTCAGCAGCGACATCACGGGCTGCCACTCCGCATGCCACGCACCGTCGGGGCGTTCGTCGGCGGCCAGGGCGGCGCTGGTGTGCAGCGATGCCGACAGGTGCGGCGCCTGCAGCGCGGCGGAGCGGACCAGCACCGACAACACCGGGTTGTGCTTCTGCGGCATCGTCGAGGATCCGCCGCGACCGGTCGCCTGCGGCTCGGACAACTCACCGATCTCCGGGCGGGCGGCCAGGACGATGTCGCCGGCGATCTTGCCGAGGATGTCCGACGCGCGGGTCAGGCCATCGCCGAGGGCGGTGACGGGGGAGCGGTCGGTATGCCAGGGACCCAACGGCTCAGTCAGGCCCAACCGATCGGCCAGGAGACCGGGTGCGGTGGCAGCCAGCCCGGGGGCCAGCGTCTCCAGCAGTGACAACGTGCCGGCCGCGCCACCGCACTGGACCGGGAAGTTCAGCGCGGACACAGCGCGCAGGGCATCATCCAGCCCACG
This sequence comes from Branchiibius hedensis, assembly GCF_900108585.1. NCBI lineage: Bacteria > Bacillati > Actinomycetota > Actinomycetes > Micrococcales > Dermacoccaceae > Branchiibius > Branchiibius hedensis. Next base: position 292,890 of record NZ_UESZ01000001.1, read on the forward strand.
CAACCAACCCGCCGCCTTCGCGCCGAACGTCGTGGGGACCGCCGGCTGACCGAGGGTGCGCGCGGTCATGACGGTGCCGCGTTCGCGCTGCGCCAGGTCAGCAACGGCATCGGCGGCCGCCAGCAGACTGCGCTGCAGCTGCGCGGCGCAGTCCCGCGCGATCAGCATCACGGCGGTGTCGATGACGTCCTGGCTGGTGAGTCCCTTGTGCACCAAAGCTGCCGTCGCTGAATCGCTTTCGGCAACCTGGGCCCGTAGTGCGGCCACGACCGGGATGGCCGGGTTACCGCCGGACTCGACGTTGGCGGCTAGTTGCGACACGTCGTACCTGCTGGGGTTGCACGCGTCGGCGACCACCTGCGCCTGCTGCGCGGTGAGCACGCCGAGGTCGCCGAGCACCCCGGCCCACGCAGATTCGACCGACAGCATCGCCGAGAGCACCGCGGTGTCATCGGTCAGGCCGTCGGCGCGATCGGCGCCCGGGGTCAGCAGCATGGGATCAGTCCTGATGGCGCGGGTAGCTCAGGAAGACGGTCTCGTCCTCGCCCTGCAAGCGGATGTCGAAGCGCAGCGTCCGCTCGTCCTCCTGCACACACAGCAAAGTCGAACGACGCTCGGGGTCAACAGAACTCAGCAACGCGTCGTTGGCCAACGCGGTGTCGTCGCCGGGCACGTAGGCACGGGTGAACAACCGGTTGAGCAGGCCGCGGGCGAAGACGGTCACCGCGAAGAAGGGTGCAGCGCCGTCCCTGGTCGGCCCGGGGGTGAGCGTCGAGAAGGTGAAGTAGCCGTCGCGGCGGGTGGCAGTCCGGCCGAATCCGGTGAAGGTGAATTCGTCCCGATCGCGGCGCAGCGAACCTTGCTGCTGCGGGATGCGACCGTCGGCGTCGGCCTGCCAGATCTCGACCAGCGCGTCCTGCAGGCCGTCGCCGTTGCCGTCGAGGACCCGCCCGTGCAGTCTGATTGCACCGGGCGTTCCAACCGAGGCGATGAGATGTCCTGTCTCCCAGGGCAATCCGTAGTGGAAGAACGGACCGATGGTCTGTCCGGGGGTTGGGGTCAACTCAGGCATCGTCGTGCTCCTGCTCCATCCGGGTGGCGTGCGTGCCGGTCAACACAATGTCCCACCGATAGCCCAGGATCCACTCGTGCTCGGACAGATCGTGGTCGTAGCTGGCGACCAGTCGCTCGCGAGCCGCCGGGTTGGTGATCGACTGCAGGATCGGGTCGAGTGGGAAGAGTGGGTCGCCGGGGAAGTACATCTGGGTGATCATCCGCTGGGTGAACTCAGTGCCGAACAGCGAGAAGTGCACGTGGGCGGGGCGCCAGGCGTTGCGGTGGTTGCCCCATGGGTAGGGACCTGGCTTGATCGTGGTGAATTCGTAGTTGCCGTCATCATCGGTCAGGGTGCGACCGGCTCCGGTGAAGTTCGGGTCCAGGGGGGCAGGGTGCTGGTCACGCTTGTGCACATACCGGCCCGCCGCGTTGGCCTGCCAGATCTCGACCAGTTGTCGGCGCACCGGGCGGCCGTCGCCATCGACGATGCGGCCGGAGATCCGGATCCGCTCGCCGATCGGCTCACCCGTGCCGGCCAGGGTCAGGTCGGCCTCCAGGGGATCGACGTCGCGCTGCCCGAAGACCGGAGCCAGCAATTCGAGCTCCTCGGGGTCGGCGTGCCAGGCCGCCTTCGTCGGGTGGCGCAACAGCGAGCTGCGGTACGGCGGGAAGTCCACCCGGGGTTGCAGCAGCGGATCGGCCGACGCGTCCGTGGTCTGGATCGCCTCGATCTCCCGGCTGATCGCCGATTGTGAGGCGAGGGCGCCCTCGGCATCCGCGGTCTCGATGGTCAGTTCGCTCATGTCCAACTCCTTAGCTCCCGAATGAGACCTTAGTCACTAGTTCGCATAATGCACAAGTGTTCGCTCAGCGAACATTTCGTGACAAGGCCTACGGTGGTGCGGGTGAGCCGACCTGTTGCCCCGCCCGACCGCCGCCTGATGCTGGTGCACGCCCACCCCGACGACGAGAGCAGCACGACCGGGGCGACCATCGCGACGTACGCCGATCAAGGGGCGGGCGTCACCCTCGTCACCTGCACGTTGGGCGAGCGGGGCGACATCGTGCTCCCGGAACTCGCGCACTTGTCGCACGACCAGGAGAACGCGCTGGCGCAGGTCCGCGTCGTCGAACTCACCGAGGCGATGGCCGCCCTCGGTGTGACCGATTTCGTCCGGCTCGGCGGTGACGGCCGCTGGCACGACACGGGCATGGTGTTCGGTCCGGACGGGATGGCCGCTCCGCCGCCGGATGCCGACGAGGCGTCATTCTGGCGCGCCGACCTGCTGGAGGCGGCCAACGCGCTGGTGCCGCTGATCCGGGACCGCCGTCCCCAGGTGTTGATCACCTATGACGAGTTCGGCTTCTACGGCCACCCCGATCACATCCAGGCGCACCGGGTCGCTACCTACGCCATCGCGCTGGCCGCCGTGCCCAGTTACCGTCCGGATCTGGGCGAGCCGTGGCAGGTGCAGCGGGTGCTCTGGCCGGCCTACTCCGAGAGCCAGATGCGGACGATGATCGCGGGCGCGCAAGCCGAGCGCCAGGCAGCGATCGAGGCGGGGGAGGATCGCGGCGAAGACTTCTTCGCGGACTTCGACCTCGACTCCGGGCAGCGACCGCCGATGTGTGTCGCCGACGACGACATCGCGGTCCGGGTCGATGGCTATCCCGTTGCCGCCCAACGATTCGCGGCGTTGCGGGCGCACCGCAGCCAGATCAAGCCGGACGAGTTCTTCTTCGCCCTCGAGGGCTCGCCGCCGGGTCTGCTGTGGCAGGAGTGTTACCGGCTGGCCGGTGGAGCGCCGCCGCCTGCTGGAGCAACCGACATCTTCGCGGGGCTATCGATCGATTAACCGGCAACGATCCGTCCGCAATGAGTCCTACGGTCGGCTCATGGTCGATTTTCAAGACGAAGATCTGAGTACGTCGCGCTTCACCCGGGTGCGCCTGAGCGGCAGCAACCTGGACAACGTCTACTTCAACGACGCCCAGTTCCGCGAGGTCGATCTGTCGGGGACGAGGTTCAACGGCGTCAGCTTCGAGCGGGCCCAGATCTGGGGTGATATCGACGGGCTGATCATCAACAGCGTGCTGGTGGCGCCGCTGATAGACGCCGAGCTCGATCGGCGCTATCCCGAGCATGCGATGCTGAAACCGACCACCGCCCAGGGCTATCGGGATGCGTGGCGACAGTTACAGCACACGTGGCAGCCCACGCTTGCTCGGGCCGCGGCGTTGTCGGAACAACAGCAGAACGCGCACATCGGCGGCGAGTGGTCGGTCATCCAGACCGTGCGTCACCTCAGCTTCGCCATCACCAGTTGGCTGGACCGCGCGATCCTCGGCGACCCGTCGCCATGGCAGCCGTTGGATCTGCCGTGGGACCAGATGCCGCCGCATCCGGACGTGCCGTGGGACACCGACACCGACGTCACGTGGGCCCAAGCGCGCGGGCTGTACGACGCGTCGGCCAGCAGGCTCACGGCGTACCTCGAGGGGCTGCGTGACGATGAACTGGGTCAGCCCGCGAAGCTGTCGTCCAATCCGAACTGGCCCGATGAGCACCCGGAGGTTGCCGAGTGCCTGCGGGTGATCCTCAATGAGACGTTCTGGCACCACCGGTTTGCGGTGCGTGACCTGGATCAACTCGATAACTGAGGTGCGCGCCGTCCCCTGTGTCAGTCATGCTTGACGATCGTGGGTCACGTCGATGTCAACACCGTGGAGTACTACCTGCCGGACGGGCGGCCGTTGCTGGGCGGGGTCAGCCTGCGGGTCGGGGAAGGCGCGAAGGTTGCGCTCGTCGGCCCCAACGGCACGGGTAAGACCACGCTGCTGCGGATCATCTCCGGTGAGATCGACGCTCACGAGGGGGCGATCACCCGCTCGGGCGGACTGGGTATCATGTCGCAGTTCGTCGGCAAGCAGGGCCAGGAGCAGACCGTCCGCGATCTCTTGGTCAGCGTCGCGCCCGAGCCCATCGCTAAGGCCGCGCGAGCCGTCGACGCCGCCGAGATGGCCATCATGGAGCGCGACGACGAACCGGCCCAGATGGCCTACGCCCAGGCGCTCGCGGACTGGGCCGAGGTGGGCGGCTACGAGTACGAGACGCTGTGGGACGTCTGCACGGTCGCTGCACTCGCAATCCCTTATGACAGAGCGCAATTCCGTGATCTGCACACGCTGTCGGGGGGTGAGCAGAAACGCCTGGTGCTCGAGGCTTTGCTGCGTGGCCCGGAGGAAGTGCTGCTGCTGGACGAGCCGGACAACTACCTCGACGTGCCCACCAAGCGTTGGTTGGAGCAGGCCCTGCACGACTCGCCCAAGACCGTGCTGCTGATCAGCCACGACCGGGAGTTGTTGGAGCAGGTCGCGACCCGCATCGTCACCCTCGAACCGCAGGCCGCCGGCGCAGTCGCCTGGACGCACCCGGGCCGATTCTCGACGTACCACCAGGCCCGGATCGACCGGAACGCGCGGTTGGAGGAGTTGCGGCGCCGCTGGGATGAGGAGCACGCCAAGCTCAAGACCCTGGTCAACACGCTCAAGGTCAAAGCGGCGTACAACGACGGGATGGCGCCGCGCTACCACGCCGCCCAGACCCGGCTGCGCAAATTCGAGGAGGCCGGGCCGCCGCAGGCGGTCCCCTTCGAGCAGAAGGTGACCATGCGCCTCAAGGGCGGCCGCACCGCCAAACGCGCCGTGGTCGCCGAGGGCCTCGAACTCACCGGTCTGATGAAGCCGTTCGACCTGGAGATCTGGTACGGCGAGCGCGTGGCCGTCCTCGGATCCAACGGTTCGGGCAAGAGCCACTTCCTGCGTCTGCTGGCCGCGGGCGGCTCGGACCCGGATATCGAGCACCAACCCGTTGGTGACGTGGCGCCGGATCCCGTTGCGCACCAAGGGAAAGTGCGCCTGGGGTCGCGAGTGCGACCGGGCTGGTTCGCGCAGACCCACGCCCATCCCGAGTTGGTCGGCCGCACGCTGCTGGAGATCCTGCACCGCGGTGACGAGCACCGCGCGGGGATGCCACGCGAGCAGGCGTCGCGGGTGCTGGACCGGTACGAGCTCGCGCACGCCGCGGAGCAGACGTTCGGCTCCCTGTCCGGCGGCCAGCAGGCACGGTTCCAGATCCTGCTGCTGGAGTTGTCCGGAGCGACCCTGCTGCTGCTGGACGAACCCACCGACAACCTCGATCTGCAATCGGCCGAGGCGCTGGAGGAGGGCCTGGAGCAGTTCGAAGGGACCGTCGTGGCGGTCACCCACGACCGTTGGTTCGCAAGGGGATTCGACCGCTACCTGGTCTTCGGTGCCGATGGCCGGGTCTACGAGTCGCCCGAACCGGTCTGGGACGAGAAGCGCGTCGAGCGAGCCCGGTGAGCCGCCGGGATACAGTTCGCCCATGAAACGCCGCACGGGGGCCGCGGCGCTCGCTGCGGTCGCGATGTCACTGACCGCCTGCGGCGCAACCATCACCCTGCCGGCGATTCCCACCGCGTCGGTCGCTGCAACCAGTTCCCCGACGTCATCCGCCGGTGCGGCGCCGTCGTCGGCGACACCGTCGGCCGCCGCCACGAGCACCGACGGTTCGATGCGACAGGGACTGCCCGATGAGGTCGTCGACCGGCTGACGCTGAGCCGGGTCTTCCTCGAGGTGGCCGAGGTCAAAGGCCTGCACTATCGGATCAGCGGACGAGTCGTGGCGGTCGGCAACACCTCGGACTCGGTCCTGACGACGGTGACCGATGCCGCCGACGAGTCGATTCCGCGGATCGAAGCCCTCAGCGGGCAGCACGCCAAGGACAAGTACCTGATCCTCGCCGCCGCCGACGACAGCACGGCGCAGAAGTGGACCGGGGACTCGAATGTCGCCGACGCCGACGGGATCACCATGCCGTACGGGAAGGCGGCGTGGATCGTGATTCCCACCGGGCACCGCTTCAGCGACGGCGGGCGGGTCCTCGACGACGACGAGTACTTCACCCACGTGATGGACCACGAGGTGTTCCATGCGGACACTCTGCCCGTGGATTTCGACGACCCGTCGGTACCCGAGTGGATGGTCGAGGGGTACGCCGAATGGGCGGCCAATCAAGAGGTTTCGACCGGCCCGGAGAAAGAACCCCCGGCGCGGCTGCCGTCCGACACCGAGGTGGTCGACGACACCGACGACGGCTACTTCCGGGCCGGGATGTTCGTGCAGTACCTGGCCGACCGCTTCGGGACCAGCAAGGCGCTCGCCTACTACCGGGCCATGCTGGTGGCCACCCACGGCTCGATCGCCGAAGAGTTCCACCGGGCGACCGATGCCGACTTCACCGCGACGGTGGCGGCCTGGCAGCGGCAGTTCCACCAGCAGTTCGTATCGTTCGATCCGGAGTGGCAGTGGGTTTCGGACTGAGACCTCAGCGGGCAGGCGGTGGGTCGATCGGCAACAAGGCGGAGTACCCCGCCACCCGGCGTGCCCCCGGTGTACCCGCACCGGCCCGTCGGTAACGCTCGAAGACCTCACCCAGCTCGGCGGCCAACGCCGTCAGTTGCTCCTGGGTGACCAGCACCGCGTGGTCCACCAGTCCGCAGTCGGCCCGCCACGCGGGCGGCCAGTCGTCCTGCGCCTCGATCCAGGCCCCGGCGCGCTCACCGAAGTGCTCGACGTAGTCGTGTTGCAACCACCGGGCCGCCGCCTCGTCGTCCTCGTCGAGGGGAGCGTCATCGACCGTTGGTTCCCGTACGGCGCCCCACACCCGCCGCTTTCCGTCACCGTGACCGGTGTCGAAGACCAGTCCTGCGTCCGCCAGCCGCCGAAGGTGGTAGGAGGTCGCGCCGGTGTGCGTGTCGAGGGCCGTCGCCAACTCGGTGGCCGTGGCCTCGCCGTGGACGCGAAGGTGGGCCAGGATCCGTGACCGCAACGGGTGCGCGAGAGTTCGTAAGGGGGAGTCCGAACCGGCCATGAATTGCACAATATCTGTGCATAATCTCTGTGCAAAGGCGCCGCGCGGCAGCGGTCAGGCGGAACAATCCCGCGGAATGCCGCGGTTCTCTCGCGATTTGGGGCACCGACCGGGGTCTCCGTAGAATGGTGACTCGGGTGCTTCAGGGCCCCGCAGACTTGTGCGCGATGGCTTCGAGCAGAAGCCCGCAGCACGTTTCACCAGAAGAACCAACGGAAAAGGTAACGACAGTGCGTACCTACACGCCCAAGCCGGCGGACCTGCAGGACAACGTCACGTGGCACGTCATCGACGCCACCGACGTCGTCCTCGGCCGTCTGGCCAGCCAGACCGCCATCCTCCTGCGCGGCAAGCACAAGCCGATCTTCGCCCCGAACGCGGACACCGGTGACTTCGTCATCATCGTCAACGCCGACAAGGTCGCGCTGACCGGTGCCAAGCTGGAGAAGAAGAAGGCCTACCGCCACTCCGGTTTCCCGGGCGGTCTGAAGACCACCTCCTACACCGAGCTGATGGCCAAGGACCCGGCCGGCGCCGTGGAGAAGGCCATCAAGGGGATGCTGCCGCACAACTCCCTCGGTCGCGCCCAGCTCAAGAAGCTGAAGGTCTACGCCGGCCCGGAGCACCCGCACGCCGCGCAGCAGCCGACCCCGTTCGAGATCACCCAGGTCGCGCAGTAAAGCCGCGCCCCTCTACACACTTTGAATTGAAGGAGAATCGTGGCTGACTACACCGAGGTCGACGTCCTGGAGGACGACGAGCCGCAGTTGACCGAATACACCACCGAGAGTGGCGCCGAGGTCGTGGACGAGAACCGTCCGCGTCCGACCGCTTCTGCACCCGGCGCCGCCACCGGCCGCCGCAAGCAGGCCATTGCCCGCGTCCGCATCGTGCCGGGCACCGGTGAGTGGAAGGTCAACGGCCGCACCCTGGAGGAGTACTTCCCCAACAAGGTCCACCAGCAGCTGGTCAACGAGCCGCTGAAGGTCCTGGAGCTGGACGGCGCGTACGACGTGCTGGTCCGCGTGCACGGCGGTGGCCCCTCCGGCCAGGCCGGTGCCGTCCGTCTGGGCGTCGCGCGTTCGCTGAACGGCGTCGACGAGGAACTGAACCGTCCGGCCCTGAAGAAGGCCGGCCTGCTGACCCGTGACGCGCGCGTCCCGGAGCGCAAGAAGGCTGGTCTGAAGAAGGCCCGTAAGGCGCCGCAGTACAGCAAGCGCTGATCGCAGCTGCTTCACCGAAGCCCGGACTCCTGGTGGGTCCGGGCTTCGCTGTTTCTGCGCCGAACGGCCCGACGTTTCGTGACTAACGGGTCTCGTCGGCTAGTTTTGGTCCAATGAGCAGATTGTTCGGGACCGACGGTGTCCGGGGTGTCGCCAACCGGGACATCACCGCGGAACTCGCGCTCGACCTGGCCGTCGCCGCAGCGCACGTGTTGGCGGAGAAGGGCGAGTTCGCAGGTCACCGGCCGTCGGCCGTCGTGGGCCGCGACCCGCGAGCATCCGGTGAGTTCCTCGCCGCTGCCACGATCGCCGGGCTGGCCTCCGCGGGCGTCGACGTCTACGACGCCGGGGTGCTACCAACCCCCGCGATCGCCTATCTGACGGCCGACCTGGACGTCGATCTGGGCGTGATGATCTCCGCCTCACACAACCCGATGCCCGACAACGGCATCAAATTCTTCTCCCGCGGTGGATTCAAACTGCCTGACGCCACCGAGGACGCGATCGCGGCGAGCCTGCGGGCGGACTGGCAGCGCCCGACCGGTGCCGCGGTCGGGAGGGCCAAGACCCTGCCCGGCGGCGGCGAGAGGTACGTCGAGCACCTGCTGGGCGCCGTACCCGCGGCATTGGACGGGCTGCACGTCGTCCTTGACGCTGCTCACGGCGCCGCCAGTGAGGTCGCCCCGGAGGTCTTCCGCCGAGCCGGCGCGCGAGTGACCGTGATCGGCGCCGAGCCGGACGGGTTGAACATCAACGACGGGTACGGCTCGACCCACCTCGGCCACCTGCGGGTCATGGTCGCGCAGGTCGGTGCGGACCTCGGCCTGGCCTTCGACGGAGATGCCGACCGGTGCCTCGCGGTCGACGCCAGCGGTCAGGTCGTCGACGGCGACCAGATCATGGCCATCCTGGCGCTGGACCTGAAGGAGCGCGGCGTCCTGCGCGGCGACACGCTGGTGGCCACCGTGATGAGCAATCTGGGCATGCTGCAGGCGATGCAGCGCGAAGGGGTCAACGTCCTGCAGACCGCGGTCGGCGACCGCTATGTCCTGGAGGAGATGAAGTCGGGCAATTTCTCCCTCGGCGGGGAGCAGTCCGGCCACGTCATCATGCTCGATCACGCGACGACCGGTGACGGCGTGCTGACCGGGCTGACCCTGGCCGCCCGGATCGCCAGCACCAGCAAGTCCCTGGCCGACCTCGCGGCGTGTATGACCCGCCTGCCGCAGTTCCTGATCAACGTCGCGGGCGTTGACAAGAACGCCGTCGACAGCAACGCCGTCGTGCAGGCAGCGGTGGTGTCGATCGAGCAGGAGCTGGCCGGCACCGGCCGGGTGCTGCTGCGCAAATCCGGCACCGAGCCGGTCGTGCGGGTGATGGTCGAAGCGGCGACCGCGCAGCACGCCGAGGATGTCGCGCAGCGGTTGGCGGCCGTGGTGCTCACCGAGTTGGCGCTCTAAGCGGGCGTCACTTCGTCGCCGACGTGGATCTCGCCCTCGGCGTCGGGGATCAGGTGGATCGCGAACCAGGTTTTGCCGTCCCAGCGACGATGTTTCGCCAAGGTCGCGATCGGCTCCTTGGAGCGGTCGAGGCTGACCGGATCAATGGTCGTCATCACACAGCGATCCACTGCCTTGGCGACGCGGAACGGCACGTCACCGATGCGCACCGACGTCCACGTGTCCTCGACGAACGCCTCGTTGCCGTCGATCACCACGTTAGCCCGGAATCGTTGCACCGCAAGGTCTTTGCCTGCCCAGTCGCTGAGCAGTGCCGCTGAGGTAGTGCTCGCCAACGTCACCGGGTAGCCGTCCTGGAAGACCGCGTGATCCTCCGGTCGGGAGAACTGCGGGTTGAGGGAGCGCTGCAACGGATCCTCACACCACACCAGGTGCAGATCATCCCTGCCCAGGACCCCAGCCAGCCACCGATCGGCCGCCGGGCCGGCGTAGCGCACCTGGGTGTGCGGCCGGGTGAAGAGGCGGGCGGGAGCCAGCCGGCCGGCGTACGGGAAGGAGATCTCGAGCGGTTCGGTGCCGGGGGCGGACAAGGTCAGGTCCGCTGTGCCCCCGGTCTGCGGGGTGTCGGCGACGATCGTGAAGAGCTGGTTGATCTCCCGCGCAGAGACCATGTCGCCCGCGTCGTCGACGATCATCCACTCCCGATCGCCGCGCAGACCCGCTAGCCCGACGTACGCCGAGTCAACCCTTCGGATGGCTGTGGACTTGACCGGGTGGAGGTTGAGCGCTGTGACCTGCACGGGTCCTAGGTTAGTCGTTGAGGTCTTCGCGGCGGACGGCTCGTTGGCCGGGCGGCAGGTTGGACAGGTCATCGCTGATCAGGATGTCGGGCAGGCCGGCGTCGGGCAGTCGGATCTCGGCGTCACCAGCCGGGTCGTGCGGGATGCCGGCGAGGACGAGCTCGTGAGCAGCCTTGCGCGGCAGCGTCTTCTGCCGGAAGAAGTCCGATTTGATCGACCACCACACGATCATCAGCACGATGCCGAGGGCCAGCGCCGCGATGCCCACGACGGCGACCGCACCCTGACCGAAGATGGTGATGTTGTTGCCGTCGTCGTCCTGCAACCAGTCAGGAGCGATGTAGGACTTGATCGCATAGCAAAACGCACCGATCAGGATCGCCCCGCCCAGGAACGGGAAGAGCCCCTGCATGACGAAATTGCGCGGCGATGTGAACAGGTTGCGCCGGTAGAACCAGGTGCACGCGAAGCCAGTCAGCCCGTAGTAGAAGGCGATCATCAGACCGATCGAGCCGATCAGCGCCGACAACAGGCTCTGGCTGACCAGCGTGAACAGCAGGTAGAAGACGATCGAGATGACGCCCATGCCGATCGTCGACCAGGTGGGCGTCAGGTACTTGGGGTGGATCCGGGCGAACCGCTCCGGGATCGCCTTGTAGACCGCCATCGACAGCGCGGTGCGCGCCGTCGGCAGGATCGTGGTCTGGGTCGAGGCGGAGGCCGAGGTCAGGATCGAGGCCGCCAGCAGCAGTTGACCGACGTGCCCCAGGCCGCTGTTACCGAACAGCTGCGGAGAGATGGCGGTGAAGACATCCTCGGCGTTCTTGGCGTTGCCCAGGCCGATCCCCTCGGTGCCCGTGCCGGCGAAGGCGACCGCCGCGACGGTCACGATGGCGTAGGTGAACAGCAGGATCAGCGTGGACAGGACCGCAGCCCGGCCGGGGGTCGTGGCGGGGTCGTCGGTCTCCTCGTTGATGGACACCGCGGAGTCCCAACCCCAGTAGATGAAGACCGCGGTCAGCAGGGCGGGCGCGATGACGTCAGTGAATGAGAGGCCCCCCGGCCACAGCCAGGACCATTGCGGGTGAAGGGAATACGACTCGGCGTGGCCGGAGTAGACCTTGTAGAGCGCGACCGCTGCAAACAGGAAGAGCACGAGCACTTCGATGGTCAGCAATCCGTACTGGATCCGGGCACTGATCTCGATGCCGCGGTAGCAGATGTAGGTCATCACCGCGATCCAGATGATGCCGGCGACCGTTGACCAGAACGTGTTGGAAGACAGCGTGTTGTGCAGACCGAGGGTGTTGGCGAAGGAGAACGAATACGAGCCGGCGATCTGCGCGAGGTTGGCCATCACGATGACGTCGGCGGCGATGATGCCCCACCCGGTCATCCACCCAACGGCGGGGCCGAAGGCCCGTGAGGCCCAGGTGAACGACGTACCGCAGTCCGGTTCGGCCTTGTTGAGCTCCTGGTAGGCGACCGCGATGAAGTACATCGGAACGAACGCCAACAGGATGATCGCCGGGGCCTTGACCCCGGCCAACAGGGCACCGCCGCTGGCGACGACGAATCCCAGACTCGCGGCGAGAGAGTAGGCCGGGGCGGTGGAGGCCACGCCGACGACGATGGTCGAGATCAGCCCGACCGCGCCGGACTTCAGGCCTTTGTCACCAGCGGTCTCCGGGAAGCCGATCGGTGCGGCATCAGGGGTAGTGCTCACCGGTAGAAGGTAGAGCGGATGCGCGCCGGTAGGCGACCGGTTGCGGGGAACTCACAGCCGGCATTCAGGCTGTCAGGTGGTGCTGACCTCACCCACCGTGGTGGCCACGGTGGCCTTGCCACCGCCGAGGTCGTACGTCGCGCCCACGATCGCCAGCTTGCCGGCGGCGATGGCGTTGTGCACCACCACGGATCGCTCGGTGAGCAACTGCGTGGTGTTGCGCACGTGTTCGGCTTCCAACTCCTCCAGGGTGGTGGCGCCGTCCTTGCGGGCGGTCATCACGCTGGGGGTGATTCGCTCGACGATGTCGCGGATGTAGCCGGTGGGCACGTCGCCGGTCAGCACCGCGTCAGCAGTGGCCTTGATCGCGCCACACGAATCGTGGCCGAGGACCACGATCAACGGCACACCCAGGACGGCGACCGCGAACTCGACCGAGCCCAGCACCGCGTTATCGACGACGTGTCCAGCGGTGCGCACCACGAACAGGTCACCCAGGCCCTGGTCGAAGATGATCTCAGCGGCCACCCGGGAATCCGCGCAGCCGAAGAAGATGGCTGACGGGGTCTGCCCGGCCTCCAGGATGTGTCGTCGCTGCGCGTCCTGGTTGGGGTGTCGCGGACTGTTGGCGACGAACCGCGCGTTGCCGGCGGCCAGTTCGTCCCACGCCCACTGCGGGGTGAGCGGGTGGCTCACAGGCCGGGCCTGGTCGAGATCGAGAAGGCGACCGGCTTGGCGACCGAGGCGAAGAAGTCCTCACCCTTGTCATCGACGACGATGAAGGCCGGGAAATCCTCGACCTCGATCTTCCAGATCGCTTCCATGCCCAACTCCGGGTACTCGATGACGTCGACGTGCTTGATGCAGTCCTTGGCCAGGCGGGCCGCCGGGCCACCGATCGAGCCGAGATAGAAACCGCCGTGCTTCGCACACGCGTCGGTCACCTGTTTGCTCCGGTTGCCCTTGGCCAACATGACCATCGAACCACCTGCAGCCTGGAACTGGTCCACATAGGAGTCCATCCGTCCGGCGGTGGTCGGCCCGAAGGAGCCTGAGGCGTAACCGTCGGGGGTCTTGGCCGGGCCGGCGTAGTAGACCGGGTGATCCTTGAGGTACTGCGGCATGGGCTCGCCGGCGTCCAGACGTTCCTTGATCTTGGCGTGCGCGATGTCCCGGGCCACGATCAACGGGCCGGTCAGCGAAAGCCGTGTCTTGACCGGGTATTTCGACAGTTCAGCCAGGATCGCCGGCATCGGCTGGTTGAGGTCGATCTGCACGACGTCACCAGCCTCCTCCAGGTCCTCGTGCGTGGTGTCGGGCAGGAACCGGGCCGGGTCACGTTCGAGTTCTTCGATGAAGACGCCTTCAGCGGTGATCTTGCCCAGACACTGCCGGTCCGCCGAGCAGCTGACCGCGATGGCGACCGGCAGGGAGGCACCGTGCCGGGGCAGCCGCACCACTCGCACGTCGTGGCAGAAGTACTTGCCGCCGAACTGCGCGCCGATCCCGAAATTGCGGGTCAACTCAAGGACCTGCTGCTCCAACTCGGTGTCCCGGAACCCGTGGGCGGTCATGTCCCCGGAGGTGGGCAGGTTGTCGAGGTACTTCGCGCTGGCGTATTTGGCTGTCTTCAAAGCAAATTCGGCGCTGGTGCCGCCGATGACGATGGCCAGGTGGTACGGCGGGCACGCGGCCGTTCCGATCGCGCGCAGTTTCTCGTCCAGGAAGCGCATCATCGCGTCGGGATTCAGGATCGCCTTGGTCTCCTGGTAGAGGTAGGACTTGTTGGCCGACCCGCCACCCTTGGCCATGAAGAGGAATTTGTAGGTCGTCTCGTGACCGGCAGCGGTATCGGCGTACAACTCGATCTGCGCGGGCAGGTTGGACCCGGTGTTCTTCTCCTCCCACGTCGTGATCGGCGCCATCTGCGAGTAGCGCAGGTTCAGCCGGGTGTAGGCGTCGAAGACGCCGTGCGCGATGGCCTCTTCGTCGGGCTGCTGCCCCTCGACGAGAACGTGAGATCCCTTCTTGCCCATCACGATCGCCGTACCCGTGTCCTGGCACATCGGCAGCACACCGGCCGCGGCGATGTTGGCGTTCTTGAGCAGGTCGGTGGCCACGAACTTGTCGTTGGCGCTGGCCTGCGGATCCTCCAGGATCGAGCGCAGCTGGGCCAGGTGCGCCGGCCGCAGGTAGTGCGCGATGTCGTGCATCGCCGTGTCCGTCAGCAGGGTCAGGACGGCCGGGTCGACTTCCAGGAAGGTGCGCCCGCCCGGTCCGTCAACCGTGCGCACTCCCTCGGTGGTCAGCAGACGGTACGACGTGTCGTCCGTCCCAGCGGGCAGCAGGTCCTCATAGGCGAAGTCGGCCATACCTTCCAGATTATCGACACCCCTGAGGGTGAGGCTGTGGTGGCTCCGATAGCGGGGATCGGTTAGGCACGAGGTATGCGCCGGACGATCAAGCAGCAAGCCACAGCCGTCGTGATTGCGTTGGTCGGATCTGCCGGAATCGCCGCCTGCTCCTCCGCGAGCGGGGGAACGCCGAATCTCACCTGGTACATCAACCCCGACGGTGGCGGCTCGGACCCCACCAAGGGCGGTCAGGCGCAGTTGGCGAAGGAGTGCACTGCCGCGTCGAACGGCAAGTACACGATCACCATCCAGCAGTTGCCCAACAGTGCCAGCGACCAGCGGATCCAACTGTTGCGGCGGCTGGCCGCCGGCGACGCTTCGATGGATCTGATGAGCATGGACCCGGTATTCGTCGCCGAGTTCGCCGAGGCGGGCTATCTCGCCCCGGTGCCGCAGTCGATGCAAGCCGAATTCACCCAGGACAGAGTGCAATCGGCGATCGATGCCTCGAAGTGGCAGGGCAAATTGGTCGCGGTGCCGTTCTGGGCCAACACCCAGCTGCTGTGGTACCGCAAGAGCGTCGCTGCGAAGGCCGGCTTGGACATGAGCAAACCGGTGACCTGGGACCAGCTGATCGCCGCCGCGCAGAAGACCAACACCAAGATCGGGGTTCAGGCCTCGCTCTACGAGGGTTACATGGTCTGGATCAATGCGCTGATCTCCGGAGCGGGCGGCAAAATCGTGGAGAACCCCGGCGCCCGCTACACCGATCTGAAGCTCGGGCTGGACAGTCAGGCCGGGCGCGACGCGGCCAAGATCATTCAGCAGGTCGCCTCGACCGGTGTCGGCGGCCCGGCGATGGGGTCCTCGACCGAGACCGAGGCGCTCAACCTCTTCCAGAACACCACCACCAGCGGCTTCCTGGTCAACTGGCCGTACACCTACGCGGCACTGACCAGCGCCAAGGTGCCGTTCCTGAACGACATCGGCTGGACGATGTACCCGCAGACCGTCGCCGGGGAGACCTCCCGGCCACCGTTCGGGGGGATCGAGTTGGGGGTCGGTGCGAAGAGTGCGCACCCGGATCTGGCCTACCAGGCGGCCGCGTGCATCTCCAACGAGAAGAACCAGACGACGTACATGCTCGGCACCGGTAACCCCGCCAGCCGCAAGGCGGTCTTCGAGGAGGCAAATGTGAAGAAAGCGTTCCCGATGGCCAATCTGATCCAGGAGTCGCTGCAACAAGCGGCGCCGCGGCCGCAGTCGCAGTACTACGGCGACATCTCCTCCGGGATCCAGCAACAGTTCAGTCCGCCGAGTTCGGTCAACCAGCAAACACCGGCCAAGGCGCAGGATTTCATCCTGAAGGTGCTGAACGGAAAGGCGCTCTTGTGACCGCCGTGGAGGCTCCCACGAGCCGGAGCGAGGCACGAGAGGACAAGCCGCAGCTGTCCGACCGGGCCAAGGCCGAACGATCCCTGGGTTGGAAACTGGCCGGGCCGGCGTTCGTGGTCATGGTCCTGGTCACCATGTATCCGATCGGCTACGCGGTCTACCTGTCGCTGTTCAACTACCGGCTCACCGACCCCTCCGGTCGGCGGTTCGTCTTCCTGCAGAACTACCTCACCGCGTTCGGTGACTCGCTGTTCTGGAAGTCGGTCGGTGTCACGGTGATCATCACCGTCATCACGCTGTTCTTCGAGTTGATCTTCGGTTTCCTGATCGCGCTGGTGATGAACAAGGTGATCATCCCGCGGCGCACGTTGCGCACGATCGTGCTGATCCCGTACGCCATCATCACCGTCGTCTCCGCCTTCAGCTGGAAGTACGCTGCGCAGGTCGACACCGGTTTCATCAACCACTGGCTGCACACCCTGACGTTCGGCGCGTGGGATCTGAACTACGACTGGTTCGGCGGGACGTGGTCCTCGATCTTCGTCATCTGTCTGTCGGAGATCTGGAAGACCACCCCGTTCGTGTCGCTGCTGCTCCTGGCCGGCTTGGCCAACGTGGACTCCTCGCTGGAGGAAGCCGCCGAGGTCGACGGGGCGACGTGGTGGCAGCGAATGACCCGGGTGGTGCTGCCCAACATGAAAGCCGCGATCCTGGTGGCGGCGCTGTTCCGGACCCTGGACGCCTTCCGGATCTACGACAACCCGTTCATCATGACCGGCGGTGCGAACAACACCACGACGCTGTCCATCCTGGTCGCCCGGCAGACCATCGACCGGGTGGAGATCGGGATGGGCTCGGCGCTCGCGGTGATCCTGTTCATCTTCGTGCTGATCATCGCCGGGATCTTCATCAAGGGATTCAAGGTCGATCTGACGGCGGGAAGGAGCTGACCCGTGGCCTCATCACGAGAGAACCGCACCAAGTGGGGACTGTTCGCCGTCTCCATCCCGATCATGCTGTGGACGATCATCCCGTTGATCTGGATCTTCGCGACGTCCTTGAAATCAACTGCAGCACTGGGTGATTCGACGCAGAACTCG
Source organism: Branchiibius hedensis (assembly GCF_900108585.1). Classification (NCBI taxonomy): domain Bacteria; kingdom Bacillati; phylum Actinomycetota; class Actinomycetes; order Micrococcales; family Dermacoccaceae; genus Branchiibius; species Branchiibius hedensis. Next base: position 309,958 of record NZ_UESZ01000001.1, read on the forward strand.
TTCGGCAACTTCTGGCCGAAAGAGCCCACCTGGGACAACTACTCACTGATCTTCACCGGCGGCGCCAAGGACCTGTTCGTCCCCGCGCTGTGGCACTCGATCATCGTCTGTGTGATCTCCACGCTGATCGCGGTGGTGTTGGCGACGTTCTGCGCCTACGCGATCGCGCGACTGGACTTCCCCGGCAAGAAGCTCATCCTGGGTACGGCACTCGCGGTCTCGTTCTTCCCGGTCATCGCGATGGTGACACCGCTGTTCAACTTGTGGCGGCAGATCGGTCTCTTCGACACCATCCCCGGTCTGATCATCCCGTACCTGGCGCTGACCCTGCCGTTGGCGATCTGGACCCTGACCGCGTTCTTCCAGCAGATCCCGTGGGAGATGGAGCAGGCGGCTCAGGTGGATGGTGCGACCAGTTGGCAGGCGTTCCGCAAGGTCATCGTCCCGCTGGCCGCACCGGGTGTCTTCACCACGGCGATCATCTCCTTCTTCACCGCGTGGAATGACTTCGTCTTCTCCTCCAACCTGACCTCGTCCAACGCGCGCACGGTGCCGGCGGCCCTGGCCTTCTTCACCGGCGCAAGCCAGTTCGAACAACCGACGGGCGCGATCTGCGCGGCGGCCGTCGTCGTCACCATCCCCGTAGTCATCCTGGTGCTGGTCTTCCAGCGTCGCATCGTGACCGGACTCACCTCCGGTGCGGTCAAGGGCTAACCCGACCATCCCGACTCTTAGGAGCGCCCATGGCACACATCGAACTCAAACACCTGGTCAAGAAGTACGGCGATGGGTTCCCTGCGGTCAACGACGTCTCGTTGGACATCGCGGACGGTGAGTTCGTCATCCTGGTCGGCCCGTCCGGGTGCGGGAAGTCCACTCTGCTGCGGATGGTGGTGGGCCTGGAGGACATCACCTCCGGCGAACTGGACATCAACGAGAAGCGGGTCAACGACCTGGCGCCGCGGGATCGCAACCTGGCGATGGTCTTCCAGAACTACGCGCTCTATCCGCACCTGACCGTGCGCGAGAACATTGCGTTCCCACTGCGCCTGGCCAAGGGCAAGCACTCCGAGGCGGAGATCCAGGCCAAGGTCGACCGGGCCGCGGAGATGCTGGAACTGACCGAGCACCTCGAGCGCAAACCAGCCAACCTGTCCGGTGGGCAGCGGCAGCGGGTCGCGATGGGCCGGGCCATCGTCCGGGAGGCCGACGCCTTCCTCTTCGACGAGCCGCTGTCGAACCTCGACGCCAAACTGCGTGGCCAGATGCGCACCGAGATCGCTCGCATGCAGCGCCGGCTCGGGATCACCACGATCTACGTCACGCACGACCAGGTCGAAGCCATGACTCTGGGGGACCGGGTCGCCGTGCTCTCCAAAGGCATTCTGCAGCAGGTGGCTTCGCCGCGGGAGCTCTACGAACAGCCGGTCAACCTCTTCGTCGCCGGCTTCATCGGATCACCGCCGATGAACTTCCTGCCTGCCCAGGTCGACGGCAACACCTTGAAGCTGCCGTTCGTCGACGTGCCCATCCCCGACGATCTCGCCGAGAAGGTCGCGAACCACGACGTCGTGATCGTGGGTCTGCGCCCGGAGGAGATCAAGCACGAGGAGGTGAACCCCGTCGACGGTGGAGCGTCGTTCAATGCCGTCGTCGACGTCACCGAGTGGCTGGGCAACGAGCAGTACGCCTACGTGCCGTTCGACGCCGACCCGAAGGTCGGGCAGGCGCTCGCGGATCTCGACCGCGATCTGGACGGGGAGAGCCTGCGCACGCAGCTGGTGGTCAACCTCGACTCACGGTCCCGGATCCTCGAGGGCGATGAGGTGACCTTCGTTTTCAGCCCGGGGAGCATGCACGTCTTCGACCCCGAAACCGGCGAGAACCTGACCCGCGATGACGAGAAGGCGGCGCAGATCGCCAAGGAGTCCGAGGAGGCCCGTAAGGCGGCGTTGGCCCGGGCGAAAGCGCGGGAGCAGAAAGTCGCCTCCTAAGCTGTCCACGTGGATCTTCCCGTTGTCCTGATCACCGGCGGTACCCGTGGCATCGGCGCTGCCGTCGCAGCCGCACTGGCGCCCGATCACCACCTGCTGATCGGTGGTCGCTCAGCGGACTCGGTCGCTGCGGCGGTTGCGGCGTATCCGTCAGCGTCCGGTTTTGTCGCGGATCTGGCGGCTCCGGAGCAGGTCGCGTCAGCGGTCGCCGGCATCGACCGGCTGGACGCCGTGGTGCACTCGGCCGGCATCCTGGGCTCGGGCAGTGTCGAAGACCTGTCTCGCGGTGAGTGGCGAAAGACGTTGGAACTCAACGTCGTTGCCGTGGCCGACCTGACTCGCGAGCTGCTGCCACTGCTGCGTGCTGCACGGGGGACCGTGGTGACGATCAACTCCGGCAGCGGCCTGCGCTCCAACGCGGGCGGCGGGCTCTACTCCGCCTCGAAGTTCGCCCTGCGAGCGTTCACGGACGCGCTGCGCGAGGAGGAGCGGCCACACGGCGTACGAGTATCCGGTATCCATCCCGGCCGGGTCGCCACCGATATGCAGCGTGAGCTGAAACAGATCGAGGGGGAGGAGTACGACGAGTCGCTCTACCTCAGGCCCGAATCCGTCGCTGCTGCAGTCCGATTGGCGCTCACGATCGGCCGCGATGCCTGCATCGAGGAATTGTCGATCCGGCCGGGTCCGCGCTAGGCAGGTAGCTCGTCGCGGCGGGGTGGGTTGGCGCCCGCGCGCGAGACGGTGATCGCGGAGCACGCGATGGCGCGCTCGGCGGCGGGCAGCACGTCCTGCAGTGTGGCGCTGCGCAAGGCTGCCCGGGCATCCGGTCCGCCGAGCAGGCCAGCGTCGAGCAGACCGGAGACCAGACCCGCCTGGAACGAGTCCCCGGCACCGACGGTGTCGACGACATTCACGGAAGCCCCTGGTACGTCAGCGAATTCGCCGGTCCGGCTGAGGTGCACACGTGCGCCGGACGGTCCACGGGTCACGACCGCGAGAGAGGGGCCGAGTTGACCCCACAGGTTCAGCACCGCGTCCAGGGACGCCTGCTCCCCGTAGAGCCAGGCGATGTCCTCGTCGCTGGCCTTCACGACGTCGGACAACCCGATCAGCTGCTCGATCTGCGCGCGTGCGTCATGCGGGTCACCCATCAGCGAGGGACGCGCGTTGGGGTCGAAGGAGATCGTGGCGTGCTCCCGCGCGGTGCGGATCGCCTGCTCGACCTGGATGGCTCCCGGTTGCAGGACGGCGGCGATCGAGCCGGTGTGCAAGTGGCCGAAGTCCGCCGAGAGGTGCTGCTCCAACCGCCAGTCGATGGCGAATTCGTAACTGGCAGAACCGTCCTGCGCCAGCGTGGCCTGTGCGGTGCTGGTTCGGGCGGCGGTGTCGGAGCCCGCGGTGAGCTGAACCGAGTCGCGGGAGAGGTGTTCGACGATGAGCGCGCCGTACGGGTCGCCAGCGATGTGGGTCGCCAACTCGGTGTCGTGGCCAAGCCGGGCCAGCCCCACGGCGACGTTCAGCGGACTGCCGCCGACGTGAGCCTCAACGGACCCGTTTTGTCGGCGGACAACGTCGATCAGAGCTTCCCCGGCGACCAGCACCTTGGCCACGGTGCCTACTTCATTCGAGGGGCGTAGGTGTGCAGCTTGTCCAAGCGGTGCTCGGCCTCGATGGTGCGAATCGTGCCGCTGCGGGAGCGCATCACCAACGAGTACGTCGTGGCGCCGCCTGCGTAGTAGCGGATGCCCTTGAGCAGCGATCCGGTGGTGATACCGGTCGCCACGAAGAAGCAGTTGTTGCCCGTGACGAGATCGTCGGTGTACAGGACCCGGTCCAGGTCGTGGCCAGCGTCCAGCGCCTTCTGCTTCTCCGCATCGTCCTTCGGCCACAACCGACCCTGGATCATGCCGCCCATGCACTTCATCGCGCACGCGCTGATGATGCCTTCGGGGGTGCCGCCGATGCCGAGCAGCAGGTCGATACCGGTGCCCGGGCGGGCGGCACTGATCGAGCCAGCAACGTCGCCGTCGGAGATGTAGCGGATCCGGGCGCCGAGCTCGCGGATCTCCTCGGCGATCTGGGCGTGTCGCGGGCGGTCCAGCAGGACCACGGTGACATCGGAGATGCTGCTGCCCTTGGCTTTGGCGACCCGCTTGACGTTCTCCTTGACGGGCAGTCGGATGTCCACGACGTCCGCAGCTTCGGGTCCGGTGGCCAGTTTGTCCATGTAGAAGACGGCGCTCGGGTCGAACATCGAGTGTCGCTCACTGACCGCCATGACGGAGACCGCGTTGTTCATGCCTTTGGCCGTGAGGGTCGTGCCGTCGACCGGGTCCACCGCGACGTCGACCTCCGGGCCGGTGCCGTCCCCGACGACTTCGCCGTTGTAGAGCATCGGCGCCTCGTCCTTCTCGCCCTCGCCGATCACGACGGTTCCGCGCATGGACACCGAAGAGATCAGCTTGCGCATCGCCTCGACAGCGGCACCGTCGGCGGCGTTCTTGTCGCCGCGGCCGACCCATCGGCCACTGGCCATCGCGGCGGCCTCGGTGACCCGCACCAGTTCCAGGGCGAGGTTGCGGTCGGGGTGTCGCTGACGTCAGACATGATGGATGCTCCTTTGCTTCCGATCGCCCGGTGGCGTCGGCCGATCTGAGCCTATCGGGCCGGGTGAGGGATGATAGAGCGGTGAGTGACACCGCGACCCAGGAACAGGCTCCCGCGCCGGCGCCGCGCCGCATGCGCGGCGGCGTGCGAAGCATGGTGATCTCGATGATCGTGCTGCTGGCTGCCGTCGCGGTGTGGGTGGCGATGGTGCCGCGGGTCAGTTCCGTCAGTACGCCGATCGCCGACCCCCAGGGCATCGCGCGGGAGATCGGGGCCCAGCAGAAGTGGGATATCGCGATCCCGGTCGGATTGCCCGACGGCTGGGCCGCGCAGAACGTCACGCTGCTCACCTTCGAGAAGCAGCCCGCCACGTGGCAGGCCGGCTACGACGCCCCGAACGGCGGTTACGTCGCGGCCTTCCAGACCAAGGACGGCGACGCCACCTGGGTCAAACAGCAGACCTACTCCGGGGTGCCGGCGGGCAGCGTCACGATCGACGGGGTGACCTGGGCCAAATACGACCGCGCGAGCAAGGGCCAGAAGTCGCTCGTGCGCAGCACGCCGCTGTCCGGGCTGTCGACGGTGGTCACCGGCCTGGGTACCTGGGAGCAACTGCAGCAGTTCGCCGGCGCGCTCCAGCCGATCAGTCAGGCGCTGAAGACCTCAACGGCCTCATAACCACGAAGGACCCAGGTCGGCCGGCGCCGGGTGGCCGTCAACTGCAAAGCCGGGAATCGGCGTACGACGGTGGCGATCGAGGCCTGCAACTCCACCCGGGCGAGCGGCGCACCGACGCAGAAGTGCCGCCCCAGGCCGAAGCCAACGTGCGGGTTCGGGTCGCGGGTCAGGTCGAACTCGTCTGCGGTGCCACCGAATACGCCCTGGTCGCGGTTGGCCGAACCCATCAGGCAGGCGATCTTCTGTCCCTCGGCGATGGGCACCCCCGCGACCTGGGTGTCGGCGACAGCGGTGCGCTCGAACAGTTGCAACGGTGCGTCGAAGCGCAGCCACTCCTCGGTGGCGGTCACCACATCGACGGTGCCGTCGACCAGCCGCCGCCACTGGTCGGGGTGCTCGAGGGCGGCGACCAGGCCGTTGCCGAAGGCGTTGACGCTGGCTTCGTGGCCGGCGTTGAGCAGCAGGACCACGGTCGCGACGAGTTCGTCCTCGCTGAGCCGGTCACCCTCGGCGCGCTCGGTGAGCAGATCGGTGATGAGGTCCTCGCTCGGGTGCTGCTCGCGGAAGGCGACGACGTCCCGCACGTAGGCCGAGAACTCCTCAGCTGCCTGTGCCGCAGCGGCTTTCGTCGCATCCGTGGTGCTGGGTTCGTAAAGGTGCACGATCGCCTGCGACCACCGGCGAAGGTCGGTGTGATCGGTGCGGGGGACGCCCAGCAGGTCGGCGATCACGAAGACGGGCAACGGCTCGGCGTACTGCGACATGATGTCGCCGCCCTCGAAGGCGTCGATCAGTTCCTCCGCCAAGGCGGTCACCCGCGGGCGCATCCGCTCGACGTGGCCACGGCCGAAGGCACCGGCGACCAGCCGCCGCAGCCGGGTGTGCGCGGGCGGTTCGTTCTCCATCAACTGGTTGCGATGCAGCGAATTGACTTGAGCCATCTGATCTTCCGGCTCGAAGTCGGACCAGATGCGACCGAAGTCGCGGCTCTTCAGCGTCGCGGTGACTGCGCTGTGCGTGGTGGCCAGGAACATGCCCCAGTCGTCGTGCCACAGGACAGGGCACTCGGCCCGCAACGCGGCCAGGGTCGGGTAGGGATCGTCGATGAACCCGGTGTCGGTGGTGTCGAGCACGCTCACTCTTCGTGCAATTCCTGGATCTGCTCGGCGGTCATCGCCTCGATGCGCTTCTCCGCCTGGTCGAGCCACTGCTGGCAGTGCTGGGCGAGGGCTTCGCCGCGCTCCCACAGCGACATGCTCTCCTCCAGGCTTTGGTTGCCCGCCTCGAGCGTCGCGACGATGGACGTGAGTTCGTCACGGGCGTCTTCGTAGGACAGATCAGCAATCTGCGGGTCGGTCATGCGCTCCAGCGTAAGGGGCAGGCGGGCGAAAGAATGCAAAGAAGTGTTTGCAAATAAACCTTTGTAATGGCAGACTCGGGACGTGCCTGATTCCGTGAGTCCTTCCCCGCATCAGTTGCGTGCCCTCGCGCACCCGGCCCGGTTGCGGATGTTGGGTCTGCTGCGCGTCAACGGACCACAGACCGCCAGCTCGTTGGCGCAGCAGCTGGGTCTGAACACCGGCGCCACCTCCTACCATCTGCGGCAGCTGGCCCAGCACGGATTCATCGAGGACGACCCGGATCGGGGCAGCGGCCGGGAGCGATGGTGGCGGGCGAAGCACACCTCCACGACGGTCGACGCCGAAGAGGTGAGTTCCCCCGAAGAACGCGACCAGGTCGAGGCCTACCTGCAGACGGTGGTCACGATCTACCAGCAGCAATTGCAGCGGGCCGTGGAGGAGCGGCCACTGCTTCCGGCGCAGTGGCGACGAGCCTCGACGTTCAGCGACTTCCACCACCGGATGACCCCCGAGCATGCCGAGGAACTGACCGCCAAGCTGGAGGAGTGGTTGTCGGGGCTGCCGGAGGACGACGACCCCACCGCCGAACGGTTCGTCGTGCAGGTCAACGCGTTCCCGTATCCCGGTGCCATCGCACCGCGGGATGATCTGCCCGAGGACGACTGATGCGGGCGCTGGTCGGAACCCTTGTCTCCGAGGCGATCTCGCTGCTGGGCACGCGCATCACGATGATCGCGATCCCGCTGTACGTGCTCGCCACCACCGGCAGTGCCGCCAAAACCGGGGTGGTCGCCTTCGCCGAGGCGCTGCCGCTCGTCGTGGGCAAGGTGCTGGTGGGTCCGGTCATCGATCGCCTCGGTGCCCGTCCGGTGGCGATCACGTGCGATCTGGGCTCCGCGGTCGTCGTCGGCGCGATCCCGCTACTGCACGACACCGGCCGATTGCCGTTCCCGGTGTTCGTCGGGCTGGTCGCGGTGGCAGGTGCGCTGCGGGGGCCCGGTGACGCGGCCAAGAGTGCGATCATCCCGGCCGTGGTGCGGCATGCCGCCGTCCCGATGGAGCGCGCCACGGGTCTGTTCGGCACGATCGAGCGCACCGCCTCGATGGTTGGTGCGGCCCTCGGCGGTCTGCTCATCGCCAGCGCCGGAGCCGCCAACGCCCTGCTCGTCGACGCAGTCAGCTTCGCGGTGTCCGCGGCCGTATTTGCCTGGGCGACAACGGCTTTGCGCACAGAGACTGACGCCGTGCCCCAGTCGTCCTACCTACGCTCGTTGCGCGAAGGGTTCGCCTTCCTACGCACGGACCGGGTGCTGATCGGCATCACGGCGATGGTGGCGCTGACCAATCTGCTGGACGCAGCGTGGAGCACGGTGCTCGTGCCGGTGTGGGCCGTCGACAGCGGTGGTGGCGCGCGGGTCATCGGCCTGCTCTTCGCCACCTTCGGGGCGGCGGCTGCACTCGGCGCACTGATCGCGTCGATCTGGGCAGAGCGGTTACCGCGTTATGTGGTCTATCTCGTGGCCTTTCTCTTTGCCGGTGCGCCCCGGTTCATCGCGATGGCTCTCGACGTGCCGCTGGTCGCGTTGCTCGTGGTCGCCGTGGGCGCCGGGTTCGCATCCGGCTTCATCAACCCGGTGCTGGGCGCGGTCATCTACGAGCGCATCCCGCAGCCGCTGATGGGCAGGGTCTCATCGCTGACCACGGCGATCTGCTGGTCGTTGATGCCGCTGGGCGGACTGCTCGGTGGACTCCTCGCGAGCCGGGTCGGGATCTCCTGGGCCCTGGCCGCAGTCGGCGTGGCCTATTTCGTGGTCACGATGCTGCCGGCGCTCGATCCGCGGTGGCGGGAGTTGGACGATCGCCCGCACAGCGTCGAGGAAGCGCACGTCGCCGCGGCGTGATGCGGTTCAGTCGGTACGCGTCGCGCGGAACCGACCCTCGGCCACGGTCACCGTCAGGGCGTCGCCCTTGTTTACCTGGTCTTCGGCGGTCACCACCGAACCGTCGGCCAGCCGGACCACGGCGTACCCCCGTTGCAACGTCTGCAGCGGCGACAGCGCCCGCAAGTGGGTGCGTTGGTGGGTGATCGCGGTGCGTTCTCGCTCCAACCGGCGCGAGGCCGCCCGCCGCGCCCGCTCGTGCAAGTCCACGATCGACGTACGCCGAGTGGTCACCATCGTGCGCGGCTGCGCCATGATCGGGCGGCTGGTGAGCGCTCGTAGCTGACGGCGCTCGCCGGCCACACGCGATCGCAGCAGGTGGCCCGAGCGGCCGCGCAACGCAGCCAGCAGCGCGGTCTGCTCCGCCAGCGACGGCACGATCAGCGCCGCCGCGTCGGTGGGTGTGGAAGCTCGCACATCGGCGACATAGTCCAACAGCGGGGTGTCCACGTCGTGGCCGATCGCGGAAACCACAGGAGTGCGGGCACCCGCGACGGCACGCAGTAGGGCCTCGTTGCTGAACGGCAGCAGGTCCTCGAACGACCCACCGCCGCGCGCGATCACAATGACGTCGACCTCGGGCTCGGCGTCGAGCTCGGCCAGCGCCGCGCTGACCTGCTCAACGGTCCCTACGCCCTGCACCGCGACCGTCCGGATCTCGAATCGCGTTGCGGGCCAACGGCGTAGCGCGTTCTCGACGACGTCCTTCTCCGCCGCGCTACTGCGCCCGCAGATCAACCCCACCCGGCGCGGCAGGAACGGCAGCGGCTTCTTGCGGGAGGCGTCGAAGAGGCCCTCGGAGCGCAGCAACTGCTTCAGATGCTCCAGCCGCGCGAGCAGTTCACCGACGCCGACGTGCCGCATGGTGCGCACATCCAGGTGGAGGGTGCCGCGCTTGGTCCAGAAGGTCGGCTTGGCGTGCACGACCACCCGGGTGCCCTCGGCGATGTTCGGACCCATCGCCGCCAGGGTGTTGGTGTGCACGGTCGCGGACAGCGACATGTCGACCTCGGGGTCGCGCAGCGTGACGTAGCAGGTGGGGGAGCCGGGCCGCCTGGTCAGTTGGACGATCTGCCCCTCGACCCACAGCGGCGACATCTTCGCGACGTACTCCTCGATCTTCATCGAGAGCACCCGCACCGGCCAGGGTTGCTCGGCGCTGGTGTCCAGCGCACGCTCGGGCAGAGAGGCCATACGCCCTACCGTAGAGCCACCCTCGGACCCTCCCAGCGGCGTGTGAGCCACCGGTCGTGCGTGGCCACCAGCACCGTCCCCGGTGATCGACCAAGCGCATCCTCGAGTTCACCGGCCAGCTGCAGGGACAGGTGGTTCGTGGGCTCGTCCAGCAACAGCAGGTCGGGGCCGCGTGCAATCAGCATCGCCAGGGCCAACCGGCGGCGTTGCCCCGCACTCAACTCCCCGACGGGGCGATGCTCGTCGCGGGGCAGCAGCAGCCCGAGCTCGCGCAGACTCACCGGCTGGTCCGCGCCGAACAGGTCGATCGGCGTACGGTTCGGGTCGTCGTACGTCACGTCCTGGGGCAGCAACCCGATCCGCGGCGCGGTCACCCGCACCCTCCCCTCATCGGGCGGCAGAACCCCGGCGAGAACGTTGAGCAGGGTGGATTTGCCCGAGCCGTTGGGGCCGGTGACCAGCACGTGCTCGCCGGCCACGACGTCCAGGCGGGGCAGCTGCACGCGCTCGCGGACCAGCAGATCTCGGACCTGGATGACCTCCCCTGTCGCTCGGGTGTCCGCGGTCAGCGGCGCGTCAAAGGTCAACCGCCGCGGGGGTTTTCGTAGTTGCTCGCGTTCTGCCTCGACCAGTCGTTGCTCGGCCTGGGCCACCCGCCGGGCGTGCGTCTTCTGCACCCGTTGGCCCTTGAATCCGTAGATGAACTTGTCGTTGTCCCGCGGACCGCGATTGTGCGCGACTGCTTCGGTGCCGACGCGGGTCTGGGCGCGTAACGCTCGGATCTGCTGTTGCTGCTCGTGGTGTTGCTGGGCCCACCGGGCAAGGGCCGCGTCACGATGATCGACGTACGCCGACCAGCCGCCGCCGAAGAGCCGCCCGCCTTCGCCGTCGGTCCCCAGGGCGTTCGGATCGAGGTCCAGCAGCTGGGTCGGCACGCGGTCCAGGAAGGTGCGGTCGTGGCTGGCGAAGACGACAATCCCTGGCAGCGTGGGCAATTCGCGCTCCAGGAGTTCAACGCCGTCGGGGTCGAGGTGGTTGGTGGGCTCATCCAGGATCAGGACGGCCGGTCGACGGACCAGCGCTGCGGCCAGGCTCAGCCGGGTGCGTTGACCGCCGGACAGACTGCTCACCGGGCGGTCCTGGTCGAGGGCGGCGACACCCAGTGCGTCGGCGGTGGCGGCGACCCGCTCGTCGACCGACCACGCGTCGTAGGTCGTGGCCCAGGCCAGCAGCCGGTCATAGTCGGCGATGTGTTGCTCGCCGGCCCCATCGAGAGCGGCCCCGAGTCGCTCCAGCGTGCGCACGGCATCCCGCAGTGGTCGCAGGGCGTTGTCCAGCAGGTCCTGCACGGTGCCGGCGACCGGATCCGGGTCCTGGGGGACGTACACGAGATCGGTGGGTCGACGTACTTGCCCCGTGTCGGGTCGGTCGACCCCGGCCAGGATGCGCAGCAAGGTCGTCTTCCCGGCGCCGTTCTCGCCGACGACGGCCAGGCGCGTGCCCGGTGCGGCGGTGAAACTCAGGTCGTCCAGCACGGTGCGCCCGTCGAACGTGCGGCTGACGGCGTCGACGACGAGGGGACCCAACGGGTCGGTGAGGTAGGGGTCTGACATGGGGAACTCCGAGCGGTCGCGAGATATCCCGCGGGGTGATCCGCGACGCGGGACAACGGCTCGGTCAGTTCTTCATGATGAGTCCAAGCGTAGGTCGGGTCGGCGGCGGGTGGCTAATGGGTTTCGCGTCGCCGCCTACGATGGAGGGCATGACTTCCTCAGCGAAGCGGGTCCTGCTCGCGGCTCCCCGCGGGTATTGCGCCGGCGTGGACCGGGCCGTGGTGACGGTCGAGAAGGCCCTGGACCTCTACGGGCCGCCGGTCTATGTGCGCAAGGAGATCGTGCACAACAAACACGTGGTGACCACCCTGGAGAAGCGCGGCGCGATCTTCGTCGACGAGACCGATGAGGTGCCGGAAGGCGCCACGGTGATCTTCTCGGCGCACGGCGTGGCACCGATCGTGCACGAGGAAGCCCGCGCGCTCAGCCTGAAGACGATCGATGCGACCTGCCCGCTGGTGACCAAGGTGCACCGGGAAGCCAAGCGGTTCGCCAGCGACGACTACGACATCCTGCTGATCGGCCACGAGGGTCACGAGGAGGTCGTCGGCACCTCCGGGGAAGCCCCCGACAACATCATCCTGGTGCAGTCGCCCGATCACGTGGACCAGGTCGAGGTGCGCGACCCTTCCAAGGTCGTCTGGTTGTCGCAGACCACGCTGTCGGTCGACGAAACGATGGAGACGGTCCGCCGGTTGCGGGAGAAATTCCCCGCGTTGCAGGATCCGCCGTCAGACGACATCTGCTACGCGACGCAGAACCGGCAACTCGCGGTCAAGCAGATGGCGCCCGAGACCGATCTGATGATCGTGGTGGGCTCGCGCAACTCCTCCAACTCGGTGCGGCTGGTCGAGGTGGCGTTGGAGCACGGCGCCCGCGACGGGCACCTGGTGGACTACGCCGACGAGATCGACGAGGCGTGGCTGGCCGGCGTGACGACGGTGGGGGTGACCTCGGGTGCCTCGGTACCGGAGGTGCTGGTCCGCGACGTCCTGAGCTTCCTGGCTGACCGTGGGTACGACGATGTGCGGCCGGTGACCGCCGCCGAGGAGTCGTTGCTCTTCGCGCTGCCGAACGAGTTGCGCCGCGATCTGAAGGCGGCGGGGCAGGGCACGAAGGTCCGGCACGACGCAGGCTCCCTGCACTAACGGCCATGGTTGCGGCCCCGCGTCTTTTGGCGCCGTCGGTTTCCGATGTGGTGGCCGCGTCGCTGCCGCCACGGGCCGAGGACGATGCCGAGGGCATGGCGTACGCCGACCTGTCCGGTGATCTGGATCTGGACCGGGCCGAGTTCTTCGAGTGTTCCTTCACCCGTCTGGTGCTCGACGAATTCGTCTCTGCGCGAACGACATTCGTCGACGTTTCGGTTTCGTCGGTGCAGTCCGTGACCTGGGCGGCAGCAGGATCGATCTGGCGCAACTGCTCGGTGATCGCGGGCCGCGTCGGGTCTTGGGACCTGTCCGCAGCGACGTTGCGTGGAGTGCTGGTGCGGGGTCTGCGGTTCGGTTACGTGAACCTGCGCGATGCCCGGCTGACGGATGTTCTCTTCGAGGACTGTGTCTTCGAATCAGTCGATATGCCCGGGGCGTCGTCGGAGCGGGTCGCGTTCGTCGACTGCCGGTGTGAAGAAATTGACCTGAGGGGTTGCACCAACGCCGACCTCGACCTGCGGGGTCTGGATTTCGCTGCGCTGCGGTCGATTTCGGGTGCGCGCGGTGCGACGATCAGCGACCTTCAGCTGTCGTTGGTGGCGCCGCTGCTGGCTGCAGAGACCGGTCTGCTGGTCGAGGGCTGACCGACTGCGGAACGTTCCGCGTGCCGCCGACCCCAGTCGCACAATTGCCACAGGACAGGCGCCAGCGTGCGCCCGTAGTCGGTGATCCGATACGTCACCTTCGGCGGCACCACTGGCTCGGCATCGCGGGCCACCAGCCCATCAGCGACCAACTCCTTCAGATGCCGGATCAGCATCTGTTCGCTCACGGCGGGAATGCTGCGGCGTAGCTCGCCAGTGCGCATCGGGCGCGCTTCCAGGCGCCACAAGATGGTGCCCTTCCATCGGCCGGCGATGACCGAGAGCGCGGTATCGACCGGGCATTCGGCCAGTTCGACCTCAGTCGGTTCGGGGGTCGGCATAGCACGATGGTAGTACTCACAAAAAAGTGAGTACTACCAAAATTGGTGGTTCACTGATTCGCTGATCGCATGAGCACCGCGATCTGTGTCCTTGCCCTTGTCGTCGCCGGCACCATGGTGGGGGTGGAGTTGTGCGTCGGTTTCATCGTGAACGCGATCTTCGAGCGACTGCCCGACAACGCCGGCCTCCTGGGCAGGGCAGACGGCGCCCGAGTCCTCGGTGCCGTGATGCCGTTCTGGTACGTCGCCTCGCTGGGGTTGTCCGTCGCCGTGGCCGTTACGCAATGGAACGAGCCGAGAGCAGGCTGGGCCATCGTCGCTGCGGTGCTTTTCGCCGCGAGCGTGTTGCTGTCGGTGCTCGTCCTGGTGCCGATCAACAACCGCTCGAAGAGTTGGACGCCGCAGAGCGCACCGGAGGACTGGCGCGAGCAACTGCACCGTTGGGATGGCTGGCACTACCTGCGCATGGTGATGATCGTCGCGGGACTCGTGGCCCTCGCCACCGCTACCGTCCGCTGACCGTCCCTCACGCCGCGGCGGCGTAGATACTGCGCCACCGTCCCGGTGCTTGTCCGGTGTGGCGTTTGAATGCCGTCGCGAACGAGTACTCCGAGCTGTAGCCGACGGAGGCTGCGATCGTCGCGATGCTGTCGCCGGTGTCGCGCAGGGCTTCCTTCGCCACCGACATACGCCAGTCGGCCAGATAGGTCAGAGGTGGTACGCCGATCGTGTCGGTGAATCGGCGGGCGAACCCCGACCGGGACTGGTGGGTCAGCCCTGCCAGCGTGGCGACCGTCCAGGTGCGTTCCGGCGCGGTGTGGATGGCCTGCAGCGCCGGCGCGAGCGCTGGATCATCCAGCGCGGAGATCCAGCGAGGAGTCGACTGCGCTGCCGCAAACCATTCACGCAGGGCGAGCACGAGCACCGCGTCGAGTAAGCGGTCGAGAAGGACCTGCTGGCCCGCGCCGCCCACCTCGACTTGGGCGATCAGCAGATCGAGGGTGCTGCGCAGGGCGCTGCCGGCGCGGGGTCGGATGCGGGCGATCGGCGGTAGTGCGTCCAGCAGGGACTTGGATAGGTCGCCGTCGAAAACGTAAGCACCGCAGAAGAATTGAGCTTGGCGGCCTTCGCCGGGATTGCCAGCCGAGGCCGATCGGGATCCACCTGAGTCGGGCAGCGGCTGTGGTGGTGCAGTCGCGTCGGATGCCATCAGGTGCGGGGTCGAGCGAAGCAGGATCAGGTCGCCGCCGATCACCCGGATGGAGGCATCTGGTGCATCGACAGTCCACGCCTCAAGGTCGCCGTCGATGATCGAGTGAATCGCCAGGGTGCCGCCGACCGGGAACTGGACGCACCAGTCGCCGTACATCGTCGTGCGGGAGAACGCCGCGCCCCGCGCCCGGGAGCGCTGCAGCAAGTCACTCAGTACGTCCATGTCTCTGGACGATGGCACAAGAAATATGGACATTCAAGGATGGATCGTCTGATCGTGGGGCGGTGAACTGGTGTCAGCAGAATTCCCGCGACACTCACGGCGGGAAACACCACCCAGAAGGAGTGCTCATGAAGGCAGTGCGTTTCAACCAGTTCGGCGGTCCCGAGGTGCTTGAGGTCATCGAGACCGACCTTCCCGTTCCGGCGGCGGATGAGGTCGTGGTCCAGGTGCGGGCGGCCGGGATCAACCCGGGCGAGGCGTCGATCCGCAAGGGTCTGCTGGAAGCGTTCTACCCCACCACGTTGCCGTGTGGCGAAGGCAGCGACCTCGCCGGTGCGATCACCGCGGTTGGCGATGAGGTCGATGGCTGGAGCATCGGCGATGAGGTCGTCGGTTGGGTGGACACCCGCTCGAGTCACGCACAGTCGGTTGCCGTGCCGGCAGCACATCTGGTCCCCAAGCCGGACGGTGTCTCCTGGGAGATCGCCGGGAGTGCGTTCGTGGTCGGGTCGACGGCGTGGGCAGCGACCGACGCCGTGCAGCCGCAACCGGGTGACGTCGTCGCGGTCTCTGCGGCGGCCGGCGGCGTCGGGGGCTTGGTGTCCCAGTTGCTGGTCGAGCGCGGGGCAACGGTCCTGGGAATCGGGTCCTTGGAGAACGCCGAGTGGTTGCAGAGCAAAGCAGTCACCCCGATTGACCGGAGCGGTGGTCTCGATGCGGTCGCGGAGCGACTGCGGGCAGCGGCACCCGACGGCATCGATGCGTTCGTCGACCTCTTCGGCGGCGGCTACGTGCAACTGGCGCTCGACCTCGGCGTACCCGGGGACCGGATCAACACCATCATCGACTTCGAGCAGGTCGGCAAGAACGGCGTGCTCGGGGCCGGTAGCGCCGATGGTTCCACCGCGCAGGTGTTGGGCGAAGTCGTGACCCGGCTGGCGGACGGTCGTCTTGAACTTCCGATCGAGGCGACCTACCCACTGGGGGAGGTCCAAGCTGCCTTCGCTCAACTGGAGCTGCGGCGTACTCGCGGCAAGATCGTGTTGATCCCGTAGCCACCAGGTGGTGTTGTCTGCCACGATGCGCAGCATGACCGATGTGCTGCCGGCTGACGCTGATCTACAGGCGCCGGCATGCAGCGCGCCGTGGTGGAGGTCCTCGCGAAGGATCATCGGCATCGTGCTCGTGGCCCTGTGGATCGGGCTGGCTGGATGGTCTTTGTGGGCCGCGCCGCGGGAGTCCTCAGCCGATCACTTGCGTGCACAGGTGGCGGCCGGTGAGGTGACCGGGTGGCGGTTCACTGACCAGCAGCCGACCTGGGACGCCGGTGCCAATGGTCCCCTCGGCGGCTGGCCTGGCACCGATGACCACTCGGTCGATGCCGACAATGCCGGAATTCTCGTGTGGTCCGACTCGCAGTACCGCGAGCACTGGATACGCATTTCGCAGCTCGGATCGATGCCTGCCGAGCCCGGGTCCCAGGGCTTCGGCGATGCGACGCAGGCGTGGTTGGGCCGGGAGTTCGTCGCACATCACGGGTCGTCGGTGATTCGCGGCGACGTCTCGCTGCCGACACCGGTCAACCTGGCGCGGTTGGCTTTCCTACTGGTTGGCCTGGCGGGGATCTGTGGCGGCGTCGCGCCACGAATCGCGAACCGCTGGTACTGGTTCTGGATGTGCGGGATCACCTTCGGTCTGGGGCTGCTCGCCTACGCAGTCTTTGAGTGCCTGCGGGATCCGAAGCCGCGTGCGGCCCGTTTCGGTGGCGGCACCGGCTTCGTCACCATGATCGCTGGATCGCTCGCAATCTCCTTGGCGTTCAGCCTGGTAGGCGCCTTCGTGTAATTGGTGCGAGCCGCTACGCGGTCGCTCATCCCGTCGCCCGGTCGGCCTCCGACGCAGCGGCCGACACCCGGAAATCGAGTTCTGGGCGGTCCACATCGGGCAGGGCTTCCACCAACTCCGGCGCGGACAAGCTGCGCGGTGCTACTTCCAGCGGTTGGATCGGTGCCGGCGGCTCACCGGCCACGCCCAGCTCGTGCAGCTTGCGCGCGCTGACCAGCACCCGCGACTCCAGGCTGCCGACGAGAGCGTTGTACGTCGCCACGGACTTCTCCAGCGACTTACCCAACGTCGCGGTGTGCGTGCCCAGAGTGGACAGCCGCTCGTAGAGCTCCTGGCCAACCTTCAGCAACTCGCGGGCGTTGGTGGTGAGCGAATCCTGCTGCCAGGCAAGGGAAGTCGCGCGCAGGATGGCGAACAGGCTGGCGGGTGACGCCAACACCACCTTCTGCTCGATCGCCCGCTCGAACAGCGCAGGATCAGCGCGCAACGCGGCGGCCAGGAGCGCCTCGCTGGGCACGAAACAGATCACCAGCTCGGGGGTGTTATCGAACGCTGTCCAATACGCCTTCTTGCCCAACGAGTCGACGTACCCCCGCAGCGCGGTCGCATGCTGGGCCAGCAGCTGCGCACGCTCGGTGTCGGACAACCCATCGGCGCTCGCGGCCAGGAACTTGCCGGTCGGTGCCTTCGCATCAACCACCAGGATCTTGTCGCCGGGCAGCTTCACGATGGCATCCGGACGCACTCCGGAGCCGTCCCGATTGATCCCCGACGTCTGCTCCTCGAAGTCCACGCGCGGCAGCATCCCGGATGCCTCGAGGATGCGGCGCAATTCGGCCTCACCCCACTGTCCGGCGTGCGTCGATGTCTTCAAAGCCCCGGTGAGCGTGGCGGTTTCGGAGCGCAGCTGGTCGGTCACTCGGCGTACATCGGTCAATCCCGAACCCAGGGCGCCGAACTGCTGCTCGCGGGCACGCTCCAACTCGGCCACCTGCTCGTACACGTGCTGCAACGTCGCGCGCATCGGTGCCAATTCGGCCGCGGTGTGCCGGTCTTCCGTGGAGGCCGCGGCCAGCGACTGTACTTGGGTGCGCAGCCCGTCACGCTCGGTGACAGCGGTCGCCAGGCGCGCGGCGTACCTGCTCTGGACAACGAGCCAGGTGAGCACGGCACCCAGCACGAACCCGGCGAGAGCGGCGAGGAAAACGTTCATGAGAAGAGCCTGTCAGGAGGGTCTGACAACCTAGGGCTCATGAGTTCGAAGTTGGCGAGCGCGACGCTGCTGTGGGTGGACCTGGAGATGACCGGACTGGACCCGGTGGAAGACCGGATCCTGGAGGTCGCCGCGATCGCCACCGACTGGGAGTTCGCGGAGTCGGGCACGCTCGAGGCCGTGCAGCACGTCGACCCGGAGCGGGTCAAGCAGCGGATGGTGGGGGAGTTCTGGGAGAAGTTCTCTCACGTCCGTGCGGCGCTGGTCGCCCAGAACGAGAGCGGAACGCCGGCCGAGGACGTCGAAGATCGACTGCTGGCGTTCGTTGACGAACACTTTCCTGGTGAGGCGCCCGTGGTGTTGGCCGGCAACTCGATCCACCAGGACCGCAAGTTCATCGACCGGGAGTGGCCGCGGCTGGCCAAGCGCCTGCATTACCGGATGCTGGATGTGTCCAG
Organism: Branchiibius hedensis; assembly: GCF_900108585.1. NCBI lineage: Bacteria > Bacillati > Actinomycetota > Actinomycetes > Micrococcales > Dermacoccaceae > Branchiibius > Branchiibius hedensis. The sequence goes on from NZ_UESZ01000001.1 coordinate 328,435, forward strand.
TTGGAAGCTGGTGATGCAGGGCAAGTACGGCGTGACGCACGCCAAGGGGGAGGCGCACCGCGCGCTGGACGACATCCGCGAATCCATTGCCGAGCTCGCCGACTACACCTCCTACCTGCAGGTCCCCGAGAAAGGCTGACCCGATGGCCAATACGAAGCCCGACGGCAGCGCGCTGCTGGTCATCGACGTCCAGAATGACGTCGTGGCCGACGCCTATCACCGCGACGAGGTGGTTGCAACGATCGCCGACCTGGTCACGCGGGCGCGCGCGGCAGGCACCCCGGTCGTGTGGGTGCAGCACTCCGATGACGGCATGACCGAAGGCAGTGACGGCTGGCAGATCGTGCCGGAGTTGCAGCCGACCGAGGGCGAAGCGGTGGTGCACAAGAAGTTCGGCGACTCGTTCGCCGGCACCGACCTGGCGGAGGTCCTCGCGGCGGCCGGTGCCGGTCGGCTGATCGTCACCGGCGCACAGACCGACGCGTGCATCCGCTCCACGCTGCACGGCGGGTTGACCCGCGGCTACGACATGACGCTGGTATCCGATGCGCACACGACCGAGGACATGCGGCAATGGGGCTCACCGATCGGGCCGAAGGAAGCGATCGAGTACACGAATCTCTACTGGAGTTTCAGCAAGACCCCGGACGCGACCGGCTCGGTGGTCGCCGCTGCCGATCTCGATTTTTGAGAAGGTGACCGGTTCGTCGGACACAGCACCGTTGATCGGCGTGTACGCCGTGTGACCGGCGACCCCGTAAACTCTTGAACCCGTGGCCCTCACCATCGGAATCGTCGGACTGCCCAACGTCGGCAAGTCCACCATGTTCAACGCCCTGACCCGCAACAACGTGCTCGCGGCGAACTACCCGTTCGCGACCATCGAGCCCAACGTCGGCGTGGTCCCGCTGCCCGACCCGCGGCTGAAGGTGCTCGCGGAGATCTTCGGCAGCGAGAAGATCCTGCCCGCGACGGTGTCTTTCGTCGACATCGCCGGCATCGTGCGCGGCGCGTCCGAGGGGGAGGGCCTGGGCAACAAGTTCCTGGCCAACATCCGCGAGGCCGACGCGATCTGCCAGGTGATCCGGGCGTTCGACGACCCTGACGTCGTCCACGTGGACGGCAAGGTCTCGCCGTCCTCGGACATCGAGACGATCAACACCGAGCTGATCCTGGCCGACCTGCAGACGTTGGAGAAGGCCGTGCCGCGGCTGACCAAGGAGGTCAGCGGCAAGAAGGTCGACAAGTCCGTGCTGGACGCTGCGCTCGAGGCGCAGAAGGTGCTGGAGGAAGGCACGACGCTGTTCGCCGCTGGCGTCGATGTCGAGCCGATCCGTGAGCTGGGGTTGATGACGGCCAAGCCGTTCCTCTACGTGTTCAACCTCGACGAGGACCAGTTGGGCGACAAGGAATTACAGGCGCAGTTGGCGGACCTGGTGGGCGGCGCCGACGCGATCTTCCTGAACGCCAAGCTCGAGATGGACCTCACGGAGTTGGACGAGGACGAGGCGGCTGAGCTTCTCGAGTCGTACGGCGTGGAGGAGTCTGGTCTGGACCAACTGGCGCGCAAGGGTTTCCACGCTCTGGGGTTGCAGACCTACCTGACGGCTGGGCCGAAGGAGTCGCGGGCCTGGACGATCCACAAGGGCTGGACCGCACCGCAAGCCGCTGGGGTCATCCACACCGACTTCCAGAAGGGCTTCATCAAAGCCGAGGTCATTTCCTTCGACGACCTGGTCGCGACCGGATCGGTGGCCGAGGCCCGCGCGGCCGGTAAGGCGCGCATGGAGGGCAAGGACTACGTCATGGCCGACGGCGACGTCGTGGAGTTCCGATTTAACGTATAACGTTATTAACGCAGAGCGTTATACTGCTCCTGTGATCAGATCGTTCGCTGACCGCGACACGGAGAAGATCTGGCGCCGCGAGTCGGTGAAGCGGTTGGATCCGCGCATCCACAAGGCTGCGAATCGAGAGCTGCATCTCATCGATGCTGCGACGACGCTGGACGCCCTTCGAGTTCCGCCGGGCAACCGCTTGGAGGCACTCAAGGGTGATCGGGTCGGCCAGCACAGCATCAGGATCAACGATCAGTGGCGGATCTGCTTCCGTTGGGCTGATGGTGGTGCCGAGGACGTACAGATCGTGGACTATCACTAGGAGGAGAGATGGCTCAGAAGCTCTACCCGCCGGTCCACCCCGGTGAGGTCTTGATGGAGGACTTCATCGAGGGGTTCGGCATCACCCAGAACAAACTTGCTGTAGCGATCGGTGTTCCGCCGCGGCGCATCAACGAAATCGTGCATGGCAAGCGTGCTGTCACGGCCGACACTGCGCTGCGGCTAGGTCGCTACTTCGGGATCGAACCGCAGTTCTGGCTCAATCTGCAGTCCCGTTACGACTTGGAGGTTGCCGAGGATCGAGTCGCCGACCAGGTAGCGGCAATCACGCCACTCCATGTCGCCTGAGCCTCCGCAAGGCCCATCCGAGTAAGGGAGGCTGGCACATGCATTTCATCGGGATCGACCTCGCCTGGGGTGAGCGCAACCCCAGCGGGGTCGCTGTGCTCGACGAAGCGGGCGCCCTTGTTCACCTGAGCGCCGCCCGCACCGACGACGAGATCGTCGAGGCGATCCAGCCCTACCTGAAGGGCGGGGTCGTGGTCGGTATCGATGCCCCGCTGGTGGTCACCAACGCCACCGGCAACCGGGCCGCCGAGCAGGCGCTCAACCGCGACTTCGCCCGGTTCGATGCCGGCGCGCACCCGGTCAACGCCGGGATCCAGGCCTTTGCCGACGGCACTCGCGGTGGCCGGATCAGCGCCCGGCTCGGACTCGACCTGAACCCCGATTCAACCAAGGATCGCCGTGCCGTCGAGGTCTACCCTCACCCGGCCACGGTCGCGCTGTTCAAGCTGGGTCGGACGCTGAAGTACAAGAACAAACAGGGCCGCTCCCTGAGTCAGCTGCGCGAAGAGATGCGCACGCTACTGGGCCTCCTGGAATCGCTCGCAACCGCGACCCCACCGCTGCGACTGATCGGCAACGACCAATGGCGTGCGCAGGTGGCCGCCGTCGAATCCGCCACCACCAAGGCCCAGTTGCGCGGGGTCGAGGACCAGGTGGACGCCGTCATCTGCGCGTACGTCGTGCTCTACCGCCAACAGCGTCCCGGTGACACCACGACGTACGGCGAGTATCCAGATGGCTACATCGTCACCCCCACGCTGCCAACGGGTTTGAGTCCTTCGCCGAGGCCACCGCGAGTGGCCGGCCAGGTGCAACAGGTGCGCCGCGCGGTCGCCGCCTACGAGGCAGACTTCCCGGCGATTCGTGCCGCAGCGGCCGAGGCCACCGAGGTGGTGACCGGGATCCTCGACGACGCCGGCCTGAACTACCTGAGTGTGACCGGGCGGGCGAAGTCGGTTGCCTCGTTCGCGGAGAAGGCGGCTCGCACCGCGGATGGCGTCCCGCTGTACGACGATCCGCTGGGCCAGATCCACGACACCATCGGGTTGCGGGTCATCACCTACGTGCCTTCCGACGTCGCCGCGGTCGCGGAGTTGCTGGCTGAGGACGCGGTGGTGCTTGATGACCGGGACATGGGCCGCGAGACGGCCAGTCAGGGCCGATTCGGTTATGCCAGTAGGCACTTGAGCATCCGACTGTCACCAGAGGATCAGCTCGATCATCCGGCGGTCGGGCAGCGGGAGATCCAGGTGCAGATCCGCACAGTGCTGCAGCACGCGTGGGCCGAGTTCGAGCACGACATCCGCTACAAGGGCACCGTGCCCGAGGAGTTCCGGGCCGACTTCGACCGGCGGTTCACCCTCGCAGCCGGTCTGATCGAGTTGGCCGACCAGGAGTTCGCGACGATCCGGGAGCGGCTCCAGGAACAGCTGGGCGTCGCGGAGATCGCGCAGAAGGCGAACGAGTCGACGATCGCTCCGCGCGAACTCGCCGCGTTCCTCGCCGGTGAGTTCCATGGGGCCGCCTGGTCCCGGCCCGAGCACTACGCCTGGATCGCCGGTCTCGTCGAATCACTGGGCATCGCCAACCTGGCCGACCTGGCCACCGCGATCCGCGCTGTCGACGCCGAGGCCATCACCCGGCAGATGGGATACCGGCGGCCGTCCGGAGCGGTACGCCGTCTCGACGACATCCTGCTGGCCAGCTACGGCGAGGAGTACGTGACGTTGCCCGGTAACGCGCACCGCCGCGACCGGCTGCGTGCCCGGTTGAGCAAGCTCACTGACCAGCGGTAGCAAAGGGGCGGTTATCCACAGTGCGCGGCCAACGGCCCCGCGTCGATCACCCGGAAACGCCACGATTCCTGAATGGGAATCAGATACTCCGCTGCGGCCTTTGACGCCGACCTGTCCGACGTCGCGCGAACAACGCCGTTCCGCATCGTTCGAAATGACCCCTTCGACGCTCTGATCGGGATCGGTTGTCCGCCGCATTGCCAGCACATTCCGGCCGATGAAGACGACCCCTGGTATGACGGCTGGACGCAGACCTGCCGCGGGGAGCTTGACCTGGAGAGGGCCTGGATCGATCTCCAGCGGCTCACCCGCCCCGCCGAGGGCCACGTCGCGCGCCCGGCGTACCGGATGTTCGAGGGCAGCGTGGGTTACGACCGTAACCACGGCGATGTTCCTTGGGTGCGCGCGATTCTTCCCGATGAGGTCCCTGCGATTCGAGACGATCTGCGGATGCTGATCTCCGGGTTCACGAAAGCGCTTCGGACCGGCTGCGAGGATGATTTACCGCCGGCAACGGGCTGCTTCGACTACGACCTGTCGCTGCTCGAAAAGGCAGAGTCGTTCACGACCTGCGTCGTCGCGGACCGCCGCGGCATGGTCTATGTGATCGCGTGATCGGCGCCAGTCGGGGGTTCGTTAGCGCCGAATGTCAGACATAAGTAGTCAGGACGCTCGACGCGCTGCATCTGGCCACGGCACTGCTGCTTGGCTCACCCCTCGTGGTCGCGACGCACGACCCGACGATGGCTGCCGTTGCCGGGCACCTTGGCATGGCGGTGACAGACCCGGTGCTGACTTCCTGAGCGTCAGCTCGGCGCGGTGCTCGGTTGTTCCGCGAACTGCGTGCGGTACAACTCGGCGTACCGGCCACCGCTCGCCAACAGCGATTCGTGAGTGCCCCGCTCGACGATCCGACCCGCCTCGATGACCAGGATCTGATCGGCCGCCCGGATCGTGGAGAGCCGGTGCGCGATCACGATCGACGTACGCCGAGCAAGGGCTTCCGCCAGCGCCGCCTGGACCGCCGCCTCGCTGGTCGCGTCCAGTGAGGCGGTCGCCTCGTCGAGGATGACGACGCGCGGCCCGGCCAGTAGCAGCCGCGCGATGGCCAGTCGCTGCCGCTCACCACCGGACAGCCGGTAGCCACGCTCACCGATCACCGTGTCCAAACCGTCCGGCATCGCGGCCACCACCTCACCCAGCCGTGCCCGCTCGATCACCTCGGCCAATTCGGTCTCGGTCGCATCCGGGCGGGCATAGAGCAGGTTGGCCCGGATCGAATCGTGGAAGAGGTGGCCGTCCTGGGTGACGGTGCCCGTCGCGGCCCGCAGCGACGCTGCCGACAGCGAGCGCACGTCGACACCGCCAATGGATACCGAGCCGCTGTCCACGTCGTAGAGGCGGGGGACGAGCGAGGCGATGGTCGACTTGCCCGCCCCGGAACTGCCCACCAGTGCCAGCATCTGACCGGGCGCAGCCTCGAACGAAATGTCGTGCAGCACCTCCTCGCCACCCCGCGCATCAAGGGTCATCACGTCCTCCAGGGAGGCGAGCGATACCTTGTCCGGTGCGGGGTAGGCGAAGCGCACCTGCTCGAACCGGACCGAGAGCGGCCCGTCCGATAGCGGCACCGGCGACGCCGGATCGGTGATCAGCGGCACCAGGTCGAGGATCTCGAAGACCCGCTCGAAGCTGACCAACGCACTCATCACATCGACGCGCGCACTGGCCAGACCGGTCAGCGGCGCATAGAGCCGGGTCAGCAGCAACGCGAGCGATACGACCGCACCGGCCTGCAGGCTGCCACCGAGCGCGAGGACACCGCCCAGCCCGTAGACGACTGCCAGGGCGAGCGCCGAGATGAAGGTCAGCGACGTGACGAAGGTCTGCTGGATCATCGCCGAGCGCACGCCGATGTCGCGGACCCGGCCGGCCCGGCGCGCGAACTCCTGAGACTCCTCGTCCGGCCGTCCGAAGAGCTTGACCAGGGTGGCGCCAGGAGCCGAAAAGCGCTCTGTCATTTGGGTGCTCATCGCCGCGTTGTGTTCGGCGGCTTCCCGGGAAGCCGCCGCCAGACGCGAGCCCATCAGCCGAGCTGGCAACCAGAACAGCGGTACCAGGATCAGCGCCACCACGGTGACCAGCCAGGAGATGCTGATCATCACGATCAACGTCAGGACCAGCGTGACCAGGTTCCCGATCAGGCCGGACAGCGTCGTACTGAATGCCCGCTGCGCGCCGATCACATCGTTGTTCAGCCGGCTCACCAGCGCACCCGTCCTGGTGCGGGTGAAGAACGCGACGGGCATCCGCTGCACGTGATCATGGACGGCGGTGCGTAGGTCGAGGATCACCCCCTCACCGATGCGGGCCGACAGCCAGCGCTGCAGCATCCCGAATGCCGCCTCGCCCAGCGCAATGACCGCGATGAGGACCGCCAACCCGACGACCCGCGACGACGGGTCGCCCGCTGTGATCGCATCCACGACCTGCCCCGCCACCAACGGACTGGCGACCGCGAGGACGGCCGTGATGATGCTGACGACGAAGAAGAAGGCAAGTTCGCGGCGGTGCGGGCGCCCGAATCCCCAGATGCGGCGCAGCAGCGCTCGCGAGATCGGCCGCTTGTCCTGGCGCGTCTGCATCGAGCGGTAGACCGCGCTGCGAGCGGCGGAGTGGACGTCCATTCCCCTGAAATTACGCTCTGGGACCGACACCGCGCCTTGGTAGGTTTGGCTTATGAAGATCAGCGCGCGCAACATCCTGCAGGGCACCGTCGTCGAGATCGTCAAGGGCGCGACCACCTCCCACGTCCGCCTGGATGTGAACGGTTCGACCGTGACGGCTGCGATCACCAACGAGGCCGTCGACGACCTGGGCCTGACCGTCGGTCAGCAGGCGTACGCCGTGGTGAAGGCCTCCGACGTGATGGTTGCGATTGACGACTGACAGCGAGGCGATTGAGGACGCGGTCCTCGTCCGGCTGCTCGCCAACGAGGAGCCACCGGGCCGCCTCTGCTCCTACGGACCAGGCACCGATCAGGTCTGGGAGGAGTACGGCGACCCGCGCCACCCGTTGACCGTCCTGGTCCACGGGGGCTACTTCCGGCCCTCCGTCGACCGCACGTACCTACGACCGATGGCCGTGGCGCTCGCGGCCATCGATCTACGGGTCGTGCTGGCGGAGTACCGACGGATCCCGGGCGCCCCCTGGGCCAGCGCGCAGGATCTGCGCGACCTCGACGACGTGCTCGGCGCTGCCACCTGGGTCGGTCACTCCGCGGGCGGGGCATTGGTGATGCGGCACGGTGCTGAGCGCACCCGATCGACCGTCGCTCTCGCACCGGTGGGGGATTTCGCCAAGTCCTACCGGGGCGGGCATGGCCGCCATGCGGTGCGTGACTGGATCGGCGGTTCGCCCCAGGACAAGCCAGCCGACTGGAAAGCCTTGGACCCCAGTGGTTTACAGGTCGATCGGCTGACCATCCTGCACGGCGACCTCGACCAGGCCGTGCCACCGCACGTCAACGCGGACCTCGAGGTCCAGTGGATCCGTGGCGCCCACCATTTCGACCTGGTCGATCCCGACTCGCGGTTCTGGCCCGATGTCAGCGCGTCGATCGCAGCAGCGACTCGAGGCTGAGCAAACCCTGCGCCACCTCGGTGTAACTACTCGACAGGGGTGCCGCGCCGACCCGGATGCCGTCCGGCTCACGGAAGTCCGGGATCACGTCACGCTCCCACAGCGCGGACACCAACGAGCGCGCGTCCGGATGCGAGAGCGTGACGTGCCCACCGCGTTCGGCGGGGTTACGCGGCGAAGCCACCTGCACGCCGTACTGGGAAAGCGTCGAGTCGACGTAGGATATGACGAATTCTCCTAAGGCAGTAGACTTTTCGCGCACTGCCTCGATCCCGACGGAGTCGATGAGGGCCACGGTGTCCTGGATCCCGGTCATGGCCAGCACCGGCGGCGTCCCAGAGATGAACCGGCGCATGCCGGACGCGGGGGCGTAGGACGGGCCCATGGCGAAGACGTCGCTGTTGCCCATCCAGCCTTGGATCGGTTGCGAGAGAACCGGTTGCAGGCGAGCGGCGACGTAACAGAAGGCCGGCGCTCCCGGCCCACCGTTGAGGTACTTGTAGCTGCACCCCACGGCGAGGTCGACTCCAGCGGCGTCGAGTGCGACCGGCACCGAGCCGGCTGAATGGCACAAGTCCCACAACACCAGCGCTCCTGCGTCGTGCGCGACTCGGGTGATGGCCGGTAGGTCGGCGAGGTAGCCGGACTTGTAGGCAACCTGCGACAGCAGCACGACACCAGTGCGCGGACCAAGGGCTGAGGCGACATTGGCAGCGGTGACGCCGAGGGCCGGATCCGGGTGCAGCCACACCAGCTTGGCACCGGTCTCGGCCGCAATCCCTTCTGCTACATAGCGATCCGTGGGGAAGTTCTCCGAGTCCAGGACAATCTCGGGTCGCGCGGGGCCGGCGTGGGCGACCGCCGCGCGCAGCAACTTGTAGAGCAGCACCGTCGTCGAGTCGCCGATCGCCGTCTGCCCAGGGGCGGCTCCGAGGCAGGCCGCCCCCAGATCGTCGCCGAGAGCGAACGGCAGCTCCATCCACTGCTCGTCCCACGACCGGATCAGCCGGGTGCCCCAGGCGCCGTCGACCACAGCAGTCAGCCGCTGTCGGGTCGCCTTCAGTGGCCGCCCGAGTGAGTTGCCGTCCAGGTAGGCGACCAGCGGCGTCGCACTGGGGACGAACAGGTCCCGCGCGAAGGCGAGCGGGTCGGTGCGGTCACGGGCGGCGGCGTCAGCGAGCAGATCCACGGCATCATCATGCCCCCAGTCGTGACAGGCTGCGTGCGTGCCTGGAAGCCAAGTGCCCGTGACCGACGACTGGGTCGCCGCCTGTCTTGATACTGCTGACCGCTGCTGGACGGCGATGACTGCGATCGTGACTGCGCTGGGTGACCACGAGATCAACCGGCGGCCGCCCTTGGAAGGTGCCAACTCGGCGTACGCGATCGTGCATCACTGCATCGAGATGAGCCGTTGGTGGCTGGGCACGTTCGGTTGCGGGCTCGGTCTGCCGCGCGACAGATCGGGTGAGTTCCGGGCCGAAGGCACGACGGTCGAGCTTCTCGAGCGCATCGCGAACGTCCGGTCGGACACGGTGGCGTGGACGCGTCGCATGATCGCCGAGGGGATCGCGGATCGGGACGCGCGCAGCACCACGGCCAGCGCCGACCTGGCCACCGTCACGCCCGAGTGGGTCGTCCTGCACGTCGTTCACGAGCTTGCGCAGCACCTGGGCCAACTCGAACTGACGCGTGATGTGCTGGGATGGACCCATGACTGAGGTACGACGGGTGTCCGCCAGCCGGGTGATCGACGCCCCCGCGGAGACCATCTTCGAGTTGATCGCCGATCCGGCGAACCAGCCGCAGTGGGATGGCAACGACAATCTGGGCCGCGCCGATGAAGGGCAACGCGTCCACGCCGTCGGCGACGTCTTTGTCATGCACAACAGCAACGGCAACGTCCGGGAGAACCACATCGTTGACTTCGAGGAGGGCCGCGTCATCGCGTGGCGCCCGTCGGAGGTGGGCGGAGCGATGCCCGGTCACGAATGGCGTTGGGAGATAGAGCCGTTGAAGTCCGGTGGTGCCCAGGTCACGCACACGTACGACTGGACCGACCTGAGGGACGAGAAGAGATTGGTGCGCGCCCGGGCGACCGGAGCGGATCAGTTGCGGGCCTCCCTTGACCGCCTGGCCGCGCTCGCTGAGAGCTAAACCGTCACAATCGACGTACGTCGATCGCGTCCTCCCGTGCTCGGTCACCTGATCGGCTGACGAAGTAGGCGCCGCCGGAAGGGTTTTCGGCCACGGCTTCCGCGAACGAGGTCCCGTGGTAGACGATCCCCACGCCGTCGTCGGTGCAGTAGCTGTCGGGGAGAGTTCCGTCGGCCACCAGGGAATGCAGCAGCGGACGGCGGCGCTCCTCGGTGTCGTAGTGCACGCCGTTGCCGTAGGGCAGGAACCCCAACCCGTCGGTCACGGGTGCCAGCTGCGGACCGAAGGAGTCCGTCGTACCGCCGACGTGCCAGCAGATCGAGCCGGCTGAGACGCCGGTGAGGACAACCCCGGCCAGCCAGGCTTCCCGCAACGCGACGTCAACACCGTGCACCCGCCATACCGCCAGCAGGTTCGCGACCGACCCGCCCATCACCCACACCACGTCCTGGCCGAGCAGATGCTCCCTGATCGACGGCACGTTCGGCATCCCGAACAGTTGCAGGTGGGACACGTCGTACCCCGCCACTCGACCGGCCTCGGCCAGGTTGTGCATCACCATCGGGTTGTCGCCGACCGCGGTCGAGATGAAGCAGACCCGCGGTGCGCGCCCGACGACACCTGCGAGATCCACCGCGTAGGTCGTCAGCGGTGCGAACTCCCAGTAGGTGCGCTCACCCGAGCGCAGACCGCCGGAAGTAGCCAGGATGGTGGGCTCAGCTGTGGTCACAGCCCGAGCCTAGAGTGAGGCCATGAGCATCCTCGATGAATCCATCGCCCGCCTCGACGGCACACCGGGCACGCTGCGGGATCTGACGGCTGGCCAGCCGGCGCTGCTGGTCAACGTCGCCTCCAAGTGCGGCTTGACCCCGCAGTACGCCAAGCTGGAGCAGCTCGAGAAGGACTACGCCGACAACGGATTCACCGTCGTTGGCTTCCCGTGCAACCAGTTCAACGGGCAGGAGCCCGGCAGCGCCGACGAGATCGCGCAGTTCTGCAGCGCGACCTACGGGGTCACCTTCCCGTTGAGCGAGAAGGTCGAGGTCAACGGTGCCGGGCGGCACCCGATCTACCGTGCGCTGATCGGCGACGGTGCGGACATCGAGTGGAACTTCGCCAAGTTCCTGATCGACGCCGACGGCAACGTGGTCGCCCGCTTCGGGTCACGCACCGAGCCGGACGCGCCGGAGGTCGTGACCGCGATCCAGCAGGTCATCGCCTAGACCGTCAGCCCCCGCTCGAGAGCAGCGGTGGTGTCCACCGACGGGCCGAGGTCGACCAGGTCTGAGTCGACCGGCGCGTCGGGTGTGCCGCGCTTGAGCAGGTTGTCGGCGATCGGGTAGAGCACGACGCCGAGCACCAGGATGATGATGCCGATCCAGAACGCGGCGGGTTCGTCGGTGAACGTGCTCCACGCCAACCAGATCGTGAAGATCAACGGGAAGACCACGAGCGACAGTGCGCCCGCCATCCCGCCGGGCACCTTGTACGGCCGCACCATGTTCGGCAGTTTGCGGCGCAGCGCGATGAACGCCGCGAACTCCAGCAGGATCGCCGCCATGTTGGTCAGCACGTCGGCGTCGACCAGAGCGGAGAAGTCCATCGTGCAGAAGATCGCGAAGATGACCACGGACAGCACGATGGCGGCCACAGGGGTCTTGTACTTCGGGTGGTCCTTGGCGACCCACCGCGGCAGGTAGCCGTCGGCCGCCAGCACGCGCGGCACCCGCGAGCCGCTCATCAGCAGCGACGAGAAGAGACCGATCTGGGCGATTCCCACGCCGAAGGCGATCAGCAGCCCGAGCCAGTGGCCGGCGAGCAGCGTTCCCACAGAAGCAAAGTCGCCGTCGGACCAGTCGCCGAGGTCCTCATGCAGTCCCGAGCCGAGAGCCGCCATCATCGGTAGGACGTAACTGATGGTGATCAGCGGGATGGCGATCAGCAGTGCCCGACGGAAGGTCCGTGCCGGCTTGTCGACCTCCGCGAGCAGGGTCGAGGGGTTCTCCCAGCCGATGTAGTTCCAGATCACGATGCCCAGGCACGCCCCGAAGGCACTGAACGAGGTTTGGTCGGGCAGCGTGAACGGCGAAACGACCTTGTCCCAGCTGTCGTGCTGGAAGTTGTGCACGATGCCGTAGACCGACAGGATCGCGAACGGCACCATCACCACGGCGAAGAGCAGCAGCGAACTGTCGCCGACCACCCGCGAGCCGCGGATGTTCAGTCCGGCGAGGATGACCATGAAGACCACCGCGACGACCCAGTGCGTGTCGATGCTGAACTGACCGTCGAAGAACGAGAACAACACACCCCGGCCGCGTTCGGCGGGAGCCCAATAGGTGGCCAGGTAGTCGGCGAAGACAATCGGGTAGAGCGCGGTGTCCAGGAAGCTGTTCATCCACTGCCACGCGCCCTCGGTGAAGCCGGCGAACTTGCCCAACCCCACTTTCACCCAGTAGTAGTAACCACCCTCGACCGGCAACGCCGAGCCCAACTCCGCCGCCATCAGGGACACCGGGATACCGAAAACCACAGGTATCAAGAGCAGCATCAGCATGGTCATGCCGGCGCCACCGCTACTGATCGATTCCTCCAGGCCGAACGGGCCGCCCGAGACGCTGAAGAAGATGATGCCGACCAGCGGCAGCGTCTTCAGCTGCCGGGACAGCACATGGACGGTGCGCAGTTCTCCGTCGTTGCTCACGAATCAAATCCCAGTCCGAAACGATCCAGGGTTCGCAGCCACAGGTTGCGATGGCCGTCATGCTCGTCGGCGCGAGCCAGCGACGCCCGGGTCAACTGAATGCCCGTGTAGGCCAACGGTTCGGGCGGGAAGGGCAGCGGCTTGCTCTTCACCAACGGCGACCGCGTGACCTCGGTGTCCTTGCCGTCCAACAGATCGAGCATCGCGTGCGCGCCGAAACGCGTTGCCCCCACACCCAATCCGGTGTAGCCCATCGCATAGGCGACGCGTCCGTCCATGGCGGTGTCGACGAAGGCGAAGAACCGGGTGCAGGTGTCGATCGCGCCACCCCAACGGTGGCTGAACCGCAATCCGGAAAGTTGGGGGAAGGTCTGCACGAAGTGCGCGGCAAGGGTTTCGAACGTCGCCGGCCGATCGTCGTACTCCGGTTTGATCTTGCGCCCGAAGTGGTAGATGGCGTCGTAACCGCCCCACAGGATGCGGTTGTCGGCGGTGAGCCGGTAGTAGTGGAACTGGTTGCCGGCGTCACCGAAGCCCTGCCGGTGACGCCAACCGATCGCGGACAGCTGGGCGTCGCTGAGCGGCTCAGTCATCAGCACGTAGTCGTAGACCGGCACCGTGTAGAGCCGCAGCCGACGCAACAGGGGTTGGAAAACGTTGGTGCCCAACGCAACCCGGTCCGCGTGCACCGTCCCGTGGTCGGTCCCCAGGGCGATGCGGGATCCCGCCGACAGTGACCGGACCGGTGTGTTCTCCACGATGCGTACGCCGAGTGCTTCCGCCGCGTCCGCCAACCCCCAGGCGAGTTTGGCTGGGTTGAGCATCGCGACACCGGTCTTGTCCCACACGCCGCCGAGGAAGGTGGGGGAGTCCAGTTCGGCGCGTACCCCGGCCGCTGACAGGAGGTTCTCACCGAGCTCGGCGAGCTGATGCGGTTGCGTCGCGACGTCCACCTCGCCGGTGCGTTCGAAGTCGCAGTCGATGCCGAGGCGCTGAACGGTGGCCTCGATCGCATCCAGATTGTCCATCCCGAGCTTCTCGATCGCCGGCATGGCCGCTGCACCGAACCGCGACAGGCCGTTGTCGTAGCCGTGGGTGAGGTCCGCTGCGCAGAACCCGCCGTTGCGTCCAGTGGCCGCCCACGCCAGCCGGTCGGTCTCCAGGAGCACCACGTCCCGCGACGGGTCGGCCTCCTTGGCCAGCAACGCGGTCCACAAGCCGGTGAAGCCGCCGCCCACGACCGCGAGGTCGCACGAGACGTCGCCGGTCAGGGCTGGTCGGGCCGCCGGTCGCTCAGGAGTATCGAGCCAGAACGGAATCCGTCGTGCATCGCGATACAGATGCTCATAAACCACTGTGAATACGCCTCAATACTTTGTTTTCGTTCGTGGGCCCGGTTGATTTACTCACAATCCTTGGCAGGAGGCAAGGGGTACGGAGTGGTTCGATGCAGGAATGCACTGGCCCACCGCGATCGTGGTCGCGGCCTTGTTCGCGTTCGTCTGGGCCGCCGTCGCGATCCACCGGCGGCAGAGTGCGACGGGCTTCGTCTCCGACGTGGACCGGGCGACCTACCGCACGTTGCGTACCGCCGCCGAAGCCGCCGGTGACCTGGGCGAGGGGCTGACTGCCGAAGGCGCCGCCCGTGCCGCGCGCCCGCTGCAGGCCATCCTGGGCACTCCCGCCGTGGCCCTGGGTGACCTCAGCGGCGTGCTCGCCTGGGAGGGTGCCGGCGAAGCCCACCATCGGCGTACGGCGCCCGCTCACCTCCGGCGCGCGATCGAGACCGGCCGCACGGTCCTGATCGATCCCGATGAGTTGGTCTGCGCTGACCCGGACTGTCCGATCCGCAGCGGCCTGGTGACCCCGCTGGTCGTCGACGAACGAGTCGTCGGCACGCTCGCGGCGTACGGGCCGCAGACCAGCCCCGGTCTGGTGCGGGCCACCGAGCAGGTCGCCGGGTACGTTTCGTCCCAGTTGGAAGTCGCCGAGGTCGGCCGCGAGCGCACTCGTGCCATGGCCGCCGAACTGCGGGCCTTGCGGGCCCAGATCAGCCCGCACTTCATCTACAACAGCCTGACCGCGATCGCCTCCTTCGTCCGCACCGATCCCGACCGGGCGCGGGACCTGTTGTTGGAGTTCGCCGACTTCACGCGTTACTCGCTGCGCGGCGGCGAATTCACCACGCTCGCTGATGAATTGCGCAACGTGCAGCGCTATCTGGAGTTGGAGCAGGCGCGGTTCGGCGACCGGCTGCAGATCGAGTTGCTGATCGCCCCGGAGGTGCTGCCGGTCGCACTTCCCTACTTGGCGGTCCAACCACTTGTGGAGAACGCGGTCCGGCACGGTTTGGCCGCCAAGGAGGGGATCGGCGTACTCAGCATCACGGCGCGGGACGCAGGGTCGGTCGCCGAGATCGTGGTCGAGGACGACGGGGTGGGCGCCGATCCGCAGGTCATCCAGCGCGCGCTGGACGGCCAGGGCGCGGACTCGATCGGTCTGGGCAACGTCGATGCGCGGCTGCGAGAGGTGTACGGCGACGCCTACGGTCTGGTGGTGGAGACGGCTCCGGGGGAGGGCAGCAAAGTGACGTTGCGCGTGCCGAAGTTCGCGGAGCACGTGCGCGCGTGAAATAGGTTGGACCCCGTGAGTCCTGTGCCGCCCGTCACACCACCTGAGCCCCTGCGGGTGCTCGTGGTGGACGATGAGGCGCCGGCCCGGGACGAGTTGGTCCATCTGCTGGCGGCCGACGACCGGATCGGTCGGGTGCACGTTGCGCCCAGTGGATCCGAGGCGCTGCGGACCCTGGAGGCGGAGGAGATCGACGTCGTCTTCAGTGACGTCAGCATGCCGGGGCTGGACGGGATGGATCTGACCCGCGTCATCGCCCGCTTCGCGCAGCGGCCGCAGGTGGTGCTCGTGACCGCGCACCAGCAGTACGCCGTCGATGCCTTCGCGTTGCAGGTCGCCGACTACCTGATGAAACCGGTGCGGGCCGAACGTCTGGCCGAAGCGGTCCGCCGGGTCAGCGGCTCCCGAACTCTGCCGGACTCTGACGGTTCGGCTGCGGATGAGGAAACCATCGCGGTCGAGCGCGGCGGCGTGACCCGCTTCATCCGTCGGGACGACATCCGGTACGTGCATGCCCAGGGCGACTACGCGCGCTTGCACACCGACTCCGGCACGCACCTGGTCCGTATCCCGCTAGCCACCCTCGAGCAGCGTTGGGAGGCAGCCGGATTCATCCGGATTCACCGCAGCATCCTGGTGGCCACCAAGTTCGTCGGGCAGGTACGGATGCGCGACGGTCACTGCACGGTCGTCGTCGACGGTGAAGAACTGAGCGTCAGCCGACGGCACACCCGGGCACTGCGGGACCGCCTACTGCGGCAGCCGGGCTGACATGCCCGAGTCCCGCCGGGTGCGCATCACCAGTTCCGCCGCCCGCGCCGCGCGGGCCCGCCCGCGAGCCGTGGAGCTGCACGAGCAGAGCGACGTCGGTGACGTGTACCTCGCGGGTTTGATGCGCGCCCAACTGCGGCTGAGCCTGACGGTGCTGGCGGTCGGGGCGATCGTTCTGGGCGGACTGCCCCTGGCCTTCTCCCTGGTGCCGGCGATCAGCACCACGCGCATCGCCGGCATCGGCCTGCCCTGGTGGCTGCTCGGCGTACTGGTCTATCCCGCTGCCTATCTGGCAGCCCGCTTCTACGTGCGGGCCAGCACCCGGATCGAGCAGCAGTTCGCCGAAGCCGTCGCGGAGGACAGTGCGTGACCCAGTGGCTCTCGCTCGGCGCGGTGGTGGCCGTCTGCGTGCTGACCCTCGCCGTCGGCTCCTGGGGTCTGCGGTGGTCACGCCCCACCAGCGACTTTTACGTCGCGGGACGCACGGTGCGACCCTGGCGCAACGCCAGCGCCATTTGCGGTGAATACCTCTCCGCCGCATCGTTTCTCGGGGTCGCAGCGCTGGTCTACGAACGCGGGGTCGACCTGTTGTGGCTGCCAGTCGGCTACACCGTCGGGTACGTCGTGCTCCTGGTTCTCGTGGCCGCTCCGTTGCGCCGGTCCGGCGCTTACACGCTGGCCGACTTCGCCCAGATGCGCCTCGACTCGCAGTTCGTGCGGCGGCTGGCAGCCGTGCTCGTGGTCGCGATCGGCTGGCTCTACCTGCTGCCCCAGTTCCAGGGGGCTGGCTTGGCGCTGACCCACCTGACCGGCTGGCCCACCTGGGTCGGCGGGTTGGTCGTGGCGGTCGTCGTGCTCGCCAACGTGGCCTCCGGCGGGATGCGCTCCATCACCGCCGTGCAGGCGATGCAGTACTGGCTGAAGCTCACCGCGATCAGCGTCCCGGTGTGCATCCTGCTGGCTTACTGGTGGTTGCAGGGCCGACCGGGCATGACGCCGCCGGACCCGGGCTGGGCCGGTTCGCTGTGGGGACTGGGCGAGTACGGGCACCCGGTCTACGCCACCTGGAGCACGCTGGTCGCTCTGGCCCTGGGCGCTATGGGGCTGCCGCACATCCTGGTGCGTTTCTACACCAATCCCGACGGCACCGACGCGCGCCGCACCACGGTCGCCGTGATCGCGCTGCTTGGGGTGTTCTACCTGTTCCCGCCGCTGTGGGCGGTGCTCGCCCGGGTCTATCTGGACCCCGCACCTTCTGCCGTGAGCACCGATGCCGTCGTGCTGGGTCTGCCGGGCGCCGCGTTTGCCGGGGTTCCGGCGCACGCATTGACCGCGGTGGTCGCTGGCGGCGCCTTCGCCGCATTCTTGTCCACTGCCTCCGGGCTGGCGATGTCCGTGACCGGGGCCTTGCACCACGACCTGTGGGAGGCGCGTGGGAGCACGGGTTCCCAGCCCTTACGCGGTTTCCGGTTGGCAGCACTCGCAGCGCTGGGCGCGCCGTACCTGCTCTCGTTGCTGTTGCCGTCGGTGGGTCTGGCGACCACCGTGACCCTGGCGTTCGCGGTGGCCGCCGCGACGTTCGCACCGCTGCTGGTCCTCGGCATCTGGTGGCGTGGCCTGAGTCGGACGGGGGCAGTGGCGGGCCTGCTCACCGGCGGGATCACGGCCACGACGGCGGTCGTGATCACGATGTTCCAGCGCGACCTGTCCGGATGGCCGGGCGCGTTGCTCAGCCAACCCGCCGCGTGGTGCACCCCGTTGACCTTCGCGGTGATGGTCATCGTCTCGCTCGCAACTCCCGGAAGCGTCCCCGCGCGGACGGTGGGGGTGCTGATGCGGCTGCACACGCCGGAACAGGTCGGGGTCAGCGCGCGCTGACCGTTCGTCGCGGGCGGCCTACCGCTCGTCGCGCGACCTATCGCCGTACGCCGATCCGAACCGATCGCCTGGCGCACCACTCCCGCGCGATCACCCAAGGCGCTTGTGATCTGAGTCACTCTTGGCCGGATCGATCCCGCCGGTGGTCGACGCAGAACACCTCGACCCCAGAACGCAAGGAAGGTGGCGCCCGTGGCCAACGACGTCCAAGAGGAACCGACCCTGGCGGAGGAGGTGCAGCGCAGCGACGAATTCGTCGAGATGCGAAGGAAATTCCGCGGTTTCGTCTTCCCGATGACGATCGCCGGACTGTCCTGGTACTTCCTGTACGTGTTGTGTGCGGTGTTCGCGCACGACTTCATGTCCAAGAAGGTGATCGGCAACATCAACATCGGGTTGATCTTCGGTCTGCTGCAGTTCGTGTCGACCTTCGCCATCACGATGCTCTACGTGCGCTGGGCCGACAAGGAATTCGACCCGCGCGCCGAGGCGATCGCCACCAAGATGAAGGCGCGGATGGCGGAGGACGGCGAATGAACACACTCAGCGTCCAGACGGCCGCAACGGTCGGCAGCCCGGCCTTGAACATCGGGATCTTCCTTCTGTTCGTGGCTTTCACCCTCTACATCGTGCTGAGGGTCTCGCGCACCAACCGCTCCGCGACCGACTTCTACGCCGGCGGTCGGGCCTTCTCCGGACGGCAGAACGGCATCGCGATCGCCGGTGACTACCTGTCCGCGGCCTCCTTCCTGGGCATCGCCGGAGCGATCGCGCTGACCGGCTACGACGGCTTCCTCTACTCGATCGGCTTCCTGGTCGCATGGTTGATCGCGCTGCTGCTGGTGGCCGAACTGCTGCGCAACGTCGGCAAATACACGATGGCCGACGTCTTGTCCTTCCGGCTCAAGCAGCGCCCGGTCCGGATGGCGGCGGCGATCTCGACGCTGGCCGTGTCGTTCTTCTACCTGCTGGCCCAGATGGCCGGTGCTGGTGGACTCGTCGCGCTGCTGCTGGGCATCGACGGTGCCGTCGGCCAGCGGATCGTGGTCATCGCGGTGGGCGTGCTGATGATCGTCTACGTACTGGTCGGCGGGATGAAGGGCACCACCTGGGTGCAGATGATCAAAGCGACCCTGCTGATCATCGGTGTCTTCGTGATGAGTGTCTGGACCCTCGGCAAGTTCGGGCTGAACCTGTCCAGCCTGCTGGGCGGTGCCGCGGACGCCGGTGGGGACAAACTGCTCAATCCGGGTGCGAAATACGGCAAGGACACCACCACCAAGATCGACTTCATCTCGTTGTCCCTGGCTTTGGTGCTCGGAACGGCCGGTCTGCCGCACGTGCTGATGCGCTTCTACACCGTGCCGTCGGCCAAGGAGGCCCGTCGTTCGGGTGTCTGGGCGATCTGGCTGATCGGCATCTTCTACCTGCTCACCCTGGTGATCGGGTACGGTGCTGCAGCCCTCGTTGGGTCGGAGAAGATCAATGCCGCTCCCGGGAAAGCGAATTCGGCTGCTCCGCTGTTGGCGTTCGAACTGGGCGGCACCGTGTTGCTGGGCATCATCGCCGGTATCGCGTTCGCCACGATCCTTGCGGTGGTCGCGGGTCTGACGATCACCGCCAGCGCCTCGCTGTCGCACGATGTCTACAACTCGGTGATCAAGAAGGGCACAGCGACGCCGGAGGAAGAGGTCAAGGTGGCACGCTTGTCGGCGCTGGCCCTCGGTGCGGTGGCCATCATCGGCGGCATCTTCGCGATCGGTCAGAACGTCGCCTTCCTGGTGGCGCTGGCCTTCGCGGTGGCGGCCAGCGCGAACCTCCCGACGATCCTGTACTCGCTCTTCTGGAAGCGGTTCAACACCCGTGGCGCGGTGTGGAGCATCTACGGCGGTCTGATCTCGGCGGTGACGCTGATCATCTTCTCGCCGGTCGTGTCCGGTAAGCCGGTGGTCGCAGCGACCGGCAAGAGCGAGTCGATGCTGCAGGGTGTGGACTTCCACTGGTTCCCGCTGGACAACCCGGGCATCATCTCGATCCCGATCGGCTTCTTCCTCGGCTGGCTCGGCACCGTGACCAGCAAGGAGCACAACGAGGCGAAATGGGCTGAGCTGGAGGTGCGTTCGCTCACCGGCGTCGGCGCCGAAGGAGCCGTCGACCACTAACGAATCTGCACGCCTTCGTCCCGCAAGACCGTGGGGAGGTCACGTCGCGCCACCGGCTCATCGCTGCCGGTGGCGCGACGAATGCGGTCGGTGCGGAAGGCACGAAAGCCGTCTCGGGTGCGGCACCATGCAATCAAGTACCAGTGGTCCTGGCCGCGAAGCATCCCGACCGGCTCGACGACGCGCTCGCTGGTCGCGCCGTCGCCCGCCACGTAGTCAAGGGCCAGGGCCGTCGAGGCGGTCACTGCCGACTCGATTGCCTGCAGGACGTCGTGCGCGACCGGTTCCTTCGCGACCACGGCCACCTGTGAATCCCACTGACCCACATGACTCTTCGCGGCGGCTCCTAAGCCTGCCCGGACCTTGCGGAGTGCGGAGGCGGCGGCGGACCCGTAGGGCATCCGGCCGGTCTCGGTGAGCGCGAGCATCACTGCGACGGCCTCACTTTCGGTCAGGTTGAGCGGCGGCAGGCTGTGTTGCACATCGATCGTCCAACCCCCGCCCCGGCCCTCCTCGAAGCGCACCGGCACACCACCGGCCATCAGGGTCTGCAGGTCCCGCTGGATCGTTCGGTCGCTGACCTGGTGCTCGGCGGCCAGCGCGGCGACCGTCACCAGTCGGGGGCTGGCCGCCCGCAAGCGCTCGGTGAGTGCGAACAGCCGATCGAGCCGCGTCATGGCATCAGTGTGCTGCCTCGATGCGCTCGGTGAGCCACTCGCGATACAGCGCTTCGGTCTCGTAGCGCACCGGCAGGTCAGCCAAGGTGAAGGCATGCCCCGCTCCGGCGACGATTTCCAGCCGGACCGCAGCCACCTGCCGCCACCGGTCGGCCATCCAGAGGGTGTCGTCCAAGAGCGTGTCGCGGGTGCCAACGGTGAAGAGGGCCGGCGGCATCCCGGTCAGGTCGCCGAACAGCGGTGAGAACTGCGGCTCGCGCCACCGCTCTCGCGGGGTATCGGCCAGCAACATGCTCACGGGGGTGTCCAATCGGGAGCCGGCACTCGGCGTACCGGCAAGGTCGTAGACGCCAAAGGTGAGCAGCGCACCGAGCCAGGATGCTGGACGCCGTTGCAGGACAAGCGCAGCCAGGTGAGCGCCAGCCGAGTCGCCGCCGATCAAGCGCGGACCCCGCGTCGCGTCCGCGACCGCAACGCAGTCGTCCAGACACGCCGGGAACGGGTGCTCGGGCGGCTGACGGTAACCGACTGAGATCGCGCGCAGCCCGGTGTGCTCGGCAATCGCCCGCAAGCGGCTGTCGGTCGTGCGGTGCGAACCCAGGCACCACCCGCCGCCGTGCAGGTAGAGGTAGGTGCCGCGGGTGGGACGGGTCAGCGGCTCGATGATCCGGACGGGTACGCCGTCCACCACCTCATCGCGCCCGTCCGGGTCGAGCGTCGGATCGCCGATCGAACTGCTGGCCCGGTATTGCGGCCAGGTCAGGCCGTCGGGCAGGTGGTACAGATTCCCGGTGGAAGAGGTCCACTGCGCGGCGTGCTCGGCGCTGAGTGCGGCACTGTTGTGACCGAACGTGGCCAGGGCGGACTCGGCAGGCGTCAGGATGCTGGTTGTGGTGTCCATGGCCCCAGCGTGCGCTGGCCCGGCGACAACGTGCTGTCACCGTTTCCGGGTCACAGGTCAGATAGCCAGACCGATCGCGTGACCGATGCCGTAGGTGATGGCCATGGCCAGCGCACCACCGATCACATTGCGCAGCACCGCCGGGCGCACCGGAGCGTCGCCCAGGCGCGCGGACACCGAACCGGTGATCACGAGTGCGATCAGCACGGCGATGAAGGTGATCGGTACCCGCCAGGTCGGACCGGGCAGCAGGATCGCTGCCAGGGGCAGGGCGGCGCCGACCGTGAAGGCGAGGAACGAGGCGAACGCCGCCTCCCAGGGGTTGGTCAACTCGTTCGGGTCGATGTTGAGTTCGGCGTCGGCGTGCGCGGCCAGGGCGTCGTGCTCGGTGAGTTGATGAGCGACCTGCTCGGCGAGGTCCCGATCCAGGCCCTTGGCCTGGTAGATCTGGGTGAGCTCCTCGAGCTCCTCCTGCGGCATATCCCGGAGCTCGGCCGTCTCCTTGGCAATCAATGCCTTCTCGGTGTCCCGCTGGGTGCTCACCGAAACGTACTCTCCGGCGGCCATACTCAGCGCACCGGCGACCAGACCGGCGACACCTGCAACGGCGATATCCGAACGCTGCGAGCTTGCGCCCGCCACACCGACCACGATGCCCGCGACGCTGACAATGCCGTCGTTGGCGCCGAGGACGCCGGCTCGCAACCAGTTCAGCTTCGAGGCGACACCCTCATGATGGGCTTCCCCTTCGTGCGGGGTCACAGTCTGCTCGGTCACAACGTCAACTGTGCCCGAACGGCACGGCGACTGCTAGGAAGGTGAGGCTCTACAACTCCGAGATCGAACCGTGCTGGAAGAGGTCCCCCTCGTCGGGGGTGCCGGTCGCCGCAGGGTCGACGGCAACGGCCTCGACCTCGTGTTCGGTCAGGCTGCCGTCGAAGATGCCTTCCGCGAAATGGCAGGCCACCCGGTGGGTTTCAGGGATACCGTCGATGGAGACCGACCGCAACTGTGGGCGCTCGGTGTCGCAACGGGTCGCCTGTTTCCACGGGCACCGGGTGTGGAAGCGGCAGCCACTGGGTGGATTGGCGGGGCTGGGCAGGTCACCGGTCAGCAGCAACCGTTCGCGGGTGTCCTCCGCGGTCGGATCGGGCACGGGTACGGCGGACATAAGGGCCCGCGTGTACGGATGCAGGGGCGCTGCGTAGAGGTCGTCAGCGTGCGCCTCCTCGACCAATGCCCCCAGGTACATCACACCGACCCGGTCGCTGATGTGCCGCACGACCGCCAGGTCATGGGAGATGACCAGGTAGGTCAGGCCGAATTGCTCTTGCAGATCCTCCAGCAGGTTGATCACCTGCGCCTGCACCGAGACGTCCAGGGCACTGACCGGTTCGTCGGCGACGATCAACTTCGGATCCACCGACAATGCCCGGGCGATACCGACCCGCTGTCGCTGGCCGCCGGAGAACTCGTGCGGATACTTCGACAACGCCTGGGGCGGCAGACCAACTGCCGCCAGCAACTCACGGAGCCGGGTGTTGGCGGCCTTCTTGTCCTTGGCCAGGCCATGGGCCGCCATCCCTTCCAGGAGAAGGGATTCGACGGTCTGACGCGGATCGAGGCTGGACAGCGGGTCCTGGAAGACCATCTGCATGTCCTTGCGCTTGCGGCGCAGCGACTCCTTGGACAGGGTCGCCAGGTCGTCCCCGTCGATCGTGACACTGCCCCCGGTCGGCTCGTCCAACCACAGCAGAGCTCGACCGAATGTTGATTTGCCGCAACCGGATTCACCGACCAGGCCGTAGGTCTCGCCCTCCTCGATCTGCAGGTCCATCCCGTCGACGGCGTAGACGTAACCAACCGTCTTGTCGAAGATCACCCCGCCCTTGATCGGGAAGTGGACCGCGACGTCCTTGGCGTCCACCAGTTTCACGCGCCTACCTCCTGCTTGGCCGGGACCGGGTTATGGCAGCGCAGTAACCGGTCGCCGTCATCGGCGAGTTCGGGCATCTTCTGCACACAGGTCTCGATCGGCTGCGAGCAGCGGGGAGCGAAGGCGCAGGCGTGGGTCCACGGCAGGTTGTCCGCAACCGAACCCGGCACCGGTGTCAGCCGCTCACCGCGCGGGGCGTCCAGCCGCGGGATCGACGCCAGCAGACCGTTGGTGTAGGGGTGCCGCGGACTCTCGAACAACTCGTGGCGAGAAGCCCGCTCGACGATCTTGCCGCCGTACAGCACATTGACCTCGTCGCACAGTCCGGCCACCACGCCCAGGTCGTGGGTGATCATGATCAGCGCGGTATCGGAGCCGGTGACCAGTTCTTTGAGCAGCGCCAGGATCTGCGCCTGGATGGTGACGTCCAGTGCCGTCGTGGGTTCGTCGGCGATCAGCAGTCGCGGCTCACACGCCAACGCCATGGCGATCAGCGCACGTTGGCGCATCCCGCCGGACAGTTGGTGCGGATACTCCTTCAACCGGCGGTCCGGATCCGGAATCCCCACGCGCTCGAGCAGATCGCGGGCCAGGGGAGTCGCCGCCTTCTTGGACAGACCACGGTGCCGGGTCATCACCTCGGTGACCTGGGTGCCGATGGGTACCACCGGGTTCAGCGAGGACAACGGGTCCTGGAAGATCATCGCCAGGTCGCGACCACGCCGATCACGCATGGCGCGCGACGACAGCGACAGCAGGTCGGTGCCGTCGAAGGTGGCGGTCCCGGTGACGGTGTTGCCGCGACCCGGCAGCAGGCCCATGATCGCCAGCGACGTCACCGACTTGCCGCAGCCGGACTCACCCACCAGGCCGACGGTCTGCCCTGCCCGCACGTCGAAGTCGACGCCATCGACCGCTCGGAAGGCGCGGTCGCCGCGACCGAAGGTCACCGTCAGGTCGCGCACACTGAGCAGCGGGCTGTTCATCGTCTGCTCGGTATTCATCGTCTGCTCTTGGGGTCCAGGGCCTCGCGCAGCGACTCACCAACGAGGGTGAAGCCGAGCGCGACCACGATGATGCAGATCGCCGGGTAGAAGGCCATGTGCGGGTAGGTGTCGATGAATTGCTCTGAGTTGCCGAGCATCTGGCCCCATTCCGGTGAGGAGTCGTCGGGGTTGCCCAGGCCGAGGAAGGACAGTGCGGCCGCGTCGATGATCGAGGTGGCCACCACCATCGTGGCCTGCACCAGGACCGGCCCGAGGGAGTTGGGCAGCATGTGCCGGAAGACGATCGATCGTTCCCGTACGCCGAGTGCCCGGGCGGCCAGGACGTGATCACTGCCGCGTTGGGCCAGCATCGATCCGCGCAGCAATCGCGCGAAGATCGGCACCTGCGCGATACCGATGGCCAGGATCACCGTCCACTGCGAGGCCTGACCGAACAGGACAGCAACGGACACTGCCAACAGCAGCGACGGCACCGACAGCATCACGTCGACGATGCGCATCACCACCGAGTCGACCCAGCCGCCGAGGGCACCGGCGAGGGTGCCCAGGATCAGACCACCGAGCAGACCGGCGATCGTCGCGCCGACACCGACCATCAGCGTCTGCCGGGAACCCCAGATCAACCGGGACAGCAGGTCGCGGCCCTGGTCATCGCCGCCCAGCGGGAAGCCCGGTTGCGCCGGTGGGATCGGGGTGTTCGGCGTGACCTGACTGATCAGGTACTGCGTCCCCGGGTTGTGCCGGGCCAGCAGCGGAGCGAAGATCGCCACGAACAGGAAGATCGCCACGATTGCCAGCCCGAAGAGGAACATCGGGTTGCGACGCAGCCGTCGCCAGGCGGAGGCGAGCAGGCTGACGCCCTCGCTGTCCTTGACCGCCCCGGCCTCGTCGGTGCGCTCCAGCACCGCCGTCGAGCCGGAGCGGGCGAGGTCGTCGATGCGTTCTTTCTTGCGGCCCATGGGATGAGGCGTCATCGCGTCCTCACCCTCGGGTCCAGATACGCATACGCGATGTCAACGAGGAGGTTCACCACGACGTACGTCAGGGCCGCCATCAGGATCAGGATCTGCAGCACCGGGTAGTCCTTCTGGGAGAACCCGACGTTCATGGCGTCGCCCAGCCCGGCGATCGAAAAGACCGTCTCGGTCAGCACCGCACCGGTGAGCAGCCCGCCCACCTGCAGGCCGATGGTGGTGACCACCGGGAGCATTGCGTTGCGCATGATGTGTCGACCGCGGATCGTCCGGTTGGTCAGGCCTTTGGCCTCGGCGGTGCGCACGTAGTCCTCATCCATGACCTCCAGCACCGAGGCCCGGGTGATCCGCAGGACCACCGCGAACGGGATCGACGCCAGGGCGAGCGCTGGAAGGATCAGATGTTTGAAGGCATCCCACGCCGCGTCGTACTCGCGGGTGATGATGCCGTCGAGGATGTAGAACCCGGTCACCCGGGTGGCATCGAGGTTGGGGTCCTGGCGGCCGTTCAGCGGCAACCAGTGCAACTCCACCGCGAAGAGGTACTTCAGCACGAAGGCCAGGAAGAACACGGGGACGGCGACGCCGATCAGCGAGATGATCACCGACCCACCGTCGAGGAAGGTGCCGCGGTGTCGAGCGGCCAGATAGCCCAACGGAATTCCCGCGGCGAGCGCGAAGATCAGCGCTAGGACGGAGAGCTCGATGGTGGCGGGTAGCCGGTTCAGGAAGACCTGCATCGCATCGGCACCAGGTTGGACGGCGATCGAGGTTCCGAACTGGCCGTGGATCGCGTTGTTCAGAAACCGCAGGTACTGCATCGGCAACGGCTGGTCCAGGCCGAGCGCCTTCTCCATGGCCGCGCGGGTTTCCGGTGTCGCGCGTTCGCCGAGCAGTGCCGAGACCGGCCCGCCGGGCAGCGCCCGCAACCAGAAGAAGACCAGCAACGACAGCACCAGCAGCACGCCGATCATCTGCAGCAGACGCCGGACGATGAAGCGCAGCAAGCGAATTCCCCTATCGCGGGCAAGCACGCCGGCCGCTGGATGCGGCCGGCGTGCCCCGGGTGGCTAGTTCTTGACGGCGGTCGCGAAGTCTTCGGCGGTCAGCGGGCTGGCAACCACACCCGTGACGTTCTTGCCGAAGACGATGGCCGGCGGGGAACTCGAGATCGGCAGACCGGGCAGGTACTCGGTCATGATCTGCTCGTTGATCTTCTCGTACGCCGCGTTGCGGGCGCTCGCGTCGACCGTGCTGTCCGCGGTCTTCAGGTCCTTCTCGAGGGTGGCGCCCCACGGGTAGGCGCCCACGTCCATCTGCCCGGTCGCGGGGAAGAAGCTGCCCAGGAAGTTGTCGGTGTTGTTGAAGTCACCGGTCCAACCCATCAAGTAGGCAGGCGCCTTGCCGGCCTGGGTCTGGTCGATGTAGCCACCGGCCCACGGCTTGGTGATCGTGTTGACCTTCACGCCGACCGCTTCCCAGTCCGCCTTGATCGCGTTGAAGATCTTGATCGGGCTGGGCATGTACGGCCGTGAAACTTCCGAGGGGTACCACAGGTCGATGCTCAGGTTGCTCTTACCGGCTTCCGCCAGCAGCGACTTGGCCTTGGCCGGGTCGTACGCATTGGGCTGCAGCGACTTGTTGTAACCGTCGACCGTGTTGGGCATGAACTGAGTGGCCACCGTTGCGCCAGAGGGCAACTGGGACTTCACCAGCTGGTCGCGGTTGATGGCGTAGTAGAGCGCCTGGCGGACCTTGAGGTCCTTCAGGTCCGGGTCGGCCTTGGCGTTCAGGCCCAGGTAGAGGATGTTGAAGGCCGGGCGCACCTCGAGGTTCATCCCAGCGGACTTCAGCGAGTCCCAGTCGGTCGGGTTGGGCAGGTCGTAGCCGTCGATCTGACCGGCCAGCAACGACTGCTTACGCTGCGACTCGTCGGGAATGATCGAGAAAACCAACTTGGCGACCTTGGCCTTCGGGCCCCAGTAGTCGTCGTTGCGCACCAGCGTGATCGTCTTGTTGGTGACGTCGTAGCTGCTGAACTTGAACGGGCCGGTGCCGGTCGGGTACTTCTGCGCGTACTCCGACTGCACGAACCCGTCGCCCTGGGCCTTGATGTCGTTGGCCTTGTACTTGTCCATCGCCGTCGGGCTCTGCATCGACAGCGACGTCAGGGACAGACCGTTCGGGATCTTGGAGGAGGCCCGGGCGAACTTCAGGACGACCTTGTCGGTGCCCTCGGTGGTGCACCCCTGGTACAGGTCGTCGGCCGACTTGTTGTAGCCGCCCATCACCGTGGTCCAGTACTCCGAGGCGCTCTGGCCGGCCTGGTTCTGGGAGTCCATCCGCTCGAAGTTCTTGCAGACCGCTTCGGCGTTGAACGGCGTACCGTCGCTGAACTTCACGCCCTGGCGCAGGTTGAAGGTCCACTCCTTACCGTCGGCGGACCCCGTCCAACTGGTCGCCAGGCCCGGCTCGGGGTCAGCGGTTCCGGGCTTGATCGCGACGAGGGTGTCGAAGATCTGCCGGCTGACCCGGAAGGTCTCGCCGTCGGAGCCGTAGAACGGGTCGAAGGTCGAGGGGGCACCTGCCGCGCCGAAGGTGAGCGTGGCGTTGGAGGCGCCACCGGTACCGCTACCGGTGGCTCCGGAGTCGCCGCGGTCGGACTTGGCGCAGCCGGACAGCGTCAGGGCGGCGACGCTGGCGATGGCCAGTGGCGCGGTCAGCCGGGAAAACTTCATGTGATTGAACTCCTGCTCGGGCAGATTCCTTGCGACCGCCGCCGGGACGGCCACGGTTTCCGGGAACCGTATAGCAATGCTGTGCCGAAGATGTGGGTTCCGGGGCGTCCGTTGCGGTGTTGAGACATTCGCCTCGCTCAGGCCGGATCGACGTCCTCGCGTAGCGTCCGCGGGAGCAGCCGGGCGCCAGGTCCCTCGGCAGCGAGTTCATCGCGCAGATTCATCACCGAGCACCGCTGGAGGGACAGGCAACCGCAGCCGATGCAGCCGTCGAGACCGTCGCGCAACCGCTCCAGAGCGGCGATCCGATCCTCCAGATAGTGCCGCCAATGCCGGGACAGCCGGGTCCAGTCCGCTTTGGTCGGGGTGCGGCCGCCGGGCAGGGTTTCCAATTCCTCACGGATCTGCTGCAGCGACAGGCCGATGGTGGACGCGGCGCGGATAAAAGCCAGGCGGCGCAGGACGGCGCGCGGGTAGATCCGGTGTCCGCCCGGTGTGCGTTCGCTACTGATCAGCCCTTCGGCCTCGTAGTAGC
This sequence comes from Branchiibius hedensis, assembly GCF_900108585.1. Classification (NCBI taxonomy): domain Bacteria; kingdom Bacillati; phylum Actinomycetota; class Actinomycetes; order Micrococcales; family Dermacoccaceae; genus Branchiibius; species Branchiibius hedensis. The sequence goes on from NZ_UESZ01000001.1 coordinate 357,414, forward strand.
GCAGCGTGGGCGCGCTGAATCCGCTGCGGCGGACGATGTCGCCGATGGGCAGAAGCTCGGGCATGTCGATCCTCCGGGGCCGAAACACAGTTGCGCGGCTTATCGACAGATGCGCGGGTTACAACCTGCGCACCTGTCGATAACCCGCGCGGATGCGAGCCGAGTTGAACTCAAGTCCACTTGAGATTACAGAATGCCTGTGTGACGACATGTGAGGCACCGGCAACGGCCCCGATCAGCCTGTGGAGCAACGGAAATGCGACGGTGGCATTTGGTGGGACCGCACTGGTCACCCTGGGCGCCTACGCCGACCGGGCCACGAATACGGTCCTGCCGCGGGTCGCCGACGATCTGCACGGGCTGGCCTGGTTCGGCGCCGCTGCGGCCGCACCGATGATCACGTACGTCGCGGCCACGGCCTGGGCGGGCATCCGCGTCGATCGCCGTGGGCCGGCCGGCGGGATCGTGCTCGCGGCCTTCTTGTTCATAGCGGCGCAACTGGGCTCCGCGATCTCGCCGAGCATGGCGATCTTCACCGGCACGCGTCTGCTGTCCGGAGCCAGCGAAGCGATCCTCGACATCTCGGTCACCGTGCTGGTGGCCCAACTGCTGCCTGAGGAGCTACGGGCCAAGGTCTTCGCCGCTTTCGCCGTCGCCTGGGTCGCACCGTCGGTCGTCGGTCCCGTCGTGGCCGGAGGCCTGGCCGACGGGGTCGGCTGGCGCTGGTCGTTCGTGCTCACCGGACTGCTGATGCTGCCGGCCCTCGCGATGGTGGCGCCGGCGTTACGCCGCTCGGTCGCAGGATCCTCTGTGCAACCCGCGGAACGGGAGGGTCGGCGGCGGGTGCTGGCCGCCGTACTGGCCAGCCTCGTCCTGGGTCTGCTGGCCTGGGTGGGCAGCACCGGTCACCTCTGGCTGCTGGTCCCCGCGCTGGCCATGCTCGCGGTGACCCTGATGCGTACGCTGCCGGCCGGCACGTTGCGAGCCCACCCGGGCCCGCCGGCGATCATCGCGATGCGGGCGATGGTGGCGGGCAGTTTCGCCGTCGGTTCGCTCTTCCTGCCGCTGCTGCTGGTCAGTCTGCGCGGCTACAGCCTCAGCCACGCCGGTGTCGTGATGACGCTGACCGCGGCGCTGTGGGCGTTCGGTTCCTGGCTGAACGCGCGAGACAGAATCCAGGCCTTTCCCGCCGCCACCCGGTTGCGCGTTGCGTTGGGCCTGATGGCTCTCGGTATCGCCGGCACAGCGACCTTCGTCCTGTCCCCAGTGCCCGGTCTGATCGGCATGATCAGTTGGTCGATCGCCTCGCTCGGCATCGGACTGGCCACCCCCACGCTGTCCGTGGCGATGCTCGCGGCCGCCCCGGTGGCCGAGCAGGGCCACTACCAGTCCGGTATCTACATCGCCCAAGCCACCGCCAGCAGCGTCGTCGGGGCGCTGGGCGGTGCGCTGATCGCGACCGGCCATGCCACCGCCGCCGGATTCGGGGTCATGCTGCTGGCCGGGGCCGCCGTCGCGCTGGCCGGCGCAGCGCTCGCCGGGCGGGTGGCAAAACCACTCCAAAATCCCTGAGACACTGGTAACCATGGCCCAGCAGACCCGCAGCGACATCCGTAACGTCGCCATCGTCGCCCACGTCGACCACGGCAAGACCACTCTCGTAGACAAAATGCTCTGGCAGGCCGGTGCCTTCGGTGAGCACCAGCACGTCGACGAGCGAGCGATGGACTCCGGTGACCTGGAGCGCGAGAAGGGCATCACGATCCTCGCGAAGAACACCGCGATCCACTACTCCGGTCCCGCTGCCAAGGAAGCCGGGCTCGACGACGGCCTGACCATCAACATCATCGACACCCCCGGGCACGCCGACTTCGGTGGCGAGGTGGAGCGCGGCCTGTCGATGGTCGACGGTGTCGTGCTCCTGGTCGACGCCTCCGAGGGCCCGTTGCCGCAGACCCGCTTCGTGCTGCGCAAGGCGCTCGCGGCCAAGATGCCGGTCATCTTGTGCATCAACAAGGTCGACCGCCCCGACTCCCGGATCGCCGAGGTCGTCGACGAGGCCTACGAACTGTTCATGGACCTCGACGCCACCGAGGAGCAGATCGACTTCCCGATCGTCTACGCCTCCGCCAAGGCCGGTCGTGCCTCGCTGGAGCGTCCGGGCAACGGTGAACTGCCCGAGGGCGAAGACCTGACGGCGTTGTTCAAGACCATCCTGGAGACGATCCCGGCTCCGACGTACGACGATGAGGCACCGCTGCAGGCGCACGTCACCAACCTGGACTCCTCCAACTTCCTGGGTCGCCTGGCCCTGCTGCGCGTCTTCAACGGCGAGATCGCCAAAGGCCAGACGGTCACTTGGTGCCGGCACGACGGCACTCAGCAGAAGGTGAAGATCACCGAGTTGCTGATGACCGAGGCGCTGGAGCGCAAACCGGCGGAGAAGGCCGGCCCGGGCGACATCATCGCCGTCGCCGGTATCCCCGAAATCACCATCGGCGAGACCTTGGCGGATGCGGACAACCCGATCCCGCTGCCGTTGATCACGGTCGACGAACCTGCCATCTCGATGGTGATCGGCACCAACACCAGCCCGATGGTCGGCCGGGTCCGCGGGTCCAAAGTGACCGCCCGCCTGGTCAAGGACCGCCTCGACCGCGAACTCATCGGCAACGTGTCCCTGCGGATCGTCAACACCGAACGCCCCGACGCCTGGGAGGTGCAGGGCCGTGGCGAGTTGGCGCTGGCCATCCTGGTGGAGCAGATGCGCCGGGAAGGCTACGAACTCACGATCGGTAAGCCGCAGGTGGTCACCAAGGAGATCGACGGCAAACTGCACGAGCCGATCGAGCGCCTGACCATCGACACCCCCGAGGAGTTCCTCGGCGCGATCACCCAGATCCTGGCCGCGCGCAAGGGCCGCATGGAGCAGATGACCAACCACGGCACCGGCTGGATCCGGATGGAGTTCGTCGTGCCGTCCCGTGGCCTCATCGGCTTCCGCACCGAATTCCTTACGGAGACAAGGGGAGCGGGCATTGCCCACCACGTCTTCGACGGTTACGAGCCGTGGTTCGGACCGATCTCCACCCGCACCAGCGGCTCGCTGGTGTCCGACCGCTCCGGTGCGGTCACGGCGTACGCCATGGTCAACCTGCAGGAGCGCGGCACGCTCTTCGTGGAGCCGACCACCGAGGTCTACGAAGGCATGATCGTGGGCGAGAACTCCCGCGCCGACGACATGGACGTCAACATCACCAAGGAGAAGAAGCTCACCAACGTGCGCGCCTCCTCCGCGGACAACTTCGAGAAGGTCGTCCCGCCGCGCAAGCTGAGCCTCGAGCAGTCGCTGGAGTTCTGCCGCGAGGACGAGTGCGTCGAGGTCACCCCCGAAGCCGTCCGGATCCGCAAGGTGCACCTGTCGGCGACCGAGCGAGCCCGAGCGGCGGCCCGCGCCAAGCGCTGATGACCCGGCTGCTCTTCGTCCACGCGCACCCCGACGACGAAACGTTGTGGAACGGCGTCACCATCGCCCACCACGCGCTCGCCGGGGACGACGTGCACGTCGCCACGTGCACGCTGGGCGAGGAGGGCGAGGTCATCCCGCCGGAGTTGAAGCACCTGGAGGGCAGCGCGGAGTTGGCCGACGTACGCCGATCCGAACTCGCCGGGGCCCTGAAGGTTCTCGGCGCGACCGGCCACGTGCTGGGGTTCCGGGACTCGGGGATGGCCGGTAGCCCGGCCGCCGCCGACCCGCGGGCCTTGGTGAAGAATGTGCCGGCCGCCACCGCCGCGCTGCACCGGTTGATCCAGGACTTGCAACCCGATGTCCTGGTGACCTATGAGCAGTACGGCGGGTACGGGCACCCGGACCACATCGCTACTCATCGGCTGACGATGGCGGCCGCCGACCAGCTACCCGTGTGGCAGACCGTGGTCCCGCAGTCGTGGGCCCGGCAGGACCGGGCGTGGGTGGCGCAACAGGCCCTCGCGCCGGGGCTGCGACCGGTTGCCGCGGACGCACCCTGGGATCCGTCGGTCGTCGCCGACGACACGGTCAGCCATCGGGTCGTCGATGAGGTGGCGGGCGGCGTACGGGCAACGGCACTGACCCACCACCGCACCCAGGTGAGCGTCCACGACGGGTATTTCGCCCTCTCGAACAACGTTGCCCTGCGGTTGGGGGATCGGGAAGCGTTCGTGTCGTGAGCGGCGTGGATCCGGACTTCTACCGGCGGGTGATGGGCCGGTTCGCAACCGGGGTCACGATCGTGACCACGCGGACCGGTGACATCGAGCACGCGATGACCGCCAACGCGGTCGTCTCACTCTCGCTGGACCCGGTCCTGCTGGGGGTGAGTATCGAAGTCGACGCCCGCTTCCACGATGCAGTCCTGGAGGCCGGTGTCTGGGGCATCAGCATCCTGCCGTCGTCGGCGACCGGAACGGCGCAATGGCTGGCCACGCGCGGCCGACCGCTGCACAACCAACTGGCCCGCATTCCGCATGTCAGCGGACTCACAGGTGTCGCTCTGCTCAGTGGGGCGCTGGCGCACGTTGAATGTGAGACCACCGACACGCTGCGCACAGGCGACCACACATTGCTGGTCGGGCACGTAGTCTCTGTGGCTACCGGCGACGACCAGAGTGCAGCGCTGGTCTATTACCGGGGACAGTTTGGAGCGTTGCAGTGAAGACGGCAGGCAAGGTCGTCGCGGGGACGACGGCCGGCGCCGTGATCCTGCTCGGCGGGTACGGCGGGCTGGCGGCGTTGCGCGCCGACACCATCCCAGCGGGTACCACCATCGACGGCACACCGGTCGGCGGGCTCTCGCTGGCCGAAGCCACCACGAAGGTGCAGACCGCATCGAAGCAGACGCTGGCGAAGCCGATCACCATCAGCACCGATGCAGGCAACCTGCAGATCGTCCCGGCCGACTCGGGGATCTCGCTGGACACGGGTGCCGCGCTCACGGACCTGACCGGGTTCACCCTGAGCCCCGCAGAGGTGTTCCAGCGCTACACCGGAGGCGGTCCGAAGCGCACCGTCCACCCGGTCATCGACCTGGCCGCCCTGCAACAGGCGGTCGCCGCGGCCGGCGAAAAAATCAAGGGTGCCGCCGTCAACCCGACCGTCAAGTTCGTCCAGGGCGCCGTGCAGGTCACCGACGGCAAACCCGGCACGGGTGTGGACGCCGCTGCCGTCGCCCGGCAGATCGCCGCCGGGTGGCCCACGACGACCACCTTCAAGGCCACCTTGCAGCAGACCGAGCCGGAGGTGAGCCAACAGGACGTGCAGACCTACCTGGACACCTTCGCCAACAAGGCGATGGCCGACCCCATCACGGTGCAGGTGCACAACCAGAAGGTCAGCCTCTCCACGACGACCGTCTCGGACATCCTGTCGACCACGGTCAAGGACGGGAAGCTGGCGCCGGTGGTCGACGAGACGGCCCTGGACGAGGCGTTGAGCGACACCGCGGGTTCGCTGGTGAAGGCACCTCAGGCGGCCAAGATCATCCAGGCCGCGGACGGCAAGCGGACGGTCGTCCCAGGCAGCGACGGCTACAGCGTGGTGACGAAGGGCGCTGGCGCCAAACTGCTTGCGGCGATCACCTCTGCCGACCGCACGATGACCCTCGACACCACTGTCGTGAAGGCATCTCCGGACACCACCACCGCGAATTCGGTTGGCACCCAGCTCATGTCGGAGTTCGTGTCCAAGTTCCCGACCGGCGCCTCCAACGCAGCGCGCACCCACAACATCAAGACGGCGCTGGCGAAGATGAACGGCGTCGTCGTGCAACCCGGTGAGCAGTTCAGCCTGCTCAAGACGCTGATGCCGATCGATGCCGCGGCCGGTTACGTCAAGGCGCCGGTGCTCTCCGGCGGTGTCGACGTGCTCGGTATGGGCGGCGGCATCAGCCAGACCTCCACCACGCTCTACAACGCGGTCTTCTTCGCCGGGATGCAGTTGGACGAGCACAAGGCGCATTCGTTCTGGATCTCCCGCTATCCGATGGGCCGGGAGGCCACGCTGTCGATCCCGTCGATCGACAACAAGTGGACCAACGACTCCGGTCACCCGGTCCTCATCCAGGCCGGCATCGAGGGTCACTCCGCGGTGATCCGGCTCTACGGCACCAAGGCGTTCACCGTGACCTCGACGACGAGCGCGCCGTTCAACATCACTGCGCCGAAGGTGCAGTACATCGCCACGGCCGGCTGCATCAACCAGCCCGCAGTCAACGGATTCGACGTGACGGTGACCCGAGTGGTGAAGAACCTGGCCGGACAGATCGTGAAGAACGAGAGGCTCACCACCCACTACCAGCCGGCCGACCAGGTCATCTGCACGGGGCAGACCGCCGATACCTCCCAGGTGCCGACCAGCACCGCCAAGGGCAGCGACTAACCTTCTCCACGTGAGTGTTCCCGGCGATGTGCTCGCCGCCCTGCAGCGTGCCGGAGTGCGGGACGTGCGGGCCGACACCACCACTCGGGCGGTGTATTCCACGGACGCCTCGCTCTATCGGGTGGTGCCGCAGGTCGTGGTCTTCCCGCACGACGCCGACGAGGTCGCTGCCACCCTGGCGGCCTGCCGCAGCGAAGGTGTCCCGCTGACCGCCCGCGGTGCAGGCACCTCGGTGGCCGGCAACGCGATCGGGCCGGGCGTCGTACTCGACTTCAGCCGGTACATGAACAAGGTGCTGTCGGTCTCGCCCGATCCGGTCGCCGGTGGTGCAGGCAGTGCCGTGGTGCAACCCGGCGTCGTGCACGCGGCGCTGCAGAAGCAGGTGACCGCCCAGGGCCTGCGCTTCGGGCCGGATCCGTCCTCGCACACCCGATGCACCATCGGCGGAATGATCGGCAACAACGCCTGCGGCAACCGGGCGCTGGCCTACGGCAAGACCTCCGACAACGTCCTGGCGATGACGTCGCTGCTGGCTGACGGAACCTCGTTGCGTACGGCGAGTGGCTCGTCCGTGCCGTCCCTTCCCCTGCTGGATGACCTGCGTGGTGTCGTGGGTGACAACCTGGCCACGATCCGCACCGAGTTCGGCCGGTTCGGCCGTCAGGTGTCCGGCTACGCAGCGCAGGATCTGTTGCCGGAGAACGGTTTTGACGTCACCCGCTTCTTGGTCGGTAGTGAAGCCACGCTGGCCATCTGCACCGAAGCCACGGTGCGACTGGTGAAGGACCCGGCCTACCGCGTGCTGGTTGCCCTTGGCTATCCCGACATCGCGGCAGCCGGGGACGCCGCCCCGGCTGTGTTGCAGTTCGCACCCACGGCCATCGAAGGTATCGATCAGCGCGTCGTGCAGACCCTCACCGAGCGACGCGGCCCGGGCGCCGTGCCTGCGCTGCCGGCCGGAGCGGCCTGGCTGTTCGTGGAGATCAGCGGGGACGACCTGGACGAGGTGCTCTCGCGGGCGGGCACGGCGGCGACCGGTAGTGGGGCGATCGACGGGCTGGTCGTCTCCGATCCCGCCACGGCAGCCGCTTTGTGGCGGGTCCGTGAGGACGGCGCCGGGCTGGCCGGACGCAGCCCGCGAGGTCGTCCGGCGCACGCCGGGTGGGAGGACGCAGCGGTGCCGCCGGAGCGGCTGGGTGACTACCTGCGTGACTTCGACGCGCTCCTGCTGCAGCACGACCTGACCGGCCTGCCGTACGGGCACTTCGGTGACGGATGCCTGCACATCAGGATCGACTTCCCGCTCGACCACCCAGGTGGCGCAACGGGTTTCGGTGACTTCCTGGACGAGTCAGCCGCGCTGGTGGCCTCCTACGGGGGCTCGCTGTCCGGCGAACACGGCGACGGCCGGGCCCGCAGCGGGCTGCTCCCAGCGATGTACTCCCCGTCCGCGATCGCCCTCTTCGGCGCGATCAAACGCGTGTGGGACCCTTCGGGGCTCTTGAATCCCGGGGTGCTGGTCGATCCGGATGCGCCTACCGACCAATTGCGGATCCCCGCGGCTCGGAAGCCGTTGGAGTTGCTGGCCCTTCGGTATCCGCACGACGACGGTGACTTCTCCCAGGCGGTGCATCGGTGCACCGGGGTCGGCAAGTGCCGCGCCGACAACGCTGGTGGCGTGATGTGCCCGTCCTACCTGGCCACCAGGGAGGAGAAGGACTCCACCCGTGGCCGGGCGCGCGCGCTGCAGGAGATGCTGAACGGCACCCTGGTGACCGGTGGCTGGCGCGCACCGGAGGTGCACGAGGCGCTGGATCTGTGCCTGTCCTGCAAAGGGTGCCTCTCGGACTGCCCAACCGGGATCGACATGGCCTCCTACAAGTCCGAGGTGCTGCATCAGTCGTACGCCGGTCGCCGGCGACCGATGTCCCATTACGTTCTCGGGCAACTACCCAAGTGGCTGCGGATGGGCGCCAGGATGCCGCGAGTGGTCAACGCGCTGCTGTCCGCAGGGGACAAGGCTTCGTTCACCAAGAAGCTGGTCGGCGTCGATCCGCGTCGCTCGCTGCCGGCGGTCGCGCCGCAGACCTTCCGGCAGTGGGCGGCATCGGCAGGTATAGGCACGCTGGGTTCGTCCGCTGCGCCGAACCAGGTTGCGCTGTTCGTGGACTCCTTCACCGACCACTTCGCTCCGCAGGTCGGTCAGGCAGCGGTGCGGGTGTTGCGGTCCGCCGGGTACGAGCCGGTGCTGTCAGCCCGCAACGGCTGTTGCGGGCTGACCTGGATCTCGACCGGTCAGCTCGATGCGGCCAAGAAAATCCTGGGTGGTTTGGTCGAGGACTTCGAACCCGCTGTGGCGCAAGGCATCCCGATCGTCGGCCTGGAACCTTCGTGCACGGGCGTCGTGCGTTCGGATGCTGCAGAGCTGCTGGGGACGCCGGAAGCGGCGTCGGTAGCTGCTGCGACCCGCACCCTGGCCGAATTGCTGACGGCAACCACCGGTTGGGAGCCGCCGTCATTGGAGGGCACCGCGGTCGTTGCACAACCGCACTGCCACCATCACGCGGTCATGGGCTGGTCGCCGGATGCGTCGCTGCTGGCCGCTGCCGGTGCCTCGGTGACCCGGCTGTCCGGATGCTGCGGCCTGGCGGGCAACTTCGGGGTGGAGAAGGGGCATTACGAGGTTTCGGTGGCCGTGGCTGAGCAGCAGCTGCTGCCGGCCCTGCGGTCGCAGGAAGATGCGGTCCTGCTTGCGGACGGCTTCTCCTGTCGCACCCAGGCCGACGACCTGCTGTCCCGTCAGGGTATCCACCTGGCCGAACTGCTGGACCCCGACCGTCCCTGACGACACGGGACGCAGCAGCGGGGTACTCGATCCGGACGGAGGGCCGATCCAGCCACGTGCCGCGGTTATGGCCGATGATGGGGCGATGGACGAGACCTCGAAGGAAGTTCACCAGCACATCGACGAGTTGGTGGCACGCGAGCACGCGCTGCGCGCTGCCCAGGTTGGCAAGGGATTGGACCCTGAGGAACAACGCGAGCTGAAGCACATCGAGGCGCAACTCGATCAGGCCTGGGATCTGTTGCGGCAGCGCAACGCCCTCGCCGAGCAGCACGAGAACCCGGATGCCGCCACCGAGCGACCCGTCGGTGAGGTCGAGGGCTACCTCAACTGATCGGTGGGCCGCAGGTAGTAGTACTCGTGGTGGCGGGCGTACCCCAGTGACTCATACAGGCGCACCGCCGCCACGTTGTCGGCGCTGACCTGCAGGTAGCTCAGCGAAACCCCACGATCCGCGGCTTCTGCGAAGGCGGCCTGCATCAGCGACCGCCCGATGCCGCCACGACGCTGATCCGGCGGCACGTGCACCGAGAACACTCCCATCCAGCCGTGTGCAAAGGCCAATCTCGCTACGCCCGTGGGTCGTTCGCGTTCCAGAGCGAGCGGGAAGGCCGAGGCGGGCACGAGATCGTTGATCCGCGTTGCCACCCTGCGGTGTTGCACTTCGCGTGGTGAAGACGCCGCCCACCAGCGCTCGTCGGAAGTCTCCAGCACGGCCACGGACGGCGGCCGCTGCGACAGTGGGACCGGTGCCGTCATCACCAGGGTCCGTTGGAAGACCCGCCAGCCACGGGCCACGAGGAGTGCACCCAGCGAATCGTCGACGGCGGGATCGAAACCCGAGGGTCCGAAAAGTTGCACCAACGGCGGCAGGCCGCGATCGGCGTACCACGATGTGACGTGGGGGAGCGGATCGGGCAGGTCCGAGGAGCCCAGGGGCAGAACGGAATTCGCCCGTCCGGTGTACCCGGCGGACGCGCGCAGCAGCCAGCGACCCTGCCACTGCGAGTCCAGCGGCGGCATCCCGGTCACCATGAGTTCCTGCAGTACGCCGACCGACAGGGCCAGGTGCGCAGCTCCCCTTCTGTGCGGGGCGGCTGGGAGCGGTTTGGCTGCGACGACCCGCGAGGTCTCGATGTCCACTCGGCCCCGCCGGGTCAGCACACTCACCGACGTGTCGGACACCGCCAGGACGGTCCCCACGGAGTCGGTGAGCATCGGTTCGCCGACCTCCAGGCGCCACCGCACGACCGCTCGTTCGCCGACGCGCAGGCGGTCCAGGTGCGCGGTCAGGTCAGGCTCACTAGGTGTAGTGCCCCGCCAGGTTGGGTACGCGGTCTGCGGGTGAGCCACCTTTGAGCGCGGTGTGTGCGCGGTGGTGATTGTAGATGTGCAGGAAGTCCTCGTACGCGGCGGCGCGTTCGGTCTCGCTGGTGTAGGGGCGGGCGTAGGCCCACTCCTCGGTCAGGGTCCGGTTGAACCGCTCGACTTTCCCGTTGGTTTTCGGGGTGTAGGGGCGGGTGCGTTTATGGGTGATCCCATGGTCCTGCAGCATGTTCCGGAATAGGTGGGAGCGGTAACAGGACCCGTTGTCGGTCATCACCCGGTCCGTGGTGATCCCGACCTGCGCGAAGTGCGCCACCGCCCGTTGCATGAACGCGGTCGCGGTCTCCTTCTTCTCATCGGCCAGGATCTCTGAGTAGGCGTACCGGGAGTGGTCATCGACCGCGTGGTGCAGGTAGGCATACCCCCGCCCACTGCTGGAGGTAGCACGGGAGTTAGCTTTCCCCGCAGCGCGGCCATGGACCCGGTGTCCACCCCCATCGGGGATGCGGCCCAGCTTCTTGATGTCCACGTGGACCAAATCACCCGGGGCGTCGCGTTCGTAGCGCACCACCTTTCGACGACCGGCCCGTACCGGGGCACCAGTGGCCGGGTCCGTCCAGGACAACCGAAGACACCGGTACCGGGTCAGGATGCGGTGCACCGTGGCCGGATTCATCCCCAGGTGGTAGGCGATCCGGGCCGGCCCCCACCGCCGCGAAACCCGTAACCCCAGGACTCGCCGTTCCCGGCGCCTACTGGTGCGGTGCGGACATGACTGGGGCCGGCTGGGACGATCGCACATCCCCGCCGCACCATGCTGGCGGTACCGGGCCGCCCAGCGGTGCGCGGTGGTGACCGAGACCCCGAACCGGTCTGCGGCCCGCCGCAACGGCCACCCATCGTCCACCACGCACCGCGCCAGGCGCAGGCGACCAGTCGCAGAAAGCGGGGCATTAGCGTGGACCATGAGGACCTCCGGGTTTGGGGATGTGTTTGCTTCGTCGCTTCACACCTCACCCGGAGGTCTTCCTCAAGTCACGCCGACAGGCCGAGAACCGTTCCTAACGTCCCGGGGCAGTACAACTAGGGGGAGTGGTCATCGCTTCGGCATACTAGGCAAGTCAGTCACCCAGCCCGGAAGGACCTCCACCGACATGACCTATGTCATCGCGCTGCCTTGCGTCGACGTCAAGGACAAGGCGTGCATCGAAGAGTGTCCGGTCGACTGCATCTACGAAGGCGAGCGATCGCTCTACATCCACCCCGACGAATGCGTCGACTGCGGTGCCTGCGAGCCGGTCTGCCCGGTCGAGGCCATCTACTACGAGGACGACGTTCCCGAGGAGTGGGCCGACTACTACAAGGCCAACGTCGAGTTCTTCGACGACCTGGGCAGCCCCGGCGGCGCCGCGAAGATGGGCGTCATCGCCAAGGACCACCCGATCATCGCCGCACTGCCGCCCCAGGGCGAATGAGCCGCGGGGCGAAGCTGCCTGACTTTCCGTGGGATTCGCTCGCGGAGGCCAAGGCGATCGCCTCTGCCCACCCGGGCGGCATCGTCGATCTGTCGGTGGGCACCCCGGTTGACCCGACGCCCGAGCTGATCCAGCACGCCCTACAGGCGGCCTCCGACGCGCACGGCTACCCCCAGGTGTGGGGGACTCCCGACCTGCGCGAAGCGATCGCGGCGTGGTTCGCGCGGCGGCGGGGCGCGACGTACGTCGATCCGGACGGGGTCATGCCCACGATCGGCAGCAAGGAGCTGGTCGCCTGGTTGCCCACGTTGCTCGGGCTCGGCCCGGGTGACGAGGTGGGGTTCCCCGCGGTGGCCTACCCGACGTACGACGTGGGCGCACGGCTGGCCGGCGCCATCCCGAAGCCGGCGCAGGGTCTGCTCGAATACGGTCCGAAGCCGCCGAAACTGTTGTGGCTGAACACCCCCAGCAACCCCACGGGGGCCGTCCTGGGGCTGGAGCACCTCAAGAAGGTCGTGGACTGGGCGCGCCAGCATGGCGTGATCGTGGCCAGCGACGAGTGCTACGCGCAACTGTCCTGGACCTCCGACGAACCGACGCCGAGCCTGCTGGACGACCGGGTGACCGGGGGCGACCTCACCGGGCTGCTCGCGGTCTACTCGATGTCCAAGCAGAGCAACCTCGCCGGTTACCGCGCGGCCTTCGTCGCGGGCGACATCGCGTTGGTGCGGCAGTTGGTCGAGATCCGCAAACACGCGGGGATGATCGTGCCGTGGCCGATCCAGCGAGCGCTGTTGGCGGCCGTGGGCGACGACGAGCACGTCGCGGTCCAAAAGAGCAGGTACGCCGATCGCCGGACCGTCCTGCGCACCGCCCTGCAGGCCGCGGGTTGGCGGATCGAGCACTCCGATGCGGGTCTGTACTTATGGACCACGCGCGACGAACCCTGCCGGGATAGCGTCGCGGCACTGGCGCAGCGCGGCATCCTGGTTGCCCCCGGTGACTTCTACGGCGCGGCTGATGCGCGACACGTGCGCATCGCGCTGACCGCGACCGACGAGCGGATCGGGGCAGCGGTCGAACGCCTCGGGTCGGCCGACCGTCACGAAGTGTGATGATGATCACGTCGTCGGGGGCCCACAGACGGCGTCTGCTTTCACAGACTGTCAAACCAGCCACTTCCTTGACGATGGACCCGTGACGGGCCACCTAGAACTGTGGAGTAACGTCGAATCAGAAACATCCGGCTACGACTAAGGCTCAGGGCGCCATCGCGCGCTGAGCTTCTTCAGGTCCAAGGAAGGACTGTGCATCCATGACCGATCAGGCCACCTTCGAAGCCGGGGGCAAGACCCTCGAGTTCGCCCTCAACGAAGCCACCGAAGGCAACGGGGGATACGACATCTCCGCGCTGCTGAAGGAGACCGGCAACGCGACGCTGGACATCGGCTTCGTCAACACCGCGTCCTGCAAGTCGGCGATCACCTACATCGACGGCGACGCGGGCATCCTGCGGTACCGCGGGTATCCGATCGACCAGTTGGCCGAGAACTCCTCCTTCCTGGAGACCTCCTACCTGCTGATCTACGGTGAGCTGCCCAGCGCCGAGCAGCTCGAGGAGTTCACCACCAAGATCCAGCGACACACGTTGCTGGATGAGAACCTCAAGGACCTGCTCGCCGCCTTCCCGCGCGATGCGCACCCGATGTCGGTGCTGTCGGCGGCGGTGTCCGCGCTGGGCACGTTCTACCAGGACAGCCTCTCGATCACCGACCAGGAGCAGATCGAGCTGTCCACCATCCGCCTGCTGGCCAAGCTGCCCACCATCGCGGCCTACGCCCAGAAGAAGCAGCAGGGCCAGCCGACGCTCTACCCGGACAACTCGCTGAGCTACACCGACAACTTCCTGCGGATGACGTTCGGTTTCCCCACCGAGGACTACGTGGTGGACCCGGCCGTCTCTCGTGCGCTGGACCGGCTGTTCATCCTGCACGCCGACCACGAGCAGAACTGTTCGACGTCCACGGTGCGCCTCGTCGGCTCCGGCCACGCGAACCTGTTCGCCTCGATCTCGGCCGGTATCCACGCGTTGTCCGGCCCGCTGCACGGCGGTGCGAACGCTGCGGTGCTGGAGATGCTCGAGACCATCGAGAACGACTACGACGGTGACGTCGACAAGTTCGTCGAGAAGGTCAAGAACAAGGAAGACGGCGTCAAGCTGATGGGCTTCGGCCACCGGGTCTACAAGAACTACGACCCGCGCGCCGCCATCGTCAAGAAGTCCGCCGACGAGGTCCTGGAGAAGCTCGGCGTCGATGACCCCAAGCTGCACATGGCGATGCGACTGGAAGAGATCGCGCTGAAGGACGACTACTTCGTCTCCCGCAAGCTCTACCCGAACGTCGACTTCTACACCGGCATCATCTACAAGGCGATGGGCTTCCCCACGGAGATGTTCACCGTGCTGTTCGCCATCGGCCGGCTGCCCGGCTGGATCGCCCAGTGGCGCGAGATGATGTCCGACCCGGCCACTAAGATCGGCCGTCCGCGTCAGGTCTACATCGGCGAGACCGAGCGCAAGTACGTCGCTGCTGACGAGCGCTGATCCGTAACTGAACGAGGAAGCGGCCCTGGGACTGTGGTCCCGGGGCCGCTTCGTTTGCCGCTCAGAAGTCGATGCGGACCACGGTGCTGCCGGACGTCGGCTGCTCCGCGTCGTGCCACACCAGCCCGTCCTCGCCGCGCAACCGCTGCCACTGCCGACTACCGACCGTGACCATGGTGACCTTGTCCGAATCGGCATGGGTCACAGCCCAGTTCGCAACGGCGCGCGCTTCCTGCTCGGACTTCGCCGACACCGTGATCGAGGACCCGGACACCGTGCCCCGCACCCCGCTCTGCGCCGTGAGCTTCGCGGCGGTCGCTGCCGGATCCGCCGTTCCGGTGACCGCATCCAACCGGCAGCCGACCCCTTCAGTCACCTGACCGGACAGCGCCGTCGCCAGCGTCCGGCCCTGGTCGACGTGCTCGTCGTAGGCGTCGGGGAAGCCGCTCTTTTGCACCGACTGTGCGACGTCGCCGACCGAATCAGTCTGCCAGTCGGGCACTTTCAGCATCGCCGAGTAGAACTTGTCGCTCGAGTAGACCGGGTCGAGGATCTGCGCGGAGGTACCCCAACCCATCGACGGGCGTTGCTGGAACAGGCCAAGGGAGTCCCGGTCGCCGTACGTCAGATTGCGCAGTTTTGACTCCTGGATCGCCGTCGTGAGGGCGATCGTCGCGGCGTGGTCGGGCAAGCCGCGTTTGAGGGTGCCGACGACGGTGATGGTCGAGGCGTTGGCCGCCTGTTCGGGGGTCCACTCGGACACGAAGGTGTCCGCGCGCACCTGACAGGTCGGACTGCCCCAGTTGTCGCGGGTGTGCTCATAGAACCGCCACCCGCCGTACCCCAGTCCGGCGATCAGGGCCAACGGCAGCAGGCAACCCAGAGCGCGCCGGACCGGGTGCCGGCGGTGCTCCTCGTCGTAGAAGTCGTGGTCGTCGAACGCCTCGACGCCACGCGGGTCCTCAGTTGGCGTGGAGGGCATCGTTGAGCGTGATCCCCGTGCCCTTGCGGGACTTCGCCAGCACGACGCCGGTCGTGGAGTCGCGGATGAACAGCAGACCGGGCTGCCCGGACAACTCGCGGGCCTTCACGACCTGCCCGTCGGGCAGCGTGACCTTGGTGCCGGCCGTGACGTAGAGCCCGGCCTCGACCACGCTGTCGTCGCCAAGGCTGATGCCGACGCCCGCTTCGGCCCCGATCAGGCAGCGCTGCCCGATGACGACGCGTTCGGTCCCGCCGCCGGAGAGGGTGCCCATGATCGAGGCGCCGCCACCCACGTCGGAGCCGTCACCGACGACGACGCCCTGGGAGATGCGGCCCTCGACCATGGAGGTGCCCAAGGTGCCGGCGTTGAAGTTGCAGAACCCCTCGTGCATGACCGTCGTGCCGGGCGCCAGGTGCGCGCCCAGGCGCACCCGGTCGGCATCGGCGATCCGCACACCGGCGGGCACGACGTAGTCGGTCATCCGCGGGAATTTGTCGACGCCGAAGACCGCGACCGGACCGTCCAGCAGCATCCGCAGCCGCGTCGCCTCGAACCCCTCCACCGCGCAGGGGCCGCGGTTGGTCCACACCACGTTCGTCAGTACGCCGAAGAGCCCGTCCAGGTTGATCGAATTCGGCAGCACCAACCGGTGGGACAGCAGGTGCAACCGCAAGTAGGCGTCCGGGACGTCCGCGGGCGCCGCGTCCAGGTCGATGCTCACCTGCCGGACCACTCGACGTACGCCGCGGGCAGGGTCCTCGTCCGCCAACGCCGCCAGGTCGGCCGGGGCCGCATACGGGTCATCCGCCGGGGCCTGCTCCAGGGCCGGGCTCGGGAACCACGCGTCGAGCGCCTGCCCCTCATCGGTCAGGGTGATCAGGCCGTATCCCCACGCCGGTCGCTGCGTCATGGCCCCAAGGGTAGGCGACCACGATGGGCGAGGTCCTACCGTCCCACGGCAAGATGGGGGTATGGCTCACCTCGATCTGCACCAGGACGTCGTGGCGCTGACGGCCGCGCTCTGCGACGTGCCGTCCGTCAGCAAGGACGAGGGCGAACTCGCCGACGCCATCGAAGCGGCCCTCACACCGCTGACCCATCTGCAGGTGGTGCGCGACGGCAACACCATCGTGGCCCGCACCGATCTGGGCCGCGCGGAGCGGGTGATCCTGGCCGGGCACATCGACACCGTGCCGATCACCGACCCCCCCAACGTCCCCAGCCAGCGGATCGGCGGCCGGTTGCTCGGCCGGGGCAGCACCGACATGAAGGGCGGCGTCGCGGTGCAGATGGCGCTCGCGGCCAGCCTGCTCGAACCCAGTCGGGACATCACCTACGTCTTCTACGACTGCGAGGAGATCGAGGATCAGTTCAACGGTCTCGGCCGCCTCGCCAGGACCCAGCCCGGTCTGCTCGCCGCCGACTTCGCGGTCCTGCTGGAGCCCACCGACGGCGGGATCGAAGGCGGCTGCAAAGGCACGCTGCGCGTCGACGTCACGGCCAAGGGCATCTCGGCGCACTCGGCGCGACCGTGGAACGGGCACAACGCGATTCACGAGGCGGGCGCGATCCTCGGCCGCCTGTCGGCCTATCAGCCGGCGACCGTGAACGTCGACGGTCTGGACTATCACGAGGCCCTCAACGCCGTCGGTATCGCCGGCGGGATCGCCGGCAACGTGATCCCGGACAAATGTGTGGTCACCGTGAACTACCGCTTCGCCCCCAACAAGAGCGCCGCCGAGGCGTTCGAACACGTGCAGCAGGTCTTCAGCGGCTATGTCATCGAGCTCACCGACGCCGCGGACGGTGCCCGCCCGGGGCTGGACAAACCGGCAGCCCAGGCATTCGTCGCGGCGCTCGGACTGCCCGTGATCGCCAAGGAGGGCTGGACCGACGTGGCCCGGCTGTCGGCCCTCGGGGTGCCGGCGGTGAACTTCGGCCCAGGCGACCCGAATCTGGCGCACACCGACGACGAATGGTGCGACGAGACCCAGATCACGGATGCGTTGGACGCCCTCACACGTTGGTTACGCTAGTTGGGTGTTTGTTTTCCTGATCGTCCTGCTGGTGCTGGTCATCGGCCTGGTCGTCGCGGGTGTGGTCGGGATGTACGGCGGCCACCTGGATCCGCCGGTGCGCACCAGCCCGTTCGAGGAACTGCCGCCGACCGTGCGCCCAGGCGACGTCGATGGACTGCGGTTCGACCAGACGCTGCGCGGCTACCGGATGGGCCAGGTCGACGACACCCTTGACCGGTTGCGTGACGCGTTGGCGGACAAGGACCGGCAGCTGGCCGAGCAGAGTGCCCGGATCGCCGAGCTCACCGGGCAGCGGCTGGACAGCCTCACCGACGGCCCCGGGCCGGCGTGACCTCGGTCACCGTCCGTTCGCACAGCGCTGCGGACCCCGCCCGGCTGTGGCGCGCCGCCAGCGAATTCGCCCGCCACTCGGCGTACTTCCCGTTCACGACGGTCACGGTCACCAGCGGGACGGGCGAGCAGGTCGGGGACACGATCCTCGGACTGACCCGGATCGGGCCGCTCACCCTGGCCGACCCAATGACCATCACGACGTACGACGAGCCGCACGGTTACGCCGTACGCAAGACCGGGTCGGTGCTGACCGGGCAGGTTCAGGTGCAGGTGCGCCCGGACGGTACCGGCAGTGCGGTCGTGTGGACCGCCGACGTCGCCCCGGCCTGGCGCTGGGCGCGGATCGCCGGACCGGTCAACACGCTGATCTCGCGGGCGGTCTACAGCCACGCCGTGAACGCAATGGCCCGCACCGCGGAGTCACTCGATGGGTGACGCGGTGCGGGGCGCGGACGGCAAGGCGCGCTGCCCCTGGGGAGCCGCCCCGGACTACGTGGCCTATCACGACCAGGAATGGGGCCACCCGGTGCGCGAGGAGGCCGCGTTGCTGGAACGCATCACCCTCGAGGCGTTCCAGTCGGGGCTTTCCTGGCTGACCATCCTGCGCAAGCGGCCCGCCTTCCGGGTTGCGTTCGCTGATTTCGACCCGGACGCGGTCGCCGCCTTCACCGACGCCGACCGGGAGCGGCTGATGGCGGACGCCGGGATCGTGCGCAACCGTCGCAAGGTCGACGCCGCGATCGCCAATGCCAAGGCCACCGTCGCCCTGCGCGCCGACGGGGGATTGGTCGAGTTGTTCTGGTCCTTCCAGCCTTCGCCGGTAACCCGGCCGCAGAACCTCGCCGCCGTGCCCGCCGCCACGCCGGAATCGGTCGCGCTGGCCAAAGCCCTGCGCGCGAGCGGGTTCGAGCACATCGGGCCGACCACGATGTACGCCGCGATGCAAGCCTGCGGGGTCGTCACCGATCATCTGGTCGACTGTGATTTCGGCGGTGCGGCATGACCACGGTGACCACGTCCCCGGCGGTGGTGCGGGACACGTGGTGGCAGCGGCTGGCCGCGCAGCGACTGGTCTGGGCGGTGCTCGGGGTCTACTTGCTCGCGCGGGCCTTCAGTGCGGCCCTGCTGATGTGGATCGCCAGCCAGCAGGATCTGAGCACGATGCCCGGGGCCAACGGCGCGACCGGGCACGCGTCGTACTGGGACATCACCCACATCTGGGACGGTGACTGGTACCGCACCATCGCCGAGCACGGCTACCCCACGCAGTTGCCCCGGGACGAGTCCGGCACGGTGCAACAGAACCCGTGGGCGTTCTTCCCCGCGTTCCCCGTGCTGGTGCGCGGCATCATGACCATCACCGGTGGCAGCTTCGAGGTCGTGGCACCGACGCTCTCCCTGCTGCTCGGCACCGCGGCCGCCCTGCTGATGATCCCGCTGCTGCGCCCGCGGATCGGAAGCACCGCGACGCTGTGCACGATCGCGGTCTACGCCACCTTGCCGATGTCGCCGGTGCTGCAGCTGGCCTACACCGAGTCCCTGGCCATGCTGCTGTTGGTCGGATTCCTGCTCGCGGTCAGCCGCGAGGACTGGGCGATCGCCGGACTGGTCGCGCTGGCTTTCGGGTTCGCCCGCCCGATCGCACCGCCGCTGGGACTGGTCGCGCTGGTCGCGGTGATCTGGCGGTGGCGGGCGCGCCGGGACCGACCGATCCCCGGGACCGAGTGGGCCGGGATGGCTTTCCTGTTGGTCAGCTGCGGCGTCTCCGCGGTGCTGTGGCCGACGATCGCGGGGTTGGTCACGGGCGAATCGGACGCCTACGCGCTCACCCAATCCGCGTGGCGGGCCAGCCGGTCGGTCGAGTTCTTCGCACCGTGGTTCACCAACCTGCGGTACTTCTTCGGTGCGTGGACGCCGCTGTGGGTGCTCACCATGATCGCCGTGGTGGTGGTGTCGATCATCGGACCCTGGGCGTCGGCGCTGGGGCCGGTGCTGCGGGCGTGGGTCGCGGCGTACGCCTTCTACCTGGTGGCCGTCGTGGACGCCTGGACCAGCACCTACCGGTACGCGATCTTCCTGTTCCCGATCATCGTGGTGTGGATCGGTGCCGGCTGGAAAGACCGCGACGCCCGCGTGCTGATGCGCACGCGGACGGTCGCGTTGGTCGTGCTCGGACTGGGCTGGCAGGTGTGGTGGTGCTGGACTCTCATGCACGTCCCGTCGCTGCCGTGGAACCCGATCTGAGCTTTGAACCTCAGCCCTGCTGCGGCGGTTGGTACGGCTGCTGCGGGGGAGCCTGGTAGGGCTGTTCCTGGGCCGGCGGCTGCTGCGGCAACTGGTACTGCGGCGGCTCGGCCGCCTCGATCTGCGCCGGGGCCGGGGCGTCCGGTACGGAGGTGGCTGGAGCGGGAGCCGCCGCGGGCGCGGAGTCCTCGCTCGACGTACTCGGACGGGCCGGATTGGGATCTATCGAGGTGCGGGCAACGGCCTCCGCGTCGGCGACCGCCTTGGCGACGGCCGGGTCGCGCTGGGTCTTGAACCAGTCGGCGACGTTGTCCTCCTCGACCGGCGGCGGGTTGTCCGTGGACTCGTACCGGAACGCACCGTCGGGGCCCTGGGTGCCGAAGGACTTGGCGAAGCTCTGCAGCGCCGAGCCGAAGTCCGCGGGCAGCACCCACACCTTGTTGGCAGTGCCCTCGGCCATCTTGGGCAGGGTGTTGAGGTACTGGTAGGCCAGCAATTCCGGCGTGGGCTTGCTGGCCCGGATCGCCGCGAAGGTCTTCTCGATCGACTTGGCCTCACCCTGTGCCCGCAGGTAGGCGGCCGCCCGGTCACCCTCGGCGCGCAGGATCGCCGACTGTCGCTCACCCTCCGCGCCCAGGATCGCGGCCTGCTTGGCGCCTTCGGCGGCCAGGATCCGGCTCTGCTTGTCACCCTCGGCCGACTTGATCGCCGACTCCCGATGTCCTTCTGCCGCAAGGATGGTCGCGCGCTTCTCGCGGTCGGCCTTCATCTGCTTCTCCATCGACTCCTGGATGGAGGGCGGCGGGAAGATCGACTTCAACTCGACCCGGGCCACGCGCAGACCCCAGCGGCCGGTGGCCTCGTCGAGGACGCCACGCAACTGGCTGTTGATCCGCTCGCGGGAGGTCAACGTCTCCTCCAGCGTCATGCCGCCGACGACGTTGCGCAGCGTGGTGGTGGTCAACTGCTCGACACCGACGATGTAGTCGTTGATCTCGTAGACCGCGGCGCGGGGGTCAGTGACCTGGAAGTAGACGACCGTGTCGATCTGGACGGTCAGGTTGTCCTCGGTGATCACCGGCTGCGGCGGGAAGGAGACCACGCGCTCACGCAGGTCGACCTTGGCCCGGATCCGGTCGATGAACGGGATCAGGAAGGTCAGCTGCCCCGACACCGTCTTGGTGTAGCGGCCCAGCCGCTCGATCACGGCGGCCTCGGCCTGTGGCACCAGCGCCACGGATTTCGCGACGATGATGATCGCAAACAGCACGATCACGATCGCGACGATCAATGCAGCCATCTCAATCCACTCCTACTTCATTCCCCGATGGACCGGCCGCTAGTCGCGGCCGGCTGACGACGGCGGTGGCGCCGTCGATGCGTTCGACGATCACCTGCTCACCGCTAGTGAACGAATCGTCCGGATCGGCCGGTTCCGCGGACCAGACGTCGCCGTCGATGCGGATCTGGCCACCGGTGTTGCCGAAGGCGCCCAGGGTGGTGGCCGTGCGGCCGATCAGGGCATCGATGCCGGTGGGCACGATCGGGCCGTCGGTCATTTTGCGCTTGAGCACCGGGCGGACCCCCACGACCAACAACACGCTGATCAACGCGAAGACGAGCGCGGCCAGCCAGACCGGTGCGCCGAACACTGCCGCGACCGCAGCAGCGAGCGCGCCGCCACCGAGCATGAGCAGGAACAGATCGCCGCTCAGGGTTTCGCCCGCGATGAGCAGGAGACCCACCACCAGCCAGATCACCGCCGCCATGTTGTGAGTCTTTCACGCGCACGGTTACCTGCGGGTGGGGGTACTGGAGGCAGGATTTCGCCGCAGGCGCAGGAGGCTGCGATAATGGCGGGCAGTCCCGCGACACGGAAGGAAAACATCCATGGCGGCCATGAAGCCCCGCACCGGAGACGGACCCCTCGAGGTGACCAAGGAGGGTCGGAGCATCCTGCTGCGCATGCCGTTGGAAGGCGGTGGCCGGCTGGTCGTGGAGATGAACGCCGAGGAAGCTCAGGCGCTCGGCGACGCGATCAAGGGATGCCTCGGCTGAGGTCCCGCACTCTTTGACGACGAACGCCCCGGTCCCTTAAGGACCGGGGCGTTCGTCGTACGTGCAGGGTCAGGCGCGCTTAACGCAGACCAGCAGACCGTCGCCCACCGGCAGCAGCGCGGTCGCCAGGTCTTCGCGTTCCCGTAACTGCTTGCTCAGGTCGCGCAGCAGCACGGTCGTGTCGTCCCGCGCTGCGGGGTCGGCGACCTTGTCATGCCACAACATGTTGTCGATGGCCACCACGCCACCGGGACGGACGATCCGAAGGGCATGCTCGACGTACGCCGGGTATTGGCTTTTGGCGCCATCCACCAGCACCAGGTCGTAGGCCCCGTCCGCCAACCGCGGCAGCACGTCCAACGCGTTGCCGGTGATGGTGCGGGTCCGCGCGGGTGCGATACCGGCAGCCGCGTACGCCTGTTTCGCGGCGCGCTGGTGCTCGGCCTTGATGTCGATCGTGGTCAGGATGCCGTCGTCGGGCATCCCGGACAGCAACCACAGCCCGGACACGCCAGCGCCCGTTCCGATCTCGACAACGGTGCGCGCGGCGTTGGCAGCCGCCAGCACCTGCAAGGTGGCACCGGTGCCCGCACCGATCGGGGTGGCCCCCAACTGCTCACCGCGCTCGCGGGCCGCCGTGACCACCTCAGGCTCAGGGACGAAGTCCTCGGCGTAACTCTGACTGGCCGGCTTCAGGGTGTTCATCACCCCATCCTCACACCCAGGGTCGGCATCCGAAGAAAATAGCCGGAACAAAGCCCCGCGGCCTACCGTTGTCAGTGTTATGACGGAAGTCTCGCAAAACGCCACCACGACGCTCGGGTCCCCGCCCGACGGCGGCGCACCGTGGACCCCGCCCACCTGGGAAGAGATCGTCCGGGAGCACTCGGCCCGCGTCTACCGGTTGTCCTACCGGCTGACCGGCAACGTGCACGACGCCGAGGATCTCACCCACGATGTCTTCGTGCGGGTCTTCCGGTCCCTGCACTCCTATCAGCCGGGCACGTTCGAGGGCTGGCTGCACCGCATCACCACCAACGTGTTCCTTGACAAGATGCGCCGCAAGCAGCGGATCCGCTTCGACGCCTTGTCTGATGAGGCCGCGGCCCGGCTGCCCGCCCGATCCGCTGACCCGCAGCAGGTCCTGACCGATGCCGCGTTCGATGACGACATCCAGCGCGCGCTCGATGCCCTGCCGCCGGACTTCCGCGCCGCGGTGGTCCTGTGCGATATCGAGGGCCTGTCCTATGAAGAGATCGCCGCGACGTTGGATGTGAAGCTCGGCACCGTCCGCTCACGGATCCACCGTGGCCGGGCGCAGTTGCGCGAGGCGCTGGCGCACCGTGCCCCGGCGCCGCGGCCGGTGGTGCAGGCGCCCGCACGCTCCCGGGCGGGTATCGGTGGTGTGCTTCCGGGGACCCGCTGATGGCGCGGCACCCGCAGGATCTCGCTGATTACGTCGACGGGCTGTTGACCGCGGATCAGGAACTGCGGATCGAGCAGCACCTCGTCGCGTGCGACGGCTGTCGCGCCCAGGTGGACGCCGAGCGTGCCTTGATCCAGCGGTTGCGCTCGGTGCGCCTCGATGCGGCCCACCACCAGCAGCTGATGACCACCTTGCTGAGCCTGGCCGACCCGGCAGCGCCGATGACGACCTCACGCGGTTCGTCGGGGGTGAGCGTGCTGCCCACGTCGGCTCCGCCGCAGTACACCTCGGCCCGCCGTTCGGTCGGTCTGGCGATTGCGGCCGTCGCCGGGTGCGTGGGCGCGAGTCTGGTGGCCCTGCACGGTCCGACCTCGGTGCAGCCCGGAGGTGCATCGGTCCGGTTGGAAACCCCGGAGGTGCTCGTTCGCCAGGCCGCGAACCTGCCCGGCGCACAGGTGGACACCGCGACCTCGTTGTCCCCGGCGCCGGTCAAGGGCTCCGCAGTGCTCAACGTCGGCTTCCCGCACTGAGGCTGCGTAACCTCCCGGACGCCAGCGGTCGCCGCCGCACCCGTGGGGTAATCTCAGACCGCCGCACGCCGCCGAACGGGAAGGGGGACCACCAGTGAACATCTTCGGGATCGGCAGCTGGGAGTTCGTCATCCTGATCGTGCTGGCCGCGGTCCTGATCGGCCCGGACCGGCTGCCCGAGTACCTGGCCAAGTTCCGCCAGTTCGTGCGCTCGGCTCGCGAGATGGCTGAGGGCGCGAAGACCCAGCTCAAGGAGCAGATGGGTCCGGAGTTCCAGGACGTCGACTGGCGTCAGTACGACCCGCGTCAGTACGACCCGCGCCGGATCGTTCGAGACGCGCTCGGCGAGGACGTGTCCAACACCCTGGGTATCCCGCAGAGTCAGCAAGCGACCGACGCCGACCTGGCCACTGCGGCCGGGGGCGCGGCATCGCCGGTGGCCGTGCAGACCCTGCGCTACGACCCGGACCGCGCGACGCCCTTCGACTTCGACGCCACCTGAGCGGCGCACCGACCCGAAACCGGCAGCTGCCGATCGACGTACGTCGTCAGCGCCCTGCCGGGGTCAGGCCCAGTGACCGTCCGGCCAGGCCACGCGCCTTCTGGCCCAGTTGCTTGGCGATCCCGCGCAACACGACGGCCGCGGGGCTGTCCGGTGCGGACAGGACGACCGGCGCACCGGCGTCGCCACCTTCACGCAGGCGGGTGTCCAGCGGGATCTGACCCAGCAGCGGCACGGTCGCCCCGATGCTGCGGGTCAACGACTCGGCGACGGCCTGGCCGCCGCCGGATCCGAAGATCTCCTGCCGACTGCCGTCGGGCAGTTCCAGCCAGGACATGTTCTCGATGACTCCGGCGATCCGCTGCTTGGTCTGCAGGGCAATGGATCCCGCCCGCTCGGCGACCTCGGCGGCGGCTTGCTGCGGGGTGGTCACCACCAGGATCTCCGCGGTCGGGATCAACTGGGACACCGAGATCGCGATGTCACCGGTGCCGGGCGGCAGGTCCAGCAGCAGCACGTCCAGGTCACCCCAGAAGACGTCGCCGAGGAACTGCTGCAATGCGCGGTGCAGCATCGGTCCGCGCCAGACGACCGGCTGGTTGCCGGGCACGAACATCCCGATCGAGATGACCTTCACATCGTGCGCCACCGGCGGCAGGATCATGTCGTCCAATTGGGTCGGCTTGTGCTCCACGCCGAGCATCCGCGGGACCGAGAAGCCGTAGACGTCGGCATCGACCACGCCCACGCGCAGGCCCTGCTCGGCGAACGCTGCGGCCAGGTTGACCGTCACCGAGGACTTGCCGACGCCACCCTTGCCAGAGGCCACTGCGTAGACCCGGGTCAGCGAATTCGGCTGCGCGAAGGGGATCTCCTTCTGGGGGGCGCCGCCGCGCAGGCTGTCGCGCAGCGCGCCACGCTGGTCGTCGGTCATGACGCCGAGGGTGACCTTCACGTCGGTCACGCCCTCCAGTCGTGACACGGCCGCGGTGGTGTCACGGGTGAGGGTCTCCTTCAGCGGGCAGCCGGCCACCGTCAGCAGGATCGTCACGGCTACCACGCCGTCGTCACCGATCGCGACGTCCTGCACCATGCCCAGATCGGTGATCGGGCGTTTGATCTCCGGGTCGTTGACGGTAGCGAGCGCCGCATGGACCTGGTCAGGAGTGGGGATCGGCATACCCACCAGTTTAGGTGCCGCCCGGCGAGCCGCTGACCACGGTCAGGTGGCCCGGTCTTCCCCGGGGGCCACCATGCCGCGCTCTTCGAGTTCCTCCAGCAGCGCGCGCAGTTCGGAGCGCACGAAGTCCCGAGTAGCGGTCTCCCGCACCGCCAACCGCAAAGAGGCGACCTCCCGGGTGAGGAACTCGGTGTCGGCGAGGTTGCGCTCGTCGCGTTGCCGGTCCTGGGTGATCGCCACCCGGTCGCGGTCGTCCTGACGGTTCTGGGCCAGCAGGATCAACGGCGCCGCGTAGGAGGCCTGCGTGGAGAAGAACAGGTTCAGCAGGATGAACGGGTAGGGGTCCCATTGCAGGCCGAACAACCCGACCAGGTTCAGCAGGATCCAGACGATGACGAAAGCGGTCATCCACACCAGGAACTGCGCGGTGCCCATATAGCGGGCGAACTTCTCCGCGAACCGGCCGAAGGCGTCGCTGTCCAGCGGTGACTGCGGCAACAACCGCACCGACTGCTCGCGGGGCTGATCCAGCGCGTCGCGGCGACGCTTGGCGCGCTCAGCCATGGCTGGTGCTCCTGTTCGCGCGGTCCTCGCTGCGGCCGGTCGTCATCGTGGGATGCAGATCGTGGCGTTCCTCGCGCCAGTCCTCGGGCAGGATGTGGTCGAGGACGTCGTCGACGGTGATGACCCCGATCAAGCGGCCGGAATCGTCCACCACCGGGAGGCTGACCAGGTTGTAGGTCGCCAGGGTCCGCGTGACGTGGCCAAGGGGTGCCGTCGCCAGCAACGGTTCGATGCTTTTGTCCACGATGCTGCCCACCGGGCTGGAGGGCGTCTCCCGGAGCAGGGCCTGGGTGTGGACCATGCCCAGGAACCGGCCGGTCGGGGTCTCCAGCGGAGGACGGCAGACGTACACCGCCGAGGCCAGGGCGGGAGCGATCTGTTCGCGACGCACCAGGGCGAGCCCTTCGGCGACGCTGGCTTCGGGACCGAGCACGATGGCTTCGGTGGTCATCAGACCACCGGCGGTGTTCTCGTCGTACGACATGAGCCGGCGGACCGGCTCCGCCTCATCCGGCTCCATCCGGGCCAGCAGTTGTTCGGCCTGGTCCGGCGGCAGGTCGGCCAACAGGTCGGCCGCATCGTCGGGCTCCATCGCCTCCAGGACGTCGGCCGCGCGGCCGATCTCCAGACCGGCGAGGATCTCGACCTGGTCGTCCTCGGGCAGTTCCTCCAGGATGTCAGCCAGTTTGCTGTCGTCCAGGGCCGCGGCGACTTCGGCCCGCCGCTTGGGGTTCAGGTCGTGGATGACCTCGGCCAGGTCGGCGACGCGCAGATCCTCATAGCTGGCCAGGAGGCTTTCGGCGCTCTGCGCGGGGGCCTGCTGGTGCAGCCCGAGGATCCGGTCGATATCGATCAGGAACGTCGTTCCGGTACGCCGGCGGGTCAGGCGCGACATCGCTTTGGAAGCACCGGACACGTCTTCGGCCCGCCGCACGAATGCCTTGGTGACGATCCAGTCCCGGCGGGCGTTCTGCTCGATCCCCAGGTCTTCGACCACACCGGTGAAGGTCTGTCCCTCTTCGCGCACCTGCACACTGCGGTCCAGCAGTTCGGCCATGGCCAGGTACTCGCCGGTGCGTTGTTCGAACCGTCGCATGTTGACCAGGCCGGTGGTGAAGACAGCGCCGGGGTCGATACCGGTGACCCGGGTCATCGGGACGAAAACCCGTCGGCGGCCGGGCACCTCGATGACCAACCCGATCGCCCGGGCCTGGCCGTTGGCTGCGAACGTGATGATGACATCCCGGACCCGGCCGACCTGGTCACCGAGGGGGTCCAGGACCACCAAACCCGCAATCCGTGCGACGAAAACCCGGGTCTGGCTGCTCACCGGCCCAGGTTATCCCGCTGGGGTGAGCAGGTCCGGGGCGCGGGGAGTGACCGCCCAGATCTTGGCCGTCGTGCGCCACCGACGCAGCTGGGCCGCGCTGGGTACGCCTTGTTTGGCCGCGACCAGGTCCGCGACGCAGGTGTCCCATCTGGGGTCATGAGCGCCGATCAGTTCCACGTGGGCAGCCAGCGGCCCGGTGGGGGTGCGGTTGTCCCGCTGGCGCAGGACCACCTCGCAGGGATCGGGCAGGACGGGCAGCTCTTGTTCACCAGCGCCACTGATCACCAGGCAGGTTCCGTCCTGGTCCGAGGCGCGAGCGAACCAGGCAGCGTGCAGTCGACCCCCTGGCGCACCGATCCACAGCACTGCGGAGCGGGTGAGCGCCGTCCTGATGCGGGTTTCGACGTCGTCGACCATGGTCGCAGTGTACGTGACCCCGGCCACAGAAGTTCCAAATTGAAGTTTTCGATTTCGAAGTATATACTTGGTGGGTCAGGCCGGGCAACCACCGGTCTTCGTGAGCAAAGTCTTGAAGGAGGCGACCATGTTCCAGCAAGTGCCCATGACCAAGGCCACCGCGGTCGTCGTCAACGCTGCGCAGTCCACCCGCGTCGAGCGGGCCCTGCGCCGTCCGTCGAACCGCCGCCGCTGACCCCAGCCTCCGGGCCGGTCCGCGATCCACAGCGACGCTGCAT
Source organism: Branchiibius hedensis (assembly GCF_900108585.1). Taxonomy (NCBI): domain Bacteria; kingdom Bacillati; phylum Actinomycetota; class Actinomycetes; order Micrococcales; family Dermacoccaceae; genus Branchiibius; species Branchiibius hedensis. The sequence continues at coordinate 385,966 of NZ_UESZ01000001.1, forward strand.
GTGCAGCGTCGCTGACTTATGCTGGGCCCACGTACAGCGCTGGAATCGCACAGGAATGTCCGGTTCTGTGCTCTTGGTGCTCCTCACATCGTGACCAGCATCACCGATCACGAGGAGTCCAGCTGCAGACCCGCTTCGGCTGGCAGATGAAGGAGTCGATACCCATGACCATCAGGACCTCTGCACCGCGCGAGTCTTCGACCACAGCGGGTGCCCTCACGCGGCGTACGGCGATCATGGGTGCCGCTGGTGTCGGCGCGCTCGGCACCGGGCTCCTGCTGACTCCCTCCGCGCAGGCCCAGACCACCCAGCAGGCCGCACCGGCACTGGTCCGTGCGGCGGCGGGCCGCACCCTCAAGCGGGGGATGAGCGGCGGCGACGTCAAGGGGATGCAGGCCAAGCTGTACAGCCTGCACTACTGGATGCCCGGCGTGGATGGTGTCTTCGGCTATGGCACGCTCCAAGCCGTGTGGGCCTTCCAGAAGGCCCAGGGGCTGGCTCGCACGGGTGTCTGGGGTCCGGCGGAGCAGGCTGTCGTGGGCAAGGCCAAGACGCCGGCGGTTCGACACAAGGGCAGCTACCGCATCGAGGTGGACAAGAGTCGGCAACTGTTGCTCGTTGGTTGGGGCGGCAGCACCGCTCGGTGGGTGTTCAACACCAGCACCGGCGCCAACAAACGCTTCTACGCCTGGGGCCGCTGGTACAGCGGGTCCACGCCGACCGGCACCTGGAAGATCTACCGCCGCAACACCTCCGGCTGGGTGACCGGTGCGCTGGGGTCGATGTACAAGCCGTACTACGTGGTCGGCGGGATCGCGATCCATGGTTCGGCGGACATCCCGGCGTACAACGCCTCGCACGGTTGCTGTCGGTTGTTGCCAGCGGCGCAGGACTTCTTGATCCGCTCCAACATCCTGTATCCCTCGCGGATCGTCTCGATCTACTGAGCGAGGCTGAACGAAACGGGCGCTGCCTTCCGGCAGCGCCCGTTTCGTTCAGTGGCGGTCAGTCCAGCACACCCCATCGCCCGGCGATCCACGCCTCGACGGCGTCGGGGTCGCTCGGGATGCCGGACGACAGCACCTCGCAGCCGGTGTCGGTGACCACCACGTCGTCCTCGATGCGAATCCCGATGCCGCGCAGTTCCTCGGGCACCAACTGGTCGTCCTTCTTGAAGTAGAGGCCGGGCTCCACCGTGAGCACCATGCCCGGCTGCAGTTCCGCGTCCATGTACTCCTCGCGCAACGCCAGCGCACAGTCGTGCACGTCCATTCCGAGGTGGTGGCTGGTGCCGTGCACCATCCAGCGCCGGTGGTACTGGCCCTCGTCGCTGAGGGTTGTCGCCAGGTCGACGCCCTCCGGAAGCAGGCCCCACTCCAACAGCGTCTGCGCGATCACCGTGATGGCGGCGGCGTGGACGTCGGAGAACTTCGCGCCGGGCCGGACCGCGTCGATGCCGGCTCGCTGCGCCTTCAACACGACGTCGTAGATCTTGCGTTGGGCGTCGGTGTACTTGCCGTTCACCGGCAGCGTGCGGGTGATGTCAGCGGTGAACAGCGAATCGAGTTCGACACCGGCATCCACCAGGATCAGGTCACCGTCCAGCACCTCGCCGGTGTTCTTGATCCAGTGCAAGGTGTTGGCGTGATCGCCACTGGCACAGATGGATTCGTATCCGACGCCATTGCCTTGGTGGCGCGCGTGCAGGCCGAAAACCCCTTCGATCCAGCGTTCGCCACGGCCCCGGCGGACGGCCTCGGGCAACTCCTCGATGATCGCGTCGAACCCGTCTGCGGTCGCAGCGACGGCGCGACGCATCTGCTCGATCTCCCACTCGTCCTTGATCAGGCGCAGGACGGACAGGAACTTCGCGAGCGCCTCATCGCCGTCCTCCTCGGCGGATGCCTGGGACTCCTGGGTCGAGGACTCGTGGCTGCTCTCGCGGACCTTGTCCACCGCCTGCGTCGTGATGGGGTCGGCGTCGCGCACGACCCGCACCGTGACCACTCCGGCGTCCTTGGCCAGGGCATCGGGTAGTTCGTCGATGTGCCTGGCGCGGATGCCCAGCTCGGCCTCCACGTCGGCCAGGGTGGGGCGGGCACCGACCCAGAACTCGCCGTACCGCGAATCACCGAAGAACTCCTCGGTGTCCCGGCCGGCCAACGGCCGGAAGAACAGCACCGCCTCATGGCCACCGTCGGTCTGCGGTTCGAGCAGGAGGACGGCGTCGGGTTCACGATCGGCGCCCAGGCCGGTCAGGTGCGCGAACGCGGTGTGCGGGCGGAAGATGTAGTCGCAGTCGTTGCTGCGCACCTTCAAACCGCCGGCGGGGATCACCAACCGGTCGCCCGGGAAAGCCGCGGAGACGGCGTCCCGGCGGACCTGTGCGTACGGGGCGACGTCGAGGCGATCGGGCAACGTGGCGTCGCGTGGTGCCCAGCCTGCGGCGACGAACTCCCGGAAGGCTCCGGAGGACGGGCGGCTGCGGTGTCCGGCGGTGGGCTGCTCTTCACTACTCACCCAGCCATGGTCGCACGCAGCAGCGACAGCGGATCAGGGTGTCGTCCAGGACCAGGAGGCCAGAATCGCGTCCTGGGTCGGTTTGAGGCTGGCGGCCGACGCCGTCGACGAGGTGAAGGTCGTCACGTAGATCGTCCCGTCGTGGATGACGAAGTACTGGGTCTGGCTGAGGGCCTGGGTCCCGGTAGCCCCCGTTTTCGGCGTACTGCTGGTCACGACGTACCCCTGCGCGGGTTCGCCGCCGATGAGACGGTCGGCGACATCGGTCACGGTGGCGCTGCGCTGCCGTGCGGTGATCGCACCCTGTTTGGCCAGGTCGTCAAGGCTCGGCACCGGTTTGACGGTGCTGGTCGCCACCGTGAAGGTCGGGATGACACCCGAAACCGGTTGCGGCGCCTTCAGGTACGTCGTGACGCCCTTGGTCTGTCGGCCCGCGTCGACGATCCAGGCCGCAGGCTGCACGAACGCGTACGCACCGTAAACGCTCGCGCCGGCGGCGGTGGACGTGACCGGGGTGGGTGCGGGGGTGCTGAGTGTCGTGGCGTCGCCGCTGGTGGTGTTGGCCGCCGGCGTACCGCTGCAGGCGGTGAGGGCGGCCAGCGTGAGCGCGGCGGCGGCCCCGGCGCCGACCCGGCGGCGTAGCACCCCGATCAAGCCTTGGCCGCCTTGACGGCGCCGTAGTAGTCAGAAGACTCCGGGCGCCACAACAGGTAGGTGACGGTGACCGCGATCAGCACCATCACGATGCTGGCTACGAAGGTCAGCAGGTTGAACGAGCCGAGCAGACTGGCGATGGTCAGCAACACGTTCAGGACCGTCAGGACCGTTGCGATGATGCGCGCCGCGCTGTTCCCCTTCTTGTTGGTCTGAGCCAGGACGATCCACAGCGCGACCGTGATCGCCCCGCTGACCATGCTGACCACCCACGCCTGACTGATCGCGTGATCCAGGGCGGTCGCCGACAACGGCTTGGCCTTGGTGTGGTCCTTGGCGTACTCCGCCGCCTGCTTGGCGTTAGCCGTCACGAAACTGTCGTGGATGCGCGATTTGGAGAAGATCGCGAACAGCAGGTTGATCGCGGACAGCACGGCCCCGGCGTACATCAACGCCACCGCCTGGCGGATGGATTTCGGCGGTTCACCGACCGCGCTGGTGCTGTTTTCGTACGTCGGCGCAGCGGGCAGCGGTTCGGGTGTCGGGGTGGAGCCGGGATCTGACATATCCACACCTTCTCAAACCGGAGCAGCGATGACCCAATCAACGCGCAGTACGCTGCGCCGGTGGCCATCGACCCGCACACCCATTCCCGGCACAGTGACGGCACGATGACCCCGACGGAGATCGTCCAGGCCGCCCAGGAAGCCGCGCTGGACGTCGTCGGTCTGAGCGATCATGACAGTACGGCGGGCTGGGACGAAGCGGCTCGCGCCGCTGCTGCGTCGGGCATCGGCTTCCTGCCCGGCGCGGAGATCTCCACCGCCTGGCACGGCATCAGCATCCACCTGCTGGGCTACCTGCTGGACCCGGCGGACCCGGGGCTGCTCGCGGAGTTCGAGCGCACCCGCCGGGACCGCGACAGCCGCGCGCGGCGGATCGTCGAGCGACTCGCCCCGGACACCGGGCTGACCTGGGAGGAGGTCGTCGACCACACGCCACCGGGTGCCACCATCGGCCGACCCCACATCGCCGACGCCTTGGTGGCCCGTGGTGTCGTGCCCGATCGGTCAGCGGCCTTCGAGGAGTTGCTGCGCACCGGCGGCCGCTACTACGTGTCGCACTACGCCCCGGACCCGGTGGACGCCGTACGACTGGTGAACGCCGCCGGGGGAGTCGCCGTCATGGCCCACCCGCTCGCCGCCGCCCGCGGTCGCGTGGTCGATGAGGCGGTGATCGAGCAGATGACCGATGCCGGACTGGCCGGACTGGAGGTCGACCACCGCGACCACTCACCCCAGCAACGGGCCCACGCGGCCGCGATCGCCGACCGGCTCGGCCTCGTGCCCACCGGATCCAGTGACTTCCACGGCACCGGCAAGCCCAACCAGTTGGGCGAGAACACCACCAGCCCCGAGGCACTCGCTGCGCTGATCGAGCGGGCGCGCGATCCGGGTGCCCACTCGGTGGGTCTGGAGCAGTGGATGTGACGGCAGAGCAACCCGCCCTGCACCAGCAGTTCGACGACCCGATCTACCGCCGCCCGTACCGGGCCAGCCCGACCCGCTTGCTGACCTACCTGGACTGCCCCCGGCGTTACCGCTTCGCGTATCTGGATCGTCCGACCCCGACCAAGGTCCCGCCCCGGGCGCACACCGTCGTCGGGGTGGTCGTGCACAACGTGCTGCGTGACTTCTGGGACCTGGCCCCGGGTCAACGCACCCCCGACGCGGTCGCGCGATCGTTGGCCGCAGCGTGGAGTGACGTCGGCTTCCGCGACCCCGCCCACTCGGCGACCTGGCGCTCGCGGATCACGCAGGAGGTCGTGGAGTACCTGCGCGGCATCGACCGGGACATCCAGCCGCGTGGGGTGGAGCGGTCGGTCAACCTGCCGGTCGGCCGGGCGTTGCTGACGGGTCGCATCGACCGGATCGACGACCGCGGCGGGGAGTTGGTCATCGTCGACTACAAGACCTCCCGCAAACCGCTCGACGACTCCGCGGCGCGGGTGTCGCTCCCCCTGGCTTTCTACGCCGCCGCCGTCAGCCGCCTGTTCCGCGCGCGCTGCGTCACGGTTGAGTTGCACCATGTGCCCACGGGCGAGGTCATCGCCCACGAGCACACCGACGAGTCGCTGGATCGCAAGCTGGCAGAAGCGGATTCGATCGTCGCCGACCTCATCGACGTAGACCAGTCCTACGAGCAGCAGGGCGCGGCATCGACTGCGTTCCCACCGCGGCCGGGCCCGCTGTGCCGGTGGTGCGACTTCCGCGAGCATTGTCCCGAGGGGCAGGCGGCCGGGCCCGCTGCGCTGCCCTGGGAGGGTCTGGAACCTACTTCTGCGTGACCCCGAGGGTCCAGGCGATCTCCGAGCGCTGGGCGATCTGCAACTTGCGCAGGATCGATCCGACGTGCGTCTTGACCGTCTTCTCCGAGATGTCCAGATGCTGCGCCAACTGGGCGTTGGTCAACTGGTCCAGGGCGATGAGTTCGGCGATCTCCAACTCCCGGCCGGTCAGACCCGAGCGCAGATCCGGCAACTGGGTCGGTGCATCGGGTGCGACGAGCCGCACGATCTCCTCGCTCATCCGGTCGGTGACCTGCAGGCTGTGCGCCAGCGCCTCCGCCGCCTGCGCGGTGCCGACCGCCGCTTGGGCGTCGGCCAACGAGCGCCGGATGAGCGCCAGGCGCTCACCCACGGCAGCGGCCAGTTCCTCCGGGTCCGCCGCCAGGCCGGTCATGACCGGTCGGGTGACGGCGCGCCGTCGGAGCTCTTGCGGGTACGACGGCGGCGACGCTGCGATCCGTCACGCTCGGAGCGCTCCGAGCGCTCGCCGCGGTCCGCGCGCTGGCGACCACCCGACGTACGCCGATCCGAACCTGACCGTGACTCTCGCGCAGGCTTGTCGGAGGTTTTGGGCGCTCCGACCCGGCCCGTGACATCGGTGGGGATGTTGAGCTGCTCGTAGAGGTGCTCCGAGGAGGAGTAGGTCTCCTCCGGCTCCGGCACGCCGAGGTCGAGGGCCTTGTTGATCAGCCCCCAGCGCGGCATGTCGTCCCAGTCGATGAAGGTGACCGCGATGCCGGTGTTGCCGGCCCGGCCGGTGCGCCCGACGCGGTGCAGGTAGGTCTTCTCGTCCTCGGGGCACTGGTAGTTGATGACGTGCGTGACGTTGTCGACGTCGATGCCGCGGGCCGCGACGTCGGTGGCGACCAGGATGTCGACGGTGCCCTTGCGGAAGGCGTTCATCGAGTGCTCGCGCGCGCCCTGGCCGAGGTCACCGTGCAACGCAGCGGCATTGAAACCACGCTCGGTCAACTCATCGACGACCTTCGCAGCGGTGCGCTTGGTGCGGGAGAAGATGATCGTCAGGCCACGGTCACGGGCCTGCAGGATGCGGGCCAGCATCTCGACCTTGTCCATCGCGTGCGCGCGGTAGAAGAACTGCTCGATCGCCTTGACGGTGTGCTGGTTGTCGCCGTCCTCGTGCATCGCGCGGATGTGCGTGGGCTGGGTCATGTAGCGCCGGGCCAGCGTGACGACCGCTCCCGGCATGGTGGCCGAGAAGAGCATCGTCTGGCGGCCGGCCGGGGTCAGGGCCAGCAGTCGCTCGACGTCGGGCAGGAAGCCAAGGTCGAGCATCTCGTCGGCTTCGTCCAGCACCACGGTGCGGGCGTAACCAAGGTTGAGGTGCTTCTGACCGGCCAGGTCCAGCAAGCGGCCGGGGGTACCGACAACGACCTCGACGCCGGTCTTCAGCGCATCGATCTGCGGTTCGTAGGCCCGCCCGCCGTAAAGGGTCACGACCCGGATGCCGCGCCGCTTCGCGGCGGTCTCCACATCGCCGGCGACCTGCACTGCCAGCTCGCGGGTGGGGGCCACGATGAGAGCCTGCGGTGCGCCGGGAGCCGGCAGATCGGCGTACCCCGGATCACCCGGCGCGACCACGCGGTTGAGCACGGGGACCCCGAAGCCCAGGGTCTTGCCGGTTCCGGTCTTGGCCTGGCCGATGATGTCGTGCCCGGACAGGGCGACCGGCAGGGTCATGGCCTGAATGGGGAAGGGGTGCACGATGCCCGCGTCCGCGAGCGCCGCGACGATGTCCGGGTGGACGTCGAAATCGGCGAACGTGAGTTCCTCGGGGCAGAAGCGTTTTCAGTGGTGGTGTTCTCAGTCAACAGATCCTCGATCGGTGGGGCCGCACGGGCGGCCAGGCAGGGAGCCGATCGGAGGTCTTCGGATGGTCAGCGGGTTTCGCGGGGGAGATCCTCGCGGGGCGTTGACCTGCAGCGGACTGCAAAAAAACTGGAATGTCTATCGTCTGGGCCGACCGGGCACCGGTTATGACACGTACATGCTATCGCGGGTCCTAGACTCCTCTCATGATCGAACACTCCGGCACGGTGACATCCACCGGGACAACGTCGGCTCCGGAGGCGGGCGTGACCAGTTTGCTGGGTGTCCTCGCGTACGGCGAACTGATGGCTTTCTTCGACGTCGCGCGGGTCGCTGAGATGGCCCCGACCGTTCCGAGCCAGCAGGCTCTCGGGGCGCTCGCCGCTCGCGAGTACTCCGTCTTCGAGCAACTCTCGGCCCGCTTGCGGGAGCTGGGCGCCGACCCCGCCGAGGCGATGCAACCTTTCCACGAGCCGTTCGACAACTGGCACGCCCGGATCACGCCGGCGGACTGGCACGAGGGGCTGATGAAGATCTACGCCGGCTCGGCCATCGCCACCGACTTCTATCGTGAGTTGACCGACGTCCTCGACCCCGCGACGGCCGACATGATCCGACGCGCCCTGCCGGACGACGAGCAGGCTGCGATCGCCCGCACCGCGCTGCTGGAGGCGATTGCACAGGACGAGCGGCTCGCCGGGCGGCTGGCGCTACTCGGCCGTCGGATGATGGGCGAGGCGCTGTCCCAGGCTCAGCTGGTGGCGTTGATCAACGACGATCTGCTCGATCTGATCATGGACCGTGGCACCGGCCAGGGCTTCGATCTGGTCGGCTTCCAGCAGTTGCTGACCCGGTTGGGTGAGAAGCACACGCGCCGGATGGCCGCGCTGGGGCTGGACGCCTGATCGCAAACGTGTAGTAGGCCCCGGGCAGTGCCCGGGGCCTACTGTTCTGCGCAGATCAGGCTTTGGACCTGCCGCGCACCTGTTCGTACACCGGAATCAGGATGATGGCGGCGACCAGGGACAACCCCCACGCAATCCACGGGATCCCGCCGTTGGAGTTCTTGTACGTCGTCAGACCAAGGATCAGGCCAACGATGAACGACGAGACGATACCGATGAGCACCGTCTCCAGCATGGACAGATTGTTCTCGTCGTGTCGGATGAGTCGGGCGAGAATGCCCACGACTGCACCGACGATGAGTGATCCGAGGATCGACGCGAGCATGACGTGACTCCGATCGGCCGGGTGCGCACCGTTGCGCACCAAGAACCTCCACAGTGCGGCATACAGGTGGCGTTCAGCAACGGGGCTCGCCGGACGGCGGGCAGTCAGTGCTCCGGTGGGGTCAGCCGCCGAATCCGACCCGGCCGCGTGCCTCGGCGCCGATGTCGACGTACCCGATCTTGGCGCCCGGGATGAGCACGGTGTGGCCGTGCTCATCGGTCAGGCTGAGGGTGGTCGGGCCAGCGATCGCTTCCTCCACCAGTTGGCGTACTTCAACGCCGGTCAGTTCGGACTCGACAACGACTTCGCGGGCGACGTCCTGGACGCCGATGCGGATCTCCACGGGATTGCTCCTTCGACTCGGGGTGACTGCTGCGGGCACGGCGGGAACCACGCCCCTGGCGACAGCGTGCCACGCAGTCAGCCGGCAGTGGCCTCCGACCCAACGGTGTCGAACTCCTCGCCCACCTTGGGGAAGTCGGCCAGACCCCGCCAGCCCAGTGTCGCCACCAGGGAGACGGCTTCGTCGCGTGGAATGCTGCCGCCGCGTTGTACCCAATAACGCGCTACGACCTGGGACATTCCCACCAGCGCCACGCCGAGCAGTTGGGACTGCTCAGCCGACAAGCCCGTGTCCTCGGCGATGACTTCCGCGATCGCGGCTGAGCACTCGGTGCTGATCCGCTGCACCTGGTGGGCCACGGCGGGTTCGTTGATCAGGTCTGACTCGAAGACCAGCCGGAAGGCCGCGTCCTGGCGATCGACGAATTCGAAGAACGCCGCGACGGCGGCGGCGAACCGCGTGGGGTTGTCGGTGGTCGAGGCCAGAGCGGCCCGGACCAGCGTGATCACTTCGTCGGTGTGTTGGTCGATCAGCGCGAGGTAGAGATCCAACTTGCCCGGAAAGTGCTGGTAGAGCACTGGTTTGCTGACCTTGGCCCGCTCGGCGATCTCGTCCATGGCGGCGGCGTGATAGCCCGATTCGACGAAGACGGCCTGCGCCGCCTCCAGCAACTGCGCCCGACGGGCCGACCTCGGCAACCGTCCGGAACGCCCCGGCTCCTGCACTCTGACTCCTAGCGATCGGTCGGGGTCCACTCCGGAGAGACCGGCCGACCCTGGTGACATCCCTGCGATCCTATGCTGACAGGTGTGATCCACGTCGCGCCGGACCGTGCACGGTATGCCCGCCAACTGCGCCTGCCCGGTGTGGGAGTGGCCGGCCAGGATCGGCTCGGCGCCGCCCGGGTCGCGGTGGTGGGGGCCGGCGGCCTGGGTTCACCGGTGCTGAGCTACCTCGCAGCCGGTGGTGTCGGGCAGTTGACGGTGATCGACCCCGATGTGGTCGAGCTCAGCAATCTGCATCGGCAGTTGGTGCACGACGAGTCCTCGGTGGGGTTGGCCAAGACCGAGTCGGCCGCTGCGGCCCTCCTGGCGTTGAACTCCGCGGCCACCGTGCGCACGCACTCGGTGGCCATCGATCCGCAGAACGCTCGCGACCTGCTCGCCGGTCACGATGTGGTCGTCGACGCCAGTGATTCCTTCGACGCGCGCTACGCGACCAACGACGCCGCCGTCGCGCTCGGCATCCCGATGATCTGGGCGGCGATCGACCGGTTCGCCGGGCAGGTCGGTGTCTTCTGGGCCGGCCGTGGCCCGTGCTACCGCTGCATCTTCCCGGCCGCTCCCGCACCAGGGACGGTGGCGACGTGCGCCGAGGCCGGGGTGCTCGGCGCGCTGCCCGGCGTGGTGGGTTCGGTGCAGGCGTTGGAAACGCTGAAGATCCTGTTGGGTATCGGGCAGCCGCTGCTGGGTCGCGTGCAGTGTTATGACGCGCTGCGGGCCGACTGGTCGGCGCTGCCGGTGCGGCGAGACCCGTCCTGCCCGGTCTGTGGCGACGTCCCGGACGTGCCGTGGAGCCCCAGCGTGGACGACGAGGTGCCGTTGGCGAGCCTGGCCGAGTTGGCCGATCACGACGGGGTCCTGCTGGATGTGCGCACCGACGAGGAGTACGCCGCGGGGCACCTGCCGTCGTCGGTGCACCTGCCGCTGGACTCGTTGTTGGCCGATGGTGTGCCTGCCGAGCTGACGACCACTCAGCCGTGGATCGTCTACTGCCAGGGCGGCACCCGGTCAGCGATCGGCGTACGTGCGCTGGCGGATCTGGGGATCCCCGCCCGCTCGCTCGAGGGTGGGTACGCCGCGTGGCTGGCGGCCCATGGCTGACCCCCTGCCGCCGGTGGTGGAGGCCGTGCTCGACGTTGTCGAGGCCATCCCGCCGGGTCGGGTGATGAGTTACGGACAGATCGGTGCGCTGGTGGGCGTGGGACCGCGACGGGTGGGCAACGTGATGTCGACGTACGGCGCGCTGATGCCTTGGTGGCGCGTCGTCCGGGCCGATGGGCGGCCGGCAGCGGGGCACGAAGAACGCGCGCTGGAACACTTCGCATCGGAGCGAACCGCGTTGGTGGCCGGTGGTTTTCGGGTCGACATGTCGCGTGCGCGGCACTGCCCGACGTAGATTCAGCCGAGGTTGTCAGTGGGGGATGGTGGGATGAACCGGTGAGAACGCAGGAGGGGGGCACCCAGCCGCAGGTGCAGTTGCTGGCACCCGCTGTGACGGTGTCGTCCGGTCCGTCGTTGGATCCCGTCCAGGAGGCCGCCGTTTCCTTCGCCGCCGGGCGCGCAGCGGGCCGGGCTCTGCTGGTGTTGGGGGCACCGGGCACCGGCAAGTCGACGGCGGCCGTCGAGGCGGTCGTGCGAGCGGTGCGGGCTGGGGTTCCGGCCGATCACTGCGTCCTGCTGGCGCCGAGCCGGACCATGGCCGCCAGCCTGCGCGATCAGGTCACGACCCGGTTGCAGGGGACCAGCACCGAGCCGCTGGCCCGCACCATGCAGGCCTTCGCGTGGGGCATCCTGCGAGCGGAGGCGGCGTTGCGCGGCGATCCACCGCCTCGGTTGCTCAGCGGACCGGAGCAGGACGTTGTGCTGCGGGATCTGCTGGCCGGTCACGCCGCGGGTGACCCGGTCGGACCGGACTGGCCGGACTCGGTGCGCGAGGCGTTGGGGACCCGCGGCTTCCGCAACGAGTTGCGGGACCTGTTGATGCGTGCGGTCGAATCGGGTTTGAGCGCAGCCGATCTGGCGCAGCTCGGCCGCGAGCACGACCGTCCGGAGTGGGTTGCTGCCGCGCAGGTGCTCGACGAGTACGACCAGGTCACTGCGTTGTCAGCGCCGGGCGGGTTCGACCCGTCATGGATCCTGGGCGCTGCAACGGACCTGCTCATCGAGGATGCGGCAGCACGCCAGCGCCTGCATGACCGGCTTGCGGTGATCGTGATCGACGACGCGCAGGAGCTGTCCCCGGCCGGCGCTCGATTGCTGGCTGCCGCAGCGGGGCCGGTCGCACGGACCGTGCTGCTGGCCGACCCTGATGCCACCGTGCAGGGTTTCCGGGGCGCCGATCCCGCGGTGGCGTTCGCTCTGGCGAGCCGCTGGGGGGCGGGGGAGGCACTGAGCCTTGGCACGTCGTACCGGCAAGGATCAACGCTGCGTGAGGTGAGCGCCCGGGTCAGTTCGCGGATCGGTTCGGTGGGCAGCGTCCGGCACCGGGAGGCCCGGGCAGCCGACGACGACTCGACGGCCACGGTCGAGGTGTACCGCTCGGTCGCCGCGGAGTCCGGCGGCATCGCGGCCACCTTGCGCCAGGCGCACCTGCTGACCGGGCTGCCCTGGGGTGAGATGGCGGTCATCGTGCGCGGGCAGGCGCGGGCGACCGCGCTGCGCCGATCGTTGAGTGTTGCCGGTGTGCCGGTGGCGACGGCCGCTGCCACGCTGCCGCTGCGTGACGAGCCCGCCGTCCGCCCGTTCCTGCAGGCTCTCGAGCTGATCGCCGGGGACGCGCCGCCCGCCGATGAGCTGCCCGGGCTGGCGGTGGATCTGCTCAGTTCGGCCCTCGGCAGCGCTGATGCTCTGGTGCTGCGCCGGCTGCGCCGGGCGTTGCGGCAGGCCGAGCTGGCCGACGGCGGCTCGCGCACCAGCGACGAATTGCTGGTCGCGGCGACGCTCTCGCAGCAGGAGCTGACGGTGGAGCTTCCGGTCGTCGCCGACCCGGTACGCCGGGTGCGGGCGGTGTTGGACGCGGGTCGGGCGGCGCTCGCGGTGGAGGGCGCGTCCGCCTCGGCCGAGGACGTGCTGTGGGCAATGTGGGCGGCCAGCGGCCTGGCGCAGGAGTGGGAGCGCGACGCGTTCGCCGGTGGCCCCGCCGGGACGCGGGCGGACCGGGATCTCGACGCGATGGTGGCGTTGTTCTCGGCGGCGGCACTGTTCCAGGACCGCTTGCCGGCCGCGCCCGCGGGGGCCTTCGCGGAGCACCTGCGCGGGCAGGACGTGCCTGGTGACCGGTTGGTCAAGGCCGCCCCCGATGGCGACCAGGTTGCGCTGGTGACTGCGCAGGCCGCGGCGGGGCGCAGTTGGCCGCTGGTCGTGGTGGCGGGTGTGCAGGAGAGTGTCTGGCCCGATCTGCGGCTGCGCGGTTCGCTGCTCGGCTCCACGGACCTGGTCGATGTGGTGACCGGTCGCGGGCGATCGGCCCAGGCCGCGGCGATGGCGGTTCGCTACGACGAGACCCGTCAGTTCCTGGTCGCTGTCAGTCGCGCCTCGCACCGGTTGATCGTCACGGCAGTCGACAACGACGAAGAGCAGCCTTCGGCGTTCCTGGATCTGATCGATGAGTTCCCGCTCTTGGAAGACCGGCCTTACGCACCGGTTCCGCGGCCGATGTCGTTGGCCGGTGTCGTTGCCGCCCTGCGTCGCTCGGTGGCCGCGGGGGAAGCACCGCAGACGGCGGCGATGGCGTTGGCCTGGCTGGCCGAAGAGGGCGTGCGAGGTGCGGATCCGCAGCAGTGGTGGCCACTGCGCAATCGATCGGTCGATCTACCGCGGCGACCATCACCCCTCCCGGTGCGCGTGTCGCCATCCACCCTCAGCAGCTTTTCCACCTGCGCGCTGCGGTGGTTCCTCGTCAACAGCGGCGGCGAGCACGACACCGGGGGCGCAGCGAGCCTGGGCACGCTGATCCACGACATCATCGAAACCCGCGGGGACGAGGGACTCAGCGCCATGGTGCGTGCGCTGGACGAGCGGTGGTCGACCCTCGGGCTGCCGCATGGCTGGAACCAACGCGCCCAACGGCAGCTGGCTGAGCTGATGCTGACCCGCGCGGACCAATACCTCACCAAGCACACCGGTCCAGGGACAACGGTGCTCGGTGCCGAAGTGCCTTTTGAGGTGACGATCGGACGAGCGGACTTGCGGGGGCGGGTTGACCGTCTGGAGGAGACTCCGGACGGTGTCCGGGTGATCGACTTCAAGACCGGTAGGACGCCGGTGTCGCAAGCCGAGGTGGTCGAGCACCTCCAACTGGGGGCCTACCAGGCAGCCGTGGCCGAAGGTGGCTTCGAGGGTGTGCCCGGGCAGCAACCCGCGGGTGCCGCACTGGTCCAACTCGGCAAAGCCGCCGGCACGAAACCCGAGGCCAAGGTCCAGGTCCAATCGCCGTTGGAGGCTCAGGAAGATCCGCAATGGGCACACACCCGGATCGCCGAACTGGCCGAGCAGATGGCTGACCGTGAGTTCGTCGCCACGGCCGGGTCGATGTGCAACATCTGCGACGTGCAGTCCAGTTGCCCGCTGCGCGACCGAGGACGGATGCTGTGACGGTTCAAGCTGCTGTGCGACCGGTGCGGGCGCGCCAGATCGCTGAGGCGCTCGCGTCACCGCCGCCCACTGCGGAGCAGGAACGCATCATCGAGGCGGACCCGTTGGCTCCGCTGGTTGTGGTCGCCGGGGCCGGGTCGGGCAAGACCGAGACGATGGCGATGCGGGTGCTGTGGCTGGTCGCCAATCGGCACGTGACCCCGGATGAAGTGCTGGGACTGACCTTCACCCGCAAGGCGGCCGCCGAGCTGGGTCACCGGCTGCAGCTGAGGCTACGACGACTGGACGTCGCCGGGTTGCTGCCGGCCGTCGTGCAGGACGATGTGGCCTCAGCGCTGGCCGCGCCCACCGTCCAGACCTATCACTCGTACGCCGCGCGCCTGGTCGGTGAGCAGGGGCTTCGGCTGGGCATCGAACCCGACACGGAACTGCTGTCCGAGGCGGCCGCCTGGCAGCTAGCCAGTCAGGTGGTGCAGTCCTACGACGGGCCCATGGACGCGGTGGAACTGGCCCCGGCGACGGTGACCCAGGCAGTCATCACGCTGTCGGGGGAGTTGGCGGAGCACTTGCTGCCGATCGATGAGATGGAGACCTACCTGGAAGACCTCGAGAGTCACCTCCTTACCTTGGCCAAAGGCCGGATGAGCAAGGTTCCGGGCGGTTTGGATGCACAGTCGGCCAAGTTGCGGCAGTTGTTGCCAGTGGTGACCGCCTACCAGCGGGCCAAACATGAGCGGGTTGCGATGGACTACGGCGATCAAGTGGCGATCGCCGCGACGTTGGCGATGCGCTTCCCACAGTTGGGTCGGGCCGAGCGGTCCCGCTACCGGGCCGTCCTGCTGGACGAGTTCCAGGACACCAGTGAGGCTCAGATGCGCCTGCTCGAGTCGCTCTGGGTCACCGCCGACGAGCCGGTCGTCGTGACTGCGGTGGGCGACCCGCACCAGTCGATCTACGGCTGGCGCGGGGCCAGTGCACGCACGCTGGACGACTTCCCGCGTCGCTTCGCCGGCCCGGGCCCCGAGGCACCCGTACCTGCCGCTCAGGCGCAGCTGAGTATCAGTTGGCGCAACGATCGCAGCATCCTCACGGTCGCGAACCGGATCGCCAAACCCCTTGCGGTGCAAGGAGATCTCGATGTCGCACAGTTGTCGGCCGGCCCCACCGCTGGTGATGGCGAAGTGATCATCGGCCGCTTCGCAACCTTGGACGCGGAGGCCGCGCAGATCGCGGAATGGTTGAAGCAGCGTCGACGGGACCTGCCGGACCCCTCGGCCATGTCCGCTGCCGTGCTGTGTCGCAAACGGTCTCTCTTCGTGCCGGTCGCGGCGGCACTCGAGGCCGCCGGGGTGCCCTACGAACTGGTCGGTGTCGGTGGTCTGCTCACGGTGGCCGAGGTCGGTGACGTCGTCAGCTTGCTCTGGACGGTGCATGACCCGTCTCGCGGCGATCGGTTGATGCGGTTGCTGTCCGGCTCTGCACTACGCCTCGGCGCGGCCGACCTCGACGCCCTTGGTGTCTGGTCTCGCCAGTTGACCCCTCGGGCCCCTGCCGGCGGTGATCTCGCGCCGGACACGGCGGAGCGGGCCAGCATCGTGGAAACCCTGGAGCAGCTGCCCGCCGCGGACTGGGTCGGGCCCTCCGGGGAGAGCCTGAGCGCCGAGGGCCTGGCACGGTTGCATCGCTTGGCTCAGGTCGTCCGGCGATTGCGCCGGCTGAACAACCTGCCGCTGGGCGACCTGGCGGTGGAGGCGATCCACAGCCTCGGGCTCGACGTCGAAGTGGCTGCCCGACCCGAATACGACACGGGCAGTGGCGGGGCCGCGCTCGATGCCTTCCTCGACGTTGCCGCGCGGTACGCCGGGTCGGCCGGCCGGGCGACGCTCGGCAGTTTCCTGGAGTGGTTGGAGGCCGCCGAGTCGGAGGAGGACGGTCTGGACGCACCCGTGGTGCAGGCAGCTCCAGGGGTTGTGCAGGTCCTGACCATCCATGCCGCCAAGGGTCTGGAGTGGGACGACGTTGCGGTTGCTGGCCTGTCGGAGGGTGTCTTCCCCGCGCACTGCGGGGCCACCACGTGGAGCCCGGAATGGGCCGGTTGGGCGGTCGGCAAAGACGCCGTGCCGCATGACCCGGGGACGTGGGCGACCACCGATGCCGGCTGGACCAGCGGGGTGCGGATTCCGTTCGATCTGCGTGGCGACGCGACCGGATTGCCGGTCCTGAACTGGGCCGAGGTCGACACCTACACGGACCTCAGGGATCAACTGGGCGAGTTCAAACTGGCGTACGGCGCGCACGAGCTGGCCGCGGAGCGGCGCCTGGCGTACGTGGCGGTGACCCGCGCGAAGCACACCCTTTTCCTGACCAGTTCGGTGTGGGGGACAGCGAAGAAACCCCGGCTGCCATCGCGGTTCCTGCTGGAGGCCCGTGACCTGATCGACGGGGGCGATGTCCCGGGCGGCCGGATCCTGCACTGGGAGGAACTCCCGCCGGAAGACGCCGAGAATCCGTTGTTGGAGCAGCCGCCCAGCGCGAGTTGGCCTCCGCCACAGGTGGATTCGCCGTCCATCGAAGCTTTGCGGGCCACGGCCGCTCAGGTGGACCTGATGCGGCAACGGCTTGACCAGGACCACCCGTCGTGGGAGGAATGGTCCAGTTCGCTGTCGCCCCAACTGCGCGATGACCTGACCGCGTTGTTGGCGGAGCGCGACCGCACTGGTTCGGACAGCTCGACATCGGTCGCGTTGCCCAGCCATCTGTCCGCATCGCAGATCGTCGCTCTGGCGCGTGATCCGGAGGAATTCGCTCGTGCACTGCGCCGGCCGATGCCCGTACGCCCACAGCCGGCGGCCCGCCAGGGCACCGCGTTCCACGCCTGGATCGAGAAGCACTACCAGTCGGCGGCATTGGTTGATGTCGACCAACTCCCTGGTGCCGATGACGACGACGCCGATCACTTCGCGGATCTGGCCGAGTTGAAGGAGACCTTCCTGGCGTCGGAGTGGGCGGACCGGCAACCGCTGGAGATCGAAGTGCCGGTCGAGACGTGGATCGGCGCCGCGAGTATTCGTGGGCGCATCGACGCGGTGTTCCCAGCGGCGGTCACGGACGGTGGGTCCCCAAGCGGGGTGGTGATCGTGGACTGGAAGACCGGCAGCCAGCCACACGGCCAGGAGGCGGCTACCCGGGCACTCCAACTCGCGGCGTACCGGCTGGCCTATGCCCGGCTCCGCGGACTGGACCCGGCCACGGTGGCGGCGGCGTTCTATTACGCGGCAACGGGGACCACCGTCTATCCGGATCTACCGCCGGACGATGCGATCGAGCAACTGCTGGCGGGGGTGGTCGCCTCATAGGTGCGCGTCGCGGCCGTCCCGCGGGCCGAAGGCGGCCAGTGCCTCCGCGTCGGAGGCAGGATGGCGCAGATTCTCCTCGGCCCACTCGGCGATTCCGGGCATCGACGAGCCGGCGGTGACTGCGGCGATGAGTTCGTCGGGATCGATCAGGGTCCGGCGCATCGTGACGGCACCGTTCGCGAGCAGCGTCCAGTGAGCACCGGGGCGACCGTACGGCAGTCCGACGCTGCCGGGGTTGACGATCAAGCGGCCGTCCGCGATGCGAAGGTAGGGCATGTGGGTGTGGCCGCACACGATCGTGTCGACCTCGTCAGGTACGTCGTGCAGCACCTCGGTCCACCGGTCCAGCCGGGTGTCAACCAGAACGACTTCCTCGTCGTTGCGGGGCGTCGCGTGACAGAAGAGGACCGGACCGAATCCTTCGATATCGAGGGTGACGTGCTCCGGCATGTTGGCGAGCAACGTTTGGTGGTGGGGACTGAGTTGCGTTGCGCCCCAGACAGATAGCGGATCCTCGCCGAGGCCGATGTCTTCCCCACGGGACATCTGCAAGAGTTCCCGGTCGGCGTTCCCGCGTACAAGGACCGCACGCTCGCCGAGCGCGGTGAGCCGATCGAGTGTCTCCGCGGGCTGTGGACCCCAGATGTGGTCGCCGGTGACGACGGTCAGGTCGGCGCTGACAACCTCGGGTTCCTGCAGCACGCGGTCGAGGGCAGGCAGTACGCCGTGGACATCGGAGAGCACGGCAACGGTGGCGACCATGACTCCACGATGACGCTGATGATGGGATCCCGGGTGTTGACCGACCGGGTTTCGCTGCCAGCGCAGCGCGAGAACTGTGTCGCGAAGTACCGAAGCCGAGCGTATGGACCGGCTGGCCCAAGGCAAGAGCACCGTTCGGAACATGTGCGAAGGTCTCGTGAACCGATGCTCGGCGCCACTGGTCCGCTAGTCATGCCTTCCAGGGAAGGCGCCGGCGAAGTTCGTCGTGATTCGGTCGCATGCCGCGCACCTTCATCACCCGGACGGCACGAAGGCTCGGCAGCTCTAGTAAAGGGCCGTAGTCGAGGTCGTCGACGATCAGGGTGTGCAGCAGCAGCTCCTCAAGATGTCGCAGCTCGCGCATGAAACCGATGGTCGCGATATGCCCGTTGCGCGGCGTCATCCAGTCACCGCCAAGCTCGAGTTCACGAAGGCCGTGCAGGCTTACAAGCGGCGAGGGTTCTGCAATCGACCGGAATCCTTCCACGGCGAGCACCTCTAGCCTGTCGAGACCCATCAGCGGGCGCAGGTCCGTGACTGCTGAGGCGCCGCGAAGTTCGAGGCTGCGCAGCTGGGTCATCGCCGCGATCGGTCTCAGGTCCGCGTAGTCGCCCCACTTGACAGCGAGGCGGGTCAGCTGAGGTTGGCCTGAGAGAGCCGCGAAGACTCGCTTCGGTGTTCGAGTCGTGAACTCCAAGTCGACCAGGGGCATTGGCCCACCGAGGAGCTCGATCCACTCTTCAACGATCTTCTTGGCCCGCGCGGGCGTGTAGCGCGAACCGAGCTGGCTGCAGGCGACGACAATCGCCGGCTGCCCCTCGTACTCGGACGCCTCAATGAGAATCGGCACTTTGTCCCGCTTCATGCTGGCCAGGGTAGGTCGGTCTGGCTATGTCTTCAGGCTGCGCCGAGCCTGAAGCGCAGGGTGGAAGTAGAGTCCTTGCCGCGGCCAGCCACACCCGGGACAGCCAGCCCGGTTACATCGCCCAGCAGAGCACGCTCGGCCGGCCACTCGACCAATCGATCGAGAGAATCTTCACGCGACCGGGCCTGCTCGAAGCCTGTCGACAATGACTGCCACGGACGACTCGCGTCGCCAGCTTCCTCTGAACTTGCAGTCGTCATGGACGAATATTGGCACGCGGCGACGCGGCCACGCGGTGTCAATTCCACGAATTTTGGGTTGTGTATATCTGTTTTCGGGGTTCGTACACCAGTACAATCGGGGTATGTCCTTGACCGCTACAACTCCGACCTCGGTGACCCTGTCACCGGTGGGTGCGGACGCGTCGGTGGCGGAGTTGTTGGGCGCGGCGGCGGGGTTGTTGCAGGCCGCGTACGCCCGGGTGGCGGGTGACTATGCGGGGTTGTCCGAGGAAGACTTGATGGGCGACATTGTCGCCGCGCAGCACGTGCAGAACAGTGCCTGGGCGATCCAGTCCCACCGGTTGACGCAGGCGGCGGCGATCGAGCACCGCGATGACCCGAACCCCATCGAGGGCGCGTATCCGTTGCTGATCCACCGGGTGATCCGCCACGACCCGGGCTCGTTCGTGGATGAATGGTTCGCCCTGGAAACCGGAACCCGCCTGGGCTGGTCGGACCGGCACAGCAACACCCGCCTCGGTGAAGCCCTGGACACCCTTGAGCGGTGTCCGCGGTTGGTGGACCGGGTCGGGTCCGGGACCTTGGACCCGGGTAAAGCCTGCGCGGTCGCGCAGGTCACCACCGAAGCCCCCGACCACGTCGCCCGCCAAATCGAGGACCGGATCCTGGCCGACGACCCCGAAACGATGACGGCGGTGCGGTTGCGGGCGAAAGCGCGCCGGTTACGGGCCCGGCTGGACCCGGCCGGTGCTGACCGGGCCGCCCAGGCACGGCGCCGCTCACAGGTGGGGGTGTGGGTGTCCCCGCATCACGAACCCGGCCTGTCCCAGCTGACCGCGGTCCTACCCACCCTGGAAGCGGCGAAACTGATGGCGGCGGTCGATGAGTTGGCCCGGGAACTGCACCAGGTCACCACCACCGGTAAGACGTTGCCGCAGTGCCGGGTCGATGCCCTGACCGACCTGGTCTTGACCGGGGTCGGGGTAGACACCCAGCTGACATTCACCATCCCCGTCGCTGTGCCCGTCACCGCTCCTGAAACGGCACCGGCGCAGGAGTTGTTGTGTGAGGAACCGGACTGGGATGACCTGGTCGACGGGTTCGATGAGGCGTCAGTGGACTACGACTGGCACGAAGATGGCCTGACCCCGATCAACGGGCTCGATCAACTCGATGAAGAACTACGCGCCCTGATCGCCGAAGAACTCGAAGACCTCAACGCCGAAGCACGCGCACGCAGGGAGTCGGTCGGTCAGGACCCGCCCGACACCGGGCCACCAGACACGACGCCACCAGACACGACGCCACCACAGTCCGGGCCGCCCGAGGTGGACCCGATGATGTCGCCCCCGACAGGCCACGCCAGACACGTGGCTGGGATCGAGGACGTGTTCCTGCCTCGGGTCGGGATCATCCCCGCCGCCGTGATCACCGAGTTGACGCAAGTGTTGGGGGTGAAGCTGACTCGGGCGTTGACGGACGCGACCACCGGGACCGTGATCGAAACCGCGGACCGGTCGTACCGGCCCGGCGCCCGACTGGCCCGATTCGTGCGGGCCAGGGACCAGCACTGCCGGTTCCCCGGCTGCACCCGACCCGCCACCCTGTCCGACATCGACCACGTCATCCGCTACCCCGACGGCAACACCGCCGCGGACAACCTGCAATGCCTATGCCGACACCACCACCGCGCCAAACACGAAGGCGGCTGGCACGTCACCATGACGCCCGAGGGTGTCTGCACCTGGACCAGCCCCGCCGGCTACACCTACGAAACGAACCCCGGCAACTGAACAGCAGCCAGGGGTCTTGAGTCTGGTTACTCGTTGCTGGCGCGCGGGCGCTGGGGGACCGGTTGCGTGTCGCCCTCGTCGTACATGGCGTCGTCGTACCTCAGCGTCGGACCTGGCTCGGACGAGTCGACAGCGGACGAGTCGACAGCGGACGAGTCGGCGGCCGGGTCGACAGTGGACGTCGGATCGTCGTCGGTTGGCTGGCTCAGGATCGTCTCAGCCGCCGCCGCCGGACCGGCCGGACCCGACAGCGGGATCTCGACGGTCTCGTCCTCGGCGGGGTAATCGGCTGACTCGACCACCTCGATCTGGGTCGGATCCACTGGTTGTGCTGCCGCGTAGTCGCCGGCAACCACGCTCAGTCGCTGCCCCACTACCTCCGGCGGTAGCAGGCTCAGGTCGTCCTGCGTGGCCTCGTCGAGCCGGCGCAGAGCGGCCGTGCGCCGGTCGATCAGAGCCTGGTCCCCACTGTTGACGGCATCCATCAAAGCGGTGATGCGCTGCAGTTCGGCCACCAACTGGATTCGACGCTCGAGGTGCAGGTCAGCGCTGTCCGGTGTGTTCGCGGCGTACGTCTCCAACACGGTGTCGAAGGTGCGCGGGTCCGCCAGAGCCCACAACGGTGCGAAGTCCACCGCCGGGTCGCTCAGCGCCGCGTCTTCCCATCCGGTGATTGCCGCGACACCGTCTTCGTCGTAGAAGACGTGGGCCGCCTCCACCGGGCCATGGGTGACCCGGGTCGCGAACTTCCAGAGACTGACCTCCTCCAGTGCCCGCTCCCAGCGTGCGAGGAGGCCGGTTGGCACCAGGCCGGTCTCGGCCGCCCGGTCCAGCGCCGCCAGTCTGCGTGCCCGGTAGGCGTCCGCGTCGTACGACGGCAGACCGGCTTCGTCAATCAACCGCGGGTCAAGGCTGTGGATGTCGGCGATCGCCCGACCGACGGCACGCGCGTGCTGCGAGTCCGGTTCCAGATCCCGCCACAGCGCGGGCGCCCCCGGCAGGCGTGGAATGACCGCGACGAAACAACCGTCGTCGGTGGTCAGCGATCCTTCGATGTGCGGTACGGCGAACGGCAGCCGCCGGGCCAACAGCCGCAGCAGCTGGTCGGACTGCTCCATCGCAGCACCGGTGCCCGCCGAGAGGGCCACCCGCACCGTCCACTGCTTGTCGTCACGCCCGGTGACGTGCGCGGTCTGGAACGGATCGCCAGGACTATCGGGCGCGGCTGCGTATCCGACGGGCCGCAATCCAGGGACTGCGGCATCGGCGAGGGCGGCGAGGTGGCTGGCGGGACGAGGCACGCCCACCACGGTAGGCGCAGGCACCTCTATAACCTGGGAACGTGCCCGGGATGCCGCCGAAATTCGATCTGTTGCTCAACCGGCCCGGTGTCGACCGCCGGGCCAACGACCGCCGGGAAGTGGATCTGTTACCCCGCCTCCTGGCCGACCCGGACACCAACGTGCTCGACTGGTACGCCGGTCGGGCCCCTGTCCGCCCCGACGGCACCTTGGCCTTCCGGTCGCCCCGCAGTGCCGATCAGCAGGCCCTGTCGATCTTCCTCGGTGCCATGCACGACGGCCCGGCGTTGCTCGTCGTACATCCCGAACGCGCTGGCGACGATGTGCCGGTAGCCGATCTGCGCACGGTCGGTGAGACCCTGGACGACGAACAGCGCAGCATCCTGGCCACAGCCGCCGGGATCGCCAACTGGCATGCGACCCAGGGGTTCTGCCCCCAGGACGGGAGCCCCACGGTTCCCGTCGAGGCCGGCTGGGCACGTCAATGCGCCGCCGAAGAGCATCACCACTACCCCCGCACCGACCCAGCCGTGATCATGTCCGTCATCGACCCCGACGATCGCCTGCTGCTGGCGCAGGGCACCCGGTTCGGCACCCGTGAGGGGGAAATTCCGAGGATGTCGGTGCTGGCTGGTTTCGTAGAGCCCGGTGAATCCCTCGCTGCCGCCGTGGCGCGCGAGGTTCAGGAGGAGGTCGGCGTGAGCGTGCGCGATGCGCAGTACCTGGGCGATCAGCCGTGGCCGTTCCCGGCCTCGCTGATGATCGGTTACGTCGCCTACACCGACGCACCGGCGCTGGACACCGACCCGCACGAGATCGTCGCAGCGCGTTGGTTCACCCGCGACGAACTCACCGATGACCTGCGAGCCGAGCGCATCGGCGTACCCCCTCGGTTGTCCATCGCCCGGCACCTGATCGAGCACTGGTACGGCGGCCCCCTGCCTGTGGCGACCCGATGGTGAGCGCCGCCCTCAGCCCCGACGCCCTCCTGGCCGACCTGGACCCGGAGCAACGCGAGGTGGCCAGCCGCCCCCTGGGGGCCATGTGCGTGCTCGCCGGCGCGGGCACCGGCAAGACCCGCGCGATCACCCACCGCTTGGCGTACGGCGTGGCGGCGGGGGAGTTGCGCGCCGACAAGGTCCTCGCGTTGACCTTCACCGCGCGCGCCGCCGGCGAGATGCGCACCCGGCTGCGCGGACTAGGACTGCCCACCATGCAGGCCCGCACCTTCCACGCAGCGGCGCTGCGGCAGTTGCAGTACTTCTGGCCGCGGGTCGTCGGCGGCGCACCCCCGCAGGTGCTGTCGCACAAAGCCCCCGTGGTCGCCGAGGCCGCCTCCCGGGTGCGGCTGCAACTGGACCGCGTCGGGCTGCGGGACGCCGCAGCGGAGATCGAGTGGGGCAAGGTCAACATGCTGACCGCCGACGCCTACCCGGCCTCCGCAGCCCGCGCGGGCCGGCAGGTCGCCGACCTGGACGCGACCGCCATGGCCCGCCTGTGGCGCACCTACGAGGAGGTCAAGACCGAACGGGTCGCGATCGACTTCGAGGACGTCCTGCTGCTGATGAACGGCATCCTGGCCGAGCGCGAGGACGTCGCCCGCGAGGTGCACGACCAGTACCGCCACTTCGTCGTCGACGAGTACCAGGACGTCAACACCGTCCAGCAGGAGTTGCTGCACCAATGGCTCGGTGGCCGCGAGGACCTGTGCGTGGTCGGCGACCCCGCCCAGACGATCTACTCCTTCACGGGCGCCAGTCCACGGCACCTGCTGGAGTTCACCAAGCGCCACCCGGGCGCCGCCGTGGTGCGCCTCCAACGCAACTACCGCTCCACCCCACAGATCGTGACCCTGGCCAACCGGGTGATCGGCCGCGGGCAGGAGCACGTGGAGTTACACGCCCAGTCCAGCGACGGTCCGCTGCCGCGGCTGCTCACCTACCCCGACGACCCCGCCGAGGCTGCCGGCATCGCCCAGGAGATCAAAGGTCTTCTGGGGCAAGGAGTTCCGGCCAGCCAGATTGCGGTCCTCTACCGCATCAACGCCCAGAGCGAACCCATCGAGCAGGCGCTGAGCGACGCTGACATCCCCTTCCTGGTGCGCGGCGGCGAGCGCTTCTTCAACCGTGATGAGGTACGCCGCGCGCTGGTCCTGCTGCGCGGCGCCGTCCGCTCGGACAACCTCGAGCGACCGCTGCCGGAAGTCGTTCGTGACGCTCTCGCCGGAGCCGGCCTGACCACCGTGCGACCGACCGGTGGTGCCGCCCTCGAGCGGTGGCAGTCGTTGGACGCACTGGCCCAGTTGAGTGGCGACTTCATCGTCGAGCAACCCGAAGCACGGCTGCGCGAGTTCGTCGCCGAACTCGACCGGCGCGCGGGGAGCAGCACCCACCGACGGTGCAGGGCGTCACGCTCGCGTCGCTGCACGCCGCCAAGGGTCTGGAGTGGGATGCGGTCGTCATCGTCGGCTGCAGCGACGGCATGCTTCCGCTGTCGATGGCCGAGGGGCCGGAGGAGGTCGCCGAGGAGCGACGGCTGGCCTACGTCGGCGTGACCCGGGCACGGCGGCACCTGCTGCTCAGCTACGCCCTGGCCCGTAACCCCGGCGGTGCCCCCTCGCGGTCCCGCTCCCGGTTCCTCTACGGCACGGCCGGCGCTCTCGAGGGCGTCGCCGATCAACCCGTGCAACCGAAGGCCAAGGACCGCCCGCGCAAGGCCGGCGCCCGCGCCGCCACCCGCTGCCGATCGTGCGGAGCAGCGCTGACGGTGGCCGCCCAACGCAAGATCGGCCGATGTGCAGCGTGCCCGCCCACCTACGACGAAGCGCTGTTCGAGCGGCTGCGTAGCTGGCGTTCGTTGGCCGCAGACGGCAAACCGGCGTACATCGTCTTCACCGATGCCACGCTGATCGCGATAGCCCAGGACATGCCCGCCGACCTGGACTCCCTGGCCAAAATCAGCGGGGTGGGCGACCGCAAACTGCGGATGTACGGCGCGGCGGTGCTCGCCGTACTGGATGGGGACGATCCGGCCGAGGTGACCGAAAAGCACTCTGCTGCAACGGAATAGCCGTTTCAAGACGTGCCGCGAAAAATTCTTGAATAAATAAGTTGCCGCCTTCGCAGCGGTCGCACTACTCTCGACAAAGTCATCCGGGACGCGCACTATGCGCGCGACGGGCCGCAACCGAGAGTCGAAGGAGGGTCGAAACATGGAGATCAACAAGCTGATGACGCGCACGCACCGCGCTGCCGCGACGTCCCGCTATGCCCTGTCGACGACCCCTGAGTCCTTCCTCGATGGCAGCCGTAGCGGTGTCCCCGCGACCGGAGTGGTGCGTGTGCGTGACGAGGTGTGCGGCCGGTCCATCGCCGATGCCCCGTTCTTCACCACCCGTGTCATTCGTTCCGCGTCCGTGGAGCTGATCCTGACCTAAGTCCCAGGATCAGCCACCTCCAGGCCGCGGAACCCAGCCAGGGTCCGCGGCCTCTTTGTATGCCGTGACCACCGAACCGAACCAGGAACACACCCGATGTTCACGACAGATCCCCGAGCAACCACCGCCGCACCAGGCAGTGGCAGCAACACCGGCGCCCCGACCGGGGCACCGGCCGCGCAGGAGATGAAGGAGGTGGCCCCGATGACGTTGATCGACCTCATCGACCAGATTGCCCCCGCCGGCGACGACTCAGCGTTGCCGTGTCAGCAGCAGAACCCCGAACTGTGGTTCGCCGAGAGCCCGGCCGACGTCGAGCGTGCCAAGGCGATGTGCCTGCAGTGCCCGCTGCAGCAGGCCTGCCTCGCCGGAGCCATCGAGCGGGCCGAGCCGTGGGGCGTGTGGGGCGGAGAGCTGTTCGTCTCCGGCGCCATCGTCGCGCGCAAACGGCCCCGGGGCCGTCCGCGCAAGGACGCGGTCGCCGCCTGAATCAACAAGTAGCCATGACTTTCCAGGAGTTCCAGCATGTTTCAGCACTCGCAAGTCGAGATAGTCCGAGTCCGACAGTCGCGCAGCGGCCGCGGGGAGGTACCCCGTCGACCACCACGCGTCAGCCGTCGCCGTCGAGCGGCGCAACGGCCGTAGAAAACACGAGGTGCGAATCCGTCATGGGATTCGCACCTCGTGTTCTGTACTGCCTCAGACCGGTGGCAGGTCTGACCCCGGCAAGTAGTCGTTGATGATCTCGCGCACCGGCGCCACCCCGTTGATCTGGCACAGCACCGCGATGCCGCCCAGCCACGCCCGATGGATCAGCAGGTAGGCCGGCGGCAGATTCAACTTGATCCCCACTGAGAAGTTCGGACTGCGGGGGTCGTTGATCCGGTTGAAGACCGACCGCAGCCACTCGCGGTTGAACTGGAATGCGTTGTCCTGCAGCGGTTCCACGAAAACCGACAGATAGTCCAGCACCGCCTCCGGAGCGACGTCGATGCTCTCGCGCACGAACCCCTCCGCACGCAGACCGGCCAGCAGTTCGTCGGCGTCTGCGTCCACGGCAGCCGTCAGGAGATGACCCATCGCCGCCGGCATCCCCTCCGGCAGCCGGTTGACCGCGCCGAAATCCAGGACCCCGAGACGCCCGTCCGGCAACAACCGGAAATTGCCCGGGTGCGGATCGGCATGCAGCAGTCCAGCTCGTCCCGGCGCAGCAACCAAGAACTCCAGATAGAGCGAAGCCGCCAGATCCCGCTGCTCGTTCGTGCCCTCGGCGATGATCCGGGACAGCGGGATGCCCTCGATCCACTCGCTGACGATGACCCCCGGGGTGTCGGCGAGAACGTTCGGCACGGCGTACCACTCATCATCGGCGTACGCCGCGGCGAACTGCCGCTGCATCGTCGCCTCCAACGTGTAGTCCAGTTCCTCGCGCATCCGCTCCCGGATCTCCTCCAGCAGCGGTCGCAACTCCAACCCCGGTACCCAGGAGGTGGTCAGCCGCATCACCCGGGACAGTTGCGCGATGTCGCTCAGCAGCGCCTCACCCGCGCCGGGGTACTGGATCTTGACGGCGACCGGCCGGCCGTCCTTCCACACCGCGCGATGCACCTGCCCGATCGACGCGGCCGCGACCGGGGTGTCGTCGAAGTCGCGCAGATAGCTGCGCCAGCGGGACCCGAGCTGTTCGGTCAGTTGTTTGTGCACCAGCTTCACCGGCATCGCCGGGGCGGCATCCTGCAGTTTGGTCAGCGCGGTGCGGTAGGGCCCGACGAGTTCCTCCGGGAGCGCCGCTTCGAAGACGGACATCGACTGCCCGACCTTCATCGCGCCGCCCTTGAGGGTGCCCAGCACCTTGAAGATCTGGGCCGCGGTCTGCTCCTGGATCTGTGCGGTCACCGCCTCGGCCGACGCGCCGCCCACCCGCTTGCCAAGACCGATCGTCTGCCGTGCGCCGTACCCGATGGGCAAGGTGGCCAGACGCGCGGTCCGGCTCACCGAATTACGCGGGACACGAGCCATGCGCCCATTGTCACCCAGCTTCCCGCAGTTGCGTTGACGCGGGCTCCACCAAGGGTGGGGCGGCGCAACCACAGGCGGGGTGTCGCGGCCAGTGGTGATACAGCAGCCACGGTCCCGCATCCGACACCGAGACGCTGAGTCCCGCCGGAAAACCGGTGGGAGCAAGGACTGCGCGGATGATCAATGCCGCGGCGCCGCTGCCGATCGCCAGCAGGTCCGCCGGTAGTACGTCCGGCAGATTGCCCGGATCCGCCGCGCTCGCGGCGGCCACGATCTGCGGCCACGCCGGGTCACGATCCGTGCGGCGCAGGTCGACGCACCGCAAGCAGACCTCACCCGTCCCGGCGACCGGGCCAAGGTGCAGCCGCCGCGGACCGACGACAACAGGCAGATGAGGTACGCCGAGCCGTTGCCAGGGCCGGTACCGGTGCGGCGCGACCGCCCGCGATCCGAACAGAACCACCAGATCCGGGGCGGTGCTGGTGCTGCTGGCCAGGGCCGCGATCTGCCAGGGATCCCGCACGGTGGCGATCCCTACCGGCAGCACCTCACCGACCGCATCCGGCAGGCGGCCACCACCGTCCAACGCCACGACCTGTTGGCCGGTCGGGTCGTCCGCGGTCACTTCTCGCGTGGCGACCTCGAGAGCCTGCACCACCTGCGGCCAGCGTTGACCCACCGGTCGGGTGGTGTGGGCGGTTGACCATTGCGCGTGGGTGAGGGCGCCGAGCCGGCTCACGGCTTCGGCCTCAGCGCGGGTCAGACCCGTGACGTCGACCATCCGGGCGCCGCCGACCCCGAAACGCACGCCGCGGACCCCGTCCGGGTCGGTGATCAGGTCGGCCGGCAACTGCAGAGGGTGCTCCGAGGGCGGCGGTTGCGTCATAGCGGGACCCTGCCACGGGTGGCGGCGCACGGATGTCCGATGTCCACAGGGGCAGTGGCCGACCCGCGGTTATCCACACGATCGACATCGCGCCTCGCCGGCACGGGACCGCGACCCGTACGGTCAGCCTCATGGCGATCAGCGACCCGATCCGCGACGATGGACCCGTGAGTCCCGCGGCCCCCAAAACACCGGTGCAGGGCGAACTGCTGATGGTGTCCGGTCAGGTCGTCGAGGTACGCCGATCGGCCCGCCGCCGTCGAACCATCAACGGATACCGGGCAGACGGGCGCATCATCGTGCTGGTGCCCGCCGGCCTCAGCGGTCGCGCGGAGGCCCAGGCGGTGGCCGACATGGTGCAACGGGTGCAGACACCCCGCGGTCGCCGCCGCCGGGGCCGTCCCGACCAAGACCTGATGGAACGCTCAGCCGCGTTGTCCCGGAAATACCTGGCTGATCGGGCGCACCCGGAGTCGGTGCGCTGGGTCAGCAATCAACGCCGCCGATGGGGCTCCTGCACACCCTCAGAAGGCACCATCCGGCTTTCGAGCAGCCTGCAGGGTATGCCTGCCTACGTCGTGGACTCGGTGCTCCTGCACGAGTTGGCGCACCTGTTGCAGCCAGGGCATGGACGGGACTTCTGGGCGCTGTTGGCCGGGTACCCGGATCTCCTGCGCGCTCAGGCCTACCTGGACGGGGTGGAGTTCGGCAGTGCGCTGCGGATGGACGAGTCGGACGTGGACGCTGACGACCCCGGTGATGCCGAGGGGCTACCCGCCTGACCAGCGTGGCGGAGCTGATCGGCAACGGTCCGCATGGCCAGTGGTAGCGCCGGATCGGTCTGCTCGGGGAAATCGGCCAACGACCACCAGGCCACGGCGTCCGATTCGGACGACACGACCGGTTGCGAGCCGTGTGGCGCGATCGCGGCGTACCGCACGTCCAGGTGCTCGCGGCACCGCCCGAACGCATCCGCCAACGCGTGCCGGTCCAGGTGGGCTATCCCGGGCAGGATCCGCAGACCGGCGATCCCGGTCTCTTCGGTGGCTTCCCGCAGTGCCGCGGCTGGCAGGTCAACGTCTTCGGGCTCCAGATGCCCACCGGGTTGCAGCCACAGCTTGGCCTTGGTGTGCAGAACCAGCAGCACCGATCCCAGATCCGCCGAATAGACGAAGGTGCTCGTCGTCAGATGCACCGGCGGCCCGGACTTCCAGAGCCCGTCGCCATGCTGCTCCAGGTGGGCCAGGAACTGCGCACGCAGCTGCCGTTGCTCGATGGTGGCTGGCTCGTAGCTGCTCACGGCGGCCGTCGCCGATGCGTGCAGCGACGTCACGACGGTGTGTCGGGTGCCTGCGGGTCGTCTCCTTCTGCTTCCCACTCCGCGGTGCCCTGCGCCAGAAGGGCGTCCAGGGCATCGTCGACGGCATCGCGGGTCGGCGCCGCGCCACCGGTGCGCCGGGCGAGATAACCGGCCGGATCCGGCAGTTCGGCTGCTGTCGGCACGAAGTCCGGGTGCTTCCACGTCTCGTCCCGCCCGGCGGCGCCTTCGGCGTCCTCCACTGCGGTGAACAGCGCGGCCGCCTCGCGCATCAGTCGAGGCCGCAGTTGCAGGCCGACCAAGGAGGCAAAGACTCGCTCCGCGGGCCCGCCCGAGGCGCGCCGGCGGCGTACCGCCTCCGACAGCGCTGCGAGGTTCGGCAGGTGCGGTTGAACGGCTCGTTCGCTGACTTCGTCGACCCAGCCCTCGACCAGGGCCAGGAGCAGTTCGAGGTGCGCCAACGCGCCCTGTTGTGCCTCGCTGGGAGTGGGGGAGAACAGGGAGTCCTGCAGGACGCCCTGCAACTGGGCGGGATCGGTGGTGTCTGCCTCGCGCACCGCACGCTCAATGGCCTCGGTGTCGATGCTGATGTCACCGGCGTACTTCTGCACGGCGGCGATCAGCGCTGGACCAACCCAGCCGACCGACTGGAAAAGCCGCATGCGCGCGGCTTCGCGCACCGCAAGGTACAGGTGCACCTCACCGGCGTCTACGTGCAGACCTTCGGCGAAGGCAGAAACGTTGGCGGGCAGGATCATCACGGTGCCGTCCGGCACCAGGGGGAGTCCGACCTCGGTCCCCGTGACCAGGTCGCCGGCCAACGCACCGACCGCCTGACCGACCTGCATCCCGAACATCGCCGCGCTCATCCGGCCGACAATGGGTTCCATCTGGCCCATCACCATGCTCGGGTCCAGTCCCGCAGGCAGTCCGAGTTGCGACAGGTCCTCAGATCCGAAGGAGCGGAACTGCTCCTGCATCGCCGACCGGATGGCACCGGACACACCTTGCGCCACCGGTTCGACCAAACCGCGCCACGCCGGCATGGTCGTCTCGACCCATTCGGCGCGACTGGCCGCCGCCGCCGACCCGGAGACCGGGAAGTCGGTGACCTCATCGAGCCACAGGTTGGCGACCTGCACGACCTGCTCCACGTCCCGCTGGGTGCCCACCGTGACCGACGCGTCCCCCGCGGCGGACACCTGCTTGCGCGCAACGTCCGTGGCCAATTCGACGTTGAAACTGCCGTCGTCGGCCGAGCCGGACATCATCGCCTGGATCTGGGCACCGACCATCTGCATCATGGCGGGGTCAATGTTTTCCAGGCCCATCTGCTTGAGGGCATCGGCCATCTCGGGGTTCGCCCCGAAATCGCCGTTCATCAACGATCGCAGGACCTCAGCAAGGTCCGGCGGCTCCTCCGGGCCGGAGGGTTCAAGCGGGCTGTTGCTCACCGTGGCTCCATCCGTAATGTTCGCAAGTGCGAGAATCCGCTTCGGGATCAGTCACTATCTCTACTTAGATAACCACGCCGGCCGCTCCCGCGTTCCCAGGTGGGTGCGACGGTCTTGCGCTACGGGCGTAACCGGGCCGGTGCGATGACGAGGAGACACGCAAGGTGGAACCGAGGGTGCGGTTGGCGGCCATCAGTGCCGAGCCGATCGATGTGGGATCGGTCATTGAAGCGGTCGGCGATCCCCACGCCGGTGGAACCGGGGTTTTCGTAGGGCACGTGCGGGCCCAGGACGGTGGCCGCGACGTCTCCGGGTTGGCCTACGAGGCGCACCCGAGCGCAGCCGATGTCCTGGCCCAGGTGATCGAGGACGTGCTCACCGAGCCGATCATTGCGGCCGCCGCGGTCCACCGCACCGGGCAACTGGTCGTGGGCGACGTCGCCGTGGTGGTCGCCGTGAGCAGCGCGCACCGAGGTGACGCTTTGAGTGTTTGCACAGCGTTGATCGACACGATCAAGACGCAGGTGCCGATCTGGAAACGGCAGGCCTTCGACGACGGCGAGACGGAATGGGTGGGTTTGTGACCGACGATCCGGGGCAGCAGCCCACCGCTCCCGACACCGCGGCGTGGCCCGATCTGCAGACCAGCCCGCCCGCGCCCGCCCCGCGACGCACGGTGACCAAACGCACCTGGGCCCTGCTGATCGTCAGCGCGCTGATCGTCGTCGGCCTGTCCCTGGCGAGTCTGATCAAAGTGCCGGTCGCGATCCTGCGACCCGGCCCGGCGACCAACACCCTGGGCACGATCGACGGCAAATCGGTGATCAGCATCGAAGGCGCCACCACCTATCCCACCGACGGGCAACTACTTTTCACCACGGTCTCCCTGGCCGGGGGACCGCAGTACCCGGTCTCCGCGATCGAATGGGCCTGGACCAAACTCACCGACCGAAACGCCCAGTTCTACCCGGAGTCGGCCTTCTTCCAGGAAGGTCAGACCGCCGATGAGGTGCAGCAGGAGAGCACCGCCGAGATGACCGGGTCGCAGGAGATCGCCCAGACCGTGGCGCTGCGGGCGGCCGGCTTCACCGTCGGCGAGAAGATCGAGGTCGCGGCGGTGTCCTCGGATGCACCGTCCGGCAAGGTCTTCCACGTCGGTGACATCCTGCTCACGATCAACGGCAAGACGATCGACCGCATCGACGACCCCATCAACGCACTCGACGACGTGAAAGCGGGGACCGAGGTGCCCGTCACCGTCGAACGCGGCGGCGCCCGGGTCAGCTTCGAGGCGAAAACCGGTGCCCGGCCGGACAACGGCAAGGCCTACCTGGGCATCGTGCCCAACCCGAAGTACACCTTCCCGGTGAAGGTCACGGTCAACGCCGGAGACGTCGGCGGGCCCTCCGCGGGCACGATGTTCTCCTTGGCCATCTACGACAAGCTCACCTCTGGATCGTTGACCGGCGGCAAGAGCATCGCCGGCACCGGGACGATCAGTGAGGACGGGACGGTCGGCCCGATCGGCGGCGTACGACAGAAGATGATCGGTGCCCGCGACGCCGGTGCGACCTATTTCCTCGCCCCGGAGTCCGACTGCGGCGAGGTCGTCGGCCACGTGCCATCCGGACTGACCGTGGTCAAGATCGCCACGTTCGATGAGGCCAAGTCCGATGTCCAGAAGATCGCGGCCGGTCAGTCCCAGGGCCTGCCGACGTGTACGGCGTCCTGAGCTTTCAGTCCAGCGTCGCCTGAAGCGCGGCCACCAGACCCGGCGCGATGTCCTGCCCGATGGCGACTTTGTCGTCGCTGTCGTGGTCGCGTTGCCGCAACAGGCACACCGACTGCCCCGAGCGCAGCACCGCGGCCGTCAGGCGGACATCACGGCGGTCCGGGTGCGCGGCCAGCGCGGCCGCCGCCTTCGCCGGATCCGACGGCAAGCCGGTCTCTGCTTCCGGCGGGACGACCAGCCGCTCGACGACCAGGGCAACGCCCTCGACCTCCTCTGGCCAGGTCATCCGGCGTAGCAGCGATTCGATGTTGGCGGTCGGCGCCAACGTCTCCTGCTCGATGGTGCTGTACGCCGCGGGGTCGGCGCCCACCAACTGGGCCGCCAGCGCCGGCTCCCGGGCCAACAATCCTGCGTTGCTTGCGATCGCGAAAAGGCGCGGCGGCTGATCCCAACCGGACCGCGCGACGTACCGCTCGGTGTCGACGGCGCACACGGTCAGCGGATCGAGGGCGGCGCGCATGACCTCAGCGGCGTCCTGGGACTCACTCACGACGATGCCTCACGAGCACGATTGTGCCGTAGCCCGCAGGGCGCTCTGTGCGGGCACCGCCGCGGATCCATAGCGCGGCAGGTTAGTTTGTAGGCCCCATGCCCGACTGAGCACGGCAGGAGATCGAACCCGCGTGAGCGCAGACGACGACTTCGACGAGGCCGACCAACCGACCCGTCGGGCGCCCGTGATGCGGCGCTCCCGCCTGATCTGGGTCTGGATCCTTGCTGCGCTGCTGGTGCTGGTCGTCCTGCTCAATGTGTGGTCGAACCTGTGGACCGACAAGTTGTGGTTCGACAGCGTGGGCTACTCCTCCGTCTTCCGCACGGAGTTGACCACGAAGATCCTGCTGTTCCTGCTGGGCGGGTTGATCACCGGCGGCCTGATCTACGGCAGTCAACTTCTGGCCTACCGGCGCCGCCCGATCTACGCGCCCAGCACGCCGGAACTGGAGTCGATGGATCGGTACCGGGAGTTGTTGGAGCCGTTCCGCAAGGCCTCCTTCATCGCCGTACCCGCCTTCTTCGGGCTGTTCGCCGGCTCGATCGCCAGCGCCCAGTGGCAGACCGCGTTGCTGTGGTTGAACCGCACCCCGTTCGGTCAGACCGACCCGCAGTTCCACAAGGATCTCGGCTTCTTCGTCTTCACCCTGCCCTGGCTGGAGTTCCTGGTCTCGTTCTTCACGCTGGCGCTGATCCTGTCGCTGATCGCGGCGCTGGTGACGCACTACATCTACGGCGGCATCTCGGTCGGAGCCGGCGGCGTGCACGTGTCACCGATGGCCCGCATCCAACTCGGGGTGCTGTTCGCGGTCCTGATCCTGATCCGCGGCATCGCCTATTGGCTGGCGCGCTACTCCCAGACGACCGCGGACACCCGCAAGTTCACCGGTATGGACTACACCGGCGAGCACGCCGTGCTGCCGACCAAAGCCATCCTCGCCTTCGCCTGCCTGTTGTGCGCGGCGCTGTTCATCGCCGCCATCTGGACCCGGACCTGGCGACTGCCGGCGGTTGCGCTGGGGATGCTGGTCGTGGTCGCGGTCGGCCTGGGCGGGATCTACCCCGCGCTGATGGACAGCTTCCGGGTGCAGCCGAACGCGCAGACCTTGCAGAGCCGGTACATCACCCAGAACATGGCAGCGACCCGCGCGGCCTACGGTCTGACCGACGTCACCACCACCCAGTACAACCCGGTGCAGACCACCCGCTCGGGCCAGCTCAGCAAGGACTCGGCGACCGTCGGCAATATCCGATTGATGGATCCGAGTGTCGTATCGCCGACCTTCCAGCAGTTGCAGGGCAGCCTGAACTACTACCAGTTCCAGGACTCGCTCGACGTTGACCGCTACCAAGTGGATGGTCAGAACCAGGACACGGTGGTCGGCGTACGCGAATTGGATCTGTCGAAGGTGCCCGCGGGACAGCGCAACTGGGTCAACGAGCACACGGTCTACACCCACGGGTACGGCGTGGTGGCGGCCAAGGGCAACTCCCAGACCGTCAACGGTGAGCCGGAGTTCATCGAGCAGGACATGCCCTCGACCGGTGCCCTGAGCCCCTACGAGCCCCGGGTCTACTTCGGCGAGTCGTCACCGCAGTACTCCATCGTCAGCTCCACCGGCAACCGCGAACTGGACTACCCGACCGACGGAACGGGCAGCGGGGAGCAGCGCACGTCGTACAAAGGCTCGGGCGGCGTTGACATCGGCAACCCGATCAACCGGTTCGCCTACGCACTGAAGTACCGCGAGATCAACCTGCTGCTCACCGACGCGATCGGTTCCACGTCCAAACTGCTGGACAACCGCAACCCGGTCGACCGGGTCAAGAAGGTGGCGCCGTGGCTGACGGTTGACGGCGACCCGTACCCCGTGGTGGTCGACGGTCACGTCAAATGGATCATCGACGGGTACACCACCACCGCGCGGTACCCGAACTCGGAGATGACCTCGCTGGGTGATGCGACCAGTGACTCGGTGACGGCGACGTCGAGCAACGTGCGCAGCATCAACGCCGGCCAGGTCAACTACATCCGCAACTCGGTGAAGGCGACCGTCGATGCCTACGACGGCTCGATCACGCTCTACGCGTGGGATGACTCCGACCCGATCCTGAAGACCTGGAGCAAGGCGTTCGGTGGCACGGTCAAGCCGCTGTCGGCGATCTCCGGCTCGCTGATGGCCCACATGCGCTACCCCGAGGACCTGTTCAAGGTGCAGCGCGAATTGATGGCGAAGTACCACGTGTCGACCGCCTCTGACTTCTTCTCCGGCGGTGACTTCTGGTCGGTGCCGGACGACCCGACGCAGGGCTCGACCAACGCCCAGCAACCGCCGTACTACCTGTCGATGGCGATGCCCGGGGAGAGCGCGCCGACGTTCTCGTTGACCACGAACTTCGTGCCAGTGGGCGACACCAAAAACAACCTGACGGCGTTCATGGCGGTCGATGCGAACGCGGGATCCACTGCGGGACATAAGAGTTCGACGTACGGGCAGTTCAAGGTCCTGAAGATGCCGAGCAACGCGACGGTCACGGGGCCGCAGAACTTCCAGAACGAGCTGCGAAGTTCCTCGGCCTACTCGGCCTCCTACAAGCAGACGTTGTCGCAGTTCATCACCTCCAACACCCAGTCCAGCGCCTCGATCGTGCAGGGCAACCTGTTGACAGTGCCCGTAGGCGGTGGGGTGCTCTACGTGGAGCCGCTGTACGTGAAGTCCACCTCGTCCACGCCGTACCCGCTGCTGCGTGCGGTCGTGGTGGGGTTCGGCAAGAAGGTGGCGTGGGGTGCGACGCTGCAGGAAGCGTTGAACACCCTCTTCGGCGGGTCGTCCGGCGCGACGGCAGGGGATGCGGCGATTGCCACCGACTCGACGGGTTCGACGTCATCCGGCTCCGGGGAGGACGGTTCCGGCTCCACCTCGACGACGACGCCCACGCCGACGCCCACTCCCACGACGTCCGGATCGAATCCGCCGGCGACCGGCAACCGCACGCTGCCGCAAGTGATCGCCGAGATCCAGCAGGCCTACGACCAGTCCGAGGCGGCGTTGAAGGCCGGCGACTGGACGGCGTACGGCGCGGCGCAGGAGAAGCTGAAGACCCTGATCGCCGAGGCGGAGAAGCTGAGCACCTCGTCCGCGGCACCGTCGAAGTAACCGCGGCGGCCGGTTCGATTTGGTGGGCGCTGCCCGGCTGACGTATGGTTACGGAGCCGACGCGGGGTGGAGCAGCTCGGTAGCTCGCCGGGCTCATAACCCGGAGGTCGCAGGTTCAAATCCTGCCCCCGCTACTACGAGAAGCCCCCTGACCAGCAGAAATGCTGATCAGGGGGCTTTTCTGTGCCTAGCTGTCCTGCTGGGCGAGTGCGCTGACTGCGTCGTGGTCGCCCATTCGGCGGGGGGTGCGCGGCCAGGACCAGGCGTATCGCACGATGAGCGCGAGCAGGATCAGTTCGAGGACGACACCCAGGCCGTAGAAGTATCGCCACGACTCGCCGATCACGTTGAATGCGGTCACCGGGGTGTAGAGCCCGGCGACGACAAGATTGGCGATCCGGTTCGACCGCGCGGGCAACGTCGTCGACAGCGGGATCATCAGAATCGGGATGGCCACGAGCGTCAGCGCCGTGATCGAGAAGGTCTGTGACAGCCCGAACTCGAACACTTTCCCGGCCAGGATGTCTTCGACGACGCCGGGAGTGAAGAAGTTGAGGATGTCCACGTAGGCGTACAGGAACATGAAAGCCGTCCATGCGGCGGCGAGTCTGAGTTTCGTTGGTACCACGTGATCGACCAAGGTCGTGCTGGTGTGAGGTGTCTGCATCGGGGACTCCGTTGTGGCTCGTGCGGGATCGGTAGGTTCACAATCCCTGCGCCCGGGCACCGCGGACATCAGACCGGGGGCCGGAGCTTGGTGGCCGATGGAACGGCTTTCGTCTCGTGCTTTCGGCGGATCCGCGGCAACCCCGTGATCCCTAGGCTGGCGCTGTGGTCACCCTGCTGCGCTCCGTCTGGCATGAGCCGCGGCCTGCGAACGTCCCGCCGGTGGGCCGTCTCGATTGGATCCTCGTCGGTCTCTTCGAGGTGGCCGCAGTCGCCGAGGGTATGTTCCGGCCGGACGTCACCTGGCGGCCCTTCGTCACCCTGATCGCGATGGTGCTGATGCCGGTTCTGCTCTGGCGGCGCAGTCACCCGCTGGTGGCCGCCGTCCTCGGCTGGAGCCTCGCCGGCCTGCTCTCGGTCCTGACTTTGGCCACTCACGTCGGCGACCTCGGCCTGACCAGCATGCTGGCCGTCCTGATCCTGCTCTACGCCCTGGTGCGGTGGGGCGCTGGGCGGGAGATTGTCGTCGGCGCAGCCTTCGTGGCGGCGGTCGCCGCGCTCGGGATGTGTGCCGCCGATGTCGGCTGGCCGGACGTGTTCGGCGGCAGCGTCCTCCTGCTCCTGATCTGCGCTCTGGCAGCGGTGTTCCGCTACCGGGCCGATCTGTGGGACCGCCAACAGCGCGAGGTCAGGAACCAGGAGCGAGTGGCCCTGGCGCGCGAGCTGCACGACATCGTCGCCCACCACGTCTCGGCGATCGCGGTGCAGGCGCAAGCCGGCGGCGTCCTTGCCGCAGTCCAGCCGGAGAAGGCGGCCGAGGTCCTCGCCGCCATCGAGTCGGAAGCCTCGCTGACCCTGGGGGAGATGAGGTCCATGGTGCGGCTACTGCGCGAAGAGGAGCCCGTCGACTATGCGCCGCCGATGGGCTTGGCCGACCTGCCCGCTCTGGTGCGCGCCGACAGCCCGCCGCGTGTCGACGTCGCCGTCGACCCATCGCTGACCGGGATCTCGGGACCCGTGGATGCCGCGCTGTACCGGCTCGCCCAGGAGTCGTTGACCAACGCTCGGCGGCACGCCCGCGACACGACCAGGGTGCGGATCGACGTACGCCGAGTGGGCGGCGCCGTCAGGCTGCGGGTCAGTGACGACGGGCGGACTGAGCCCGGGGCGGCGCCGACGCCCGGGTTCGGCCTGCGCGGCATGGCCGAACGTGCCCAGCTCTTGGGTGGGTCGTTCTCTGCAGGCCCCGGGCCTGCAGGTGGCTGGGTGGTCGAAGCCGTACTGCCGCTGGACCCGCCCGCATGAGCATCCGCGTCGTCGTGGTCGACGATCAGGACCTGGTCCGCACCGGGCTCGTCATGATTCTCGACGCGCAACCTGACATCGAGGTTGTCGGCGAGGCCGCCGACGGCCGTGCCGCACTCGACCTGGTGGCCCGGTTGCGTCCCGACGTACTTCTCGTCGACATCCGGATGCCGCTGCTGGACGGCGTCGAAGTGACCCGACGGCTGGCCGGCCCGGGCGTTGCCGATCCGCTGGCGGTGGTCGTGATCACCACCTTCGACCTCGACGAGTACGTGCTCGATGCCCTCCGCGCCGGCGCGCGCGGCTTCTTGCTCAAAGACGCCGGCCCCGGGCTCTTGGTGCAAGCCGTCCACGCGGCGGCTGACGGCGAGGCGCTGATCGCCCCGAACGTCACCCGTCGGCTACTGGCGACGTTTGCCGACCAGTCGCCGAAGGTACCGGCCCAGCCGATCGAGCCGCTGACCGACCGTGAGGAGCAGGTGCTGGCGCTGGTTGCACGCGGCCGGACCAACCCGGAGATTGCCGGGGAACTGTTCATCAGCCTGAGCACCGTCAAGACCCACGTCGCGTCGCTGATGACCAAGATCGGTGCTCGCAACCGCGTGGAGATCGCGATGTGGGCCTACGACACCAAGCGCACCTGACCTGCGCGCCAAGGCCGGGCTTGCGCCAGGGACTGGGGGCACCTAGCGTCACCTGTGATCTGGAACACAACAGGCAGGAACGCGGATGTATCCCGGAGCGTACGTCGAGACCACCCCGGACAAGCCGGCCGTCATCCACGCCGACACCGGCGAGGTGCGGACGTTCGCCGAACTCGACTCGAACTCCCGCAAACTCGCGCGATACCTGAGGGACGCGGGGATCGGCGTCGGTGACGATGTCGCGTTCCTGTCCGACAACATCCCCGCCGTGTTCGAGGTCTACTGGGCTGGCTTGCGCTCGGGGTATTACGTCACCGGCGTGAATCATCATCTGACGGCCGACGAGGTGGCGTACATCCTCACCGACTGCGACGCCAAGGCGCTGCTGGTGTCAGCGGCGCACCTGGACAAGGCCGCTGCGGTCGCGGAGCTGGTGCCCGGCCTGACGGTCCTGATCGCGCTCGACGCAGAGACGACCGGTGAATTCCGTTCGTACGCCGAGGTGTTGGCTGACACCTCCGACGCACCTCTGGCGGACGAACCGCGCGGCGTCGACATGCTCTACTCCTCGGGGACCACCGGTCGACCGAAAGGGATCAAGTCCGCGCTGCCGGATCGCCAGGTCGGCGATCCAGGAGACACCTACACCGCGCTGTTCTCCCAGCTGTACGGCTTCGACGAGAACACGGTCTACTACTCCGCCGCCCCTACCTACCACGCGGCGCCGCTACGGTTCGGCGGCGTGGTCAATGCTTTGGGCGGAACCATCGTGATGGCAACGCGATTCGACGCTGAGCAGGCGCTCGCGGCCATCGAGAAGTACCACGTCACGCACAGCCAGTGGGTGCCCACGATGTTCGTGCGGATGCTCAAACTCCCGGCCCAGACGCGCGCGAAGTACGACGTGTCCAGCCAGCAGGTCGCGATCCATGCGGCCGCACCGTGCCCGGTCGAGGTCAAGGCGCGGTTGATCGACTGGTGGGGGCCGATCGTCCACGAGTACTACTCCTCGACCGAAGCCAACGGTCTGACGTTCGTGGACTCGCACGACTGGTTGATCCGGCCCGGCACGGTGGGTCGCCCGGCGCTCGGCGTGCTGCACATCTGCGGTCCGGATGGCGCCGACCTTCCGGTGGGCGAGACCGGCGTCGTCTACTTCGAGCGCGACGCCCTGCCGTTCGAATATCACAATGACCCGGCCAAGACCCAGGCCGCGCAGCACCCGCAGCATCCGACCTGGACCACCACCGGTGACATCGGCCATCTCGACGAGGACGGCTACCTCTACCTCACCGACCGGGTGGCCTTCACCATCATCACCGGCGGGGTGAACATCTATCCGCAGGAGATCGAGAGTGCGCTGGCGATGCACCCGGCGATCCTTGATGTCGCGGTCATCGGTGTGCCGGACGACGAACTGGGCGAGGTGGCCAAGGCGGTCGTCCAGCCAGCGCCCGGGATCCAACCCAGCGACGAATTGGCAGCGGAGATTCTGGACAGTCTGCGCGGGACGATCGCCGACTACAAGATTCCGCGTTCCGTGGACTTTGCCGATGAGCTGCCGCGGTCAGCGACCGGGAAGCTGGTCAAGGGAATACTTGCAGCCCAATATCGCTGAGCGTCAGTCGGTTTCGCTCTTGACGGCGACCTCGTAGTTCCAGACCTCACTGGCCACGCCCACCGGCTTGGCGCGCTCGGTGGTCTGTCTGTCATGGCCATGCCCATGACCCTCGCGGA
The DNA here is from genome assembly GCF_900108585.1 of Branchiibius hedensis. Lineage (NCBI taxonomy): Bacteria > Bacillati > Actinomycetota > Actinomycetes > Micrococcales > Dermacoccaceae > Branchiibius > Branchiibius hedensis. The sequence goes on from NZ_UESZ01000001.1 coordinate 427,491, forward strand.
ACGCCGACGAGCTGACCCAGGCCTGGAACGACTCCTCGTCGTCCCACCGGGTTACGACCAGCCACTGGTCCCGCTCATCCGTCGGCTTGAGCAGTTCGAAACCACCGAAGCCGGGCTGTCCGTCGACGGCGCCGAGCCGGGCGGCGAACCGGTGAGCTAGTTCGTCGCCCGTTTCCTTGGGCACGGTGATGGCGTTGATCTTGATCACGGTCATGACCCCATTGTGCGCGTCACGGCCCCCGCACCTGTGATGCGGGGGCCGTGACGGGGAAGCGGCGTTTGCTACTTGCCGCCCTCCTTGAGCGTCACGGTGATCGGCTTGAACGACGTGCCCATCACGTCAGCGCCCTCCGACTTCAACTCCGCCAACGCCTTCTCGACGTAGACGTTGCTGTAGGCGTCGCTCGGCGGGTCCTTGGTGATGATCGTCTTGCCGGTGTTGTCCTTGGTGTGCAGTGCGATGTCGACCGTCTGGTCCCACGACGACTTCTGCACGGTGCCAATGCCGCCGGTGGACGGCCAGATCAACTTGTTGACCTCGTTGACCATCCACAACTGGTGCCCGGCCGGCAGGGTGGAGCCCGCCGCCGCCACGATGTCCGCCGCTTCCTGCGGGTGGTCACGGGTGTAGATCCAGCCCTCGATCGACGCCTTGATGAACTTCTCGGTCGTGTCCTGGTAGTCCTTGTCACTGGCCAACTTGTCCGCGTTCGCCCAGATCGCGTCCTGCAGCATGGCCGTGCCGACGGTGTTCCAGTTGATGACGTTCAGATCCGAGGGCTGGTACAGCTTGCCGGTCTTGGGGTTGATCGTCTCCAGCACCTGGGCGTACTCGTTGTACGTCATCGCCTGCGCAGCGTCGATGTCCCCGTTCAGGAAGCCGTTCATGTCAAAGGCCTGCTGCACCAAGGAGATCTGCGAGTCGGTGTTGATGCCAGCCTTCTGCATCCCGGCGAACAGCTCCCACTGGTTGCCGTAGCCCCAGGAGCCGACCTTCTTCCCCTTCAGGTCGCCGGGCGTGGTGATCCCCTTGTCCTTGAAGGAGATCTGCGTGGTGCCACTGCGTTCGAAGATCTGTGCCACGTCGGTCACCTTGGTGCCGCCTTCGATCGAGCCGAGCACCTTCGGCACCCACGAGATGGCGTAGTCGGCATCACCGGCGGCCAGTACGTCGATCGGCACCGTGTCCGTGCCCGCCGGCTTGATCGTGACGTCCAGCCCCTCCTTGGCGTAGTACCCCTTCTTGGCTGCCACGTAGTAGCCGGCGAACTGTCCCTGGGCGACCCATTGGAGTTGGAGGGTGACCTTCTTCGTGGCGCCGCCGCCCGACGTACCGCTTCCCGACCCGGTGGCCGGTTGCGTTGCGGTCGGTGACGAACTGGAACTGCTGCTCATGCCGCACCCGGCGAGGGTGAGGGCGGTGGCCGCGCCAAGGACGATGATCGTCCTGGTCCGGCGGATAGGTGGGGTCACTGCTTCCTCCTGGTGGATCTGTGTTGCGTTGAGGGAGAGGGGAGTACGGCGCGTCATCGGGCCGTACCAAGGTCCGGTCAGGCGCGGTGGCGGGTGACCAGCGCTTCCAGTGCATAGGTGACGCAGTAGAAGAGCAGACCGATGACGACGGACCCGAGCACGAAGGCCCAGGCCAGCGAGTAGCGGCTCGACGAGACGGCCGACGTGATCGAGATTCCGAGGCCGTCCAGCGGGCCGCCGAAGTACTCCGCGATCAGAGCTGAGATCACCGCAACCGACGAAGCGATGCGGATACCGGTGAAGATGAACGGTACGGCGCCCGGCAGGGTGACCGAGCGCGTGGCCTGCCAACCGGTGGCGGCGTACGAGCGCATCAGATCACGGTGGATGGGCAACACGGTGCGCAACCCCCGCAGGGCGTTGATGTAGACCGGTACGAACGCCGCGATGGCCGCCACGAGGACCCGGCCGGTCTGAGCCGCAGCGCCGAACATCGCGTAGAGGACCGGGGCCAGCGCCACGATCGGGATCACCGACAACGCAACGACGGTCGGTGCTGCCATCTGTTCGATCGGGCGGATCGCGGCGGCCAGCGCCGCGCAGACAACCCCGAAGAGGGTGCCGATGAGCAGGCCGAGCAACGCGTTCTTCGCGGTCGTGATCGCAGCGTCGCGGATGATGTCGATACTCCCGGTGAACTGCTCCCAGATCGCCGACGGGCTCGGCAGCACGTAGGGCTGGATGTTCCTCGCCGTCACGAACCACTGCCACAGCGCGATCGCCAGCACCCCGAAGACCAGCGGCGCCAGCACCACCCGCAGCCGGGACCGCAGCACGGGATTCATCGGGTCTCCACTCCGCGAACCCCGGTCGGAGCGCCGCCGTGCAGGGCCTCGCGCACCGCACTGACCCGTTCGAAGAACGAGGTGTCCTCGCGCAGCCCCTCACCGCGATCGACGCCGCGACCGAGGTCGACGCTCAGGATCTCGCGGATCCGGCCCGGCCGTGGCGACATCACGACCACACGGTCCGAGAGGAAGACTGCTTCGGGGATCGAGTGCGTCACGAAGATCACGGCGGCGCCGGATTCCGATGCTAGCCGGACCAATTCGCCTTGCATCCGCTCACGGGTCATCTCATCCAGGGCGCCGAACGGCTCGTCCATCAGCAACAGCTTGGGTTTCTCGGCGAAGGCTCGTGCAATCGCCACCCGTTGCTGCATACCGCCGGACAACTCGTCGGGATAGCGGTCGGCGAAGTCCGAGAGCCCCACCATCTCCAGCAGTTCGTTGACCCGCTCCTTGCGGCCGGCCACCTTGTGCAGTTGCAACGGCAGTTCGACGTTCGCTCGCACGGAGCGCCACGGCAGCAACCCGGCTTGTTGGAACGCGATGCCGTAGTCCTGGTCCAACCGCGCCTGGCGGGGCGTCTTGTCGAAGACAGTGAGTGTCCCGCCGGTGGGGGAGTCCAGATCGGCGATCAGCCGCAACAGCGTCGACTTGCCGCAGCCACTGGGACCGATCAGCGAGACGAACTCACCGTCACCGACGGTCAGGTCGATGTCCGACAGCGCCGTGACCTCGTCGGAACCCTTCCCGGGGAAGACTTTCGAAACACCTTCAACGACAACAGTCACGCTTCTGCCCTCCGGTAACGCTTCAACAACAGGCCGATCAGGGCCACCAGCCCGGCTCCGGCCAGACCCATCAGGACCGCACCGCCGATCGGCGACCATTGCTTGGCGGGGTCAGCACTGCCGGTTTGCGCGAATTCGATGATCATCCGGCCGATTCCGCCGTCCATCCCGATCGAGACCTCCGCAACGACGGTGCCGATGACGGCAGCGGCGATCGACAGGCGCAGCGCCGGGATGAGGTAGGCAACCGCGGCCGGCAGGCGCAGCCGCAGCAGGGTCTGCCACCAACCGATCCCGTAGGAGCGCATCAGGTCGGTTTGCGCTGCGACCGGAGAGTTCAGTCCGCGCACCATGCCGACGGCGACCGGAAAGAACGCGAGGTAGGCGGCGATGACGGCCACGGACATCCAGTCCGCCCAGGCGAATCCGCCGATGTGGAACGCCGAGCTCCACCGTTTCACCAACGGAGCCAACGCGATCAGCGGCACCGTCTGGCTGAGCACGATCCACGGCAGCAGAGCGCTGTTGGCGATCTTGGAACGCTGCATCAGCAGGGCCAGCAGCATCCCGACCACCAGCGCGATGGCCCAACCGATCAGGGCCACCTTGAAGCTGAGCCAGGCAGCCGACAGCACGTAGGACCACAGCGGCGCCGCACCCGGGGCTGAGGTGACCGGCTCGCCGGCCCGTTGCACCATCGTCCACAGGTGCGGCATCGCCAAGTCGTTGGTCCGCGGCAACACGATCGTGTCGCCGATCCGGACGCCGTCGGCCGGGCCGAGGGCTTTGTATCCCTCCCACACCACCGCGAGCAGCACGATCCCCAGAGCGCCCCAGGCCCACGCCCGCCACCGCCGCATCAGTCAGACCTTCGCCGTCACGTCGTCGCGCAGCGCCGGGATGATCGTCTCGCCGTAGGCGCGCAACGTCTCGTCCTTGCTGTCGTGCTGCAGGTATCCGGCGAACTGATCGACGCCCAATTCCTTCAGCGCAGTGAGCTTTTCGATGTGGTCCGCTGCCGTTCCGAGCACGCAGAACCGGTCGATGATGTCATCGGGGACGAAGTCGGTGTGCGTGTTCGAGGAGCGACCGTGGTGGTTGTAGTCGTACCCCTCGCGCCCTTGGATGTAGTCGGTCAGCGCTTTCGGGACAGCGCCGTCGGCGCCGTACTTGGCCACGATGTCGGCAACGTGGTTGCCGACCATCCCACCGAACCACCGGCACTGGTCGCGTTGGTGCGCAAGGTCGTCCCCGACGTACATCGGGGCAGCGACGCAGAACGTGATCGAGTCCGGGTCCCTGCCCGACTTGGCGGCCGCGCGGCGTACGGTGCCGATCATCCACTCGGCGATGTCCAGGTCGGCCAGTTGGAGGATGAACCCGTCGCCCACCTCACCGGTGAGTTTGAGCGCCAATGGCCCGTACGCCGCGACCCAGACTTCCAGCGAACTGCCGCTGCTCCAGGGGAACCGTAGGGTCGACCCGTTGTAATCGACCGCCCGACTGTTGCCCAGTTCCCTGATGACGTGGATGGATTCGCGCAGTTCCTTCAAGGAGGTCGGCCGGCCGTTGGTCACGCGCACCGCCGAGTCGCCACGGCCGATGCCGACGATGGTGCGGTTGCCGAACATGTCGTTCAACGTGGCGAAGACCGAGGCGGTCACCGTCCAGTCGCGGGTTGCCGGGTTGGTCACGAAGGGGCCGACGGTGATGCGATGGGTCTGCGCCAGAATCTGGCTGTAGATGACGTAGGGCTCCTGCCACAGCAGGTGCGAGTCAAAGGTCCAGACGTGACTGAAGCCGTAGTTCTCCGCTGACTTGGCCAGGTCGACGACCCGCCAGGCCGGCGGATTGGTCTGTAGGACGACACCGAAATCCATTGCGGCTCAGACCAGGTACTGCGACAGGCCGCGCTTGAGGTACTTGCCGTGCCCCTTGGCGCCGATGTATCCGGTCTCGTCGACGATGACGGTGCCGCGGGACATCACCAGGTCGGCGTGCCCGTCGATCTCGTAGCCCTCCCACGCGGAGTAGTCCATGTTCATGTGGTGCGCTTTGCCCAGGCCGATCGAGGTGTGACCCGACGGGTCGTACACCACGATGTCGGCGTCGGCGCCCGGAGCGATGACGCCCTTGGTGCCGTAGAGACCGAACATCCGCGCCGGCGTCGTCGAGGTGATCTCGACCCAGCGCTCCAGGCTGATCTGACCGCTCACGACACCTTGGTACATCAGGTCCATGCGGTTCTCGACCGAGCCGATCCCGTTGGGGATCTTGGAGAAGTCGTCGATGCCCATCTCCTTCTGCTCCTTCATGCAGAACGGGCAGTGGTCGGTCGACACCATCTGAATGTCATTGGTGCGCAGCGATTGCCACATGTGGTCCTGGTGGCCCTCGGCGCGTGAACGCAGGGGGGTCGAGCAGACCCACTTGGCCCCTTCGAACTCACCCCATTGCTCGCTGACCGCGCCGAGTTGCTCCTCCAGGGACAGGTAGAGGTATTGCGGGCAGGTCTCGCCGAAGACGTTCATCCCGCGGTCGCGGGCGGCAGCGATCTGCTCGACGGCCTGCTTCGCCGACACGTGCACCACGTACAGCGGTGCGCCGGTGAGGTCGGCGATCATGATCGCGCGATGGGTGGCCTCCTCCTCGGCCTGCCAGGGGCGAGTGATCCCGTGGTAGAACGGCGAGGTCTTGCCGGCGGACACGGACTGCTGCACCAAGACGTCGATGATGCTGCCGTTCTCGGCGTGCATCATCATCATGGCGCCGTTGCTCGCGGCCTTCTGGAACGCCCGCAGGATCTGTCCGTCGTCGGACAGGAAGACGCCCTTGTAGGCCATGAAGAGCTTGAAACTGGTCACGCCCTCGTCGATCAGCTCGTCCATCGCCTTGAGCGAGTCGTCCTGGACGTCGGACAGGATCTGGTGGAAGCCGTAATCGATGGCGCAGTTGCCGCCGGCCTTCTCGTGCCAGGCGTGGTACTGGTCCATGATCCGCTGGTCGGGGTACTGCACGACGAAGTCGATGATCGTCGTCGTCCCACCCCAGGCGGCAGCGCGGGTGCCGGTCTCGAAGGTGTCGCTGGCGAAGGTGCCACCGAACGGCATCTCCATGTGGGTGTGTGCGTCGACTCCACCGGGAATGACGTATTTGCCTGCAGCATCGATGGTTTCGGCTTGGATGCCGAGCGCCTGCGCGGTGCCTGGTGCCAGCAGCGCGGCAATCTTCTCGCCCTCCACCAGGACGTCCGCGGTGGTGCGTCCGGTGGCGCTGACGACGGTTCCTCCGGTGATCAGAGTAGTCATGCTCGTCACGCCTTGGGGATCGCAACGTAGGAGTCGGGGCGACGGTCCCGATAGAACTGCCAGTCGTTGCGGACCTGGCGGATCAGGTCGAGGTCGAGGTCGCGCACGACGATCTCCTCGTCGGTGGCCGAGCCGAGGTCACCGACGTAGTTGCCGCGGGGGTCCAGGAACTGGGAGCTGCCGTAGAAGGTCACGGCCAGATCGCCGTACTCGTTGTCCTCGGTCCCGACCCGGTTGGGGGCGGCGACGAAGTAGCCGTTCGCTGCTGCGGCGGCGGCCTGCTCGATCTCCCACAGCCGGTTCGACAGACCCGGCTTGGTGGCGTTGGGGTTGAACACGATTTCGGCGCCGTTCAGGCCCAGCTCACGCCAGCCTTCGGGGAAGTGCCGGTCGTAACAGATGTAGAGGCCGATCTTGCCGACGGCGGTGTCGAAGACCGGGTAGCCCAGGTTGCCGGGCCGGAAGTAGAACTTCTCCCAGAACTTGTCGAGGTTGGGGATGTGGTGCTTGCGGTACTTGCCCAGGATGGTGCCGTCGGCGTCGACGATCACAGCGGTGTTGTAGTACAGCCCGGGCATGTCCTCCTCGTAGATCGGCAGGATCGTCACCATCTCGAGTTCTTTCGCGAGCGCGGCGAAGCGCTGCACGATGGGACCGTCCGCCGGCTCCGCGTAGTCGTAGTACTTCGCGTCCTCGGTGATCCCGAAATACGGCCCGTAGAACAACTCTTGGAAGCAAATCACCTGGGCCCCTTGGGTTTTCGCCTCTCTGGCGAATCCCTCGTGCTTGTCCAGCATCGAGGCTTTGTCCCCGGTCCAGGTGGTCTGTGTGATAGCGGCTCGTACGACGGTCATCCGGTGGTGTCCCTTCTGAAACATGCGTAAGTAGGCAGTCAACGCCTATCGCGTTTCTACCGCATTACCGCCGGTGACACCCCGGTAACGCGTACAGAGATTTCCCAGGTGCTGTGTCCGGGTCAGGGTGGCGGGCTCAGTGCGGGACGGCGACGACGTCCAGGCCGAGGTGCTGGGACAGATAGATCGCGGTCTTCACGCCACGCACGCTGTTGCCGGCGGCGTCCAACGGCGCGGAGTACGTCGCGAGGGCGCCCTTGCCGGGGGAGACGCTGACCACGCAGCCACTGATCCCCGACTTGGCCGGCACCCCCACGTCGAGGAACCAGTCCCCGGAGGTCTCGTACATTCCGGCGATCGTCATGATCGCCAGCACCGCCTTGGCGGTATCCGCGCAGACGACGCGTTCCTGGGTCACCGGGTTGATGCCACCGGTCGCCAGGGTCGCTCCCATCAGCGCGAGGTCGCGGGTGGTGACCTCCAGGCAGCACTGCCGGGTGTAGAGGTCCAACGCCGCCATGGCGTCGCCGTTGATCGCGTCGTAGGAGCGCAACAGGTAGGCGATCGACCGGTTGCGCATGTTGGTGTTGCGGGCCGATTCGTAGGTCGCCTGGTCGAGGGTGAGTGGGCGCCCGGCGAATGCCGACATGGTCCGGGTGAGCAGGATCCAGCGCTCTTCGAAGTCTGCCCCGGGCACCAGGCTGCTGGTGGCGATGGCGCCTGCGTTGACCATCGGGTTGGTGCGGCCGTCCGCGAACCGCTCGATCGCTGCCAACGAGTTGAACGGCAGTCCGGTGGGGTTGACCCCGACCACTCGGCGTACGACGTCCAGCCCCACGTGCTCACAGACCAGGGCGAGCACGAACGCCTTGGAGACACTCATCAGGGTGAACTTCTGGTCGAGGTCACCGCGGTCGAGCGAGACACCGTTGACGGAGGTGAGGCAGAGCGCGAACTTCTCCGGGTCTGCCTCTGCCAGAGCGGGATACACCGTTGAGACGGTGCCGTCGGCCACCGGTCGGAACTCGTCGTACGCCCGCCCGATCCAGGCGTCGGCCTCGTCGTGCCCAGGCAGATTGCCGGAGGAGACGTAGTGGTGGTCGGCGGTGTCAGCGGTCACGACCCGATGGTAGGGCCCTCAGCAGCCGTCGGGCCCGCAGGCCGGTCCGACCTGCTCGGCGACGATCAGCGGGTGCGCGTCCCGCCACGCCTGCTCCAGCGCCTGCCCGAACACCTCCGACGGTTGGGCGCCGGACACGCCGTACTTCTCATCGAGCACGAAGAACGGCACCCCGCTGATGCCGTAGGCGCGGGCCGTGGCGAAGTCCTGCTCGATCTCCCGGGTGAGTTCCGGGTCCGCCAACGCGTCCTGTACGTCGCTCGCGGACAGGCCGTGCTGCTCACCGATGGCGACCAGCATCTGGGCGTCGCCGATGTCCTGGCCCTTCTCGAAGTGCGCCGACAGCAGCGCGTCTTTGACGTCGTTTGCGACGCCGTGACGGGCGGCCAGGTGCAGCAGGTGGTGACCCGGCAGCGAGTTGGCAACCACGAGGTGGTCGAAGTCGTAGTGCAGACCTTCCTCCGCGGCCTGCGCTGCGACCATCGTGATCATCTGCTCGACGTTCTCGCGCGGCATGCCCTTGCTGGCCACCAGGTAGTCGACCTCGGTGCCGTCATAGTGTGCCGGCAGCGATGGGTCCAACTGGTAGCTGTGCCAATGGATCTCGACGTCGTCACGATGGTCGAACGTTGAGAGGGCTTTCTCGAAGCGCCGCTTGCCGATGAAGCACCACGGGCAGGCGATGTCGGACCAGATGTCAATCTTCACGCTTCGCTCAACGTCGGCGCCGTGTCTTTACTTCCCCACAGGTTCAGGTTGCTGCCCGAGCGTCGCCGCCACACCAGGATCGTCACCGCACCGGCGAGCAGCGGCCCGAGGATGGTGATCGCGCGCCAGATGGCCAGACCGGCGATGATGATCGGCTCGTAGTGGAGGCCGGATTCCTCCACGAAAGCCGCCGTCAGGACGGCGTCGAGGACACCGAAGCCGAACAGCGGCATGGCGGTGAGGGGGTAGGCGCTGAAGAATGTCCCAATCACCAGAACGATGCTCAGTGCGCTGGCCGGCACGCCGACGAAGCGCAGGGCGAGCAGCAGGATCATCGAGTCGACCGCCACCATTGCCAGCAGCGCGAGCATCGAGATCGTGGATCGCTGGGTGAAACCGTCGGACATCTGCTCACGGAACTTGTTGACGGCAGCGGACCACTTGTCCGGATCGGCACTGGCCTTGAAGCGTTGCGCCTGCAGGGCGGCGCCGCGCCCCAGGCGGTCGGCCCAGTCCTCCGCCCGCAGCACCATGGCCAGGATGAGCATCAACACCACCGCGCCGAGCGCACACAGCAGCGCCCAGCCAACCCGGTGCCGTTCGAGCCCGGCGACGGTGAACAGCACCAGTCCGACCACGGGGGCCAGCAGGCGCACTGCGTAGAAGTTCAGCATGTTCATCGTGACCCCGGCCATGCCGTCGACCGGGTTGACGTTCCAGGAGTTGAACATCGCGATCCGCACCACCACGTCGCCGGGTGGGGGAGTCACCGTGCCGGCCACGTTGGCCGCGACGTCGTTCTGCAAGGAGTGGTTGAGCCCGAGGCCCGGCACGAAGGTGGCTAGGGGGACCGCGTTGAGGGTCTGGCGCAGCACTAACACGCCCACCAGGATCAGCACCTGCCACCAACTCACGTGCCCGAACGACCGGTAGACCTGTCCCCAATCGATCTGGCCGACGAACTGAATGATCAGGTATCCAGCGATGATCGACAGGGCGATGATCACCAGCGACCGGGACAGCCGTCTGCGCTGCGCCTTGCCCGGCTTGGGGTCGGCGACCTCACCACTCATGGTCGTCACTGTAGAGCCGCGCGCCTCATGCCTGGCCGCGAACCAGCTGGATGAGACGACCCAGGATCTCCTCGGGCATCAGGCGCAACCCGTTGTGCAGGACCGTGTTGGTGATGAACGGTCGGATCGCCGGCACCTCCTCAACGGTCCGCAACGAGTGTTCGCGCAGGACGTACGGGTCGTCGTAGTAGATCGCCGCCGCCGCGGGCACGTCGACGTCGGCCAGCACGGACCGGTCGTAGAGCTGCGGCCAATCGCGGCGGGCCAGCAGATCGGCGGCCTCCTGGAACGGTGCGAGCAACGGGTCGGCGCTGACGTGGAACGGGAAGACGTGCTCACCGGTCAACAGGCTCGGATCGTCGAGGTAGGCGTCCGGGCGCACCCTGGCCGAGGACCAGTCGGTGATGCCGCCGTCGGCGTAGCACGCCTCATGGACCAGCACGTAGAGCGCTGAGTGCCCGTTGAAGGACAGCAATTCGGCCAGGTCGTAGCCGAACCCCAGACCGTCCGGGTCGCGCTCCAGCAGATAGTGCAGTTGCTCCGAGCCGCCGGTCATGCCCAGCGGCGCACCGATACCGCGCAGGTGATCCGCGCTGACCTGGGTGCCGTTGGGCAACCTCAGCCGTCCTGCGGCGGCTCGTTCGGCGAGTGCCCGCATCCGGTCCCGATCGCCGGGGAAGGCGCGGTAGTGCCGCGCCGTCAGGTCCATGACCCGTTCGTACGTCGCGGCGTAGATCTCATCGACCGGCACCCCGATCGGGGGCACCCCTCCGGTGAACATGGCTTCCTTCACCGAGTCCGGGTGCGCCGAGAGGTACCGCAGGGTGCAGAAACCACCGAAGGACTGCCCCAGCAGGCTCCACCGGTCGAGGTGGAGTTGCTCGCGCAGCACCTCGCAGTCCTCGACGATGGCGTCGGCGCGGAAGAGGGCGAGGTAATCAGCTTGCTCCTGCGGGGTCTTGTCAGCCAACGCGGTGATCGGCGTGGATCGGCCGGTGCCGCGTTGGTCGAGCAGGAAGACCCGGTAGTCCTGCAGTGCGCGGTTCAGCCAGGCCGATGGCTCGGGAATTCCTGTGGGACGGGGACTTTCACCGCCTGGACCGCCCTGCAGGAAGAGCAACGGGTCACGGTCATCGCCATCGCCGGGGCGACGGACTTCGCGAGCGAACACAGTGATCGTCGGGCCACCTGGATTGGCGTGATCCAGCGGCACCTCGATCTCGTGGTCGATCAGTACCAGTCCCGGGATCCGTGTCGTCGTCGCCATGACTTCGAGACTACGAGAAGAAATTCAGCTGCGCCGAGCGCAGGGTGCGGGTACGGTTCCCATCGTGTTCACGACGTACTTGCGCAGTAAGCCCCAACCGGAGTGCCCGGTGGGGTTCGCTGCCGTACGCCCGCGGTCGGAATAGTCTCCGATCGCGCGTCACCGCGAGCCCCAGCCAACCGGCTGGGGCTTTTTTGTGTCCGAAACACGTTTACACAGAGAGGAATTCATCATGGACAGGATTACGGATCGGCTCCTGAACTGGGCGTCGATCCTTGACGAGAAGACGCTGGAGCAGGCCAAGGCGACGGCCACGATGCCGTTCATCTACCCGCACCTGGCGCTGATGCCGGACGCCCACCTGGGCAAGGGCGCCACCGTCGGGTCGGTGATCCCGACGCTGGGCGCGATCATCCCCGCCGCGGTCGGCGTCGACATCGGCTGCGGGATGATGGCGGTCCGCACGCCGTACGCCGTGTCCGACCTGCCGGGCGACAAGAGCAAGCTGCGGGTCTCCATCGAGCGTTCCGTTCCCCTGTCCGCGGGGGCCTACAACCGGAAGGTGACCCGGGAGCACACGCAGGGGCGGATCGACGAACTGACTTCACTGGCAGAGGGATACGGGTTCGATCCTGCGTCGTACGCCAAGAACTGGCCGCTGCAGTTGGGCACGCTCGGCTCCGGCAACCACTTCATCGAGGTGAGCGCCGACGAGCAGGACCGGATCTGGCTGTTCCTGCACTCCGGGTCGCGGGGTGTCGGCAACAAGATCGCGCAGCACCACATCAAGGTCGCCCAGCGGCTGGCCAAGCAGTGGTGGATCTCGTTGCCGGATGGCGACCTCGCCTACCTGGTCGAGGGCACGCCGGAGTTCACGACGTACGTGCGGCAGCTGCGGTGGGCGCAGCGGTTCGCGTTCCTGAACCGGGCCGAGATGATGGACCGGGTGGTGCGCGAGTTCGCCTACTGGGTGACCGACGGCGCGGCGCAGACGCTGGAGCGGCAGCAGGAGGTCAACTGCCACCACAACTACACCGAGACCGAGCAGCACTTCGGCAAGCAGGTGTGGCTGTCCCGGAAGGGTGCGATCGATGCCTCGGCCGGCACCTGGGGGCTGATCCCGGGCTCGATGGGGACCGCGTCGTACGTCGTGGTCGGCAAGGGCAACCCGGTGGCGCTGAACTCCAGCCCGCACGGCGCGGGCCGGGTGCACAGCCGGTCCTCGGCCCGGCGGACGTTCACCCAGGACGACCTGCGGGCGGCCATGGGTGACATCGAGTACCGCGACACCGCGGCCTTCGTCGATGAGATCCCCGCGGCGTACAAGGACATCGACCAGGTGATGGCGGACGCCGCTGACCTGGTCGAGATCCGGCACACGCTGCGGCAGCTGGTCAACGTCAAGGGCGACTGAGCGGCACGGATCCCTGGTGACTGTCGGGGGTCCGTGCCACTCTTGCGCCATGTTGCTGGTTGAGGGGGACGTGCGATGGAGCGCGTCGGATCTGTCGGCCGCGGCCGATTGCGAGTTCCAGGTGTTGTGCCGTTTGGACGTGCTGCTGGGACGGGCGAGCGCTGCGCCCGCGCCGCAGGATCCGTTGCTGGAGCACATCGCCCGGCTCGGCGACCGGCACGAGGACCACGAGTTGGAGCGGTTACGCGCCGAGGGTGAGGTGCGGTCGATGGCCAGGGTGTCACCGCCGTACACCGAGGTGTCGTTGCGGGCGGCCGCCGACCACACCCGGCGGGCGCTGGCAGGTGACGCGGTGCTCTACCAACCGGCGTTCTACGACGGGGAATTCTTCGGCTACGCCGACTTCGTCCTGCCCGGCGAGGACGGCTGGCAGGTGTGGGACGCCAAGCTGGCGCGCGAGGCCAAGCCGCGTGCGCTGCTGCAACTGGGGGCGTACGTCGATCAGCTGCTGGCCATGGGCGTGCCAGTGGCGCCGCGGGTGGGCTTGTTACTCGGCGACCGGTCGCGCGAGGAGTTCCCGATCTCCGAAGTCCTGCCAGTGTTCCGAGAGCGACGAAACCGACTGCGCCAGTTGCTGATTGATCACCGTACGTCGAGTGGCCCGGTTCAGTGGGGCCGTCCCGATCTCGTGGCCTGCGGCCGATGCGCCGACTGTACGGCGGCGATCGAGGCGCACGACGACCTGTGGGCGGTGGCGGGGGTGTATGCGGGGCAGCGGACGGTCCTGCGTGCCGCGGGCGTGACGACGATGCCGCAACTGGCGGCTCTGGAAGCCGGCCCGGAGGGGATCGGAGTCGATGTTCTCGACCGCCTCCGCGCGCAAGCGAAACTGCAAGTGCGGCAACGGGATCTGCCCGATGACGCCCCGATGCTGTACGAGCTGAAGCCCGGTGCAGCGGTGGCGTTGGCGATGCTCCCACAGCCGTCGCCGGGCGACTGGTTCTTCGATTTCGAGGGCGATCCGCTGTACGACGAGGGTGATCCCGCGGTCGGCGGGCTGGAGTACCTGTGGGGGATTCTCGACTCCGACGAGCGCTTCGACCCGTGGTGGGCGCTGGACCGCAGCGAAGAGCGCGAGGTGTTCATTCGCTTCGTCGAGACGCTCACTGCCCGCCGCGCGCAGTTTCCGGACATGCACGTCTACCACTACGCGCCGTACGAAACCTCGGCTCTCAAACGCCTGGCGATCCGCTACCAGACGCACGAAGACGCACTGGACGACCTGCTGCGCGCCGGCGTGTTCGTCGACCTCTACGCCACGGTGCGGGCGGCGATCCGGATCGGCAAGGGCTCCTACAGCATCAAGAAGTTGGAGCCGCTCTACATGGGTGACCAGCTGCGCGACGCCGACGGGGTCACCGCCGGCGACGCTTCGATCGTCGCGTTCCACGAGTTCCTGCAGAAGACGAGCGACGGCGACGTCGCCGGGGCGGAGCGGATCCGCAGTGACCTGGCCGATTACAACGGCTACGACTGTTTGTCGACGCTGCGGCTACGTGACTGGCTGCTGGCGCGCGCCCCGGAGGCCGGCGTGGTGGTGGGCGCCGAGGCCCCCGCGCAGGAACTGGTGACCGCCCCGGGGCTCACGCCCGAGCAGGAAGCCCGCGCCGCGCTCGTCCAGAAGCTGGTGGCAGCCTCCGGGCCACTCGACCCGGCGCAACGCACTGCCCAGGAGCAAGCCCGCGCGTTGCTGGCCGCGGCGCTGTCCTACTACCGGCGTGAGGAGAAGGTCCAGTGGTGGCAGCACATCGATCTGCTCGGGCAACCACGGGAGGAACTGGAAAGCCAACGTGACGTCTTCGTGATCGATGAGATCGAGGTGCAGCAGGACTGGACGCCCTCGTCGACACGATCCAACGCAGCCTCTCGCCGGGTGCTGCGCCTGACGGGTCGATGGGGCCCTGGCAGCGCGCCAGGGTCGAGCGTCTCCATCGCGTACGACGCCCCCGGGCCACCGAAGGCCCAATTCCCCACCGGCTCAGCGACATTGCTGCGCTCGGGCGAAGCGGCCGTTGAGTTCACCGATGATCCCGACGTCGTCGTGGTGACCGAGAGCCGACCCGCAGACCTGACCTTTCCCCAGTTGCCGGTCGCGCTCCTTCCCGGGTCGCCGCCGCGCTCGAAGGTCATCGCGGACCGGATCGCGCTGGTGGCGCAGGAGTCACTGAGCGATCCCCTCCCGCAGAACGCGGTCACCGATCTGCTCACTCGCCGGTCGTCGCGGCTGGTCGGGAGCGGGCGACTACCGCATTCCGGCGACGACGGCACGGACATCGTCACAGCACTGACCTCGATGGCCGACTCGTACGTCGCGGTGCAGGGCCCACCCGGCACCGGGAAGACCCACACCGCGTGTGCGGTGATCAGAACCCTTGTCGAGCAACATCACTGGCGCATCGGAGTGGTCGCACAGTCGCACGCCGTAGTGGAGCACCTGCTGGACGCACTGGTGCGGGGTGGCCTCGAGGCTGACGCGGTCGGGAAGATGGACCCGCGCACCGACTCGCCCGAGTGGACCGACGTGACGAAGCCGAAGGACCGTGCCGCGTTTTTGGCCCGCACGACCGGACTCGTGTACGGCGGGACGACCTGGAAGTTCTGCAGTCAGGACGTGCCGCCCGGCTCGCTGGACCTGTTGGTGGTGGAGGAGGCAGGGCAGTTCTCCCTGGCGGCCACCATCGGGGCCGGTGTTTCAGCGAAACGACTTCTGCTGGTGGGGGATCCGCAGCAGTTGCCGCAGGTGAGCCAGGCCAGTCACCCCGAAGCGGTCGATGAGTCCGCGCTGGCCTGGTTGATGGACGGCGCGGACACGATCGCGCCGGAGCAGGGGTACTTCCTGGCAGAGTCCTTCCGGATGCATCCGGTGTTGTGTGAGCGCGTGTCGCAGCTGTCCTACGGCGGGCGGTTGCACGCCGCGGAGGTTGCGGCGCATCGTGAGCTGGCGGAGGTACCGCCAGGATTGGGTGTGGTCACCGTGCCACACGTCGGCAACAGTGTGCAGAGCCCGCAAGAGGCCGACGCAGTGGTCGCGCAGGTGACTCGCGTCCTGGGGACGCCGTGGCGTGCCGACCCGAACTCGGCCCCACGGCCACTGGAGCAGCGGGACGTCCTGGTGGTCGCGCCGTACAACGCGCAGGTCGCACTGATCAGGGATCATCTCGCCCAGGCGGAGCTGACCGGCGTCAGTGTCGGCACGGTGGACCGGTTCCAGGGCCGGCAGGCGCCGGTGGTCATCATGTCGATGACAGCGTCATCGCGGGGAGACGTGCCCCGCGGCATGGGGTTCCTGCTGATGCGCAACCGGATCAACGTGGCGATCTCCCGCGCGATGTGGAGTGCGGTGATCATCCGGTCGGACGCGTTGACCGCCTACCTGCCCACGACCGTGGACTCGTTCCTTGAACTCGGTGCGTTCTTGTCGCTGTGCGACGGTGCGGCGTGGACACGTCGTCCGGCAGCTGGAGGTGTCTAGTGCGGGATTGCAACGTACATCAAGTCTGGACTGGACTAATAGGATGACGTCGCGCAGAATACTGATCAAGCGCATTTCGAAGGCTGCGAAGGATGCGAATGTCGAATGGTTGCTGGTGCGGCAGCGCGCGAACCACGAGGTGTACAGCCCTGGCGGTCAGTTGGTTCCCGTGCCACGACACAGCGAGATTGGCGAGAGCCTCACGCGGGCTATCCACAAACAAGCTGAATCGAAGCTCGGCAAGGGATGGTGGCGGCAGTGAGCACCTACACGGCAATGGTGACTCGGGACGGATCATTGTGGTTCGTCGATATTCCCGAGGTCGGGATCGCGACGCAGGTGCGAACGCTCCGCGACGTTGATGCGATGACGACCGAAGCAATCGCGCTGACGCTTGACGTCCCACCTGACACAGTTACCGTCCATGTGCTGATTGATCCCGGCGATTCGGTTCGACGTCACCTGCAGGCCGCCGAGCAGTCGCGTAAGGAATCGGCCGAAGCGAATGCCCGGGCGGCGTCCGAGGTTCGAGCGGCGGCACGGGAGTTAGCCGCATCGGGCGCCACGCTACGCGACATCGGGCGGGTGTTGAACGTGAGCCACCAACGCGCGCAGCAATTAGTCAAGGGGTAAGTGCGCAGCCTTCATCTGCCGACGACTGTGGAGTCGTTCGTTGAGCTCGGTGCGTTCTTGTCACTCTGCGACGCGGGCGAGTGGAAGAGGCTCATCACGCCTCCGACCACCAACGTGATGACGACACCTATTGGCACCAACCACTGAGGCGCGATGCTGGCGGTCGTCGCGACACCTGCTTTGGTCACGTCGATAGAGATGTTCCGCACGATGTAGGTCATCGCGATCACGGTGGCCACGAAAGCTACCAGGGCGTCGCGCTGATCGGCCCGGGGCACGAGGCGACCCAGGAGGAACGCGCCCAGCATGGCGCCGTAGGTGTAGCCGGCGATGGCCAGACCGGTCAGATAGACGTTGCCGGTCGTGCCGGAGAAGTGCATCGCGAATCCGGCCATCAGGATCGCCCAGACGATGGTCATCACCCGGCCGACCTTGAGCGCGACCTGGTCGGGCAACTGCTTGTTGGAGAAGGCATGCACGATGTCTGCGACCGTCGAGTTGGCCATCGAGTTGAGCGCCGAGGACAACGAGCCCATCGCGGCGCCGAGGATGCCGGCGACCATCAGTCCGGAGATGACCACGGGCAAGCCGTGCAGGATGAAGTTCGGGTAGATGTCATCCGGAGTGGCCAGGCCGAGGTCTTTCACACTGCGTCCGCCGTAGTACGACCACAGCAGGGCGCCCACCAACGAAAACGCGGCGAACTGGATGATGATGAAGACGCCCGAACCGATCATCGCCTTCTGGCTGTCGCGCAATGTCTTGGTCGACAGGATCCGCTGCACGATCAACTGGTCCGAGCCGTGTGACGCCATCGCGAAAATGGCCCCGCCGATGATCGCCGTCGGCAACGCGAACGGGCTGGTCAGGATGTGGGAGAAGGCGAAGTCGGTGTCGAAGATCTTGAACTGGCCGGCGTGGAAGGCGTCGGTCACTCCCGTCAGGCCGACGTGACCGGCGAGCACCACGATCGCCAGGATGGCGCCACCGAGGTAGAGCAGCATCTGGATCGCGTCGGTCCAGATAACCGCCTTGATCCCGCCCAGGTAGGTGTAGGCCACGGTGATGATGGTCAGGACGACGATGATGACGCCGTAGTTGACGTTCATCCCGAACTCATCCAGCAGCAGCTTGATCGGGATGGCGGAGGCAAAGAGGCGGACGCCTTCAGCCATCAACCGGGTCACCACGAAAGTCACCGACGCCAAGCCCTGGCTCCACCGGCCGAACCGTTGCCCCAAGTACTGGTAGGCGCTGGTGAAGCCTTCCTGCCGGTACAGCGGGATGAGCAAGGTCGCGACGATGACTCGACCGATCATGTAGCCGAACGCGAGCTCCACGTTCCCGAATCCGGCTCCCGCGTAGGTTCCCCCGGGCACGCTGATCACCGTCAGGACGCTGGTCTCGGTCGCCACCACCGAGAAGCACACCGCCCACCACGGCATGCTGCGCTCGCCGACGAAGTAGTCGGAGCCGGACTTCTGCCGCCCGGACAGGCGTAGCCCCACGACCGCGATCACGATCAGATAGATGACGATGACTGCGAGGTTGAGGGCGTTGTCCACCAGCGTGGCTCCTTCACGACAATGGCAGTGATTTCCGTAACACTGTAAGACATGGAAATAATATTCAGCCCGACAAGGAGGGGTGCGCATGAGCGTCGTCGTGGTCAACCACCTCAGTCTCGATGGAGTCCTGCAGGGTCCTGGCCGACCCGATGAGGACCGGCGCGACGGCTTCGCGTACGGCGGATGGGCACGCTCATCCGACGACCCGCTCGTCGCCGAGGCGTTGGGAAAGGTCATGGGCCAAGGCTTCTCGTGGCTCTTCGGCCGGTTCAGCTACGAGGACATGCTCGGATATTGGAACGAGGCGGGTGGCCCGTTCAGAGATGGCCTGAACAACACCACCAAGTACGTCGCATCTTCTGACGAGGACTATCGGCCGCCGTGGCCGAACACCCAGCTGGTGACCGGTGACGTACCAGCGCGGGTCGCCGAGTTGCGCGCGACGACCGAGGGGAACCTGGTCGTGATGGGCAGCGGGCAGTTGATCCGTTCGTTGTTACCCGGGGGACTCATCGATCGGCTCCTGCTGCTGATCCATCCGGTGGTGTTGGGTTCTGGCCGCCGGTTGTTCGGTCCTGCCGACGTCCCGGTGCCGCTACAACTGGTCGACAGCGAGGCGACCTCGGACGGACTGCTGGTCGCGACCTACGAGCCGGTGGGCTGACCGCGGCTGCGACGATGTCGAGATGAGCGAACCACTTCCCGAGGACGAAGGCACTGCGGTGCGCGGGCGGTTGGCGAGCGTCGGGCTGGACTCGATGATCGACGTACACACCCACTTCATGCCCGAGCGGGTGTTGGCCAAGGTGCGCGCCTACTTCGATGCGGCCGGGCCGCTTATTGGCGGGGCTTGGCCGATCGCCTATCGCGGTGACGACGCGGACCGGCTGGCGCGGTTGCGGTCGTTCGGCGTGGCGCACTTCTCCGGCCTGAACTATCCGCACAAACCAGGAATGGCGGCCTGGCTCAACCAGTGGTCAGCGCAGTTCGCGGCGCAGGTCCCCGAGTGCTTGCAGTCGGCGACGTTCTATCCCGAGCCGGAAGCACCCACCTACGTGGCCGAGGCCATCGACTCGGGCGCACGCATCTTCAAGGTCCACGTCCAGGTCGGCAACTACGATCCGAACGATCCGTTGCTGGACCAGGTGTGGACTCAACTGCAGGACAAGCAGATTCCCGCGGTGATCCACTCCGGCGACGGTCCGGTGCCGGGCGATCACACCGGTGTGGCAGGGGTCCGCCGGTTGCTGGAGCGCTTCCCGCGACTGGTGTTGATCATCGCGCACATGGGCATGCCCGAGTACGACGCGTTCCTCGATCTGGCCGACGACTTCCCGGGGATCTACCTGGACACGACGATGGTGTTCACGCCGTTCACGGAGGACCTCATGCCGTTCCCGGAGGCGTCGAAGCCGCGACTGCTGGACTTTGGTGACCGGATCCTCTTCGGCAGCGACTTCCCGAACATCCCGCACCCTTTCCTGACCCAGGTCGATGCGGTCCTCGGTCTTGATCTCGGCGCCGAGTGGTCGCGAAAGGTCTTGCGGGACAACGCAGCCCGGCTCTTCAACCTCGACGAGTAGTCAGGAGGACGGCGGGAAGCCGCCCGTCGCCACGGGACCCCATCGGGTCGGCGTGACCCGGATCAGCGACTTGTTCTGCGTGATCATCGCTGCCCGGTACTCGTCCCAGTCGGAGTGTTCACCGGCGATGTTGCGGAAGTACTCCACGAACGGCTCGACGTCGTCCACCGCGTCGATCACCTCGGCGTCACCGTCGACCTGCACCCAGGCGTCGTCCCATTCATCCGAGAGAACCAGCACGCTGACCTGCGTCCGCTTGCGTGCGTTGCGCGTCTTCGCGCGCTGCGGGTAGCTGGAGATGACGATGCGGCCCGAGTCGTCCACTCCGCCGGTCACCGGCGACACCTGCGGCGAACCGTCGTGTCGCTGGGTGATCAGCACCAGGTGGTGGCGCGGCCGGACGAACTCCAACAATTCGTCCAGTGACACGGCGGTGTTCGTGGCGATCTTCGGGCTCATGCCACGACGTTATCGTCGGCCAGGCGGACCCCGGACAGGGCCCAGCGGGCGCCGGGTGGGAAGAAGTTGCGGTACGACGCCCGCGCGTGACCGGGCGGGGTGAAGGCGCACCCGCCGCGCAGCACCATCTGCCCCGACATGAACTTCCCGTTGTACTCACCGATCGCACCCTCGCTGGCGTGGAAGCCGGGATAGGGCAGGTACGCCGATCGCGTCCACTCCCAACAGTCGCCGAAGAGTTGGCGCAGCCGACCGTCCTGCTCTCCTGCAGCGCGCGGATGGAACGCGGCGGTGTCGCCGAGATTGTCTGCGGCGCAGGGCGTTTCCTCGTGCAGTCGGGCGGCATGCTCCCACTCGGCCTCGGTCGGTAGCCGCTTGCCGGCCCACGCGGCGTACGCGTCGGCCTCGTAGTGGCTGACGTGACAGACCGGCAGGGCGGGATCCACCGGGTAGGTGCCGTGCAGAGTGTGCTCGAACCACACCCCGTCGACCTGTTGCCAGTAGAACGGCGCTGCCCAACCGTCGGACTGGACCCGGCCCCACCCGTCGGACAACCAGAACTCGGCGCGCCGGTAGCCGCCGTCGGCCATGAAGTCCAGCCACTCGCCGTTGGTGATCAACCGGTCCGCGAGGCGGTACGGCGTCAGGAACTCCTGGTGCTCGGGCAGTTCGTTGTCGAAGCAGAACCCGCTACCGCCGGGATGCCCGATCTCCACCAGACCCCCGTCGTAGGAAACCCAGCCGAGCGGGCCGGGTGGGGTGTGAGTCGCGCGCGGCCGACCGGCGTACACCGGCTCCAAGGGGTTCAACGACAGCACGTGCTTGATGTCCATCAGCAGCAACTCCTGGTGCTGCTGCTCGTGGTGGAAACCCAGGGTGATGGTCGGGGCCACCTTCGACAGTGCCCCTTCATCCAGCCCCGCGATCAGATCCCGCATCCGGTCATCGACGTTCGCGCGGTAGCGCCCGACGTCGTGCGCCCCCGGGCGGGAGATCACGCCGCGCAGCGGGCGCGAATACCGTGGGCCGACGGCCTCGTAATAGGAGTTGAACAAGAACCAATACTTGTCCTGGAAGGGTGCGAACCGTTGCTCGTGCTCGGCCAGCAGGAACGTCTCGAAGAACCACGTGACGTGCGCGCGGTGCCACTTGGTCGGGGACACGTCCGCCATCGACTGGACCGTCTGGTCCTCGGGGGACAACGGGGAAGCCAACGCTTCGGTGTAGGCCCGCAACGCGTCGTACCGGGCGATGAAGTCGGACGCGGTGTCCACGGACGCAGCAGCGGGGGAGGCCATGTCAACGACGCTACGCAGCGCCGCTGACAATGACCTCCCCCGAAAGAGCGGCTAGTCGACCGCCATTTCGCCCAGCTCGGACCACTCCTCGCCCGGGACCTGGAAGTTCACGATCCGGGGCGTCTCCTCCAGGTGCGGTGGCAGGTCCTGCTGTGCCTGCTTGAAGTGATCGGAGGAGACGTGCGCCTCTGCGCCGTCGTCCTTGAACGCTTCCAGCAGCACGTACTCCTGCGGGTCGTCCAGGCTGCGCGACCAGTCGAACCACAGGTTGCCCGGTTCAGCGCGGGTCGCCTCGGTGAACGACCTGCTGATCTCCGGCCACTGATCGGCGTCTTCGGCTTTCACCCGGAAACGTGCCGTGATGAAAATCATTGCAACTCCTAACAACTCAGGGGACGAGGATGGCGCGGCCGCGCACCCGACCATTGTCCAGGTCGTCGATCGCGGTCTGGAAGTCATCCAGCGCGTACTTCTGCGTGTGCAGGGTCACCGCCCCGCGCCGCGCCAACTCCATCAGATCGCACAGGTCGTTGTAGGAGCCGACCAGGTTGCCGATGTAGTTGATCTCGGTGGAGATGATGTCGATGGTCGGCACGTCGATGTTCTCGCCGTACCCGACCACGTGGTAGTCGCCGGCCTGCCGCAGCATCGCGGTGCCCTCGGCCGTCGCGCCGTTCTCGCCGACGAAGTCGACGACCACCTCGGCGCCGTTGCCACCGGTGAGGTCCAGCACCTGCTCGACCTGGGTGCCTTCGGCGACGACACCGTGGTCGGCGCCGATCGACAGAGCCAACTTCACCGCGTCCGCGTTGCGGTCCACGACGATGATCTCGGCCGGGCTGAGCGCTTTGAGCACCTGGATCCCGATGTGCCCCAAACCTCCTGCACCAATCACGACCACCTTGTCGCGCGGCGTGAGGCGCCGGGCCGCCTTGGCCGCCGCGTGGTACGCCGTGAGGCCGGCGTCCGCCAGCGCCGCCACGTCCGCGGGGTGCAGCGAGGAGTCGATCTTGACCACGCTGCGCGCCGAGGTCTTGAGGTACTCGGCGTACCCGCCGTTGGTGTCGATGCCCGGGAAGGCGTTGGCCTCGCAGTGCACGTCGTCGCCGCTGCGGCAGGCCCGGCACAGGCCACAGGTGATCAGCGGGTGCAGGATGACGGTGTCGCCCTCCTGCACGTTGGTCACCGCGCTGCCGACCGCCGATACCCAGCCGGCGTTCTCGTGCCCGATCGTGTAGGGCAATTGCACCTGGGACTTCTCGGCCCACTGGCCTTCCAGGATGTGCAGGTCGGTGCGGCAGACACCCGCTCCGCCGATCTTGACCACGACGTCCCAGGGGCCGGTCGGCTCGGGGACCGGGACCTGGTCCATCTGCAGGTTCTGGTGATAGCCGACCACCTGGACGGCTCGCATCGTGCTCATGACAAAGACTCCTTGAGGGTGGTGAGGGAAATGAACGCGGCGTCGGCGGGCTCCAGCCCGTCGGTCCGCACGGTTTGGTCCTGCTCGGATCCGGGGTAGCGGGTACGCAGCAGGCCGCGGCAGAAGTGCGCGTTGCCGTCGATCGAGATGCGAGTGGACCGCGCCCGGGCAACGGCAAGCGGCACATTGCCCGGGCGGGTGTTCGCGTGGTCGACCAGCACGTAATCGTCCTGACCCGTGGGCAATCCGATCGCCGTACGCCGACGCACCAGGGCCGCTCGATGCTCACCTTCGGGCAGCTCGCCCAGGCGTACGTCGGCCAACGATTCGACCGAGCGGGACGGGTCGGCGCGCAGGAGGTCGGTCAGGGCACGCTCCATGGCGGCGGTGTGCGCCTTGCGGCGGAACGTCGTACGCAACTCGTCCAGACTGTCCAGCGCCTCATGGCGGAAGGTGCCCCGGTAGCCCAGGTCACCGGCCAACCCGGCGTTGATGATCGGCGAGTCGTGGTGATCGTCCAACTCCACAACCACGCCGTCGGTCCAGTCCAGCGCGACCAGCGCATCCTTGGCGTCGGAGGCCATCAGATAGGCGAAATTCGGTGAACAGAACGACGTCGGCAACCGCAGGTGCACCGTCACTGACGACCCATCGACCGCGACACTGCGCACGAAGCCGAGGTCGGTGATCGGTTCGTCGAGTTCCGGGTCAAGGACGACGCCGAGCGCTTCGATGACCGAGTCCTCAAGGGTGAGAACTGCGCTCATTTGGCGCCGACCAGATCCGCCGCTTCCGGCTGTCGCGGACCGGTCGCCGTCTCATCGGCGGTCGGCAACTGCAACTCAGCGGGCACCTGCAGGTCGTAGAGGCGAGCCGCGTTCAGGCCGAGGATCTTCTTCTTCTGCTCGGTGGTGACCGGCGCGTACTCGGTGAGGTCCTCCGGGATCTGGAAGTCCACGAACTGCTCCACCAGCCAGCGCGGCGTCCAGATCGCGTAGTCGGAGGAGAAGGTGATCCGGTCCTCACCGATCCAGTAGAGCAATTCACCCAGGATCTGGGCGAAGTAGCGCGGCCGGGTGTGCATGAAGGGCATCGCCACCGCGAGACCGCCCCACACGTTGGGCTCCTGGGTGGCGATCCAGCAGAAGTCCTCCAGGCGGGGCAGGCCGACGTGCTCGATGATGAAGTTCAGGTCGGTGAAGTCGGTGGCCACGTGATCCACATCGGCGACGTCGAAGGCGTCCCGATCCAACGGGCGGATCGTCGGACCCTTGTGGATGTGGATGTTCTTGATCCCGAGCTCGCGGCACAGCTCGAAGTACCGGTAGGCCCACGGGTCATCCAGCTTCCAGCCACGGCTCTCCCCGTGCCACTCGGCCGTGTAGAGCTTGACGCCCTTGAGTCCGAATCGCTCTGCGTCGGCGCGCAATTGGTCCAGACCGGCCTCGCCGTTGCGCGGGTCGAAGTTGTGGTTGTAGGTCAGCTTGTCCGGGTTGGCCTGGGTGAGGGCGAACGCCTCCTCGGTCTGCCCGAATCCGGTCTTGTAGAACTCGCCGAGGTAGGCCGGCTGGAAGATGGCGTGGTCGACGTAACCGTCGGTGAACAGGTCCTTCATCAACCGCTCGCCGCCCTGGTAGAGGTAGTCCTCGTAGGGCCACACCTCCGACTCGGGGGAGAGGTTGCGGTGGTAGTCGTAGAAGCAGTCGATGAACTGCTTGCCGTGGATGTTGCGCTGGTTGCTCTCGCGCGCGTCCCACAAAGCGATGTGGGCGTCGACGATGAAGTACTTCTCGCCGTCCTTGGTGTACATGCGGGCCTCCTGGTCGGTGCTGTGACTCGTGTCACATCGCCGAAGGTAGGTCGTCCACGTCCCGCCCGGCCCACCTGCGCTGTCTCACTTTGAGACGTCGCGCCCGGCGGGCGCCCGCAGATCTTTGTAACGTAGGTCACACCAGGAGGTGTGTGGCATGGACGTGTTACCCGAGCGGGCGCACGATGGCCGGCCGGCGTCCCAGCGGGTGCTGGCGTCGTGGCAGCGCAGCCAGGAGTACGGCGTGTCGCTGGACCAGGTGCACCCCGCCTTCACCGGGGGACTGGACACCGAATCGTTGTTCTTCCAATGCGGGGATCAGGTGCTGCGGGACCTGCAACAGACCCTCGCCGGTGAACCGATCAGCCTGATGCTCACCGACTCCGACGGCATCGTGCTCAACCGGCACAGCGGCGACGACTCGCTGCTGCGGGCGTTGGACGCGGTGCACCTGGCGCCCGGGTTCGGCTACTCCGAGCGGGAGGCCGGAACCAACGGTCTGGGCCTGGCTCTTGCCGACCGGTCGCCGACGGTGGTCCGGGCCAAGGAGCACTACGCGCAGAGCCTGACCGAATACACCTGTGCCGCAGCACCCGTGCTCGACCCGACGTCCGGACGACTACAGGGAGCGGTCAACCTCACGACCTGGTCGGATTCCTCGCACGACCTGCTGCTGGCACTGGCGCAGTCCGCGGCCAGCAACACCGCGGCGCTGATGCTGACCCGGTCCCAGGGCCGCACGCCACACCCGGCGCCGCGCGGTGAGGTCTTCCGGGTGGTGGCCCCACACCTGGAGCCGGGCAGCGGTTCGACCTTCGCGCTGTCCACCGGCTGGGGCCAGGCCTTGGATCACGCCAGTTCGGCGATCGCGGCCGGCCGTGTCGTGGCGGCCGTGGGGGAGGCCGGCGCAGGGCGCGTGACGTTGTTGGCGCAGGCGCTGCGGCGGGTGCAACCGCGAAGCCGGATCCTGTCGGCCTCGGCTCCCGCACCCCAGGACCTCGAGCCGTGGCTGATGCTGTGGACTCCGGAGGTGGGCAAACCCGACACGGCGGTCATCGTCGGCGACGTCGACGTGTTGCCGCTGTGGGCTGCGGACCGGCTGGCCCAGTTGCTCATCGCCAGCGCGGGTCTGCCGATCGTGCTAACTGCTGAGCGGCTCGAGGACGTCCCCGCTCCGCTGTTGCCGCTCATCGAGACGGTGGTGCCGCTGCCGGCATTACGGGAGCGGCCGGAGGACGTGGTGCCGATCGCGTTGCACGTGGCCGCGCGGGCCCGCGGTCGCGAGGTGGAGATCACCGCCGCCGCCCGCCGTGCGTTGACCGATCACGCGTGGCCGGGCAACGTCACCGAACTCGTGCGCGTGATCCGGCACGCCGCGATGCGGGCCGACGTGATCGACGTACGCCACCTGCCGCCGTCAGTGTTGTCGGCCGCCAGCCGACGGTTGTCGCGGATCGAACGGTTCGAGCGCGACGAGATCGTCCGTGCCCTGTCCCGCCCCGGGACCACGATGCAGCAGGCGGCCGCCCACCTGGGGATGAGCCGGGCAACCCTCTACCGCAAGGTGTCGCAGTACGGCGTGCACGTGCCCCGCGCGTAACCCACGTAGGGTCGGGGCGTGCGCATCGTGTCCCTGCTTCCGTCGACGACGGAGATCCTCTTCGCGATCGGAGCCGGCGACGATGTGGTGGGCGTGACCTTCGAATGCGACACGCCACCGGAGGCGCTTGAGCGCATCATCGTCTCGAATTCGGCGATGCC
Organism: Branchiibius hedensis; assembly: GCF_900108585.1. Lineage (NCBI taxonomy): Bacteria > Bacillati > Actinomycetota > Actinomycetes > Micrococcales > Dermacoccaceae > Branchiibius > Branchiibius hedensis. Next base: position 454,411 of record NZ_UESZ01000001.1, read on the forward strand.
GCAGGGGCTTTCACCGCGAGAGATCGACGACTACGTTGCCGCCGCGCTGGCCCGCGGCGAGGACCTCTACCACCTGGACGCTGACGCGTTGCGGTCGTTGGCTGCCGACCTGGTGGTGACGCAGGATCTGTGTGCCGTCTGCGCGGTCGACGTCTCGGTGGTCGATGACGCGTTGGCCTACCTGGGCTGCACCGCGCAGGTGCTGACGATCGACCCGCATACGATGGGCGAGGTGGTGGACTCGATCCGGACGCTCGGCGCGGCCACCGGTCACGACGAGGCAGCGGCGGTGGTGGTGACCGACCTGCAGGAGCGCCTGGCCGCGGTCGCTCGCACTGTCGCGGGTCGGGCCCGGCCGCGGGTGCTGGTGCTGGAGTGGACCGACCCGCCGTTCGCTCCGGGGCATTGGATCCCGCAGATGGTGACCCTGGCCGGCGGTCAATCGGTACTGGGTGTCGCCGGTGAGCGCTCCGAGCGGGTCGACTGGGCGGCGGTGCGTGACGCTCGACCGGAGGTCATCGTGGTGGCGCCGTGCGGGTACGACGTCGCCGACTCTGCTCGCCTGGGCAGCCAGATCCTCGACCAGCTGCCGGACGTCCCGGTCTGGGCGGTCGATGCGAACGCGTCCTTTGCTCGTCCCGGGCCGCGGCTGGTGGACGGTGTCGAGGCCCTCGCGTCGTTGTTGCACGACGTGCCGATGCCGGATCGACCGTGGAAACCCCTGCGGTTGCGATGAACTGGCGGATCAGAGGCTACCGACCCGGGGACGAAGCGGCGCTCGCCGAGGTGTGCGTGCGCACCGGCGCCATGGGTGGCGACGCGTCCGGCCTCTTCGACCCGCCGGGTCTGCTGCCCGACATCTACCTCAATCCCTACCTGGCGCACTGCCCGGACCTTGCGTGGGTTGTCGCCGATGGCAGGAAACCTCCGGTCGGCTACCTGGTCGCGACCGCAGACACGTTGGAGTTCGACCAGTGGTTCGCGACGCAGTGGTGGCCGAGCGTCGCCCAGCGCTACCCCCGGGCCGAGCACCCCACGACGCTGCAGGAGTTGGTGACCGAAGCGGGGTACACCCATGGTTCGACCCGGGACCCGCTGGCCGCGGAGTACCCGGCGCAGTTGCACATCGACCTGCTCCCGGTGTTGCAGGGCCAGGGGTTCGGCCGTCGCCTGATCGAGGTGCTGTGCGAGGCGCTGGTGGCTCGCGGCGTCCCCGGAGTGCATCTGGGTGCATCGAAGGACAACTCCGGCGCGATCGCCTTCTACCACCGGCTCGGGTTCACCCCGCTGCCGTCGCCGGAGGGCACCCAGTGGTTCGGCAAGCGGCTCGGCTGACGCGCACCTGGGTCAGTCGGCCGCGATGCACCACAACCCCCGAACCCGGCCCCTCGTCGTACGACGTGGGCAGACTGACGCCCAGGACCTCACCGTCGCGCGGCCCGGGCTGCAGGATCACACCGACCCCCGCACGCTTCACCAACGGCAGCAGACCGGTGAACGCGGCAGTTGCGGAAGTCAGCGACGAAGTCACGACCAGTCTGTGTCGTCCGGCGAGGTCGGCGAGCAAGCCCTCGATCGGCGTACCACCGAGTTGGTCGGCGTCGTCGACGTAGACGGTGCCACCGGGATGCTCACCTGCCCATCGGGTGAGGTCGGTGGTCTGTGCCGGATCGGTGAGCCAGAAGGTGCGGCCGGGGTCGGCCGCCGCGCTCGCGGCCAGGGCGGTGCTGCGGCCACTGCCGGGTGGTCCCGCGATCAGGATTGCCCGGTCATCGTCCCGCCACCCGATCGGTCCGTCGAGACCGACGCCGAAGGCCCCTGCGGGCAGCGAATCAACCTGTGCGGGAAGGGGATCGAACCGCACCGCGACGGACGCGTCCGGTGCTGGCGCGCCGGGCAGAGCGCACTGGATCTCCAACTCCTCGGGTAGCAGAAGGCCACGACCCGGCGTGCCGAGCGAGGGTAGCTGTGCGGGTTTCACACCGAGCAGGATCACGTCGTCGGTGCCACCGCTGGTCAGACACAGCCGGCGCGCGGCCAGGCCCGACACCCGACCGCTGACGACGCCACGACCGCCCGCGACCGCGGTCACCACCCCCGCGCGAGGGCCGTCGCGCAAGATCGCGAGCAGCCGGTCGCTCAGCGTGAGCGACAGGGCGTCCGTGCGGGCCTGCAGACTGTCCCAGTCATCGATCAGTAGTCGCACCGGGTCCGCACCGCCGTGGGCGATGCGGTCCTCCAACCAGGTCAGCAGACGATGGACCCGTGCATGTTCGTCGAACCGGATCACGGCGCCGATGTGCGGGAGTGACTCTCCGACCGTCGGTTTCGAGGCGGTTAGCCAATAGACGGACTCACGACTCCCGGTGGCGAGGGTGCGTAACACGGTGCTTCGACCACTGGCCGGACCGCCGACGATCAGCAGATTGCCGTCCTTCAGCGACCACCCCGTCCACTCCTGGCGCTGCTCGTCGGGTAGATCCACCAGGCCGAGCGGCGCGGTTCCTGCCCCACCGGATTCGGCGGTGAGCCGCGCCGCCAGCGGCGGCAGCCAGGGCCGATGGGCGGGCGCGGATCCCTCCAACGCGTGCGCTCGGCGGATCGCGGACACGATCCGGCTGAGGTCGTCATCGTCCTCGCGTGCCCGGCGCGATATCGGTGCGCCGGTCTGCGGGTCGACGGACAGCACTTCGGGAGCAGCGTCGAGACGCGGAGTGTGCCCACTCACCCGTGCGACTTGCACTCGTTGCCGGTCGCCTCCGGCCCGCTGGGCGACTGCTCGGCCGGGCCGGCTGGGGTCGAGGCGGGCGGCGTCATCAGCGTCGATGACGTCACGCGAGTCAGTGACATCGTTGAGGCGCAATGCGATTCGCAGGTCCATGTTGGCCCGGATGTCTGCCGAGACGACCCCCGCCGGTCGCTGGGTGGCCAGGATCAGGTGAATACCCATAGAGCGGCCGACCGCTGCCAGCCGCACCAAGCCGTGCACGAAATCGGGCAACTCGTCGGCCAGGACCCGGAACTCGTCGATCACCAGCACCAGGCGAGCCAACCCGCCGCCGTTGTCGCGATAGGCGGCGTAGTCGACCGCGCCGGCACTGGCCAGGAGTTGTTCCCGCCGGCGGATCTCGGCCTGCAGGGAGCGCAGTGCTCGCACCGTCAGCGACGCATCGAGGTCGGTGACCATACCCACGGTGTGCGGCAGGCCGGCGCACCCCGAGAACGCCGCACCGCCCTTGTAGTCGATGAGCACGTAGCTCAACTCCTGCGGGGACCGACTCAGCGCCCACGACACCAGGAAGGTCTGCAGCAGACCGGATTTGCCGGCTCCGGTGGTGCCGGCGATCAGGGCGTGCGGCCCGTCGACCGGCAGGCTCACCTCCCACGGCCCTTCGGCGGTCCGTCCCAGCAGCACACGGTCCGAGGCTTCGGACCACGCACGCAGCACGGCGTCGGGATGGGTGGGATCAAGGGTGCGGTACTCGCGCGCCAGGTCGACCAGCGAGACCTCGCGGGGTAGACCGACGCTGCTGCGCTGCGATCCGGTGGCGGCGGCGAGGGCGCGGACTGCGGTCTCGGCCTGACCGGGAGCGGGCAGGTCGAGGGTGATGTCGAGTCCGTCGACCCTGCCCTGCGCGGTGGTCACGATGCGACCGGGCTGCGGTGTGCTGTCGGCCACGAGCGCGATGACCACGGCGTCGGCTGGAGCGTTGGCGGCTACCTCATCCGTCACGAGGACCACCGTGGTGTCGGCGGCGGTGTCCGCACAGGTCGGACCGATTCGTGGCGTCGCGTCGGGAGCGGGCAGCACATGGGGCAGGAAGCGAAGCCATTGCCATGCGGGGCGATTCACCGGTGACGCGCAGACGACGATCTGCAGTTCGTCGGGTGAGAACCACGTGGCGAGCTGGGTGAGGAGCGACTGGGCGACCAGCTGGCGTTGCGGCCCAGCGAGCTCCACACGACCGGCCGTGCGCAGATCGATCTCCACCGGGGCCTGCTGCAGCGCGACCGGCTCGATGTCGTCGTCGCCGAACGTGTGGCGTTGCCATCGACGGGTCACCCCGGACTCGACGACGCCGGTGCCGAGTCGTAGCCGGAGTTCCGCCGTGGGATCGCGCGACCACCGGGCAGCAGCGCCCGACCGGGCCACCCACACGGTGGTGCCGAGGGCGGGCGTCCGCGATCGGCGTACGGCGATCTCCTGCTCCAGCGCGCGGCGCACCTGCGCCTCGGCCACCTCGACGTCGTCCCGGTGCGCGGCCATCGCCCGGCGATGGGACCGGGAGCCGCCCCGGCGGTCGGTGACGTACTGCGACAGCAGCATCACCGGAGACAGCACCGCGAACATCAGGAACATCGGGTTGTGCAGCAACAGCGCGGCCCCGCCGGCGACCACCAACGGCAGCAGCGCCATTGCCAGCGGCCACGGTCGCTTCTCGGGCGGTTGGGGGGCTGCAGGCATCCGAATCTGCACCTGCGGGGGTGGCTCCGGCCAGGTCATCGTCGGCACGCCGTCACGACGGACGAGTTCCAGCACGCTGTTGCCGATGCCGATCCGGTTGCCGAGCGTGAGTTCTCGCTCGGTGGCCGGCGCGAGCGGTTGACCGTCCACCAGTGTGCCGTTGGTGGCATCGTGAGCAGTCACCACCACCCGCCCGGAGTCCAGCCCCACGGTGAGGTGATGGCGACTGACACCGGGGTCGGGCACCTGCAGCACGGCGCTGCGCGCACGGCCCACCGTCACACTGGTCGGACCCAACGGCACCCACGCTCCAGCACCCGGTCCTTCGATGACGTGCAGTTCGAGCAGGTGGCGCGTCACCGCCGCAGCCGGCGTGCTGCTGAGCACTGCGGCATGAACGAGCGGGTGTGAACCCACGACATCGGTGGCCGCAATCGGTCGCGCACCGGCGAAGAGGCCCTGGGGCAGCGTCGGATTCGCGGCGATGACCTCGGCCCAGGTGGTTCCGGCGGGCGCGCGCACCACGACATCCCGGCTCCGGGCGCCCTCGCAAATGGTCAACCGCACCGTCGTCATAGCCGCAGTGTGCGTCGTCGGCGCAGGGGGCGCAGGACACGCTGGGGATAACCCCAGAAGTTGTAAAGGTTTCTTAAAGTCGTCTGTGGAAATCCCCATAGGGCATCTCCAATCCGCTTTCATCGTGCTCGTCGCTCGGGACATGACGGCGCGAGGGGGTATCCAATGAACGGCGTCCAGATGGTCGAGGGCGAGGTCAGAGAACTGATCCGTCGCCAGCGCCTGGACCCGGCGCGCGATCATGACGCGGTCGCCGATCTGGTCCGCGCAGCGGTGCGGGACTACGAAGAGCGGGCGCTGCACGGCGGTCTCGACCCGTTACCGGACAGCACGGCGGCGCACCGGCAGGTCTTGGACGCGGTCGCGGGCTTCGGTCCGTTGCAACCATTTCTCGATGATCCGAGCGTTGAAGAAATTTGGGTTAATGAGCCGTCGCGGGTGTTCATCGCCCGGCACGGCCGGACCGAACTGACCAGCACGTTGCTGAGCGCGGAGCAGGTGCGCGCTCTGGTGGAACGCATGCTCAAACCGAGCGGTCGCCGAATAGATCTCAGCTCTCCGTTTGTCGATGCGACGTTGCCGGACGGCTCCCGACTGCACGTCACGATCCCCGACGTGTCGCGCACCCACTGGCTGATCAACATTCGCAAGTTCGTCGCCCGCGCCGACCGTCTGGAAGATCTGGTCGCGCTGGGCACGATCACCACGCCCGCCGCGCGGTTCCTGTCGGCGGCGGTGGCTTCCGGGCTCAACGTCCTCGTCGCCGGCGGCACCCAGGCGGGCAAGACGACCATGCTGAACTGCCTCGCGTCGGCCATCCCGGCCAACGAGCGGGTTGTGTCCTGCGAAGAAGTCTTCGAACTCAAACTGAGCTTGCGCGATTGGGCGGCGATGCAGTGCCGTCAACCGAGTCTGGAGGGCACCGGCGAGATTCCGTTGCGTCGGTTGGTCAAGGAGGCGCTGCGGATGCGGCCCTCGCGGATCATCGTGGGTGAGGTGCGGCAGGAGGAGAGTCTCGACCTGTTGATCGCGTTGAACAGTGGACTACCGGGAATGGCTACGCTGCATGCCAATTCGGCGCGTGAGGCCGTCATGAAGATGTGCACACTTCCCCTGCTGGCGGGGCCGAACGTGAGTTCCAGCTTCGTGGTGCCCACGGTTGCCAACGCCATCGACATCGTCGTTCAGGTCGCGCTGGAGCGCGACGGTCGGCGCGTCGTACGGGAGATCTGCGCTGTGCCCGGCCGAGCCGAGGGTGACGTGATCGAGTTGGCACCCTTGTTCGTACGCCGATCGGGGGAGTTGGTGCGAGCCGACGGCTTCCCGCCGCACCGGGACCGGTTCGAGAGCGCCGGCATCGACGTGGCCGCGGTCCTCGCGGAGGCGACATGATCCCGGTACTGCTGCTCGGGGCCGGCGTCTTCTGCCTGTGGTGGTCGTGGTGGCCGCGGACCGGGGAGTCGACCCGCACGCAGCGGGTCGACCCGTTGACCCGGCTGCGCGACCTGATCGGTCAGGCCGGCTACACCTCGATCAGCCCAGGTCAGTTGATCGCCATCTGCCTGATCACCGGCGCCGCCGTGTTCGTCCTGACGATGGCGATGACGTCCGTCGCACCGGTGAGCGCAGCCTTCGCGGTCATTGCGGGTTACGCGCCGCTGGCCTTTGTGCGGATGCGGGCGCGACGACGGCGCACCGTGCTGCGCGAGGTCTGGCCGGACGTCGTCGACAACATCTCTTCGGCCGTGCGCGCGGGGATGGCCCTGCCGGAGTCGCTCGCCCAACTGGGCGTCCGCGGTCCGGAGGAGTTGCGTCCGGCGTTCGCCGACTTCGCGCACGACTACCGCGCGACCGGTCAGTTCAACGACGCGTTGGACCGGTTGAAGGATCGCCTGGCGGACCCGGTGTCGGACCGACTGGTCGAGTCACTGCGGATCGCGCGCGCCGTCGGTGGCACGGATCTGGGCCGACTGCTGCGGACCCTCAGCTCATTCCTGCGGGACGACGCGCGCACCCGCGCCGAGCTCGAAGCGCGTCAGAGCTGGACGGTCAACGCAGCGCGTCTGGCGTTGTGTGCTCCGTGGATTGTGCTGGCGCTCATGGCAACTCGCGGCGAGTCCCTTCAGGCGTACCAGAGCTCCACCGGAGTCGCAGTGCTTGCGATCGGCGCCGCAGTGTCGCTGGTCGCCTACCGGTGATGCGCCGGTTGGGTCAGCTACCCGACGAAGAACGGGTCATGCGATGAATCCGTTGTGGAGTGGGTTGTTGTGCGGAGCGCTGGTCGGCACCGGACTGCTGTTGGTGTGGCGCGGGTTGCCGATGCGCCGACACGCCACCTTGGCCGATCGCATTGCGCCGTACGTCGTGACCACACCCCGGCCCTCCCACCTCCTGGCGGGAACCACCGACGAGATATCGGTCAACGCCGCGCTGGCACCGCTGTTGCGTCGGGCGGGGGCGCTGGTGGACCACTGGTTGGGCGGAACGACGTCGGTCCGTCGCCGACTGGCCAGGGCTGGCCAACCCGACGACGTCGACGGCTTCCGCGCCCAGCAGGCGATGTGGGGCATGGTGGCGGGCATTGCCGCCGCTGGCTACGCGACGCTGCAACTGATGAACGGCGGAACCTCCCTCACCGACGTCATCCTCATTCCGATCGCCGTGGCCGGCGGCGTGGTGCTGCGCGACCAGATGCTGACGCGAGCGGCCGAGTCGCGCGAGCGCGCCATCCTGGGTGAATTCCCTGCAGTGGCAGAGATGTTGGCGTTGGCGATCACCGCGGGAGAGGGCGCCGCTGCCGCCCTCGAGCGCATCGCGAACCTGTCCAGCGGTCACCTGTCCGCGGAGCTGCAGCGGTGCTTGGTCGATGCCCGCGCCGGAGCGTCCCTGCCCGAAGCCTTGCAGGGCCTGTCCGATCGCACCGGGCTCCCCGGTCTGGCTCGGTTCGTCGACGGCATTGTCGTGGCTGTCGAGCGAGGCACCCCATTGGCTGACGTGATGCGTGCCCAAGCCCAGGACGCCCGGGACGCCAGCAAGCAGCAACTCATTGAATCCGGCGGCCGACGGGTGATCTACATGATGATCCCGGTCGTGTTCTTGGTGCTGCCCATCACCATCCTGTTCGCCATTTATCCAGGCCTCTCGATCCTGAACCTCAACATGTGAACCCGTCCCACCGCACTAAGAACACACCGGAGGAAGAGATGAACACCGCACGACGATTGAACGAGCGCATCCTGCGCGCCATGGTGGCCCGTACCCACCTATCCGCTGGTCGGCAACCAGAGCGGGGTGACGTGCCCGGATGGGTGCTGATCACCATCATGACGGCCGGCCTCGTCACCGCTCTGTGGAAGTTCGCCGGGCCGGCGCTGACCAACATGTTCAGCACGGCGATCCACAGTGTTACGGGTGGCTGAGCGCCGGTCACACCGCGAACGGGGCTCTGCACCAGCTGAATTCGTCATGGTGGGCGCTTTGCTCATCTTGCTGTTCCTCGCGGCCTTCCAGGTCGGCTTCGCGCTCTTCGTCCGCAACACGCTGATCTCCGATGCCACCGAGGGCGCCCGGTTCGGCGCCCGCGCCGACGCGACTGCGGACGCCGGAGCCAGCCGCACACGGGACCTGATCACGCGTGGACTGGCCGGGCGCTTTGCCCGCGACGTGCATGCGGAGGTGGTCAACGAGGGCGGGGCACGCGTCGTACGCGTGACTGTCGTTGCCCCGCTGCCGATCGTCGGCCCGTTCGGCCCGGCCCAGACCCTCACTGTCAGCGGGCGGGCCTACCAGGAGGGCCAGTGAACGCAGTGCGCCGGCGGCTGGGTGCGGCCGAGGGCGGCTCAGCGGTCATCGAGTTCCTGGTCGTCGGAATCGTGCTGACACTGCCGGTCTTCTATCTGATCATCACCCTTGCCCGGTTGCAGGCGGGCACGTACGCCGTGACCGCCGCCGCCCGGGAGAGCGCGCGCACCTTTGTCGCAGCAGACGACCCGGTGTCAGCCAACCAGCGCGCGAGCGCAGCGGCACGACTGGCTTTCCAGGATCAGGGCTTCGGCTCCGCGGGCCAGGTGAGCGCCCGATGCGCCGGGGTGTGCCTGTCGCGGGGCAGCTCCGTGACGACCCGCGCCGACCTGTCGGTGGATCTGCCGCTGATCCCCGACTTCCTGCGCGGTGTCGTACCTTCCAGCATCTCGGTGTCGGCGACGCACACCGAGGCCGTCGATCGGTTCAAACGGTGACCCGGCTCCAGCGGTTGCGCCAGGACCCCGAGCAGGGCCGGGTGCTGATCCTGGGCGCCGGGTTGTTCGCGCTGCTCGCGCTGCTGGTGATGGGTGGCATCGACGTGACCGCCGTCCAACTCGCCCGGGTGCAGATGATCGACGCGGCGGACGCAGCGGCGTTGGATGCCGCCGACGCGGTCGATCCCGGTGCGATCTACCGCGGCGGGGTCGGTCAGCAGGTGAGCTTGTCCGACCAGAGTGTCCGCACCGACGCGGCCGCGAGCCTTGGCCGGCAGCACCGGCCAGGTCAGGTGACCGGATGGGCAGTGGTCGGCGGGACCGGCAGCGTCGACGGTCGCACGGCGCGGGTCATCCTGCGCGGTACGGTGCGCCCACCGTTGTCCGGTGGGCTGCTGGCGCTCATCGGTAAGGACGTGACCATCACCGTGCAATCCGAGGCGCGGTCCGACACCGACACCGCACCGTAGCCCGCCGCCCAGGCAGCGTTCAGGTACTCACCCAACCCCGCTCATCATTCGCACAGGATGCCCAACTATCGTCGCCCGGTGCCCGAACCCGTTTCCCGCTCCGCAAAGCGCAGTCGAGCCCGCACCGCTGTGATCCGCCGTCGTATCCTCGCCGGTGTCCTGGTGGTCCTCGTGGCGATCGGGGTCGGCGGGGGCTTGCTCCTGCACCACCTGAACGGCAACATCCGCACCGATGCCCTGGTGGGCAGCGGAACCGCCAAGCAGCAGGAAACCGGGCCGATCAATATCCTGGTCATGGGTTCGGACACCCGGGACGGCGAGGCCAACTGTGCACTGGGCGGGGCCTGCGCGAAGACGACCGCCACCTCGAACGCGGCCGCGGAGTCAGAAGGCGCCAACGCGGACGTGATCATGGTCGTGCACGTCGCCGCGGACCGGTCCAACGCGACCGTGCTGAGCATTCCGCGTGACACGGTCGTCAAGATCCCTGCCTGCACCTACGAGGGCAAGACCGTCCCGGCTCGCACCGACCGCATCAACGCCAGTCTGATGGCGGGCCCGTCGTGCACCGCCCAGACCGTCGGCCAGTTGACCGGAATCACCATCAACCACTTCGTGGTCATCGACTTCGCCGGCGTCGTGACGATGTCCGATGCGGTCGGCGGAGTCGAGGTGTGCGTGGACAACAACGTGTACGACACCTACTCGCATCTGAAGCTGGCCAAGGGCACTCACACGCTGGAGGGCAAGGCGGCCCTGGAGTTCCTGCGGACCCGGCACGGGTTCGGTGACGGTGGCGACGTCGGGCGCACCATTGCCCAGCACCTGTTCCTGTCCTCGATGATCCGCCAGGTCGAGTCCGCCTCGACCCTGGCGAACCCGGTGAAGGTCTACAACCTGGCCGACGCTGCGACCAAGGCCGTCACCGTCGATGACGATCTCGGCTCGGTGACCGCCCTCAGCAGTCTGCTCCTGGAGATCAAGGACATCCCGAGCAGTCGGATCACCTTCGTCACGACCCCGACCGACTACAACCCGGCGAACAAGAACGAGCTGGTCCTCGCGCCCAACGCGGCGGCGCTCTTCAAGAAGATCGCCGACGACGTGCCGCTCTCGCACTCGAAGACCACCTCGAAGACCACAACGAGCAAGGCACCGACCCCGAGTACGTCGACCGCCACCCCCAGCGCATCGGCGACCTCCGCGGCACCGGACTACGCGACGACCGCCGACGCGGCCACCGGCTGCGCACAGGTGAGCACCTACAAGACGGTCTCGTTGAACGGCATTCCGATGACGCCCACCCGGGCCTACGAGTTGTCCCCGAACGTCCCGGACTCGGCCAGCTGATCGCCGCGGACCCGGCCGATCAGTTGCGGCGGGCGATGTCCGCGTTCAGGGTCAACGCGAAGGCGCCCCACGCGGCGTACGGCGCCAGCATCAGCGCCGAGGGCTGGTCCACCGTGGCGCTGCGCCGGATCAGGTCCAGGGTGCTCACTTCGAGGACGGCCTGGATGGCGACCGAGGGTTTGAGCTGCTCGCCGACGAAGTACACCCAGGTGAAGGCGGTGTTCAAGGCCAGGTTCGCGCCCAGCGCCACGGTGTAGTTGCGGTGCTCCTGGTCGTTGGGTAACCGCTCGAGCGTGCGCGCCGAGGCCACGGCGGTGAGGGCGTAGATCGACGTCCACGCCGGAGCGAACAGCCACGCCGGCGGCTGCCATGCGGGTTTCTTCAGCCCCAGATACCAGGGGGACTGGGGTTTGGTGCCGAGGGTCCCCAGGGCGGCACAGGCAGCCACCGCCGGAGCGGTCCACTTCAGGTAGCGCATACGGTTACTCCTTGTCGGCGGACAGCTTCCAGCGGATCCCGGCTTCGATGAAACCATCGATGTCCCCATCGAGGACCGCGGCGGTGTTGCCCACCTCGTGGTCGGTGCGCAGGTCCTTGACCATCTGGTACGGGTTGAGCACGTAGGACCGCATCTGGTCGCCCCAACTGGCCTTGATGTCACCAGCCAGTTCCTTCTTCTCGGCGGCTTCCTGCTCCTTGCGCAGCAACAACAGTCGGGACTGCAGCACCCGAAGGGCCGCCGCGCGGTTCTGGATCTGGCTCTTCTCGTTCTGCATCGACACCACGATGCCGGTGGGGATGTGCGTCATCCGGACCGCCGAGTCGGTGGTGTTCACGCTCTGCCCGCCAGGGCCGGAGGAGCGGAACACATCGACCTTGATCTCGTTCTCGGGGATCTCCACCGAGTCCGTTGACTCGATCAACGGCACCACCTCGACGGCGGCGAAGCTGGTCTGGCGCCGACCCTGGTTGTCGAACGGGCTGATGCGCACCAACCGGTGCGTGCCCGCCTCCACCTGCAGATTGCCGTACGCGTAGGGCACGTTGACCTCGAAGGTGGCGCTCTTGAGACCCGCTTCTTCGGCGTACGACGTGTCCATGACTTTCGTCGGATAGCCGTGCCGCTCGGCCCAGCGCAGGTACATCCGCATCAGCATCTCGGCGAAGTCGGCGGCGTCCACCCCGCCGGCGCCGGAGCGGATGGTGATCACGGCGGCGCGTTCGTCGTACTCACCGGACAGCAGGGTGCGGACCTCGAGTTCACCGACGTCCTTGGTCAACGTCGCCAGATCGGCTTCCGCCTCGGCCAGGGTGTCGGCGTCGCCCTCCTCCTGGCCCATCTCGACCAGCACTTCAAGGTCGTCGATGCGGCTGTCCATCGACTCGACGCGCTCGAGTTCGGAGTTGGCCCGCGACAGCGCGGACGTCACCTCCTGGGCATGCTCCGGGTCGTCCCACAGGTCGGGTGCGCCGGACTTGGCCTCGAGGTCGCTGATGCGGGCGCGCAGCGAGTCCAGATCCGTCACCTCGCGGACCGAGTCCATCGTGGTGCGCAGTTTCTTGATCTCTTCAGGGAAGTCGACGGCCACGATTGTCCAGGTTACTTCGCTGGGCCCGGTCCGGCGGAATCGCAGGACTTGGGCGGCCCCCGGCGTGCCGTGTCCCTCGGCGGCAACCGGGAACGTAGGTTCGTCCCGGACCTGTCCGATACCGCGACCCGGAGCGCTCTTTAACACCGTGATTCTGCTCGACCATGTGACCAAGCGGTACGACGCCGCATCGGCTCCTGCGCTTGATGACGTGAGCGTGGAGATCGAGCGCGGTGAATTCGCGTTCGTCGTCGGCGCGTCCGGGTCGGGCAAGTCGACCCTGCTGCGCTTGGTGACCCGGGAGGTCGCGCCCACCCACGGGCGGATCCAGGTCGCCGGCTACAACCTGGCCGATATGCCGGAACGACGCATCCCGGCGCTGCGCCGCGAGATCGGCGTGGTGTTCCAGGACTTCCGGCTGCTGGAGGGCAAGACGGTTCAGCAGAACGTCGCGTTTGTGCTGCAGGTGCTGGGCGCCAAGCGCCGGCGGATCAAACAACAGGTGCCCGAGGCGCTGGAACTGGTGGGTCTGGCCGACAAGGCCAAGCGGCTACCGCATGAACTGTCCGGTGGTGAGCAGCAGCGCGTCGCGATCGCTCGGGCCGTGGTGAAAGCCCCGCCGATCCTGCTTGCCGACGAGCCCACCGGCAACCTCGATCCGGAAACCAGCCAGGAGATCATGCGGTTGTTGCAACGGATCAACAAGACCGGGACCACCGTCGTGGTCGCCACCCATGAACGCGGCATCGTCGACGAATCGCGCAAGCGGGTCATCGAGTTGCGTGACGGGACCCTGGTCCGGGACGAACAAACCGGAGGGTACGACGCGAGCCAGCCGGGGGAGGACGATCGCTGATGCGGTTGCGGTTCATCCTCGGCGAGGTCGGCAGCGGCCTGCGACGCAACGCCTCCATGTTCATCTCGGTCGTCCTGGTGGCGATGGTCTCGTTGTTCTTCCTCGGCGCCGGGTTGCTGGCCCAGCGTGAAGTGAATCTGGCCAAGGGCTACTGGTACGACAAGGTCCAGGTGTCGGTGTTCATGTGCACGGCGCAGTCCAGCGACGTCGCCTCGTGCTCCGACGGCGCGGTGACCCCTGCCCAGCAGGAGGCGATCAAGCACCAACTGGAGTCGATGAAGCCGTTGGTGGAGCAGGTCTACTACGAAAGCGCGCAGGACGCCTACGCCCGCTTCAAGGAGCAGTTCGCCGGATCGCCGTACCTCTCGCAGGTGACGGTGGATTCGATGCCCAGTTCGTTCCGGGTCAAACTGTCCGACCCGTCGCGGTACGACGACATCGTGCAGGCGTTCGACGGGATGGCCGGAGTCGAAGCGGTCAGCGATCAGACCAAGGTGCTCGACTCCTTCTTCAAACTGCTGAACGTCATCAGCATCGGCGCCGCAGTCCTGGCGGTGGTCATGGTGTTGTGTTCGATCCTGTTGATCAGCACCACCATCCGGCAGGCCGCGTTCACCAGGCGACGGCAGGTGAACATCATGCGACTGGTGGGCGCTTCCAAGGCGACGATTTCGCTGCCGTTCATCATCGAGACGATGGCGGCGGCCCTCGTCGGCGCTGGGCTCGCCGTCGGATTGCTCTGGGCGATGGTGCATTTCGGGGTCAGCCAGCTGGTCTCGGCCCCGACCGACGGAACCATCATCAGCATCATCACGACGCGCGATGTGTGGCTGATTGCACCCTGGTTGGTGGGTGGAGCGCTCATACTGGCGTTTGTGACGTCGTGGATCACCTTGCGGCGACAGGTTCAGGTATGAGGGGCAAAGGGGTCCTGGGGATGCGCACGGTGCGAACGGGTCTGGTGACCGTGACGCTGTTGGGCACGTTGGCCATGGGTACGCACGCGTACGCCGATGACCCCGACGCGCAGAAGCGCAAGGTCGACCAGCACATCTCGCAACTCCAAGATGACCTGGATGACACCAGCGCTGCGCTCATCGCGGCGAACAACAAGCTGGCTGCCACCAACGCGAAGGTGGCCGCGGCGACGAAGACCCTGCAGGACAAGCAGGCAGAGGTCGTGGCCGCGCAGAACAACGAACGCGACATCGCCGCGCAGCTGCAGATCGCGGACGCCAACGAAGCGCAGGGCAAAGCGGACCTCTCCGCCAACGCGGCAGCCCAGACCAAGACCCGCGCCCTGGTCGGCGGTATCGCTCGCCAGAGCTACATGTCCGGTGGGCTCGGCTCACTGGGGCTGACCTTGAATCTGCTCACCTCCAACGACAGCACCGACCTGACGGTGGCCGACGTGGTGATGCGCCAACAGGGTTCGGTCCTGTCGGACCTGACCAGCCAGCGAGCGGCGCAGCAGGCAGCCCAGGACCGGATCAGTGCGGCCAAGCGCCGGGTCGCCCAGTTGAAGATCGACGCGGACAACGCGCTGACCCGGGCCAACACGGCCCGTGATGCCGCCACCAAGGCCCGCAACGACCTGGTCGCGTTGCAGAAGACCCAGAGCCAGCAGAAGGCGGACCTGGAGAAGCAGAAGACCGCCGAGCTGGCCAACCTCAAGCAGGAGAAGGCCGAGTCGGACCGGCTGTCCAAGGTGCTCGCGGCCCGGGCTGCCGCTGCCAGGGCCGCTGCGGCCAAGAACGCGTCGTTGCGCGCCCAAGCCGCCGCCAACGCCCGGCAGCAGGCGGCTGCCCAGAGCAGCGGCGACACCTCAGGGCTCTTCCTCACCCCGCCGATGCCGGTCAGCACCATCCGGTCCGGCTTCGGGATGCGGCTGAACCCGGTGCTGCACATCTGGCTGATGCACGAGGGTGACGATTTCCCGTTCCCCTGCGGCACTCCGGTGTACGCCGCGGCGGCGGGGACCGTGATCAGCACCTCCTATGACCCGGTGGCCGGCAACCACGTCGTCATCGACCACGGGCTGGTCGGCAGCGTCGACCTCGGCACCTGGTACGCCCACTTGTCGCGGTTTGCCACCAAACCCGGTGTCCGCGTCACGAAGGGCCAGTTGATCGGCTACTCCGGTACGACGGGGCGCTCCACCGGTTGCCACCTGCACTTCGCGGTGATGGAGGACGGGCGGGCGGTCAACCCGCTGACCTGGCTGACCTGAGCCGGATATCGATTTGCGGTCGCTTCGTAGACTGGCCGGTATGGCCAAGGAGAGCGGTCGCAAGGTGATCGCACAGAACAAGAAGGCCCGTCACGACTTCCTCATCGAGGACACCGTCGAGGCGGGTCTGGTTCTGATGGGCACCGAGGTCAAGAGCCTGCGGATGGGCCGGGCGTCCCTGGTGGACGGATTCGCCAGTGAGCGGGACGGCGAGCTGTGGCTGGAGAACGTGTACATCCCCGAGTACCTCCAGGGCACGTGGACCAATCACGCGGCCCGGCGTCGGCGCAAGCTGCTGCTGCACCGCCATCAGATCGACAAACTGGTCGTCGCCTCGCGGGAGTCAGGGCACACGTTGATTCCGTTGGCCCTGTACTTCGTCGACGGTCGCGCCAAGGTCGAACTCGCGGTCGCCAAGGGTAAGAAACTGCACGACAAGCGGCAGACACTGCGTGAGCGGCAGGACAACCGCGAGGCCCAGCGAGCGATGTCAGTACGCCTGAAGCGTGGTACGGGCTGACCTGGCTCAGGCGCTGACCAGCCACCCGTCGCGCACCTCGAAGGTCGACGCACCGATACCGATCCGGTCGCCCTCGTGCAGCCGCGTGGTCTGCACCCGGCGGCCGTTGACGAAGGTGCCGTTCCGGCTGCCGAGATCCTCGATGATCAGGCCTTGGTCATCGGCACTGATCCGGGCGTGGTGCCGGGAGACGAGCATGTCGTCCAGCACGATCGAGTTCGACCGCGCCCGGCCCAAGGTGAGGCTGTCGTCGTCGCTGGCCGGCTCGGGTGCGGGCGGCGCCGCCGGAGCGGCGGGCGCGGTGGCGGCTGGTGCGGTGGCCGCGGGCGCGGGGGTGGCTGCCGGTTCGCCAGACAGTTCCTCCGGGCTGGTGCGGTGCTCGGTCCACACCTGGTGGACCTCGTCGGCGGTGTGCGCGGTGCCGTCCTTCACCCAGGGCTCGGCGTACTCCGGGGAGGGCGCGTCCGGTGCCGGCTCGACGTACGCCGCGTGCCTGGGTCCGGAGACCGGATCACCCACGGGCGTGGCGGGACGCTTTGCGGGCGGCCCCTGCCAGGTGGCCTGGTGGGCCGATTGCGGTGCATCGCCCCAGGAGATCGGCGTCGCGGGACGGGCTTCAGACTGGTTCATCGATGCTCCATGCGGGATTCGTCACAGTGCTGGCCACTCTAGTGGGCTGCGCTGAAGGTCTTGGTCCCGGAGCTTCGCCCCTGACCAGGACCTTTACGCATCCCAAGCGTTAAACAATGTGGCGCGCAGCGCACGAGCGACGGTTACGGTCGTGGTGGCCGTACGGCAGACTAGCCTCTTCGACCATTGTTCCCGGACCAGAGTGCAGAGGGACCATGCCTGACCAGACTGGCTCGACCCACAACGGCCGTCACCGTGTCGTGATCATCGGATCCGGCTTCGGCGGACTGTTCGCCGCTCGCAAGCTGGCGCGCCTTGACGTCGACGTCCTGTTGATCTCCAGCACGACCCACCACTTGTTCCAGCCGCTGCTCTACCAGGTGGCCACGGGCATCCTGTCCGAGGGAGTGATCGCGCCCTCGACCCGGGACGTGTTGTCGCACAAGCGCAACGTCACGGTGTTGTTCGGACACGTGCGGGACATCGACGTCGAGCGCCGGGTCGTCACCGCCGATGCGTTGGACACCACCAACACCTACGACTACGACACGTTGATCGTGGCCGCCGGTGCCGGACAGTCCTACTTCGGCCACGACGAGTACGCGCGGTACGCCCCCGGGATGAAGAGCATCGACGACGCCCTGGAGCTGCGGGGCCGGATCTTCGGCTCCTTCGAACTGGCGGAGTTGGCCGCTAGCGGCGGCTACCACGACGACGTGCCGCGGTTGATGACCTTTGTGGTCGTGGGTGCCGGTCCGACCGGTGTGGAGATGGCCGGGCAGATCGCCGAACTGTCGCGGCGCACGATCGCCAAGGATTTCCGCTACATCAACCCCAAGGACACCAAGGTGATCCTGCTGGACGCGGCGCCCCAGGTGCTGCCCGCGTTCGGTGACCGGCTCGGCGGCAAGGCGCAGAAGAAGCTGGAGCAACTCGGCGTCGACGTGCAGTTGGGCGCCAAGGTCATCGACGTGGACGCCAACGGGATCAACGTGGAGGACTCCGACGGCAGCCGGCGGCGCATCATCGCGCTGTGCAAGGTGTGGGCGGCCGGGGTGCAGGCCAGCCCGTTGGGCAAGATCCTCGGTGACCAGACCGGCGCCGAAGTGGACCGCGCGGGACGGATCTCGGTGAACCCGAACCTGACGTTGCCCGGGCACCCGGAGATCTTCGTCGTTGGCGACATGATGTCGCTGGACAAGCTCCCCGGTGTTGCGCAGGTGGCCATCCAAGGTGGCCGGTTCGCGGCCAAGCAGGTGAAGAACCGGCTGAACGGCAAACCGACCGATGAGCAGTTCCACTACAAGGACAAGGGCTCGATGGCCACCATCTCCCGGTTCAGCGCGGTGGCGTCGGTGGGCAAGCTGCGGCTGTCGGGCTTCCTGGCCTGGTTGATGTGGCTGGCCGTCCACCTGTTCTACATCATTGGGTTCAAGAGCCAGTTCACGACGTTCTTCCACTGGCTGGTGTCGTTCCTGGGTCGAGCCCGCGGCGAGCGGACCAGCACCGAGCAGCAGATCTACGGGCGCCTGGCGATCCACAAACTCGGGGACAGCTTCACCCCGTCGGCGGATCTGCCGCGCCGGGCCACGACGGAGGACGGGCGCCCGCTGACCGATCCGGACGCCCCGGACGACGTCGTACCTCAGGCGTACGGCGCTCGCCCGGGGGCCTGACCGCGTCAGCCCGCGCGATTGGCCAGGGCTACCAGCACTCCGGCGGTGGCGAAGTACTTGTTGGAGCCCAGGTCACGGATCGAGGTGATGCCCAGGAGTTCCTGCAGCGCCTCGGCGTGCTTGGGGGTCAGCCCCGCAAGCGCGTCCACCGGGGCGTCCAGGATTTCCTCGAGCGTCTTGTCTTCGTATGCCTTGTCGAGGGCTTTGGCGAGGTCCACGGAAACAGCCATCGGAATTGTTCCTTTCAGCGGTACGGCGTCGGGAGTGTGACGCTCGCGTGCACCATGGCGCAGCTAGCTGAACCGCGCCTGAATGTGGCGGGGCACAGCGGCACGCCTAAGGTGTCGGCATGCCGCTGGACTATCCGATCGCCGTACGTGAACTGGCCAACGGGCTGCGCGTCGTCGTCAGTTCCGACCGCTCCGTGCCCACCGTCTCGGTGAACCTGTGGGTCGGGGTCGGGTCCCGTCACGAGGAGCCGGGGCACACCGGTTTCGCCCATCTCTTCGAGCACCTGATGTTCCAGGGCTCACGCAACGTCGCCGAAGGGGAGCACTTCGAAACCCTCCTGGCCCAGGGCGCCCGGTTGAACGCGACGACCTGGTTCGACCGCACCAACTACTTCGAGACGGTCCCCACCGGCGCCTATGAGCTGGCCCTGTGGCTGGAGGCCGACCGGCACGGTGGACTGCTGGACGCGGTGACCCAGGAGTGTCTGGACAACCAGCGGGACGTGGTCAAGGAGGAGAAGCGGCAGCGGTACGACAACCGGCCCTACGGCAACGACCTGGTCGATATCTATGCGACGGTGTTCCCCGACGGCCACCCCTACCAGCATCCGACGATCGGTTCGATGGCGGATCTGGACGCGGCCTCACTGCAGGACGTTCACGACTTCTTCCGGGCGCACTACGCACCCAACAACACGGTTCTGACCCTGGTCGGCGACCTCAGCGAGGACGACGGATTTGCCGCGGCGGAGCGCTACTTCGGCGGTCTGGCACCGGTGGACGTCGCTGATCGGCCGGTGCCGCCGCTCGCACCGCTGGAGTCGCCGGTGCGGTTGCAGCGGGTGGAGCAGGTGCCCGAGAACCGGCTCTACGCCGCGTTCCGGCTGCCGTCCGCCGAGGACCCCGACTTCCTGGTCGCCGAGTTGGCCTTCGACGTGCTGGCCGGCGGCGCGACCTCCCGGCTCTATCGGCGGGTTGTCCGCGGCACGCAGGAAGCCACCCACGTAGGACGCTCGGTCATGGGCCTGGCCGCCGGGGTGTCCCTTGGCTACTTCACGTTCGATGCGGCCGACGGGGTCACCCTCGAAACGCTGGAGGCGGCCCTGGTGGCGGAGTTGGCGGGTCTGGTGCAGCGACCACCGACCGACGTCGAGATGGAGGTGTTGCTGGCCGACACCGAGCGCTGGTGGTTGCAGTCCCTGGCCGCGCAGGATGAGCGCGCTGACCTGCTGAGCCAATACACCTTGCTGTACGACGACCCGGACTTCATCAACACCTACCTGGACCGCGTCGCGCGCGTGACGTCGGCCGACATTGCCCGGGTCGCGGCGCAATGGTTGCGGCCGGAATCCCGAGCGGTTGTGACCTACGAGGTGAAGGCGTGAGTACCCGTCCGACGGTGGCCCCGCCGAAGCCGTGGGCGTTCCCGGTCCCGGAGCGCTTCCACCTGCCCAACGGGTTGCGGGTGCTGCTCTACCACCGCCCGGGGCAGAAGGTGATCTCGACGCGGGTCGTCGTACCCGTGCCGTTGTCGGCCGAGCCGCGCTCGGTCGAAGGCGTGGCGACGATCGTCAGCCGCACCCTGGATGAGGGCACCACTGCCCACTCGGCGGACGAGCTGGCCGAACTCCTCGAGCGACACGGGGTCGCCTACGGGGCGTCGTTCGGGCAGAACGGTCTCACCCTGGACACCGAGTCGACGGCCCGCGGGTTGCACCTCGGCTGGGAACTACTGACGGAGTTCCTGAGCCAGCCGGCCTTCGACGAGAACGAAGTGAATCGCCATGTGCGGCAACGCATTGCCGAGATCGACCACCAGCTGGCGAACCCAGGAAGCCGTGCGGCGCTGGAGTGGGTCAAGACGTACTACACGCCGCAGAGTCGCGCCTCACGACCGACCGCAGGCAGCGCGGAGTCGGTCGGGGCGATCACCCCGGACCACTGCCGCGACTTCTATCGGTACCTGTCACCGCAGGAGGCCACGCTGATTCTGGCCGGGGACCTGGATGATCCACGCGAGGCGTTGACCAGCACGTTCGGAGCGTGGTCGCCATCGAGCGTCCCAGCGCCATCCACACCGGACGAGTTGGCCGCCGACCGGGCGCGGATCGTCTTCGTTGACCGTCCCGGGTCGGTGCAGACCGAGTTGTACGTCGGTCAGGCGGGTCCCGCGCGCAACGTCCCCTGGGCGCCGTACCCGGTCCTCGGCTTCGTGCTCGGGGGAGCTCCGACGGCGCGCATCGACGCGGTGCTGCGGGAGGAGAAGGGGTACACCTACGGCATCCGGGCTGGCTTCCGACCGCGCAAGGACGACGGAACCTTCCTGGTGTCCGGCTCGGTGCGCGCCGATGTCACCGCGGACGCGCTGGATCTGCTGCTCGGAATCCTCGATGGCGCAACGGAATTCAGTGCCGACGAGGTTCGTCACGGCGCCGATTACGTCGCCCGGACCGCACCCGGACGATACGCAACCGCCGATGTGGTCGCCGACGAAGCGGCCGGTCTGGCCTTGTTCGGTCTCGGAACCGATTACGTCACCGACTACCTGGCCCAGCTACCGACCCTGACCGCTGACGAGGTGGGCGCTGCATGGTCGTTGTGGCGCGACACCCCCCGCAGCATCGTGCTGGTGGGGGACGCCACTGAACACGCCGCCGCCGTCGAGGCACTCGGTCGCGGCTCGGTCACCGTCGTGAACTGACGGCTCAGGCCAGTTCGTCGAACGCCTCAGCCACTTTCGGGGTCGGGTGGGGTGTGTGCTGACCAGTGGTAGTTGCGTTGCCATCGGAGTGTGCCGGGTGGGTTGTCGGGGGTGAAGAGGTCGCCGCCGTACCCGGTTCTGGTTTTCTGTCCGATCACTGGTGGTACCAGGAATTCCAGGTGGTCGTGGCGTTCGCGGATCTGGAAGTTGCGGTCGTGCACGAGGCGGTGGTGGTGGGCGCATAGCAGGCACCCGTTGTCCAGATCAGTGCCGCCATGGGGGTCCTCGGGGTTGTGGGGTGTCCAGGGGTTTCGCCAGTGGTGGCCTTCGCACCATGGGGGTGGGCGGTCGCAGCCGGGGTAGGCGCAGCCTCGGTCTCGCAGGGCCAGGGCGCGGCGTTGGGTGGTGTTGAAGAACCGTTGCGTTTGGCCCAGGTCCAGGGGCAGTGACTTGCCGCCGAGGATTTGGGGCAGGATCCCGGCCCCGCAGCCAATTTCCCGTGCTTTGCTGGCGGAGATCCGGGCCCCGGAGGGTAACGTGCCGGGACCCAGTTGGCTGGTGATCGTGTCGTAGTCGACGTTCACGGTGAGCACGGCGCTGATGCCGCCGGCGTTGGGTAGCGCATCGGCGGGCAGGTGGGAGCAGATCGTGGCGAACGCGCGGCCTTGGCGGTGCGCCTGGTCCGACGGCAACCCAGCATCCCTCGACTCACCCGGCTCACCTGATTCAGCCGGTTCGGCTGGTTCGGTGTCTTCTAGGTGGTAGCGGCGGGGCGCGGACATCGCTTCGACGGCGGTGCGGAGCATTTCGGCTTCGGTGTCGGGGACGGTGAACCCGCCGCGGTGGGTGCCGTCGCGGTTGTCGCGCATCCAGAACCTGCTCGCTCGGGCGGCGCGGCGTTCCCGGGTTTGTAGTTGGTTCTCTTCGTGCTCGTCCGCGGCGGCCGGGGTCTTGAAGGCGTCGGCGGCGCGGGTCGCGGCGCGGCCCAGGTCCTGGATCGACAACAACCGGGCCGCATCGAGCAGCGATTCTTGGGCCCGGACCCGGTCCTCCGGGCCACGGCGACGGGGAGGTGGGTGAGGGCTTTGGCGATGATCCCGGCTTGTTCCCGATTCACTCGACCCTCAGCTAACGCGTCTTCGACGATGGGGGTGTTGGACAAGTGCACGGCGGTGCGGACCAGGGCGTTGCCTTCGCGGCGGTCGCCACCGAAATCCGCCGCCAACAGTTGCCCGGTGCTGGTCGCACCGACCGCCCGGGCGGTGTCCCGGTCGTGTAACCCGCGGGCCAACACCATCAAGGCGGCGTCGATCCGGGCTTTCGCCCGGGACAGCGAGGCACTCAGTGCCCGCAACTCCGCATCGGTCACCGAGGAGTCGCTGCCCAGGTCGGTGCCGGTGGCGCGGCACGCGGTCAACGCGTCCACCGCAGCGTGGACGCCGGCGACACCGTCCGCCCACGAAACCCGCTCTGTGACAGCGACAGCGACAGTGCCAGTGCCATCGCCAGTGACGCCCATCGACCCCACCCCCTTTCCCGTCCCCACGAGAAACCCGACTTGGATGCTCCAACGCTAGTGCGGAGCACCGACAGTCGACAGGAGGAAATCAGCCGGTGTGGATAACCACGCAGTACGCAGCGACGGTCGGCCGCAGCTGTGGAAAAGGCTGCGGCTCAGGCCAGTTCGTCGAACGCCTCAGCCAACACGCCGAGACCCTCCAGCAGCAGGTCGTCGCCGATCACCAGCGGCGGCAGCAACCGGATCACGTTGCCGAAGGTGCCGCAGGTCAGCACGACGACGCCGCGCTCGTGGCAGAACTTCGCGACCGCACCCGTCAGCGCGGCATCCGGCTCGATCCCGCCCGGCTGGACGATCTCGATCGCCAACATGGCACCCCGGCCGCGGATGTCACCGATCTGCGGATGGGCCGACTGGATCTCCCGCAACCGGGCGGAAGCCACCTCTTCGATGTGCTGCGCCTTGGCCAGCAGACCGTCGGCCGCCATGGTCTCGATCGCGCCCAGAGCGGCGGCGCACGCGACCGGGTTCCCGCCGTACGTGCCACCGAGGCCCCCGGCGTGTACGGCGTCCATCAACTCCGCGCGCCCCGTCACCGCTGCCAGTGGTAGGCCACCGGCGATGCCCTTGGCGGTCGTCACCAGGTCGGGGACGATGCCTTCCTGCTCGCTCATGAACCACGTTCCGGTGCGGGCGAATCCGCTCTGCACCTCATCGGCGATGAAGACGATCCCATTGTCACGACACCACGTAGCCATCGCGGCCAGGTAGCCAGGCGCCGGCACGATGAAACCGCCCTCGCCCTGCAGTGGCTCGATGATGAAGGCAGCGATCTGGTCGGCGCCAACCGTCTTCTCCGCGATCGCAATGGAGCGCGCCGCAGCCTCCGCGCCGGTCATTCCGGCCGGGTCGCGCAGCGGGTAGGACGCCGGGACCCGGTAGATGTCGGAGGCGAACGGCCCGAACCCCTTCTTGTAGGGCATCGCCTTCGCCGTGAGCGCCATCGTCAGGTTGGTGCGGCCGTGGTAGGCGTGGTCGGCGGCCACGACTGCGGTCCGGCCGGTCGCGTGTCGGGCGATCTTGATCGCGTTCTCAACGGCTTCGGCGCCGGAGTTGAAGAGCGCGGACTTCTTCGCGTGGTCGCCAGGTGTCAACTCGGACAGCTTCTCGGCCACCGCGACGTATCCCTCGTAGGGGCTGATCATGAAGCAGGTGTGTGTGAAGTCCGCGACCTGCTGCTGCACGCCGGCCACCACGCGCGGGTCACTGTTGCCAACGGTGGTCACCGCGATGCCGGACCCCAGGTCGATCAACAGGTTGCCGTCGACGTCCTCGATGACGCCGCCGCCGGCCCGGGCGACGAACACCGGCATCGTGGAGCTGACGCCTGCCGCAACCGCGGCGGTACGGCGCTGCGCCAGTTCCTGCGAGCGCGGACCCGGCAGCGGGGTGCGCAGTTCGCGGCGCTGGGGCAGTTCGGTGCTGACGGTCGTGCTCATGGCGGCTCCTGTCGTGCCAAGTCTGGTCCCGGAGAGTCGGGGTACTAACAGTCTGCCACCGCAGTCATTTCGATTTCGAACTAGCTCGCAATCTCAGTGCCCAGGGTCCGCAGCACCTCGTCGTGCAGCAACCCGTTGCTGGCCACCGCGTTGCCGCTCCAGCACCCGTCGACCCCGGTCAACCCGGTGAACCGGCCGCCGGCCTCCTGCACGATCGGCACCAGAGCGGCCATGTCGTGGACAGCCAGTTCCGGCTCGGCCGCCACGTCGACGGCCCCCTCGGCGACCAGCATGTAGGACCAGAAATCGCCGTACGCCCGGCTGCGCCAGCAGACGTCCAGCAGGTCGGCGAAGTGGTCCTGGCGGCCCAGTTCGGCCCAGCCGTGCAGGCTGGAATAGGACAACGAAGCGTCGCTGAGCGACGACACCGCGGATACGTGGATCGGTCGGGAGGAGGACAACGAGCGCCCGGCCCGCGCCCCGGTGCCTGCGGCCGCCCACCAGCGCGAACCCAGCGCTGGTGCCGCGACGACGCCCACCACCGGCACGCCGTCTTCGACCAGCGCGATCAGCGTCGCCCACACCGGGACGCCCCGGACGTAGTTCTTGGTGCCGTCGATCGGGTCGATGATCCACTGCCGTGCCGCGCTGCCCTCGGTGCCGAACTCCTCACCGCGCACCGAGTCCCGCCCGCGGACCCGGCCCAGTTGCGCGCGGATCACCCGCTCGACCTCCAGGTCGGCGTCGCTGACCGGCGACAGGTCGGGTTTGGTCTCGACCTTCAGGTCCTGCGCGCGGAACCGGTCCAGCGTGATGGGCTCGACCGCGTCGGCGAGGACGTGGGCCAGCCGCAGATCATCGTCGTACGTCGTCACGCACCTGACCGTAGTGCCCCGCACCTCACCGGGCGGGTCGGGACAGGCCGATTCGCAACATCGCTCGTAGTCGGTCAGCGAGGGCGACCGCGTCGATCTGACGAGTGTTGATCGGCGGTAGGTCGGCGAAGATCTGCTGGAGCGCAGCCGCCATCTTGTCCAGCCGCAGATAGCGGCGCGGGTCGTCGGTCCAGCACGCCGCCAGCACCAGGTAGGTCGCCTCGTTGAACTGCCGCTCGACCAGATCCCAGTCCTTCATCTGCGTCGGCAGGTCGGTCTGGGCCAGGGACAGGATGTGCGCGCATTGCAACTGCTCGAAGGCCAGATCCCGCCGGGCTTCGAAACCGGCGTCGGTGGCCCATCGACCGGACGAGGCCAGCACGAGCACCCGCTCCAGGGACCGCAGGCCCCGACGGAACTGTCTGCGCGCCAACATGATCGGAGCTCGCCGCCCGGTCAGCCAGATGACCACGATCGAGGCGAAGGCGCCGATGGCGGTGTCGAGGATCCGGTCACGGACCAGCGTGTCGATGTTTGCCGTCGGTCTGGAGGTGCTGGTGATCAGCAGGGCCATTGGGGTCACGAACATCGCCGCGATCGCGTAGTTGATCGCCGCCGTCCACTGCACCAGGAACACGCACAGCAGGACGATCGCGAACGTGACGTACTCATCGGGATGCAGCGCGTGCACACCGAAGAACAGCAGGATGCCGACAATCGTGCCGGCCAGGCGTTGCGCGGCCCGATGGGTCAGGGACAGCCGGTCGGTGTTCAGCGACATCACCAGGGCGGTCGTCATCACCGCCCAATAGGGCTGCTCCACGTGCAGTCCGTAGGCGATGACGCAGGTCAACAAAATGGCGGCGCCGATCCGCCGGGCGGCGAGCCAGGGCAGCGAGGAGCGGGAGAACCCCCACCGCACGAGGTACTGCGTCTTGGGTCGGCCCAGGTAGCGGCGCTGCTCCATCGTGCGGACAGCGACCTTGGCCTGCGGAATCGAGCGTTGCAGGATCCGCCGCACGAGTGCCACGTGCATCCGGCGCAGGCTGGCGTTGAGGCGGCGCCATTCCTTACGGCGCGGCTCACGACCGACAGCGTCCTCCAGGACGATGCCGCCGCTGATCACCGCGGTGTACGCCTCGTCGCGCAGGGTGCCCAGGTCCCGAGCGCTGGTGTCCGGACCGGCCGCGAGGTAGGCGTCGACGGACTCCTGCGCCACCTGCACGGCATCGCGCTCGGGGTGGACACCGCGAATCACGGTGATGAGCAAGGAAACGGCGCAGGCGACGACGGCCGCACCGCCACACACGAGCACGATCTCGTGCAGCGGCAGACGCTGCCCGACGTACGACGCGATGGCTGGCCCGAGAATCAGGAACATCGCCCCGGGCGGGTCCGCGACCAACGTGTTGTAGCCCAGCACGGCGATCATCGCGATCGCTGTCAGGCTGACCGTCAGCAGCACCGGGATGCCCCCGGTCAGGGCGCCGATGGTGATCGCCACGACGTAGAACGCGATCATGCCGGTCAGGATCGGGATCCGCGCTCGGGGCGGCCGGTCGGGCGCGACCAGTCCGATGAACGCACCGGTCGTGCCCAGCAGACCCACCTTGAGCCCGGCGAAACTGGAGACCGTGATGACGGCGACCGCCGTGCAGATCGTGGCCGACAGCGCGAACTTCCACCGGCCCGGGGCCTTCTTCACCTGGGTGAAGGTCATCAGGTTGCGGCTGACGTTGTCCGGAAGAGCCCAATCCACGAGTCAGTTCTCCGCCGGCGCCTCGTCCGGATCCGGGGTGCCCAGGCGCGAGCGCAGCAGCCGCCGCAACGACGCCAACCGCGCCGGGCCGGAGGGTCCCGCATGGCCCTGCGCAACCCACGCATCCAACCCGCAGTCCGCTTCGTCATGGGTGCAGCCGCGGGGGCAGTCGGCGGTGCCGGCGGCCAGGTCGGGGAAGTGCTCGATGATCCGGGTCGGGTCGACGTGCGCCAGGCCGAAGGACCGCACCCCGGGGGTATCGATCACCCAGCCGCCGCCGGGCAGCGGCAGCGCGGAGGTGGAGGTCGAGGTGTGTCGACCGCGGCCGGTGACCTCGTTGACATGTCCGGTGGCCCGATCGGCCTGGGGGACAAGGTCATTGACCAGAGTCGACTTCCCCACGCCGGAGTGGCCGACCAGCACCGTCACCCGTCCGTCCAGAAGGGATCGCAACTGGTCCACCCCGGTAGGGGGATCCACGCGCAGGTTGGTCACGACGTACGGGACATCGAGGGCGACGTACTCCTGCAGGAACGCGCTCGGGTCGCCCAGGTCGGCTTTGGTCAGCACGAGCAACGGATCCATCCCCGCGTCGTACGCCGCGACCAGACAACGATCGATCATCCGTGGCCGTGGGGTCGGGTCGGCGATCGCGGTCACGATGGCCAACTGATCGGCGTTCGCGACGATGGGCCGCTCGACGGGGTCGGTGTCATCGGCGGTCCGGCGCAGCATCGTGGTGCGGGGTTCCACCCGCACGATCCGCGCCAGGGAGCCGTCATCGCCACTGGTGTCGCCGACCAGGGCGACCCGGTCACCGACGACGATGCTGGTGCGGCCGAGCTCCCGGGCGCGCATCGCGATCACGGTGCGGTCGTCGTACAAACAGGTCCAGCGGCCGCGGTCGACCCCGACGACCATCGCGATGACGGCGTCGAGGTGGGCTGGACGGTCCTTGGTGCGGGGCCGGCTGCCGCGACGCCCGGGGCGCACCCGGATGTCGCTCTCGTCGTAGTCGTAGCGCGGCGGCACCGGCTCAGGCCGCCCCGAGCATCTGTGTCCACAGGGCCGGGAACTCCGGCATGGTCTTGCCGACGGTGGCGATGTTCTCGATCACCACACCGGGCACGGCCAGCCCGATCACCGCGGCGGCCATCACCATCCGGTGGTCGGCGTAGGTCCGGAACAGCCCGCCGTGCAACGGAGCGGGCCGGATGACCAGGCCGTCCTCGGTCTCGGTGGCATTGCCCCCGAGGCGGTTGATCTCGGTGCTCAATGCCGCCAGGCGGTCGGTCTCGTGGCTGCGGATGTGGGCGACACCGCGCAGATGGGTGGGGGAGTCGGCCAACGTCGCCAGCGCGGCGATGACCGGGGTCAACTCACTGGCTTCGTGCAGGTCCAGATCGACTCCGAGGATCTCCCCGGTGCCCGCGACGGTCAGCCCGTCGCGGGTCTGCTGCACCTCGGCGCCCATCATGTCCAGGATGTCGCGCAGGTGGTCCCCGCCCTGGGTCGTCACGTGCGGCCATCCCGGAATGGTCACGCTGCCACCGGCCACCATGGCCGCAGCCAGGAAGGGTGCCGCGTTGGACAGATCGGGCTCGATCTCGACGTCGAGAGCGCTGATCTCGGCCGGTTCGATCCGCCAGGTGTTGGCCTCGCTGTCATCGACCAGCACTCCGGCGTCGCGCAACACCTCGACGGTCATCGCGATGTGCGGCAGCGACGGCAGGGGCTTGCCCTCGTGCACGACGGTGATGCCCTCGTCGTAGCGGGCACCGGCCAGCAGCAGCGCGGACACGAACTGTGAGGAGCCGGAGGCATCGATGCGGACGGTGCCGCCACGCACAGAACCGTTGCCGTGCAAGGTGATCGGCAGGTTGTCACCTTCGACGTCGACGCCGAGATCGCGCAGCGCCTGCACCACCGGGCGCATCGGCCGCCGGCGCGCACCCTCGTCGCCATCGAAGCGCACCGTCCCGTCGGCCAGCGCGGCGACCGGCGGCACGAACCGCATCACCGTCCCGGCCAGGCCGCAGTCGATCTGCGCGCCACCGGTGACCGGCTGCGGCCGCACCAGCCACGCGTCGTGCCCGTAGTCCTCAGGGGCGTCGGTGATCTGCGCACCGAGGGCGCGCAGCGCATCCACCATCAGCACGGTGTCCCGCGAGCGCAGCGGGTGCCGCAGCACCGACTCATCGCCCGCGAGCGCGGCGAGCACCAGGAAGCGGTTGGTGAGGGACTTGCTGCCGGGGACCCGCACCCGCGCATCCAGGGGGCCACCGGCGCGCGGTGCGGCCCAGTCACCGTCGGTGAGCAGATGCGTCGCATTCACCCGCCCCAGGTTAGTCGCGTGCGCCGACAGCGGCATTCTTGTCCTATGTGCGGGCGCTATGCGGCGAGCTTCCATCCCGAGGACCTCGTGGAGCGGATGGAGATCGAAGCCGACCGCAGCGGTGAGCGCACCCGCTCGGTCCTCAGTCGTCCGCAGGAGCCACCGGTCGGGGCGCCGGACTACAACATGGCGCCGACCAAGGAGGCACCCGTTGTGCTGACCCGCAACGTCGACGATGCGCCCGTGCGGCAACTACGGATGCTCACCTGGGGCTTGGTGCCGAGTTGGGCCAAGGACACCAAGACCGCTTATCGGATGATCAACGCGCGCGCCGAGACGCTCTTCGACAAGGGCGCCTACGCCAAGGCCGCCAGCGCCCGTCGCTGTTTGGTGCCCGCGACGGGTTGGTATGAGTGGCAGGCGAGTCCGACGCAGACCGACGCCAAGGGCAAGCCGCGCAAACAGCCGTTCTTCACCCGCCGGGCCGATGAGGACCTGCTGGCGTTCGCCGGCTTGTACGAGTTCTGGCGCGACCGTGCGCTCGCCGACGACGACCCGGACGCCTGGCTGGTCAGCTTCACCATCATCACCACCGCCGCCGAGCCCGGCCTGGACCGGATACATGACCGCCAACCGGTGGTGCTGGACCGCGACGACTGGGCGACCTGGCTGGACCCGGCCGTGACCGATCCCGATGACGTACGCCGAGTGCTCAACTCCCAGCCCACCGGCCGGTTCGAGGCGTGGCCGGTGAGCACCGCGGTGTCCTCATCCCGCAGTAACGGGCCCGGGCTGATCGAAGCGGTTCCGCGCTCGCAGTTGCATGGCGTGGTGGATCCGCAGACGGGGGAGGTGCTGGAGTGACCACGCAGATCGCGACCCCGGTCGGTCCGGCCCGCGCCCACCTGCACCGAGCAGCACGGCCGCGAGGAACAGTCGTCCTCAGTCATGGCGCCGGTGGTGGCGTCGACGCACCGGATCTCGTGGCGTTGAAAGCTCTGGTCGACGACGGCTGGAACTACGTGCTGGTCGAGCAACCGTGGCGGGTGGCCGGCAAGAAGGTCGCTCCAGCGCCGAAAACCCTTGACGCAGCGTGGATTCCGGTCATCGCGGCGTTGCACGACGGGCGCCGGCGCCTCACCGGGCCGTGGATCACCGGCGGTCGATCAGCCGGAGCCCGCGTCGCCTGCCGGACCGCTGCGGCCACCGGCACGGACGGTGTGCTGGCGCTCGCGTTCCCACTGCACCCACCCGGCCACCCCGAAAAGTCCAGGGCCCACGAAGGGCTGCAGGTCGGCGTACCGCTCTTGGTCGTGCAGGGCGAGCGGGACCCGTTCGGCACGCCGCACGAGGTCGGTGCCGCAGTACCCAACGCGACCGTACGCCCCGCTCGCGGCGACCACGGCTTCACCAAGGATCCGCAGGACGTGGTCACCGCCGTTCGAGGTTGGCTAGAGGGCGCCGCCGGCAGCTTCGGGGGCTGAGGCGTCGGCGCCACCGTCCCCGACGGTTTCGCGCGCGAGGTGCTCCTCGATCTGGAACCAGTCGGATTCGTCCTTGCAGCGTTCGGCGACGGTCAGCAGCGTGTTCATCGAGGCGACCTCCTCGACCTGCTCCTTGAGGAACCACAGCATGAACTGCTCGCCGAGCACGTCGCCGGCGTCGCGGGCGGCCCGGAAGATCGCCTCGATCTGGTCGGTGACGGTCTTCTCCTGGGCCAGGGCCAACGCGATCGGCTCGGTGATCGAGGCGAAGTCGTTCTTGACCTCATCGACACCGGGGATGCTCACCGGCCAGTCGCGGTCCAGGACGTACTGCACGATCATCATCGCGTGGTTGCGCTCCTCGACCGACTGCGCGTAGAAGTGCGCGGCCAGTCGGGGCAGATCCTTGTCGTCGAACCAGACGGCGATCGCGATGTACTGCTGGCTGGCGGTGAATTCGTGGCGGATCTGCTGGGTGAGCAGATCGCGGAAACCAGAGGTCGTGTCGGAGGTCATAGCCGTGAGGGTATCCGTAGGGGTGGTGCCGATCCCGTGGAATGCCGACCCGCCGCCCGGCGTTACTGCTCACATGCTGGTTGCAACCCGAACGCCGCAGGTGGCCCGTACCGGGACCCGACTACCCTGGAAGGCAATGACTCACACGGATCAGCAGCCGGCGCACGCGCCGCAGGAGCAACTTCCGGACGAGGCCGTCGTGCACGACCCGGCCGGACTGGACGTTGCCGCCGAAACTCCGGCGGAGCGCATCGAGCGCTTCGAGCGGGACGCGATGCCCTACCTTGACCAGCTCTACAGCGCCGCCCTGCGCACGACGCGCAACCCCACCGACGCCGAGGACCTGGTGCAGGAGACGTTCGCGAAGGCGTTCGCCGCGTTCCACCAGTACAAGCCGGGCACCAACCTCAAGGCCTGGCTCTACCGGATCCTGACCAACACCTACATCAACACCTACCGCAAGAAGCAGCGCGAGCCGCAACAGTCCGATGCCGCCGAGGTGGAGGACTACCAGTTGCACCGGGCCGCGTCGCACTCCTCGTCCGGACTGCGTTCGGCCGAGACCGAGGCGCTGGACCACCTGCCGGATAGTGACGTGAAGGCGGCGCTGCAGCAGGTGCCCGAGGACTTCCGGTTGGCGGTCTACCTCGCCGACGTCGAAGGCTTCTCCTATAAGGAGATCGCCGAGATCATGGACACCCCGATCGGCACCGTGATGTCCCGGTTGCACCGGGGTCGGCGCCAGTTGCGCGAGCTGCTGGAGGACTACGCGCGGGAGCGTGGGTTCGTGCGTGACGAGGAGGCCCGGTCGTGAGCGGCGATTGCGCGGAGCTCTACCAGTTGCTCGACGCCTACGTCGACGGCGAACTGTCCGCCGGGGAGTGCGAGCAGCTCAAGTCGCATTTGGTCGAGTGTCCGTCCTGCCTGAGCGAATACGAGCGGGACGCCCTGCTCAAGGCTCTGGTACGTCGATCGTGCCAGTGCGAGGAAGCGCCCAGCACCCTGCGGGCCCAGATCCTCACCCGGATCAGCACCTTCGCCAGTGACGGTCAGACCTTCCGCTCCACCACGGTGACCACAGTGACCGAACTGGACTGAAACGGTCCCGCGAGCATGAGAAAGCCCCCGGCTCCGGCCGGGGGCTTTCTCGCTGATGCAGAGTCTCAGGCGTTGGGCTTGCGGCCGTGGTTGGCGGCCTTGCCCTTGCGGCTGCGACGCTTGCGGGCGCGCTTGCTCATTGCTGTCTCCTTCACGAGGACCGGATCCACCATGGTGTCACAGGGGGACCCGTTGCACCCAATCGGCTCGTCGGAGGCGAATAATAGTGCACCTTTGGTAAAGAGAGTGTGAATTTTCGTATTGTCTACCCACCCGCAAGGGGAGGAGTTCTGTCACTATAGGAGTAGTGGTATCCGCGGTCCGCGCGGATACACCACCGTCTACTCACGTAGTAGGCGGGGCGCTGGGGGCGTCGCTTCGAGTGGTTGGAAAGGAAGATCGATATGGGTCTACATCTTGCATCGTGGTTCTCCACGTGGTCCGGGTGGTTCGGCGGGGGCGCAGCGATGGTGCACCCGCACGTCGCTACGTGGGACCCTGACGCCTGAGGGTGCTCTGACAACGGGTAGTTCCTCAGCTGCACGGACCGGCCCTTGGGGCTGGTCCGTGCGTTTTTTCGCGCCCCGACGCGCCTACGTCACCGGGATATATCTGACGCTGGCGGCTGTGATGGTGATTCTGGCGGTCGGGCGGGTTGATCCACCGGATCCGTTACCCACCGCCACGCTGTTGGCGTTGGCCGTGCTGGCCCAGTGGAACACCTCCAAATGGCGCAGCGCCGCGACCATCTCGGTCACCTCGATCCTGATCGCTGCCGCCATCGCTCTGCTCGGCCCATGGGGTGCGCTGGTCGTCGGCGGTCTTGGCACCATGCTGAGCCCGGTGCACTGGCGTCCCATCGCCCGCGCATTCAACGGCGGGATGACCGGCTTGGCGAGCGTCGTCGCCGCGTGCGCCTACGGACTGGTCGGTGGCCAGGTCCTCAGCACTCGCGTCCAGTCGCCGCTGTGGCTGTTGGTGCACGGACTGCTACCGCTGATCGCGGCGATCGTCCTGCTGTTCGTGCTGAACATGGCGCTTCTGGCCGGGATGATCGTGCTGACCTCGCCGGCCAACCTGCGCCGGACCCTCACCGACATGGTCCGGGGATCGTGGTTGCGGTATCTGGGTTACGGGCTGGTCGGCTTCGTGATCGCCGTGCTCTGGGCACCGGTGGGTCTCGGCGCCGCGACCATCGTGCTGATGGCCGGCCCGCTCCTGCTGGCCCAGTGGTCCTTTCGCGAGCAGGCCGCCGAGCAGCGCACCCAGCAACGCACCGTCGAGACCCTCGTCGCCGCTCTGGAGGCCCGCGACCCGGTGTTGGAAGGGCGGGGCGCCCGGATCGCCGCAATCGCCATTGCGATGGGCGAGCACGTCGGGCTGTCCGACGACGAGGTGGAGTCGCTGCGATTCGCTGCCTGGTTGCATGACGTCGGCCTGGCCAGCCCGGACCGGACGCGGCACGCCGTGCGCCAGTTCCCCGGCACGACGAAGCGGATCGACCTGGCGGGCTCGGATATCGAGCGGTTGCTGTCGCATCCCGAGCGCGGTGTGCGGATGGTCGAGGGCATCGACTTCCTCAACCCGTCCGCGACCGCGATCCTGCACCATCACGAACGCTGGGACGGTCGTGGATACCCCGACCGGCTCGCGGGTTCCTCCATCCCGTTACTGGCGCGCATCGTCGCGGTCGCCGCCACCGGTTACGCCGTCTCTGTCGATCTGGGCGGGGATCTGGCGGCAGCCGTCCCGGTCATGTGGGAGCTGGCCGGCAGCCAGCTCGACCCGGGGTGCGTGGCCGCATTCGACGCCGTCGTGGGCTCGTTGCCGCCGGAGGACGATGACCGGGTCGTTGCCCAAGCGGGCTTCGACCACGATCTGCCGGCCGCTTCTGAAGCCATCGCCGACGCACTGGACCGCCTGCCACGCAAACGGATCGAGCCGTCGAGGGTGGTCGGGCGGTGAGGGCTTTCGTACGCAACCGGGAATACGCCGTCCGGATCGGGCTGCTGGTTGCCGCCGCTGCGGTGGTGTTGTGGTCGATCATCTCCGTCGCGCACAACACGGCCGGCCTGTCGACGGCGGACCTGGAACTACTGGGCGGATTCGCCCTCTGGATCGCGCTCGGTGGCCTGCTCGACGTACGTCTGCCTGGTGCGGGTGTCGTGATCGCGCCGGTGAGTCTCGCGGTCTCCCTGGCGCTGCCGATGGTCGTGCTGTGGCCATCGCTGGGCTCGCTGCAACACGCCACGGTTCACCGGGTCGGCCACGGCAACGGGCCGATCCTGCTGACTGTCGCGCTCGGCCTGGCGGCGGGGGCGGTCCTGGCCCGATGGGTGGGCGTCGTCCGCGTCCGGTGGCCGGTCCGCTGCGCGATCCTGATCTCGGCGGCGATCGCAGGGTTGGCGTTCGATGCTGTTCCGAGCCGCGGCGTCTACACCTGGCAGTCGATGCTGATCATGCTCGCCTGCGCCGCCGCGCCGGGTCTGCTGTGGCTGATCGTGCTGCTGCTGGCCGCCCGTCCGGACAAGGCCGGCATGGTGCTGACCGACACGGTGCTCGTGCAGGTCCCGGTAGGGGCCGCCTGCGCCGGGTCGGCGGTGGCCATCGCCTTCGGCACAAGCGCGCTGGGATTGTTGGCGGCGCCGCTGGTTGCGTTCCCGTTGGTGCTGATGCGGTTCGCGATCCATCAGCAAGAACGTCAGCGGGCGACCCGCCGGCAAACGGTCGCGGCGCTCGCCCGACTGACCGAGGTCGCGGGGTACAACCGGGCCGGGCACTCCCGGCAGGTGGCGCAACTGTGCCGGTTGGTCGGGATGCGGCTGGGGCTCAGCGCGCGGCAGCTGATCGTGCTGGAGGATGCGGCCCTGCTGCACGACATCGGCCAGGTGTCGTTGGACCGACCCATCCCGGACGGCGCGACGACCGAGGCGGCACCGTTGGACCAGCGCTCCATCGCTGCCGCGGGGGCGGGCATCGTGCGTCGAACCGGCCGAATGGAGTCGGTGGCCACCCTGCTGGACGAGCAGGCCACGCCGTACCACATGGAGGTCATCGAGGGCGCGCAGATTCCGTTGGGCAGCCGGATCATCAAGGTCTGCAACGCCTATGTCGACCACCTGGCCGGTGAGCCGGGTCGGCACGCGCTGGCGGTCGAGCGGCTCTACCTCGGCCTCGGCTACGAGTACGACCCACAGGTCATCGATGCGCTGCTGACCGAACTCGGTGGCGAGGTGCCACAGCACTGAGTTCGGCCAGGTCAGGCGCGGCCGGGTGCGGCCTCGTCCGGGAACGGGTCGGGGTCGTAGGCGCGCACCTTGGGATCGTCGCTGTCGGCGAAGTAATCCGCCGGAACGGTCGAGTCCTTGCCGTCCGGGACGTTGGTGGCCCGGAAGATCAGCGTCAGGACGGCGGCCACGAGGAAGTTCAGCACGATGGCCGTCAGTCCGATGTAGCCCAGTTTGCCGATGATCGGCATGATCGCCGTCGATCCGCCGAAGTGGTCTGTGGCAGCACTTGCCACGCCGTACGCCTTCCAGGTGCCGTAGCCCATCCCGACCGCCCAACCGGCCAGCAGCGCCCAGCGGTGGAACCACCGGGTGAACAGACCGGCCACGATGGTCGGGAACGTCTGCAGGATCCAGATACCACCGAGCAACTGCAGGTTGATCGCGTTCTGCTTGTCCATGCCCAGGACGAAGGCGACCGCGAAGATCTTCACGATGAGGGACACCAACTTGGAGACCTTCGCTTCCTGTGCCGCGGTCGCGTCGGGCTTGATCCACTCCTTGTAGATGTTGCGGGTGAAGGTGTTCGCTGCGGCGATCGACATGATCGCGGCGGGGACCAGGGCACCGATCGCGATCGCGGCGAACGCGATACCGGCGAACCAACTGGGGAACTGGTCCTCGAACAGCTGCGGGATCGCCAACTGCGGATTGGCCTTACCGTCCAGACCGATCGGCTTGGTCTTGGCGGCGATGGCGACCCAGCCGAGCAGGGCCAGCAGGGCCAGGACGAAGGAGTAGGCGGGCAGGATCGCCGCGTTCTTGCGAATCGTGTTGCGGCTCTTGGAGGACAGGGCCGCGGTGACCGAGTGGGGGTACATGAACAGCGCCATCGCCGAGCCGAACGCCAGTGTCACGTAGGCCCAGTTCTGCGCCGGCGGCACCAGGAAGGTTCCGGTGGGTTTGCTCGGGTCGGCCTTGCTCGGTGCGTTCATCTTCGTCTCGGCCGAGGAGAAGATGTGATCCCAACCGCCGATCTTGCTGGGCAACCAGACGATCGCCACGATGACGACCAGATAGATGAGGATGTCCTTGACGAAGGCGATGATCGCCGGCGCCCGCAGACCGCTGGAGTAGGTGTAGGCCGCCAGCACGAGGAACGCGATGAACAACGGCAGGTCCCGCACGAACCAGTTGCCGCCGCCGCCGACGCCAAGGACTTCCAGGACCGCCTGGATACCGACCAACTGCAGCGCAATGTAGGGCATCGTCGCAACGAAGCCGGTGATCGCGATGGCGAGGGACAACCCGCGTGATCCGTAGCGCCCGCGGACGAAGTCGGCCGACGTCACGTAACCGTGCCGATGGCTGACCGACCACAACCGAGACATGAACCAGAAGATCATCGGGTAGAGGACGATCGTGTACGGGATCGAGAAGAAGCCGCCGACGACACCGGTCGCGAACATCGCCGCCGGCACGGCGATGAAGGTGTACGCCGTGTAGATATCCCCGCCGATCAGGAACCAGGTGATCCAGGTGCCGAATGACCTTCCGCCCAGGCCCCATTCGTCCAGGGAGTCCAGATGGTCACCGCGCCGCCAGCGGGCGGCGAGGAATCCCATGACCGTCACGACGACGAAGAACAAGATCAGGATGGCGAGGGCAACGCCGTTGATGCCGGTGTTGGGCTCTGACGGATTCGCTGCTGCGACAAGGGTATTCACAGTTCACCCGCCTGGTGGTCATCTGCGCCGAGGGTGCGTTCGGCGATCGGTTGCCGCGGACGGGCCTTCTTGGACAACGCGTAGGCGATCGAGGTGCAGATCGCGGTGAGGAAGACCCACAGCATCTGGTACCAGAAGAAGAACGGGAAGCTACCGAGCTTCGGATCCTCCCTCGAGTACCAGCCGACGGGGATGAGGGCGAGCAGCGGGATGATCAAGAAGATCGCCATGAGGATCTGCAGATCGCGCCGGGCCGGTGGTGCGGCGTTCGGATCGGGTCTGGTTGCTACCGGTTCGGATTCAGACATGGTGGGGCTCCCTCCGACGGTGGACACTGGCTCTCGACCGCGCTGAGGTCCGCGGCCATCGATCAAGCTAGCGCGTGACCGGCGTCACGTGGTTCAACCCGGCCGGTGTTTTAGATAGCTATTCGAAGAATGCCGTCGAGCCAACGAAAACCGCCGCCGGCGGGGCCGGCGGCGGTTCTCGTGAGGTGCTGTGACTCAGGCCTTCTTGGTCTCCCAGAAGATGTCCGCGATCTCGTCGATCTTGGCCAGCAGCTGGTCGGCGACCGCCACGTCGAGCGAACCCTTGGTGCCGGAGGCGCCCGCGAGTTTGGTGGCCTCGTTGATCAGGGTGTGCAGCTGCGGGTACTTCTCGAAGTGCGGCGGCTTGAAGTAGTCGGTCCACAGCACCCACAGGTGGTGCTTGACCAGCTCGGAGCGCTGCTCCTTGATGATCAGGGCGCGGGTGCGGAAGTCGGGCTCGTCATTGCCCTCCGCCTTCTCGCAGATGCCCTTGATGGACTGGGCCTCGATCTTGGCCTGGGCCGGGTCGTACACCCCGCACGGCAGGTCGCAGTGAGCGCTGACCTCGATGGTGGGGGCGAACAGCTTGCGAAGCATGTGGCGTCCTTTCGTTGGCTCGGATAGGCGGGACTCCGATCGGGCGGGTCCGCTACGTCGAAACTACTCCGGGGGCGGGGCGCGCTGGAAGGCGCACCTACTCCGTGGGGTCAGGTGCGACCGCGTCGCGGCAACCGTCGTGGTAGCCGGAACAGCACGACTGCCAGCACCGCGTCCGGGCCGACGGCACCGAACTGCCGTGAGTCGGTGCCGCTCGGATTGTCCGAGCTGAGCCACCAGCCGTCAGCAGTACGACGGGTGATCCGCTTGACGGCAACCGGCCGGGGACCGTCCGGTCCCTTCGGTAGACGTACGACGTGGGGCCGGCCCTGGTGCACACGCCGGCTGTAGCGCACCACCAGACGGTCGCCCTCGACGTACGTCGGCTCCATGGAGCTGCCCCGCACGATGGCGATCCCGAACGGCAGACTCACCCGTCGGCGGGATCGGCCACCGGCACCTGCGGCACCGCGCTCTCGTGCTGTTCGGCCAGGATGCGCCGCAGGAAGGTCTTGGTCCGCTCGTGCTGCGGGCGGGCGATGACCTCTTTGGACGGGCCTTCCTCGACGACGACGCCGCCGTCCATGAAGACCACCCGGTCGGCGACGTCGCGGGCGAACGAGATCTCGTGGGTGACCACGATCATCGTCATGCCCGCCTCGGCCAATTCGCGCATCACGTCCAGCACTTCGCCGACCAATTCGGGGTCCAGTGCGGAGGTGGGTTCGTCGAAGAGCATCAGCTTCGGTTTCATCGCCAGGGCGCGGGCGATCGCGACGCGCTGCTGCTGACCACCGGACAACTGCGCCGGGTAGTGGTCGGCGCGTTCGGCCAGGCCGACCCGGTCCAGCAGCTCGCGGGCTTCCTTCAGGGCTTCGGCCTTGGAGCGCTTCTGCACCTGGATCGGGCCCTCGGCGACGTTCTGCAACGCCGTCTTGTGCGGGAACAGGTTGAAGCGCTGGAAGACCATGCCGATCTCGCCGCGTTGCTGGGCAATTCGCTTGTCGCTCAGGCGGTACAGCGTGCCGTCGCGATCGTCGTACCCCATGAGTTCGCCATCGACCCAGATACGGCCACCGTTGATGGTCTCCAACTGGTTGATGCAGCGCAGGAAGGTCGTTTTGCCGGAACCGGACGGGCCGAGCAGGCAGACCACTTCACCGGAGTGGACGTCGATGTCGATGCCCTTGAGCACCTGGGTGCTGTGGAAGGACTTGGTCACGTTGAGGGCGTGGACCAGGGGCTTACCGGGGGTTGTCGTGCTCATCAGTGGTCACCTCCGATGAAGTTGAGGCGAAGCCGACTCTTCTTGGCGCCCGCTGCCGGGCCGGTGCCGAAACCGCGGCCGAAGTAGCGCTCCAGGTAGGACTGGCCGACCATCAGGATGGAACAGATGATCAGGTACCAGATCACACCGGCGACGAACGCGGGGACGATGCGGTAGGTCTGGTTCGCGACCTGTTCGACCTGGAACCACAACTCCATGGTCACCGGAACCGCGGACAGCAGCGAGGTGTCCTTGACCATGGCGATGGTCTCGTTGCCGGTCGGCGGCACGATGACCCGCATCGCCTGCGGCAGGATGATCCGGCGCATCGCTTTACCGCTGCTCATACCGAGGGCCTTCGCTGCTTCGGCCTGGCCGGGGTCGACCGATTGGATTCCAGCCCGGGCGATTTCGGCCATGTAGGCCGCCTCGGACAGGCCCAGGCCGATGATGCCCACGATGATCCCGTTGGACAGTTTGCTGACGTTGATGGTGCCGATCATCAGCGCGTTGTCCAGGCCGAGGATCTGCTGGGCGAAGGGAAAACCGATGTCCAACTTCGGGTAGAGCACCGCAACACCGGCGCCGAGCATGACCAACAGCACCAGTCGGGGAATCGCCCGGAAGAACCAGGTGTAGACGAACGCAACGCCGCGCAGCACCGGGTTCTCCGACAGGCGCATGATCGCCAGGATCACGCCGCCGATGATGCCGATGATCATGGCGCCGATGGTGCCGACGATGGTGCCCTGGACCAGACCCTGCAGGACCGGCTTGTAGTTCATCACCGTGCCGACGAAGCCCCAATCCCATCGGGGGTTGGTGACGAAGGAGGAGATCATCATCGCCACGAGGACGGCGATGATCGCCAGTGCTACCCAGCGCCAGGGATGCCGGACCGGCCGGGCGTTGATTTCGCCCGGCCGGTCCGTCGTCGTCCGTGGATCAACCGACACTGGGGTTGACCTCGAAGGTCGTGATCGCACCCGACTCCTGGCCCCACTTGGCCAGGATCTGCTTGTAGCTGCCGTCCTTCTCCATTGCGGTGAAGGCAGCCGCGATGGCCTTGGCGAAGTCGGTCTGGTCCTTGGCGACCACGATGCCGTAGGGGGCCGAGTCGTAGATCTTGCCAACGGCCTCGAGCTTGTCACCGGTCTGCTTCACCGCGTAGAGCGCGACGGGGGAGTCGGCGACCATCGCCTGAACCTTGCCGCTGATCAGGTCCGCGGTGACCTTCGACTGGTCCTGCTCGACGACCTGGGTGATGGCTTCCTTGCCGGATTCGGTGCACTTCTTGCTGCGCGCCGTCAGGTCATCGACCTGCACGGTGCCCTTCTGCACACCGACGGTGAGGCCGCACGCGTTGTCCGGATCCACCTTGTTGGGGTTGCCCTTGGCGGTGACCCACTGGCTGCCGGCGGAGAAGTAGCTGATCATGTTGACCTGCTTCATCCGGTCGGCGTTGATGGTGAAGGAGGACGCGGCGGCGTCGTACTTGCCGGAGGTCACGCCGAGGATCAAGGTGTCGAAGTTGGCGTTCTGCCAGGTGCCCTTCAGGCCCAACTTGGCCAGGGCGGCGTTGAACAGGTCGACGTCCATACCGACGACGGTCGTGCCGCCCTCGAGGTATTCGTTGGGCGCGTAACTGGCGTCGGACCCGATGGTCAGCGTGCCCTTGGCCTTGATGTCCGCAGGAACCATCGCGGCAAGGCTGGAGTCCGCACCGCCGGTGGTCACGCTGCCGGTGGGCGAGGCCGAGCCGGTGCTGCCCGTGTTGAGGCTGTCAGACCCACATGCGGACAGTGCGGTCATGAGCGCGACCGCCGTGATGGCGCCCAGACCCGAGGCTTTGGTGATGCTGCGCATTGCTGCTCCTTGAAAATCGGCACATCGACCGTGACGGTCGTTCCCTGATCCTGGCATCCTGCGGTGCCGGGGGAGGGTCGCCGCGCGGGTTTGTGACCTGCCCGTAACACCTTCCCGGCGAGCTTTCACCCCAATCCCAGCCCCCTCCCGACGATTTTGAGGATTCCGACGTTTCTGAGGACGCCGCTGCTCTGTGCGTCCTCAGAAAGCTCGCCATCCTCAAAATTGGCCCGGTCTCAGGCGGCGAGGTGTACCCCTTGGGCCACGGCCTGCATGATGCGGTGCTGCACTTCCGGCCAGTGATTGACGACCTGGTCATAGCTGACGCGAATCACGACGTACCCCATGGTGATCAGCAGCGCATCGTGCGCAATGTCCTTGTCGCGCTGTGGTCCCACGTGATGCCCGCCGTCGATCTGGACGACGAGGCGGTCGCCGATCAGCAGATCCACCGGACGTCCTGCGATGACTATCTGCTGCAGGATCCGCACATCCAGGAATCTCAACCGGGTCATCGCGATCGACTCCAGGCCGGAGTCCGACCACGGCGCCGCTGTTGCAAGCACGGCGCGAGCGCGCCGACTCAACGGCAGCCGCCCCATCGACTCAGCGGTGACGAGGGCCTTGTTCATCGCCGACTCCCAGATTACGACTGCGCGCTCATGGGGTTGGCAGTCGGCAACGAGTAGCAGGCAGTTTTCCAGTGAGTCCGCAGCGACGTCGGGATGTCGCGGAATTGCTGGCTCGGCCCAGTGGACGACGCAACCTGTGGACTTGATGCCACCGGCGTGCTTCCTCGCCGCGATGTGAATCTGACCGTCGTCGATTGCCCACAAGCCCCGTCGAATCGCCTCGCTCAGGCAGGTCAACACGCCGCGGGCGCGGACCGCTCGGATGACGGCCGGGTCGACGTCACGCGTTGCGACCCAACCTTTGCGCACACGGTAGATCTGTCGCGTCGCGAGGGCCTGTCGGATCGCGTGATCACTGAATCCGGCCGCCCGTAATGCGCGGGTGGGGACGATGCCGCCGGCGCGTCGCGTTACTTCAACGATGGTCATCCGGACACGGTTGCGGAATGTGCTGGTTGACGCGCGGCCGCCGAAGCAGATGTGTGGATAACCGCTCGACGATTCTGAGGACAGTGAGGTTCCTGAGGACTTCTGGGCGCGCAGCATCCTCAGCAACGTCTAAATCCTCAAAATCGGTGAGGGGAAGGTGGCGGGGCAGAGTGGCAGGGCGGCCGGGCGCTGACCTGCGGAAATGACATTCATGTGATTCGACACGCCGGAACACAGCATCTAGGGGTTGTCAGCGAAGCAACCCCTAGATAGTGTGGCGCACGCAGTGGTCCTCCCTGGCGAACACCGGGGAGGGGCAAGAGGGAAGCCGGTGAGATTCCGGCACTGCCCCGCAGCGGTAAGTGAGGACGAAAGCCGTCATCAGCACTGGGTGAGCCACCTGGGAAGCGACGGCCGGTAGGCGCGGTGAGAGCCGCACAGTCACGAGTCCGAAGACCTGCCATTGCCCCTGCCGCAGCCTGCGGCGGGGTGCTTGCGGCTTTCGTGGGACGAGCCGGGCAGGTACGTCGATCGCTGCGCGCTACCTCCCCCTTCCCCGCCCGTGAGCGGACTTCGAGGGAAGGAACGCAGCAGTGACACTTCACGTGACCAAACGCGACGGCACTCGTGAGCCGTACGACGCCGATCGCATCAACCGGGCCATCGAGCGGGCGGCCGCCGGTCTGCCGGACGCGATGGCCAAGACCATGCAGATCGCCTCGGAGCTGGCGATCACGCTCTTCGACGGGATCACCACCCAACAACTCGACGAGGCCGCGATCAACGTCGCGGTGCAGAACGTCAAGGACGACCCGGACTTCGACGTCATCGCCAGCCGGTTGCTGCTGAAAACCATCTACAAGAAGGTCCTCGGCGACTTCGAGACGACGACCGAGTTGGCGCTGCTGCACCAGGCCCGCTTCCCCGGGTACATCCGCGAAGGCGTCGAGGACGGACTCTTCGACAAGCGCCTTGCGAGCACCTATGACCTCGAAGACCTCGCGGCAGCCCTCGATCCGCAACTCGACGAAGGTCTGCGCTACATCGGCATCGTCACCCTGCGCAATCGCTACATGGCCACCGACGCACGCCGGAACCCGATCGAGGTGCCCGCCTACTTCTGGATGCGGGTCGCGATGGGTCTGTCGGTGGGCGAGACCGAGCCCACCAAAGCCGCGATCGGCTTCTACCGCAAGATGGCCTCGCTGGACTACCTCGCGGCCGGCTCGACGCTGGTCAACGCCGGCACGCAGACCCCGCAGCTGTCCAACTGCTTCGTGATGCAGATGGATGACGACATCGAGCACATCGCCACCTCAATGCGCGACGTCATGTGGTTGACCAAAGGCACTGGTGGCATTGGCCTTTCGGTCACCAAGCTACGCAGCGAGGGCAGCCCGATCCGGTCCAACAACACCGCATCGACCGGGCCGATCCCGTTCATGCACACCATCGACTCGATCCTGCGTGCGGTGTCCCGGGGTGGCAAGAAGTTCGGTGCGCTGTGCTTCTACATGGAGAACTGGCACCTGGACTTCCCGCAGTTCCTCGACCTGCGGCAGAACGCCGGCGACCCGTACCGTCGCACCCGCACGGCCAACACAGCCGTGTGGATCAGCGACGAGTTCATGAAGCGGGTTGTCGCCGATGACGATTGGTACCTCTTCGACCCGCTGGAAACCCCCGACCTGGTCGAGTTGGTCGGCGATGACTTCTCCCGGCGGTACGCCGAGTACGTGGCCCTCGCCGAGCGCGGCGGTCTGCGGTCGTATCGGAAGGTGCGGGCCAGGGAGCAGTGGAAGGCCATCCTGGTTTCCCTGCAGACGACCTCGCACCCGTGGCTGACCTGGAAGGACACCATCAACCAGCGGGCGCTCAACGACAACACCGGCACCATCCACCTGAGCAACCTGTGCACCGAAATCACCTTGCCGCAGGACCGCGACAACGTCTCGGTGTGCAACCTTGCCTCGATCAACCTGTCACGGCACCTGGTTGACGGCCAA
This sequence comes from Branchiibius hedensis, assembly GCF_900108585.1. NCBI lineage: Bacteria > Bacillati > Actinomycetota > Actinomycetes > Micrococcales > Dermacoccaceae > Branchiibius > Branchiibius hedensis. Next base: position 499,086 of record NZ_UESZ01000001.1, read on the forward strand.
TGGGATTGGGACCGCCTGGCCGAGTCCACGCGCCTGGCGGTGCGGCAGCTGGACAACCTCATCGACATCACCAAGTCGTCGGTCCACCAGTCCGAGCACTCCAACAGTAAGAACCGCGCGATCGGTCTGGGTCTGATGGGCTTCACCGATGTCGTCGAGCGGCTGGGCCTGTCTTACGCCAGTCCGGAGGCTGCTGACCTCATCGACCAAGTGACCGAGTTCATCTCCTGGCACGCCATCGACACGTCGTGTGATCTGGCTGCCGAGCGGGGTGCCTACGCCAACTTCGAGGGATCCGGCTGGTCCAAGGGGCTGGTCCCGTACGACACCCTCGACGTGCTCGAGCGGCGCCGCGGCGTCGAGGTCGAAGTCGACCGTACGGCGCGCCTGGACTGGGACGCGCTGCGCACCAAAGTGAAGGGTGGCATCCGCAACGCGACCCTGATGGCCATCGCACCCACCGCGTCCATCGGGTTGGTCGCCGGGACCACCCCGGGGCTGGATCCGCAGTTCTCCCAACTGTTTTCGCGCGCGACCTCGGCCGGGAAGTTTCTCGAAGTCAACCGCAACCTCGTGGCTGCCCTGCAGGAGCGCGGACTGTGGGAGCAGGTGCGGGAGGAGTTGCTCCGGGCGCAAGGCGACTTGTCAGCGGTGCCCGGCATCCCCGAGGACCTGCTGGAGACCTACCAGACGTCGTTCCAACTGCCGCCGGACGCCTATCTGGTCATTGCCTCCAGGGCGCAGAAGTGGATCGACCAGGCGATCAGTCGCAACATCTACCTGGAGTCCCGGGACGTGGGTGCGATGGCCGACCTCTACATCGATGCGTGGCGCAAGGGTGTGAAGACGACCTACTACCTGCACATGAAGCCGCGGCACACCGCTGAGCAATCGACCGTGAAGGTCAACAAGGCGCAGGCCAGTGGCCGCAGTGGCGGCGGGTTCGGCTTCGCCAAGAAGACCGCTCCCGAGAAGGCACCCGTCCCGTCACCGCGGGAGGTGACGATCGAGGAGAAGCCAGCGATCGACGTACCGGAAATCATCGAAGGTCTGGTCTGCCCGACCGACCCCCAGGAACTCTTGAACTGTGAGGCATGCCAATGACGATTCTCGGCACCGGTATCCAGGATGGTCTGCTACTCAAGCCGATTCGCTACCAGTGGGCCTACGACCTCTATAACCAGGCAGTGGCCAACACGTGGTTCCCGCATGAGGTGCAACTGGGGGAGGACCTGGCCGACTTCGAGCGGATGACCGCCGAGGAGCGGCACGCGGTCACCTTCCTGATGAGCTACTTCAATCCCAACGAGTTGCTGGTCAACAAGGCGTTGGCCTTCGGGGTCTACCCCTACATCAACGCGCCGGAGGGGCACCTCTACCTGGCCAAGCAGATGTGGGAGGAGGCCAACCACTGCATGGCGTTCGAGTACGTGCTGGAGACCTTCCCGATCGACCGCGACGAGGCCTACAGCGCGCATGTCGACATCCCTTCGATGGCCGCCAAGGAAGCCTTCGAGGTGAAGTTCATCGAGCGGATGGCGAGCACCCAGCTGGACATCACCACCACCGAGGGCAAGCGGGACTTCGTGCGCAATCTGGTGGCGTACAACGTTGTGCTGGAGGGGATTTGGTTCTACAGCGGCTTCATGGTGGCGCTGAGCTTCCGGCAGCGAAACCTCCTGCGCAACTTCGGCTCCCTCATCGACTGGATCGTGCGGGACGAGTCGTTGCACCTCAAGTTCGGGATCAACCTGATCCTGACGGTGCTGGAGGAGAATCCCGACCTGCAGACGCAGGAGTTCGCCGACGAGATCCGGGCGATGATCCTGGATGCGGTGGAGATGGAGTCGGCCTACAACCGGGATTTGTTGCCGCGCGGCATCCTCGGTCTGAACGCGGACTACATCAACACCTACGTGCAGTACCTGGCGGACCGCCGGTTGGAGGAGTTGGGCTTCGAACCCCATTGGGGCGTCAGCAATCCCGCCAAGTGGATGGCGACCGCGAACGACACCCTGCAGTTGGTCAACTTCTTCGAGTCGATCAACACCAGCTACGAGGTGGACGCTAAGGCCGGCTCATGAGTGTGCTGCCCCTGCGCCTCGTGCGCAGGGGCAGCCTCACCCTCGGCCCGGCGTTCGTCGCCGCCATTGCGTACGTCGACCCGGGCAACATCGCGGCCAACACCTCTGCGGGGGCTCGGTTCGGATATGCCCTGCTGTGGGTCGTCGTCCTGGCGAGCGCAGTGGCCGCGCCGATGCAGTACCTGTCGGCGAAGTTGGGTGGCGCGACCGGCCGATCGCTGCCGGAGTTGATGCGCGAACGCCTCGGTGCCAGAGCACGGCTGGCCTACTGGGCTCAAGCCGAAATCGTCGCGGTGGCAACGGATCTGGCGGAGGTCATCGGTGCGGCCGTGGCCTTGCACCTGTTGTTCGGGCTGCCGATGTTGCCGGCGGCGCTGGCGGCCGGCGCGCTAGGACTCCTGATCCTGCTCTGCCGCGACCGGCTCGGGGCACGGGCGCTGGAAGCTCTGGCCGCAGGGTCGTTGGTGCTCATCGGTGCCGCATTCCTGCTCGGCACGGCGATCGCACCGCCGGCGATGGCGGACGCTGCTGCCGGGTTCATCCCCACGCTGGGATCCGGGCAGCAGGTGATGGTTGCCGCGGCCATCGTCGGAGCCACGATCATGCCGCATGCGATCTATCTTCATTCGGGCTTGAGTGCTGAATGCCCCCAGCCGACAGCGGAATTGAAGAGGCAGGTGGGACGGGCGATGGTCCTCGCCGGTACGGTGAATGTCGCAATGCTGCTCTTCGGTGCCGGCGCCTTGCAGGGTCAGACGGACGACGACTTCGCCGCTGTCGCCGGGGCGATCACCGCCCGGTTGGGGCAGGGTGCCACGACCGCGTTCCTCGTCGCACTGCTGCTGTCCGGGCTGACCTCCACCGCCGTGGGCACGGCGGCGGGGGAGACGATCATGGCGGGGTTGCTCCATCGCCGCATCTCGCCGTACCTGCGACGGATCCTGACCCTCCTGCCCGCCCTCGTGCTGATCGCCCTCCACATCCCGCCGGTGACCGGCCTGCTGGCCTCGCAGATGGTCCTGTCACTGGGCATCCTGGCTGCCCTGGTGCCGTTGGTGCGGCTGACCTGCGACCGGCAGCTGATGGGGGAGCGAGTCAACGATCGCGTCATGAGGGTCTGCGCGTGGGCGATCGTGGCGGCCATCGGGGTGCTCAACGTTGCCCTGGTGCTGGTCACCCTGACCGGTCTGTGACCCGACCCGCTGTGTGCTGACCGCGGCGCTCGACGTACCTCCGCAGCAGGAACCACTGAATGGCTACGCCCGTGGCCTCCGCGGCGATCTCTGCGATCACCGCACCGGAGGGGCCGTGCCAGCGGGCCATAGGCCCGACGGCGCCCAGGGCGATGACAGCGGCCGGGATCGTCGCAGCCGTGATCAGATTCGCCTGGCCCGTCGCCACCATGGCAAGACCAAGACCCATCGTGGTGCAGATGATCGCCAGCAGGAGGCCGGACGCCGCGGCCACCGGATAGGGGATGTCGACCTGACCGCTGAACACCAATCGGGACACGGTCGGTGCCAACGCGGCGTACCCGATGCCACTGATCAGGCCGACGCTGGCACAGATGCGTGCGGCGGTGCGCACCCGGCGATCCCGGTCGTTCGGGTCGGCGCTGCCCACCCAACTCTGCAACCGCGCGGGCACGGCGTGCAGGATCGATGCACCCATCCGCATCAGCCGCTCGGTCGCCGCGAACACCGGTGTAGCCGTGGGCGCGACCAGTTGCACGATCGAGACCGGAAGCCCGATGTAGAGCACGTTGAACAACAGTCCTGACCCCATCACCAGCTGACTGCGGGCCACCCCGGGGGCGAGCCGCCAGTCCACCGCTGTCGGCACCGATGCTCGGCCGAGGATCAATCGCGCCGCAAGCAGCATGAGCGGCACCGACAAACAGGTCAGCAGGCTGAAGGTGATGAAGGGTGCCCCAGCCCGAAGGGCGACCGCTGAGGCGATCGCGAGCAGGATCTTGGGCAGCGACTCGCTCCACAGCACCGCCAGCGGTCGACCGATGCCCACGAAGAACCACTGCGGAGTCATCGCCTGAGCCGCGGTCCCGGCCGCGAGAATGCCGGCCGCCAGCGGCGCATGATCAACCAAGAAATACGTGCCCAGGCCGACGGCAACGGCGGCTGGCACGACGGCAAGCGGCCGGGAGGTCAGCGAGAGCCGGTACTGCTCGAGACGACCGGCATCGTCGAGACCAGCGACCTGCTGCGGTCCGGCGACGCCCCAACCCATCTGCCCAGCCACCGCTGCTGCGCCGCCGAGCGCCTGGGCCAGCGCCATCGACGTCCACCCTGACGACCCGAACCGTGCGGTGATCGCCGGGATGACCAGTAGCGGGGAGAGAAACCCTGCTGCGGGGATGAGCACATACAGCAGCATCTGCCGCATCTGCCGCACCCGCTCCACGCCGTTCCCCTCGCTCAAGCGCCGATTGTGCCGTACTAGCGTCGGCTAGTCTCGCGATCATGTCGGTCAAGGACGTGATCAAGTCGGTGCGCCCGGCTCGACTCGGTGTCGAGGGTGCACTGTTCCTCGCTGGGGAGGCTACTGGTCGACTACCAGTGCGCAGTGCGCGTACGGCGATCGCCCGGCATGTCCTGGGCGTCCAGATCGCGCCGGACGCCCTGGTCTATCGCTGGCGCGAGATCCGCAACGGATCCGGTATCAGGGTCGGCTCGGGCAGCGTGATCGGGTTGTGGTCCATCCTCGACGGGCGTCAAGGGATCACCATCGGGCGCACCGTCTCGGTGTCGTCGGACGCGTCGTTCTGGACGATGCAACACGACTACCGGGCCGACGATTTCCACGCCGAGGGTGCGCCGATCACCGTCGAGGACTTCGCCGTGATCGGCCCGTCCACCATCATCCTGCCGGGCGTCACCATCGGCGAAGGCGCAGTGGTTGCTGCCGGCGCCGTCGTCAGCAAGGACGTGCCGCCGTGGACGGTCGTTGCGGGAATCCCGGCGAAACCAATCCGGCAGCGACCCGTGCAGCGCAACTACTCGTTGCACAACGGCGACGCCATGTACTTCCTGTGATCAGATCCAGGCTCCACGGCGCATGACGCGCGTGACCCCTAGGTCGTCGCCTAGTTCGACTAAGTCGGCGAAGTAGCCCGGTTCGATCGAGCCAACCCGGGCCAGGCCAAGGTGCTCGGCAGCGCGCGAGGTGGCCGCCGGCAGCACGACCTCCAGCGGGAGTCCGACGACGGTCACGCAGAACTGCACCGCCCGAGCCATCGTCAGGGTCGAGCCAGCGATCGTCCCGTCCGCCAACCGAGCGACCCCATCGCGGACGAAGACGTCCAGTGGCCCCAACCGGTAGTCACCGTCGGCGCTCGCGGCCGCGGCCATCGCGTCGGTCACCAACACGAACCGGTCCTGCGCGAGATCAGTGGCGATGCGGATCGTGGCCGGGTGCAGGTGCACCCCGTCGCAGATCAACTCCACTACCGCATCCGAATCCAACAGTGCGCCAACGGCGCCCGGCGCGCGATGGTTCAGCGGAGTCATCGCGTTGAAGAGGTGGGTGCCCGCGGTCGCCCCACTGGCGAGGGCCCGGGCGGCTTGCTCGTACGTCGCGTCGGTGTGTCCGACGGCAGCGACAACTCCCGCGGTGGCCAGTTGCGCAACGGCTTCGAACCCACCGGGCAGCTCCGGGGCGATCGTGACCATCCGGATCGTCCCGTCGCCGCGTTCCAACACCTTCGCAATGCGTTCCGGCGTGGGGTTCTCCAACAGCGTCGGGTCGTGCGCACCGCGATGCAGCGGCGACAGCCACGGACCTTCGAGGTGGATCCCGGCCAGGCGGCCGTCGGCCACGAGCGACGCCAGCTCCTGCACGGCCCGGTCCATGTCCTCGTGGGACATCGTGACCAACGAGGCGATCATCGAGGTCGTGCCGTGCGCGAGATGCGCGTCGGTCACCGTCACCGCGGCGGCCGCGGTCCCTGCGTCGAAGGAGGCCCCGCCGCCGCCGTGTACGTGGGTGTCCACGAAGCCGGGGACGAGGGTGCCGGTGAGAGGTACGTCGACCGGACCGGGCGGCGTACCCGCACCGACGCGGGCGATCGAGTCGCCGGAGACCTCGACCCACCCCGGCGCGAGAGCCCGCGCCGGGGTGAGAACGAGGGGGGCGGTGACGATCACGCGCTGGTGTCCGCTTCGGCCATCGAGGCCTCGTCGTCGTCCTCGCGGCCAGGCGTCTTCAGGTTCATCTTGCGGATGACGAACCGGAACAGGAAGTAATACACCACCGCGTAGGCCAGGCCGATGGGTATCAACAGCAACGGTTTCGTGGCGATGTTGAAGTTCAGCACATAGTCGAATAGGCCTGCGCTGAAGGAGAATCCGTCCTTGATGCCGAGGGCGTTGACCAGCGCCAGGGAGGTGCCGGTCAGGACCGCGTGGATCACGTAGAGCGGCCACGCCACGAACATGAAGGCGAACTCCAGCGGTTCGGTGACACCGGTCAGGAAGGCCGTCAGACCCACCGAGAGCATCACACCGCCGACGGCCTTCTTGTGCTTGAACTTCGCCTCCTGGTAGATCGCCAGGGCCGCGGCGGGCAGCGCGAACATCATGATCGGGAAGAAGCCGGTCATGAACGCTCCAGCGGTCGGGTCACCGGACAGGAACCGGGCGATGTCGCCGTGCACCGGGACGCCGGTTCCGTGCGGGGTGTAGGAGCCGAAGATGAACCACGGCGGGTTGTTCAGGATGTGGTGCAGACCGAGCGGGATGAGCAGTCGGTTCGCGGTGCCGTAGACGAAACCACCAACGACGTCGTTCTCCGCGACCCAGTTGCCCAGGTCGGTCAGGCCGGTGTTGAACGGGTGGTAGATGAAGGACATCAGGACCGAAATGATCAACATCGCGAAGGCGGTGATGATCGGCACGAAGCGTCGGCCACCGAAGAACGCCAGGTAAGGCGGCAGTTTGATCCGGTGGTACTTCTGCCACAGGTACGCCGAGACCAGACCGGCGATGATGCCGCCCAGGACGCCGAAGTTGATCAATTCCTGGGTCGCGCCCTCTTTGGGCTCACCGAGGATGTACGGCGACATGGCGTCCCCGACGCTCTTGAAAACCAGGTAGCCGACGACAGCGGCCAACGCGGTCGAACCATCGGCCTTCTTGGCCATGCCGATGGCGATACCGACCGCGAACAGCAGCGGCAGGTTGTTGAACAGGGCGCTACCGGCGGCGCCGACGATCGCGGCCACCTTGTCCCAGCCCAGACCGTCCGTGCCCAGCAGGTCGGGCTGACCCAACCGGAGCATCAGGCCGGCCACCGGCAGAGCGGCGATCGGCAGCATCAGGCTGCGGCCGAACTTCTGGATGGGTGCCAGGTTGAAGCGCTTCTTCTTGCTGGCCGGTGGCGAATCGGCCGGTATGTCAGCGGTGCTCATGAATGCTCCTTCAGGATGGGTTGGGTTGATCAAGGCTCATGTGGATGGAGTAGCGGTCGCCGCGGTAGCGGGAGACGACGTACTCGACCGGGATGCCGGATGCGCTGCTGATGCGTTGGAAGACCAACAGCGCGGCGTTGGACGGAGTCTTCAGGCGGCGCGCGGTCGGTGGGTCGGCGGGCTCGCCCCAGAGCGTCTGCTCGGCGTGATCGATGACCAGGTCGTAGTCGTTGGCCAGCACTTCGTAGAGCGAGCCGGTCAGGTCCCGTTGGTCGAGGTCGGGCACCAGGTGCGCGGGATACCACCCGTCCTCCAAGGCGATCGGTACCTCATCGGCGAACCGGATGCGCTCGAGTCGCCAGGCCCGCCCGTGCCGGGGTAGGTCGAGATCCTTCGCGACTTCCATTGGGGGCGAGTCGATTTCGAGGGTGAGGATGGCGGTGGACGGAGCGAAACCCCGTCGGGCCATGTCCTGGCTGAAGGACGCCAGATGCAGGTCGGACTCCAACCGGGGCCGGGCGACGAACGTGCCCTTGCCGTGGATGCGGTGCAGCAGTCCGTCGGCGGTGAGGCTCTCGATGGCCCGCCGGACGGTGGAGCGGGACACGGCGTACCGGCGCATCAACTCGCGCTCGGAAGGCAGGGCGTCATCCGGTCGGAGTTCGCGGGTGGCCATCACGGTGAGTGCTTCCCGTAGCTGCGCGTACTTCGGTTCGGGGCCGTCGGTGATGTGGCGAGTTGGCACGGATTCCTCCCCTCGTGAGACTGGTCGAGACTGGTCCTTCACTGGTACGGTCTGGTCCGGACCAGTTCGCATATCATGCTGCTAGCGGCGGAATGCGTCAAGAAACGAGCGGAGGCCACCGGACGTGGGAGATACGCGCGAGACCCAGATGGGTCGAGAAATTGCCCAACAGCCACAGGCTGTGCGGGACACGCTGGATGCGTTGATCCCGCTACGGGACAGAATCGCCGAGGCGTACGCCGGGCGCGAGCAGGTGCTCTTCGTGGCGCGCGGCAGCAGTGACAACGCCGCGATCTACGGGCGGTATCTGCTGGAGACACACTCCGGGGTGCTGGCCGGCCTTGTGTCGCCGAGTGTGGCCACGCACTACGGCGCGAAACTCGATCTGGCGCACGCGCTGGTCGTGAGTGTCTCCCAGTCAGGGCAGACCGAGGAGATCGTGCAGACCCAGCAATGGGCCAAGGAGTGCGGCGCCGCGACCATCGCGGTGGCGAACGTTCCGGATTCGCCGCTCCTCGCCGACGCCGACCTGGGACTGCTCACCCAGGCCGGACCCGAGTTGGCAGTCCCGGCGACCAAGACCTACGTCTCCCAGACGGTCGCGATGGCGGTCCTGGGGACGGCGCTGTCAGGTGACCCATCGGCGTACGACGATGAGTTGGCGACCGTGCCCGGTGAGATCGAGCGGTTACTCGCCGAGCGTTCGGGCGTGACCGAAGCCGTTGCGGCGCTGAAGGATTCGGCGTACGCCGTGGTGTCCGGGCGCGGCCTGTTGATGGGTACCGCGCTGGAGACAGCGCTGAAGTTGGAGGAGACCTGCTTGCGCCCGGTGCGCGGGTACTCCTACGCCGATCTGCGGCACGGCCCGATCTCGGTGGTGACCGGGGGCATGTCGGCCGTGCTGGTGTCCGCGGCCGATGGCCCGATGAGTACGCCGATGATCGAGTTGGCGCAGGACCTGGACCAGCGCGGCGCCACCACCGTCGGAATCGGCGGCACGGCGCAGTTCGCAGATGCGGTTGACGTGGCCGTCGGCGGCCCGCGACTGACCGAAGCGCTGTCGCCGATCGCCTCCATCGTTCCCGCGCAGTTGGTCGTGGAGTCCCTGGCGCTGTCGCTGGGGTTGGATCCGGACAATCCGCGAGGTCTGGCCAAAGTGACCACCACGGACCCAGACTGATCCCCACATTCCGAACCCGAGTTTCGATCCAGAAGGAGCAACATCATGGGAAAAGCAGAAGACATCCTGGCCGGCCTCGGTGGCGCCGAGAACATCGTCGAGATCGAGCCGTGCATCACCCGACTTCGCACTGAGGTCGAAGACGGCTCGCTGGTCAACGAGGCGGCGCTGAAGGCGGCCGGGGCGCACGGTGTCGTGATCTCGGGCAACGTCGTGCAGGTCGTCGTCGGGCCGGAGGCCGACACCCTGGCCGACGACATCGAGGACCTGATGTGAAGCTGCTGGCGCCATGTGCGGGTCGGGTCATCCCGATCACGCAGGTCGACGATCCAGTCTTCGCCGGCGAGATGGTGGGTCCGGGGGTGGCGATCGAGCCGACCCTGGAGCCCGCCACCGTCGTCTCGCCGATCTCCGGCACGATCGTCAAGGTCCACCCGCACGCGTTTGTCGTCCTCAACGCCCAGGAGAAGCTGGGCGTCCTGGTGCACCTGGGCATCAACACCGTGAAGTTGGAGGGTAAAGGCTTCGAGGTGCTGGCGGCCCAGGGCGACACGGTGGCGGCGGGCGACCCCATGGTCCGCTGGAATCCGGCCGACATCACCGGCGAGGGAGAGACAGCCGGAATGCTGCGCACTGTCCCGGTCGTCCTGCTCGATCGCCCGGCCGGCTCGGTGGACGCGGGCCCAGCCCGCGACGTGACCGCCGGGGAGGCGTTGTTCGAGTCAGTCGGCGACTGATTCCACGAACGCCAGATATTGCTCGTACGTAGGCAGCAACCCCGATGACTGGGCTTCGCGCAGCGTCGGGGCGGCTGCATCTTTGGGCGACAGCAGCGGCTCGATGCCCTCGGGGAAGGTGATCGCGAGTTGGGGATCCAGCGGATGGATCCCGTGCTCGCGTCCGGGGTTGTAGGCCGCGGTGCACAGATACACGGCGGTCGTGTTGTCCTCGAGGGCGCAGAAGGCGTGCCCGAGGCCCTCACCGACGTACACCGCCCGGCGCTCGATGGTGTCCAGGTGAACGGCAGTCCATTGCCCGAAGGTCGGTGAGCCGACCCGGATATCGACGATGTAGTCGATCAGGGACCCGGAGACCGCGGTGACGTACTTGGCCTGCCCGGGCGGTACGTCGGCGAAGTGCACCCCGCGGACGGTTCCGCGGCTGGACACCGAGATGTTGGTCTGCACGACGTCCGGGCGGTGCCCCAGGTGCTCGGTGAGCAGATCGCCGCGGAACCCTTCCAGGAAGACGCCCCGGTCGTCGGGGAACTGCCGGGGGGTCACCACCAGCGCGCCCTCGATCGGCAAGGGCTCGATCTTCACGACGACACCACCTCGTGCTCCTCCTCCAACAACTGCAGTAAGTACTGTCCGTATCCGCTTTTGACCAGGGGCCGGGCCAGGTCAGCCAGCTGCTCGTCCGACAGCCAGCCGTTGCGCCAGCAGACCTCTTCGACGCAGCCGATCTTGTCGCCCTGGCGTTCCTCGATCGCCTGGACGAACTGGGCGGCCGCCATCATGCCCTGGAACGTGCCGGTGTCGAACCAGGCGGTGCCGCGCGGCAGCACGGTGACCGTCAGATCGCCGCGTTGCAGGTAGGCGTCGTTGATGCCGGTGATCTCCAGTTCGCCGCGTTCGGACGGTCGTAGGTGTTGGGCGATGGAGACCACGTCGTTGTCGTAGAAGTAGAGCCCGGGCACGGCGTACCGGCTGCGTGGTTCGGCCGGTTTCTCCTCGATCGAGAGCACCTTGCCTTCCGGGTCGAACTCGACCACGCCGTACGCCGTCGGGTCGGCGACGCGGTAGGCGAAGATGTTGCCCCCCGTCACCGTGCGGTTGGCTGCCAGCGCGGTGCCCAGGCCGGGCCCGTAGAAGATGTTGTCGCCGAGCACCAACGCCACGCTGTCGGAGCCGATGAAGTCGGCGCCGATCAGGAAGGCTTGCCCGAGGCCGTCGGGCGAGGCCTGCACTGCGTACTTCAGATCGATGCCCCACTCGGCGCCGTCACCGAGCAACCGCTGGAACTGGTCGGCGTCGTGCGGCGTCGTGATGATCAGTACCTCGCGGATCCCCGCGGTGAGCAGCGTCGACAGCGGGTAGTAGATCATCGGTTTGTCGTAGATCGGCATGAGTTGCTTGCTGATTCCACGGGTGATCGGGTGCAACCGGGTGCCCGAACCACCAGCCAGGATGATCCCCTTCATGGCCCAGAGCCTACGGGTACGCCGAGTGGCTGGCGGCGCGATCGCCGCCACTGCTGCTCAGGCCGAGCGGGATTCTGGCGGAGGTGAATTCCGGCCTCGCATCCGTACAGGTCGAGTGTATCGAGGTGCGCGATACGCGGCCATGGTGCTGTCGCAGCGGCCGGTTTCATCTCCGGTATTCCTGGTATACGTATCCCGCGGCCGCACTGGTCATTCCTGCTCCACGCGCGGCCGTGCGTAGACCGCTTGCGCGGCGCTGCATACTCCGCGTTCCTATCCCGGCGGTCGCGGCGGCAGCCCCGCCGATAATCCGCGCGACGCCGCCGGCACCCATCTTGACGCGAGCGCGCGTGCGTTCTGGGCGGCTCGGCGCAAGGTGGATCAGGACTCGTCCCTGCGAATTGCCCATGCTGACCCACCGCAGCAGCACCCACTTGCGTGTGGCTCGATCGGTCGGCACGACGTCGGTGACCAGAGCCTCGTTGCACCAAACGATCGTGGCTCCCGACGCCGTCAGGGCTTGGGTGAAGAGCGTGTCCTCGCCGCCAGTGAGCCCAAACTCCTCATCGAAGGTCAGCCCCAGTTCGCGCACCCGCCGCAGGTCGAGCAGCAGGTTGTTGGTCGCGGCAACCTCAACGATGGTGCCGGTGGGCAGCCGGCGCCGGGTGAAGAAGCCGCCGGCCTCGATCCACGGATCCAGTGGCGGGTCGAAGGTCGACTGCACGGCCCCTGCGACCGCGGCCGCCCCGCTGTCGAGCCAGGTACCCACCATGAGGGGCAGCCAGTCGGTGCTGGGTCGCTCGTCGTCGTCGATGAAGACCAGGAGGTCGGAATTCGCGCTCTCGCTCAGTGCCCGGTTGCGCGCAGCCGAGATGCCCGGGCGGGGCTCCACCACATACCGCAGGTCGGTGCAATCGATGTGGCTCTCAGTGGCGGGTGCGCCCGAGGAAGCGGGGTCGTTGTCGACGACCAGCACCCCCGCATCGAATCGCCCAGGATATGCAGCCCGCAGCCGCTCGGTCTGCTCGAACAGCAAGGGAAGTAGCTCGGCCAACTGCTCCGGGCGTCGGAACGTGAGCACGGCGACGGTGAGGGTCAAGGGGGATTCTGCAGACATGTCGTGGTGCAGCCTACGGCGACGAGGTTGAGGAATGCCGCCAGTCCGGCCGATATCACACGGAACAGGGAGTTTGCCGGGTTTGGGTGCCGTATTCTTGCCAGGGCCGCAAACACGTCACGAGGGGAAATTGGCATGCGCGTGCTCGTCACCGGCGGCGCAGGGTTCATCGGCAGCAACTTCGTCCACCTGACCCGGCAGCTCCTGCCAGAAGTGCAGATCACCGTCCTGGACGCACTCACCTACGCCGGCACGCTGCGGTCCCTGGCGGGAGTCCAGGATGACATTCGGTTCGTGCAGGGCGACATCGCCGACCGCGACCTGGTCAACGACCTGGTGGCTCAGCATGACGTGGTCGTGCACTTCGCCGCGGAGTCGCACAACGACAACTCCCTGCGGGAGCCTTGGCCGTTTGTCGCCACCAACGTCGTCGGCACCTACAACCTGCTGGAAGCCGTCCGCGCGCACGACGTGCGCTACCACCACATCTCCACTGACGAGGTGTACGGCGACCTGGAGTTGGACGACCCCTCCCGGTTCACCGAGGAGACGGCGTACAACCCCTCCAGCCCCTACTCCTCGACCAAGGGCGCCAGCGACCTGTTGGTTCGCGCGTGGGTGCGCTCGTTCGGGGTGCGCGCCACGATCTCCAACTGCTCGAACAACTACGGTCCGCGGCAGCACGTTGAGAAGTTCATTCCGCGCCAGATCACCAACGTTCTCGACGGGCAACGCCCCAAGCTCTACGGCGACGGACTGAACGTGCGGGACTGGATCCACGTCGATGATCACAACCGCGCGGTGTGGACCATCATCGAGCGCGGCCAGATCGGCCAGACCTATCTGATCGGCGCCGACGGGGAGAAGAGCAACCTCGAGGTCGTGCGGCTGATCCTGGCCGGCATGGGCAAGGAGCCCGACGACTTCGAGCACGTGGTCGACCGGCCCGGCCACGACCGGCGGTACGCCATTGACTCGACCCGGCTACGCACCGAGTTGGGTTGGCAGCCGCAGTACTCCGACTTCGAATCCGGCCTGGCCGCCACGATCGACTGGTACCGGTCCAACGAGGCCTGGTGGCGCCCGGAGAAAGACGTGACCGAGCGTCGGTACGCCACAGCGGGTGCCAACCAGTGACGCGATGGCTGGTCGTCGGTGCCAGCGGAATGCTCGGCACCGACCTCGTGACGACCCTGCGGGCGACCGCGCATGACGTCACCGGGTGGTCGCACACCGATCTGGACATCACCGATCCCGCCCAGGTGACAGATCAGGTGGTCGGCTTCGATGTCGTCGTCAACGCGGCTGCTTGGACAGCGGTCGATGCGGCGGAAACCCATGAGGCAGAGGCGTTTACGGTCAACGCGGTCGGAGCTGCGAACCTCGCCACAGCGTGCGAAACCGCTGGGAGCACTTTGGTGCAGGTCTCGACCGACTACGTCCTGGACGGGTCTGCCCGCACGCCCGCACCGGTCGATGCGCCGATCGCTCCACGCACGGCGTACGGACGGACCAAGGCAGCGGGGGAGTGGGCCGTGCGCGCCACCTGCGCGCGGCACTACGTCGTGCGCACCGCCTATCTCTACGGCGAGCACGGACCGAATTTGGTCAAGACGATGGCACGGCTGGCCGAGGAGCGCGACACTGTACAGGTTGTGAATGATCAGTGGATACAACCGACGTGGACAATTGACCTGGCTGAGGCGATTGTCCGGTTAGTGGACGCCGATGCGCCCTACGGCGTGTGGCACGGCACGTCCAGCGGCGCAACGACCGTGTGGGAATTCGCCCGTGCGATCTTCCACGGGCTGGGACACGACGCGGACCGGGTCCTGCCCACGACGCTGGCCGCATATCCGAGCGCAACGCCCCGCCCGGCGTACAGCGTGCTGTCGCATGACCGGTGGACCGACGCCGGTGTCACTGCGCTACCCGAGTGGGACAACGCACTATCGCGCTTCCTGGGTCAGGCCGACCTGGCGGGGGCGCGATGACCGACGCCACGCGCCGCCCCCGAGTCGCCATCATCGGCACTCGCGGCTACCCCAGCTACTACGGCGGGTTCGAGACGCTGGTCCGCCACCTCGCGCCGTACCTGTGGGAGCACGGGTGGGACGTGGAGGTCTACTCCCGCCCCGGCCAGACCGTCCCCGCGGAGGCCGATCCGCGCATCCGCGTTCGGTTCACCCCCGGCGTGGAGACCACCTCGCTCAGCACGCTGTCCTACGGTCTGACCTCCACGACTGCCGCGGCGGCACGCAAGCCGGATGTCGCACTCGTCATGAACGTCGCGAACGGCTTCTTCCTGCCCGCGCTCAAAGCACGCGGCATCCCCGTTGTCATGAACGTCGACGGTCTGGAATGGGAGCGCGAGAAGTGGGGGCCCAAGGCAAAGCAAGTGTTCCTGGCCGGCGCCCGCGCTTCCGCGCGCTGGGCCGATCAGTTGATCTCGGACTCCACGAACATCGCGGCGTACTGGAAGCGGGTCTTCGCGCGGGAGTCGACCTTCATCCCGTACGGGGGCGAATGCGACGAGACGATGCTGGACAGCGCCCCGGTGGCCGCGCTGGACGGGCTGGAACCGGGCAACTACGTGATGGTCGCAGCCCGGTTGGTCCCGGAGAACTCCATTGACCTCTTCCTGCAGGCAGCCCGGGACCTGCCGTCCAGTGCGCACGTGGTCATCGTCGGTGGCGGTGACGAGACCAATCCGCTGTGGAACGCTGCGGTCGCCCTGCGTGCCGAGCGTCCCAACGTGCACTTGCTCGGCCAGGTCAAGAACGACAACTTCCTCAACTGGCTGTGGGCGAACGCCGGCGTCTACTTCCACGGGCACTCGGTGGGTGGCACCAATCCTTCCCTGGTCCAGGCCATGTCGTGTGGCGCGGTGATCGTTGCGCGTGACTCGGTGTTCAACCGCGAGGTGCTCGGACCCGACGGACACTTCGTTCCCCCGGAGGCAGGAGCGATCGCCCGCGAGATCTCCGCGGTCCTCGCCGAGCCCGAGACACGGGCGCAGATGTCCAAACAGGCCAGTGCGAGGGCCGAAGACTTCTACAGCTGGGGGCCGGTTCTGGCCCAGTACGAGCAGCTGCTGCGGGCAGAACTCACGACGGACTCGCAGAAGGAGTCGCTGACGGAGTTCGCGTAATTGCGCGAGGCCACGTCCGGCAGCGTTGCCTCGCGACTCCTGAGGATGGAACTGATTCGGCCGAGTTCGGCGCAGAGCTCGAGTCTGGGACTTACGATTGCGTAACTAAGTCTGGGAAAGGACTGTTGTGGAGGCACAAGTGTCGACCGCCACGGTTGCCGGCGTATTCGCAACCGAGAAGGTAAAGGCCCCGGTTGCCTGGCGATCGGTTGTCCGTGCCCGCCTCGTCACCTTGGATGCCGTACTCGTCACGATCGCGGTGGCCTGTGCCTTCGTGCTGCGCTTCGGGCAGACCGACAAGCACGCGCCGAGTTCCTCGGACTACCTGTGGGTCTCCGTCGCGCTGGTCGTGTGCTGGATGGTCAGCCTGTGGGGGGCCCAGACCTATCGCGCCGAATATCTGGCGTTGGGCTCGGAGGAGTTCCGCCGGGTCATCCGAGCGACCTTCTCAGTGTTCGGTCTGTTTGCCATCGTCTCCATGGTCTTCAAGCTGGACATCTCGCGTAGCTTCCTCGCCGTCGCGCTGCCGCTGGGCCTGTGCCTGCTTCTGGTCGGTCGAGCGGTTGCCCGGATGCGGTTGAACCGGCAGCGGGGCCGTGGCCGGTTCGTCGACCCGGTCTTGGTCATCGGCGCCCCACAAGAGGTGCGGTACGTCGCGCAGCGGGTTGGCAGCCACCCCGCCGCCGGGTACCGGGTCGCCGGAGTGGCGACCGGCGCCGAGCGCGCCGACGACTTTGAGCTCAGCAACGGCGAGGTGGTGCCCGACATCGGTGCGATGGAGGGGGCGCTGGCCTCGGCGAAGGCGCTGGGCGCCAGCGGGATCATCGTTGCTGGTCAGTCGCGGGTCGACCGGGGTTCCCTGCGGCAATTGTCGTGGAGCATGGAGGGCAGCGGGCTGAGTCTCGCACTGGCGAGCCGGATGACCGACGTCGCCGGCCCGCGGATCCACTGGCGGCCGATCGAGGGTCTGCCCCTGATGAGTGTGGAGATGCCCCGCTACAGCGGTGTGCGCTTCGCGGCGAAACGGGCCTTCGATCTGGTCGCATCGGTCACCGGACTGCTCATCCTGTCCCCGCTGCTGCTCGCGATCGCCGTCGTCATCAAGTTCGACAGCCCCGGCCCGGTGTTCTTCCGGCAGACCCGAGTCGGGGTCAACGGGTCGAAGTTCCAGATGATCAAATTCCGCTCGATGTGTGTCGACGCCGAGGATCGTCTCGCCGAACTGCAGGATCTCAACGAGGGCCACGGCGCGCTGTTCAAGTTGCGCGACGACCCCCGCGTGACCCGGGTCGGCGCGTTCTTGCGCAAGTACTCGCTGGACGAGCTGCCGCAATTGTTCAACGTGGTGATCGGGGACATGTCGCTGGTGGGCCCGCGGCCGCCGCTGCCATCGGAGGTCGAGTCCTACGAGGCGCACGTCAAGCGGCGGCTGAACGTCAAGCCGGGTATCACCGGGCCGTGGCAGGTCGGCGGGCGCTCCAACCTGACCTGGGAGGAAACGGTCCGCAAGGATCTGTACTACGTCGAGAACTGGTCGTTGGCCGGCGACATTCTGATCCTGATCAAGACGGTGCGAGCTGTCCTGATGCGGGACGGCGCGTACTAACCGGTTCAGTCCAGCTGCAGCCAGTGCTGCCAGCCGGCGTGCAGCACCAACCACGCAATCAACCCGTAGCCGGCCTGGCCAGGGTGAATGCCGTCGGTCGCAGCCAGGTCGGCGTTCCACTGCTCGTGCTGCAGCAGCGGTCGGAAGCAGTCGACGTACGTCACCCGACGGCGCGAGCAGACGTCGGCTTGCGCGTCCACCAGCGTCTGCAGCCGCCCGTTGGTTTCGGGATCGACAGTGGGCGGCGGCCCCACGACGAAGGTGGAGACTGCGCTGCTGGAAGCGTCGTCGAGGATGTTGGCCAGGTTCAACCGTGAGCGCGCGGTGGACAGACCTGCGCGCAGATCGTTGAGTCCGACTCCGACCACCAGTCGGCGCTCGTTGGAATCGCGCCACCGAACGGCCGTTTCGCCCTGCCACCGGCCGAGCAAGTCGGTCGAGTTCTCGCCGGCGACACCGAGGTTGTAGGCGTTGAGGTCGACGCCGGGGTGCGGCGTGCGCGCCAGGACCCGTCCGACCCACCCGAGGGCCTTCGGGTCGGCGTAGCCGGCGACCAACGAATCACCGACGAAGCAGATGGTGGTACGGCGATCCTCGCCGGCCACCTCGAACTGACGGGTCGGGGCGAAGTCGGGTTCGTGAGTGGTGTCAGTCACGGAAGGGTCCTCCGAGGGGTTCATTCATCATCGTCGAGTCGGGCGAGCCAGGATGCGAGGCGTTCGACGGGCACCTCGAACTCCGGGTTGAGATCAACGAACGTGCGCAGTTGCTCCGCGAGCCATTCCAGGCTCACCTCGTCCTCGCCACGGCGAGCAGCGAGTTCCTCGATGCCACGATCCGTGAAGTACATGTTCTGAACCTATCGCGAGAGCGGCCGGCCTCCCCGCAGGGAAGCCGGCCACGCGCCGTACGGGAAATCAGCGGTCGAACGACTGCTTGAGCAGTTCGGCCAACTGGGCCCGGTGCTTGGCACCCGATCCGGTCGCCGGCGACGCCGCGGCCGGGCGGGACACGACCCGGATCGGCCGGGACTCACCCAACGGTTCGAGCTGCTCGGGCAGGTTGAGGGCCAGGAACGGCCAGGCGCCCTGGTTCTTCGGCTCGTCCTGCACCCAGACGATGTCGGCGTGCGGGTACTGCGCCAGCGCGTCGGCGATCTCCTTGGCCGGGATCGGCGCCAACTGCTCCAGGCGGATGATCGCGGTGGTGTCGTCGCCGCGGCTCTCGCGCTCAGCCTCCAGGTCGTAGACGATCCGGCTGGAAGCCATCAGCACCCGGGTGACCTTGCCGGCGTCCAGCGCGCGCTGGTCGCGCAACACCGGCTCGAAGCGGCCCTTGGTGAAGTCCTCCGGGTTGGACGTCGCCGCCTTCAACCGCAGCAACTGCTTCGGGGTGAAGACGATCAGCGGCTTACGCGGGCGGGCGTAGGCCTGACGACGCAGCAGGTGGAAGTACGACGCGGGGGTGCTCGGGTGCGCGATCGTCATGTTGTTCTCGGCGAACATCTGCAGGTAGCGCTCGATCCGCGCCGAGCTGTGGTCCGGTCCCTGGCCCTCGTAGCCGTGCGGGAGCAGCAACACCACCGAGGAACGCTGCGCCCACTTCTGCTCGGAGGAAGAGATGAACTCATCCACGATCGACTGCGCGCCGTTGGCGAAGTCACCGAACTGCGCCTCCCACAGGACCAGCGCGTCCGGGCGCTCGACCGAGTAGCCGTACTCGAAGCCCATCGCGGCGTACTCGCTGAGCAGGGAGTCGTAGATCCACAGCCACGCCTGGTCCTCGGCGAGGTAGCGCAGCGGGGTCCACTCGTTGCCGTTCTCGTGATCGATCAGGACCGCGTGGCGCTGCACGAAGGTGCCGCGGCGGCTGTCCTGGCCGGCCAACCGGACGGGCGTGCCGTCCATCAACAAGGAGCCCAGCGCCATGAGTTCGCCCATGGCCCAGTCGATTCCGCCCTGGGAGACCATCGCCGAGCGACGCTCCATCAGCTTCTGCAGCTTCGGGTGGATCGTGAAGCCCTCCGGCGGGTTGACCCACGTGTCGCCGAGCTTCTTCAACGTCTCGATGCTGATCGCGGTGGACTGACCACTCTGGTCGGCGCGGGCGTCGTCCTCCTGCTGGGCGCGTGGGCGCTCCAGGCCGCCGTGCCCGGCCGCATCCGTGGACTGCGAGCTGTCCGACGGTGCTGCGGTGAGCTCTGCCTTGGCCGCCTTGGTCTCGGCGAAGACCCGCTCCAACTGCTGCTGGTAGTCCCGCAGCGCCTCGTCCGCCTCGTCCTTGGTGATGTCACCGCGACCCACAAGCGCCTCGGTGTACAGCTTGCGCACACTGCGCTTGGCCTCGATGAGTTCGTACATCATCGGCTGCGTCATCGACGGATCGTCGCCCTCATTGTGACCGCGGCGGCGGTAGCACACCATGTCGATGACGACGTCCTTGTGGAACTTCTGCCGGAACTCGTAGGCCAACTCGGCCACCGAGACACACGCCTCGGGGTCGTCGCCGTTCACGTGGAAGATCGGTGCCTGGATCATCCGGGCCACGTCACTGGAGTAGGTCGAGGAACGCGACTGACTCGGCGCCGTGGTGAAGCCGACCTGGTTGTTGACGATGATGTGGATCGTGCCGCCGGTGCGGTACCCGCGCAGTTGCGACAGGTTCAGCGTCTCGGCGACCACACCCTGGCCGGCAAAGGCCGCGTCGCCGTGCATCAACACCGGAAGGACGGTGAACGCCGTACCGGCCAAGTTGATCCGGTCCTGCTTGGCTCGCGCGATGCCCTCCAGGACGGGGTTGACCGCCTCCAGGTGGGAGGGGTTGGCCGCCAGGTAGACCTTGGTCTTGCTGCCGGCGTCGGACACGAACTCACCCTCGGTGCCCAGGTGGTACTTCACGTCACCGGAGCCCTGGACCGACTTGGGGTCCTGGGTGCCGTCGAACTCCTGGAAGATCTGCTTGTAGGACTTGCCGGCGATGTTGGCCAGCACGTTGAGGCGGCCGCGGTGCGGCATACCGATGCACACCTCGTCCATCCCGTCATCGGCAGCGGCCGACAGCACCCGGTCCAGCAACGCGATCGCGGTCTCGCCGCCTTCGAGGGAGAAGCGCTTCTGCCCGACGTACTTGGTCTGCAGGAAGGTCTCGAAAGCCTCGGCGGCGTTCAACTTGCGCAGGATCCGCAACTGCTCGTCCGGGGACTGCTTCTCGTAGCCGCGCTCGACCTTCGCCTGCACCCAGGCCCGCTGCTCGGGGTCCTGGATGTGCATGTATTCGATACCGACGCTGCGGCAGTACGCGTCGCGCAGGATGCCCAGGATCTCGCGCAGCTTCAGGAACGGCTTGCCACCGAATCCGCCGGTCGGGAAGGCCCGGTCGAGGTCCCACAGGGTCAGGCCGTGCTGGGTGATGTCCAGGTCGGGGTGCCGACGCTGCTTGTACTCCAGCGGGTCGGTGTCGGCCATCAGGTGACCACGCACCCGGTAGGCGTGGATGACTTCCTGCACACGGGCGACCTTGGAGATGTCGTCGTCGTGGCTGGTGTCGATGTCCCGGACCCACCGCACGGGCTCGTAGGGGATCTTCAGCGCGGCGAAGATCTCGTCGTAGAAATCTTCGGCGCCGAGCAGCAACTCGTTGACGACGCGCAGGAACTCACCGGACACCGCGCCCTGGATGATCCGGTGGTCGTAGGTAGAGGTCAACGTCAGGATCTTGCTGACGCCGTTCTTGTTCAACGTGTTGGTCGAGGCACCCGCCCACTCGGCGGGGTACTCCAGCGCACCGACGCCGATGATGGCGCCCGCACCCTTCATCAACCGCGGCACCGAATGCACGGTGCCGATACCGCCGGGGTTGGTCAGCGAAATGGTGGTGCCCGCGTAGTCGTCGATCGTCAGCTTGTTGTCGCGTGCGCGCTTGACCATGGCTTCGTAGGACGCCCAGAACTGGGCGAAGTTCATCTCGTCGGCACCCTTGATGTTGGGGACGACCAGGGTCCGGGAGCCGTCCTCCTTGGCCAGGTCGATCGCCAGACCAAAGTTCACATGCCCCGGCTTGACCAGCACGGGCTTGCCCTTGTCGTCCTCGCCGAGCGCGGAGTTCATGTCCGGCACGACCTTGAGGGCCTTCACGATCGCGTAGCCGATCAGGTGCGTGAAGGACACCTTGCCGCCGCGGCTGCGGGACAGGTGGTTGTTGATCACGATCCGGTTGTCGATCAGCAGCTTCGCCGGGACCGCGCGCACGCTGGTCGCGGTCGGAACCTCGAGGCTGGCCTCCATGTTGGTGACGATCCGTGCGGCAACACCGCGCAGCGGCACCCGCTCGTCGGCGGCCGGCTCGATCTCCTCGGGGGAGGCGATGCCGTCGCGGGCCACGGGCAGCTCGGTGCTGATCTCAGCTTCGGAGGGGTCGAGAATCTGGGTCGCGGCCGCATCGGCGCGCTCCTCGGTCTCGCGGGGGTTGTCCTCGGTGCCGTCGACCGGCTGGATCGAGCGGTCCAGATCCTCATCGGGCGTGGTCGGCTGGACGACTTCGACCGGCGTGGGGGTCGCCGCGGGGGCTTTCGTGGCTGGGGCAGGTGCGGTGGCGCTGGCAACGGCATGCCCGTTGGTGCTGCCGTTGCTCGTGGCGGCGGCGTGGCCGTTGGCACCGTTGGTGCTACCGGCTCCGTTGGTGCTGCCGGCTCCGTTAGTGCTACCGGCACCGGGGGTGTAGTCGGCGAAGAACGCCCACCACGCCTTGTCGACGGAGTTCTTGTCGGCCTTGTACTGCTCGTACAGCTCATCGACCAGCCACTCGTTGCCTGCGAATGCGGCGAGGGGGTCGGAGGACTGTGATGACACGCGAATGCGCCTCTTCCATCATGTGATTTCGTGCGGGCCCCAGCCCGACAACTGCCTGATCCACCCTAGCGGTTAGGCACCGGAGGGTCACACACCGCGTCCGGATGTGCTATATACGCAACGCCTGGTGGGGTGCCCGCTGTTCCCAGACGGCCCGTGGGTCTGCGCCCGCCGGCGAACCGCCGCCCGTCCGCAGCCGCACTGCTAGCCTTGCCCGGTTATCGGCGACGCCGCGATTCCGGGGTTTCTGCGGCTCGATCCACCGAGGTGACCGGCTTGACCACGATGACCTTGCCACTGGCGGCAGCGGTGTCGCTGGGTCATGCCCTGGTCGCCGATGTCGCAGAGGAACTGCACCTTCCGGCGCTGTTCATCAAGGGCGTCGTCGCGGTGCAGCAAGGTCTGCGGGCCGAGGACTACGTGCCCGGGGACGTAGACGTCCTGTGTGCCGCCGATCGGGCACCGGAACTGATCGACGCGCTGGCGGCCCGCGGCTGGCGGCGGCGCCCGGAGTCCTCAGCCCACGCCCGGTTCGTCACTCACTCCACCGCGTTGCTGCACCCGGACTGGCCCTGTGACATCGACGTACACACCCGGTTCCCGGGGTTCTTCGCCGACCCGGACGTGGTGTTCGAGGCGCTGTGGGAGCACCGGGAACGCCACGAGGTGGCCGGCGTCGAGCTGTGGGGACCGGACTATCCGGCGCACGCTCTGATCGTCCTGCTGCACGGTCTGCGCACGCCGACCCTGGCCAAGAACGCGGGGGAGGTGACCAGTTCGACGGGGCGGTTTGCGGCCATGTCCGACGCCGAGCGCACCGCGACCCGCGACCTGATCCACCGCACGGGCGCCTCGGAGGTGGTCGCGGCCGAGCTCAACCCCCTCGGCTGGCAGATCGAGGTACCCGCCCGCCCCTCGGCACAGTTCGCGCGCTGGAAGCTCAACTCCGGTCCGACCAACACCGAGGGCTGGTTGGTTGCGATCGCCGAGGCGAGCGGCACCACCCGGCTGCGGCTGATCTACCGGGCCGTCCTGCCGTCGCGAGAAGACCTGTTGATCGACTACCCGGGGCTGCCCGACGCCGCCCTGCCGACCGCCAGGGCCTACGTGCAACGTCTGGTCCGGGCAGCGGGACTGGTGCCGCCGGCGGTGCGCAACGTCGTGCGCACCCAGTGGGCATCCCGGCGTACGGCGATCGCGGACCCCCAGCCGCCCGGCGCCGCAGCGGTGGGGGACACCGCACCCAGCAGCCCCGCACCCAGCAGCCCCGCGCCCGGCACCCCCGCTATGCCGTCGTCGCCCGCGTCGACCCGGGTCCTCGAGGAGCCCGCCCCGGCCGATCCGGCTCCCGGAGCCGGGGGCCGCTGGGCGGTCTATCTGCCCGAGCCGGCCCACGCAGTCGACGATGAGGCGTTCGTGCTGCGGCTCTCCGGTGGCGGCTCGTCATCGCCGATGCGGTTGAACGGTGTCGGCCTGGCGATCCTCACGTTGCTGGACGAGACCGGCGGTGACGTCGACCGGGCCGTCCAGGAGGCCGCGGCGATGTGGCCGCAACCGACGGATGAGTTGCGCACCGTCATCACCGGTTTCCAGCAGGAAATGACCCGTCTCGGGGTCCTTCAGTAGTTCGCGGTCAGCGGGCAACCCTGCGCAAAAGACGCGGCAACTGCTGCTCGAGTGCTTCAGCCTCCTGGCGATCCTGTTGCCACAACAGGCCGTAGGTGAACGTGTCCTCGCCCGCCGCCGCGGCCTGGTCCGCGACCCGCAGCAGGTGGGCCCGGCTGACGACACTGTCCTGATGATCGCCGAGCAGGGTCTGGATCGCTTTGGCCCGCTTCGCCAGTTTGCGCTTACCGGCCGCCTCCGCGACGTACCGCACCTGCTTGGCCTTCTTGCGGACTGCGTGGAAATGCTCATCGCAGGGTTCGCGGCGGGCCTTCTTCGCAGCTTTACGCAGCTTCTGCCGGGCGTGGGTCACGGATGCCGCCGCGCTGAAATCGCCGTCGGCAGCTGCGCTCGCCAACTCATCCAGCCCGTCCAGCAGGCGGAAGTAGCGCTCGCTGTCCAGGGCCAGGACCGCGCGCCGCAGTCCCCGGGTGTAGGCCGCTCGCGAACTGGTGACCAACCGCTCGTGCGCACGACCGCGGACCACCTGGTCCGGCAACGCATCAAGCGCCTGCGCGTACCGCGTCGCGAGCACCTCCGCGTCCCGCGCCACCCCGAGAGTGGCTGCCAATTCACCTAATTCGCTCTCCACCTGCTGTCCGCCGGGCAACGCAAGCAGCGTGGGGTGGCTGCGCAACAGCGACCGCAGCCGCCGGGTGGTCACCCGCATCTGGTGTACGCCGTCGGGCCGGTCCTCGCGTACCCAACGGTCCCGCTCGACCAGGTCGGCGGTCAGGCGCACCAGCGCGGCAACGGTCGGATCGGCGTACGTCGATCGTTTCGGTGGGGAGCCCACGACGTGCACCAGCTTGGCCGGGTAGGTGGACGGCTTCGCCCCGGCATCCAGCAGGCGCCGGCACAGACGGTCCAGCAGGTCGCGGTCGGTCGTGCCGACGAGTTCGATCTCCCACTCGTGCCAGCTGATCTCGGCATCGGGTGCGGTCCACAGGTCCACGCCGACAGCCTCGTCGTCGGCGAACTCAGCCACGACCGCGCCGTCCTCGCTGACGATGTGGGTCACCGTGCGGGTGGTCCGCAGCGTCGCCAGCGGCTCCAGGGGGCGGTCACGCACGACGGCCGCGATGACCGACCGCAGTTGCGCAGGCAGATCGTCACTGAGCGGCGCGTGGACCTCCGAACGGGCACCGGCCGATTGGGGGAGCTTCAGATGCCACGCCTCGTCGGCGCCACCGACCCTGCGGCGCAACGTGATCCGGTGCTGCAGCAGGTCACGGTCCGGCGTGTCGAAGTAGGTGGCCTCCAGCGTGACCGGTTCGTCACAGTCGACCCGAGCGATGCCGGCCAGACCAGCGAAGGATGGCTGCGCGGTCGGCGAGGCCACCGAGAACTTGCGTTCGATCTCGGTGAGCTTCGTCAGCCGCGGTTTAGAGGACATCTTTACGCTGGTTGATGATCGAGCCGACCACGGCCAACCCCACTCCGTAGGCGGTCAGCACGATCGCGGCCGCCCACCAGGTCAAGTAATGCTGGCCCGGCACATTGGCCAGCTGCGGGTTCAGCGTGGCACTGGTGAGGGAGGAGGGCAGATAGGCCGTTGCCCCATCCCAGTGCAGCAACCGGAAGATCACGTTGAACAGGATGTCACCGATAAACGCCAGGCCGATCGCGAGGAAGACCGCTGCGATCTGGTTGCGCAGCAGCAACCCGAACCCCATGCCGAGCAGCACCCAGATCACGAAGACCAACAGCATCAACGCCAGCGTCTGCCAGACGTCGCCGGAGCCGAGATAGAACGACCCGTTCTTGGCCAGTTTCATCACCAGCCCGCCGCCGATCACCGCGGCGATGTCGCAGACGATGCCGTAGACGACACCCACCACGACGGCTGCGGCCATCTTGGCGACCGAGATCTGCCAGCGCTTGGGGGTCGCCAGAACGGTCGCGGTCCACGTCTTGTGCCGGAACTCCGCGGTCACGATGAGCACACCCAGCGCCAACGGGAACAGTTGCAGCAAGGTGGATTGGAATCCGGCGGAGTAGACACTCTGCGCGGCCGACGGACTGACCTGGCTCAGTTCACTGGCGCTGTCGCGCATCTGGTCGGTGCCGATCTGCGCCGCGAAGAGGGCGGAAACGCCGCCGGCGACGATGACCGCGCCGATCAACAGCCCCCACCACAATTTGGTCGTGAAGATCTTCAGGATCTCCGACTTCAAGGCGTTCACGACGCGGCTCCCAGGTTGCGGTTGGCGTTCTCCGGAGCTTCGGTGAGCTCGAAGAAGAGCGCCTCCAGATCGGCTTGTTCGGTGCGCAGTTCGTGCACTGCGACTCCGGCGGCAAGAGCGGTGTCGCCGATCAGGGCAAGATCACCGGTCACCGCGTGGACCGTGCCGTCGGGATCCGTCGCGGACTGGACGCCCCGGGCAGTCAACGCTTCGACGAGGAGTCCGGCGTTCGGCGTACGCACCAACACCTTGGGCTCACCGCGGATCTCCTCCATCGGGCCGGAGCGCACCGAACGGCCGTTGGCGATGATGACCACGTCGTCGACCGTGTGCTCGACCTCGGACAGCAAGTGGCTGGAGATCAAGATCGTGCGGCCTTCACCGGCGAGGTGCCGAAGGAACTGACGCAACCAGCGAATGCCTTCGGGGTCAAGGCCGTTCGCGGGTTCATCGAGCACCAGCACCTGCGGATCGCCGAGCATCGCGCCCGCCAGGCCGAGTCGTTGGCGCATCCCCATCGAGTAGCCGCCGGCGGCTTTGTTCGCGGCGGCCGGGATGCCGACCAGGTGCAGCATCTCGTCGACCCGCTCATCAGGGATCCCGCCGGCCGCGGCCAGGACCCGCAGATGGTTGCGCCCGGTGCGGCCCGGATGGAAGTTCGCCTCCAACGAGGCACCGACGGTCTGCGTCGGGTGCGGCAGATCGACGTACCGGGCGCCGCCGATGGTCGCCGTACCCCGAGTCGGGTGGATCAGGCCCAGCAGCATCCGCAGAGTGGTGGTCTTGCCCGCGCCGTTGGGGCCGAGGAAGCCGGTGATCCGGCCCGGTTCGACGGTGAAACTCAGATCCGTGACGGCCTCGAAGTGCCCGAAGGTCTTATGCAGCCCGGAGACGACGATGCGTCCAGGGACAGCGTCGTCGGTCATTCTCGACACCTCTCGCGGGTGGGGGTTGCTGACCAGCCCATCCAACCATCCGCACTCGTATCCCCACGGGTCTGGGACGATGGGCGGCAATGATCGAATGGCTTCTCGTCCTGGCCGGGGTGGCGCTGACCGCGGGCACCGCACTCTTCGTGAGTGCGGAGTTCTCCCTCGTGGCCCTCGACCGACCCACGGTGCAACGCGCGATCGACGGCGGCGATCTGCGGGCCGGCACCGTCCTGCCGTCGCTGAAAACGTTGTCGACGCAACTGTCCGCCGCTCAGGTGGGCATCACCCTGACCACGCTGGTCCTGGGTTATCTGGTCGAACCGTCGCTGGGCAAACTGCTCGAAGGACCGCTGCACGCGTTGGGCATGTCGGACGGGTCCGTGCGGGCGCTGTCCACGTTGCTGGCGTTGATCCTGGCCACCCTCTTCTCGATGATCTTCGGCGAACTCGTGCCGCAGTTCCTGGGGATCTCGACGCCGTTGCCCGTGGCCAAAGTGGTCGCCCCGCCGGTGCGGCTCTTCGCGACGGTGATGCGGCCGGTCATCAGCATCCTCAACGGATCGGCGAACCTGGTCCTGCACGGGTTGGGGATCGAACCGCAGGAGGAACTATCCGGGGCACGCACGCCTCAGGAGTTGGCGTCGTTGGTGCGCCGGTCGGCCGAGGCCGGGACGCTGGAGGAGGGGACCGCGCGCCTGCTGGCGCGGTCGCTGGACTTCGGCGAACGGTCGGCCGCCGACGTGATGAGTCCCCGGGTGCGGTGCACCTCGATCGAACGTACGGCGTCCGCGGCCGATGTGGTTGCCACCGCCCGGCACTCGGGCCACTCCCGGTTCCCGGTGTTGGGGGAGGACTGGGACGACGTGGTCGGGGTGGTCCACGTGAAGCGCGCGATCGCCGTACCGCCGGAGGAACGCGTCAACGTGCCCGTCACGGACCTGATGATCCCGCCGGTGATGGTCCCGGAGACGGTCGGTCTGGATCCGTTGCTCCTGCTGCTGCGGGCATCGGGTCTGCAGTTGGCGATCGTGGTCGACGAATACTCCGGCACCAGCGGTGTCGTCACGCTGGAGGACGTCATCGAGGAGATCGTCGGCGAAGTCGTCGACGAGCATGACCACCTGCGGGACGCCAGCCGGATGCTGCCCGACGGGACGTGGACGGTGTCCGGGCTGTGGCGCCCCGACGAGGTGGTCGACCGGATCGGCGCCCCCATTCCCGAAGGCCCCAACTACGAGACAGTGGGCGGCTTCGTGATGGCTTCGGTGGGCCGGGTGCCGCGGGTCGGCGATGAGGTCGCCGTCGACGGCTGGACGGTCCGGGTGTTGTCGATGGACCACCGGCGGGTGGACCGGGTGCAGGTGTCGCCGTCGCCGTCCGCTCCCTCGGGTGGGGCGTCATGATCTGGCTGTCGCTGCTCTTCCTGGCCGGTAACGCGTTCTTCGTCGGAGCCGAGTTCGCCGTCATGGCGGCCCGGCGCTCGCAGATCGAACCGCTGGCCGCGGCGGGTTCGGCGCGGGCGAAGATGGCGCTCGAGGCGTTCGAGAACGTCGCCTCGATGCTGGCCTGTGCGCAACTGGGCATCACGGTCTGCTCGGTCTTGCTGGGTGCTGTCGCCGAGGACGCGATCCATCATTGGCTGGAAGCGCCCTTGCACTCCCTCGGCCTGGGCGATGCGTGGGCCAGCGGGATCGCGTTGCTGCTGGCGCTGCTGCTGGTGATGTATCTGCACGTCGTGGTCGGGGAGATGATTCCGAAGAACCTGGCGATCGCTGGTCCCGATCGGGCGGCGTTGTTGCTGGCACCGCCGCTGCTGTGGATCACCAAGGTCCTTCGCCCGGTCATCGCTCTGGTCGAGTGGATCGCCAAGTTCTTCGTGCGGCGGCTCGGGGTGGAGCCCAAGGACGAGATCGCCTCCACCTTCTCCGCCGAGGAGGTCGGCACCATCGTGGAGGAGTCGACGCGCGAGGGCCTGTTGCAGTCGGCCGAGCACGAGCGCTTCGTCGACGCCTTGGAGTTCAGCGATCACGTCGCCTCGGACGTTGCGGTGCCGCTGTCGCAGTTGATCACCGTGCCGCTCGGGGCGAGCCCGGCTGACGTGGAGCGGTTGGTCGCTGAGCACGGCTTCTCGCGCTATCCGGTGGTCGGCCCGGACGGATCGCTCGTGGGGTATCTGCACCTGAAAGACGTGCTCTACGCGACCGACGAGGCGTACGGCGAACCCGTGCCGCCCAAGCGGATCCGCAACATGGCCACGGTCGGACCGTCGGCGGAGGTCGAAGACGTGTTGCTCACGATGCAGCGGACCGGCCTGCATCTGGCCCGGGTCGTGTCATCGACGGGCGAGACCACGGGTGTGGTGTTCCTCGAGGACGTTTTGGAGGAACTGGTCGGCGAAGTGGCGGACGCGACGCAGTCGTAGCCGGCCGCTCGTCGGCTGCGGTCGCTGGCTGCGGTCGTTTCGTGTCGAGTGGTCGGTTGTGGTCGCGGCGGGGGCCGGGGTGGCGGTCGTTTCGTGTCGAGTGGTCGGTTGTGGTCGCGGCGGGGGCCGGGGTGGCGGTCGTTTGGTGTCGAGTGGTCGGTTGTGGTCGCGGCTCCTCGGTCAGCGGGTTACGTGGAAGTGCCGCTGCCACGTCGATCCGGTCACGCGGACCGAACCACCGTTGGCGCGAATGGCGGCGATGATCCGCTCGAGGATGCCCGCCGGATCCTTGAACAAGTCGTCTGCGTAGATCGTCACGCATTGCCAGCCATGTTGAATGAGCCACTCCCGACGGATTGTGTCCTTCTGCCGATCACGGGTGGAGTCGAAGTGGGTCCGACCGTCGTAGTCGATGGCGACCTTCCACTGCGGGTAGGCGAGGTCTGGTCGGGCACGGATTGCGCCGTTCTCATCCCGTACCCGGTACTGGCTGACCAGTTCCGGCAGCCCGGCCAGGACGACGAGCAGCCGGGTCTTGGTTTCCTGGACGGATTCGCTGCCTTCGCGAACCAGGCCGGCGGCAGTCCGAGCTCGGGCGACACCTCGTCCGGTCGCGGCATCTGCCGCTGCGCGTAGCTCGTTGACATGCACGCGCCCTTTGCGCACCAAGGTGTCGCCGAGGACGACCAGGTCGATGAGTTCCAGCACCCCGGCGAGGTCGATGAAGGTCTGTGCCGGGGTCGTGACGCGGCGCCGGTTCAACATCACGTGCTGACTCTCGTTCACGCGGTGCGCGGTGATTCCAGCCATTCGAAGGATGGTGTCCGGACGGACGCTCAGATGAATCGTGCTGCTGTTGGGGACAACGCCACCCCACAACGCGGCGGCAGTGTGGTGGGACACGATCGCGTCGTCCGGAGCTCGGTGAAGCGCGGCGTCGAGCAGCGTATGGAACGTGATCTTGTCTTCGCAGACGTAGACACCGCGGAGCACTCGCTGGAAGCGGCCCCCAGGACGCAGTTCGCGCGGGGAGACACCGTGCCTCAGGAGTTGCTGTCGGGTAAAGAATCGCTCGGCCATGCGGCGATTGTGCGGACCCGCGTCAATCGTCCGCAGAAGTTATCCACAGCCCTCGACGAGGGATCGCTGCCGGGGTGGCGGTCGCTTGGTGTCGAGTGGTCGGTTGTGGTCGCGGGGGAGGCCGGGGTGGCGGTCGTTTCGTGTCGAGTGGTCGGTTGTGGTCGCGTGACGACAGCCGGGTCACGGTTCGAAGCGGTAGCCCATGCCTTGCTCGGTGAGCAGGTGCTTGGGCTGCGCGGGGTCGTCCTCGAGCTTCTTGCGCAGTTGCGACATGTAGAGCCGCAAATAGCCGGTGTCCGTGACGTGTTCGGACCCCCACACCTGGGTCAGGATGGTCTGGCGGGTGACCAGTCGCCCGGCGTTGCGGATCAGGATCTCCAGCAACTGCCACTCCGTCGGCGTGAGGTGCACGGGTGCCCCATCACGGCGGACCGTGTGCGCGACGAGGTCGACGGTCACGAGGCCGAAATTGACCACTGCCGACTCGCCCGTGGTGCTCTCAACGGGCGCGCCCCGACGACCGAGCGCGCGGATCCGGGCCAGCAACTCATCGATCGCGAACGGTTTGGTCACGTAGTCGTCCGCCCCGGCGTCCAGCGCCTCGACCTTGTCCGCAGACCCGGTCCGACCGGAGACGACCAGGATCGGCGCAGTCGACCAACCCCGCACCGCGGTGATCACCTCGACGCCATCGAGGTTCGGCATGCCGAGGTCGATCATGTAGAGGTCCGGCTTCTGCTCGATGGCCGCCTGGATCGCTGTCGCACCGTCGGCTGCGGCGATCACGTCGTACCCACTGGCCCGCAACGTGATTCGAAGCGCGCGCACGATCTGCGGGTCGTCGTCGGCGATCAGGATCTTCATGCCGACACCAGCGACGGCGCGGTGGGCAGCGAGACGACCATCGTCAGTCCGCCGCCGGGGGTGTCCTCGGCCGTAAGCGTCCCGGACATGCCTTCGGTGAATCCCTTCGAGAGTGCGAGGCCGAGGCCGATGCCCCGGTCGTTGTCAGTGTCGCCGAGCCGCTGGAACGGCGTGAAGATCAGGTCCTTGCGATCGTCCGGCACCCCAGGTCCGTGATCGACCACGCGTAGCTCGACGACGTCCGCCAGGCTCGACGCGGCCAGACGGACCGGGGTGCCCGGTGGGTTGAAGCGGGTGGCGTTGGCCAGCAGATTGACCAGGACCCGTTGCAGCAGAACCGGATCGGCCTGCATCGGCGGCACCTGCGCCGGCAGGTCGAGGGTGACACTCGAGGGTCCGAGGCCGAGTTCGTCCAGGGCCGGCAGCACGACTTCAGCCGCTGACACCGGCCGTGCCGCGACCGCCAGGATGCCTGCTTCCAACCGGCTGGCGTCGAGCAGATCGGTCACCAGGGAGGACAGCGTCTGCAGGCTCTCGTCGGCCGTCGCCAGCAACTCGGCACGGTCCTGCGCGGACAGGTCCTCCGGCATCGAGCGCAGTGCACCGACCGAAGCCATCGCCGCCGCCAGCGGTCGCCGCAGATCGTGACTCACCGCCGACAACAACGCACTGCGCACCTTGTCGCTGACCGCGAGTGGCCCGACCGTGGCGGCGGTCTCCTCCAGGGCTGAGTGCTCCAACGCAGCTGCCACCTGAGTCGCGATGACCTCCAGCAAGCGGCGCTCGGACGCGTCGACCGCCGGCCCGAAGGCCTCCAAGCCGGCCGAGGGACCGACCGGCAGTTGCACGGACGGGTCACCACTCGGCGTACCGTCATGGGCCACTTCGGTGCCATCAGAGACCACGCGAACGGCATTGAAGCCGAACGCTTCTCGCGTCCGAGACAGGAGAGCGGCCAACGCGTCCTGACCGCGCAGCACACTGCCGGCGACCGTGGCCAGGAGCTCCGACTCGGCGGCCGACCGTTGCGCCAGGCGGGTACGTCGAGCGGCTTGGTCCACGACGTACGACACCAGGAGAGCATTGATCACATACAGACCAAGGCCCAGCGCGTGCAGGGGCTGGTTGATGGTGATCGTGTAGTAGGGCGAGATGAAGAAGTAGTCCAGCGTGAGTCCGGACATCAGGGCCGCGAAGAGCGCGGGACCGAAGCCGCCGACCAGGGCGATCACGATGACCAACAGTTGGTAGGCAAGGACGTTCGCGGTCATCGCGTCGTCGGAGCGGATCGTCTTCAGCAGCAGGGTGAGCAGCGGCCCGAGCACCAGGGCGAGCGCGAAGCCCACCCACCGTCGGCGGGCGGTCAGGCCGCCGGACACCGAGGGCAGCGCGAACCGGCGCCCGGCTTCAGCGTGCGTGACGATGTGGACGTCGATGCTGCCGGACTGCCGCACCACCCCGTTGCCGATGCCCGGGCCGGTGAGCACGGTCTGCAACCAACTGCGCCGGCTCACCCCGATCACCAGCTGGGTCGCGTTGACCCCTTTGGCGAAGGAGATCAGCGACGCCGGGACGTCCTGCCCGACGATCTCGTGGAACGTGCCGCCGAGTTCCTCGACCAGGGCCCGCTGGGCGGCCAGATTCTGCTGGTTGGTCGCCGAGAGCCCGTCGGGGGAGCTGACGTGCACCGCGAGCAGGTCGCCACCGGAACTACGCGAGGCGATCCGGGCGCCGCGACGCAGCAGCGTCTCACCCTCCGCGCCGCCGGTGAGCGCCACGACGACGCGTTCGCGTGCTTCCCAGGTGCCGTCGATGTTGTGTTGCGCTCGGTAGTTCTGCAGCGCCGAATCGACCTCGTCGGCCAACCACAGCAGGGCCAACTCGCGCAGCGCCGTGAGGTTGCCCAGCCGGAAGTAGTGCGACAGGGCTGCGTCGATGCGTTCGGCGGGGTAGACGTGGCCGTCGGAGAGCCGGTTGCGCAGCGCCTGCGGAGTGAGGTCGACCAACTCGATCTGGTCCGCGGCACGCAGCACTTCGTCCGGAACGGTCTCTCGCTGAGGGACTTTCGTGATCTTCTCGACGACGTCGTTCAGCGATGCGATGTGCTGGATGTTGACCGTCGACATCACGTCGATGCCGGCGTCCAGCAGCGCTTCGACATCCTGCCAGCGCTTCTCGTGGGCGCTGCCCGACGCGTTGCTGTGCGCCAACTCATCGACCAGCGCCACGTCCGGGTGACGCGCCAGCACGGCGTCGAGGTCCAGTTCGGACAACTCGACGCCGCGGTGGTGCATCGTGCGGCGGGGGATCTGCTCCAGCGGAGCGGCCATGGCCGCGGTCGCCGCCCGGCCGTGGGTGTCCACCCAGGCGACGACCACGTCCCCACCGAGGGCAGCCAGCCGCTGCCCCTCTTCGAGCATCGCGTAGGTCTTGCCGACCCCCGGTGCGGCGCCGAGGAAGACCCGCAGCCTGCCTCGGCTCACCGGCTCACCCCTTCAGTGCGTTCAAGGCCACATTGAGTTCCAGGACGTTGACCCGCGGTTCGCCGAGAACCCCGAGCGCACGTCCCTTCGTCATAGTGTCCACCAGGTGCTGCACGGCGGCGGGTGACAGGCCCCGGGCCTGGGCCACTCGGCGTACCTGAAGGTCGGCGTAGGCCACGCTGATGTCCGGGTCCAGACCCGAGGCAGAGGCCGTGAGCGCATCGGCCGGTACGGCGCTCGGCGAGACGTGGTTGAACGCCGCCACCTGCGCACGGCGCTCCTTGATCGCCTT
Organism: Branchiibius hedensis; assembly: GCF_900108585.1. Classification (NCBI taxonomy): domain Bacteria; kingdom Bacillati; phylum Actinomycetota; class Actinomycetes; order Micrococcales; family Dermacoccaceae; genus Branchiibius; species Branchiibius hedensis. The sequence goes on from NZ_UESZ01000001.1 coordinate 533,365, forward strand.
GATCAGGTCGGGGTTGTTCGGTCCCAGGTTGGAACCGGACGAGGCGTTCGCGTCGTAACCGTCACCGGCCGCCGACGGCCGCGGCTGGAAGTACTGCGGCAGCGGGTTGCCCTTGGCGTTGGTGAAGTTCTGCCCGATGAGGCTGGAGCCGACGGTCTTGCCGTCGACCTGCACCAGGGAGCCGTTCGCCTGGTTGCCGAACGCGACCTGCCCGACCCCGGTCATCGCCAACGGGTAGGCGATCCCGAGGATCACGGTCAGGACCAGCAGCGCCCGCAGGGCGACACCGTATTGCTTTGCTACGAGGACCATTTCAGTTCCTTTGGTGGTTCAGAAGCCGGGGATCAGGCTGACCAGCAGGTCGATCAGTTTGATGCCCACGAAGGGGACGATCACACCGCCGAGGCCGTAGATCAGCAGGTTGCGCGACAGGATCTGGCTGGCTGAGGCGGCGCGGTACTTCACGCCCTTCAGGGACAGCGGGATCAGCGCGATGATCACGACCGCGTTGAAGATGATCGCGGAGACGACCGCCGAGCTCGGGCTGTGCAGGTGCATGATGTTCAGCGCCTGCAGGGCCGGGAAGACACCGGCGAACATCGCGGGGATGATCGCGAAGTACTTCGCGATGTCGTTGGCGATGGAGAACGTCGTCAGCGCACCCCGGGTGATCAGCAGCTGCTTGCCGATGGCCACGATCTCGATGAGTTTGGTCGGGTCGGAGTCGAGGTCGACCATATTGCCGGCCTCTTTGGCTGCGGAGGTGCCGGTGTTCATCGCCACGCCCACGTCGGCCTGGGCGAGGGCCGGCGCGTCGTTGGTGCCGTCACCGGTCATCGCAACCAGCCGGCCGCCCTCCTGCTCCCGACGGATCAGCGCCAGCTTGTCCTCAGGGGTGGCCTCGGCCAGGAAGTCGTCGACTCCGGCCTCGTCGGCAATTGCCTTGGCGGTCAACGGGTTGTCACCGGTGATCATGACCGTGCGGATCCCCATCGAGCGCAGTTCGGCGAAGCGTTCCACCAGGCCGTCCTTGACGACGTCCTTGAGGTAGACGACACCGAGCACCTTGCCGTGACCGCGGGCGTCCTTGGTGGCAACCACCAGCGGGGTGCCGCCCTTGGTCGAGATGTCCTCGACGATGTGGGCCAACTCGTCGTTGGCGTGTGCCCCCGTCAACCAGGCGCGTACGGCGGAGCCCGCACCCTTGCGGACCTGCGTCCCGTCCGCGCGGTCCACCCCGCTCATCCGGGTCTGAGCGGTGAACGGGACGACGACGTCACCGTCACGGGCCTCTTCGTGGATCCCGCGCTCAAGCGCGAGGTCGACGATCGAGGTGCCCTCCGGTGTCGCGTCGCCAGCACTGGAAAGTGCTGCGGCACGGGCTAGTTCGTCGTGGTCGATCCCGTGCAACGGGTAGAACTCGGTCGCCCGCCGGTTGCCGTAGGTGATGGTTCCGGTCTTGTCCATCAGCAGCGTGGTCACGTCGCCGGCGGCCTCGACGGCCCGACCGGACACCGCCAGCACGTTGCGCTGGACGAGGCGGTCCATCCCGGCGATGCCGATCGCCGAGAGCAGTGCTCCGATGGTGGTGGGGATCAAGCAGACCAGGAGAGCGACCAGCACGGGAACGCTGACGGCAGCACCGGCGTACGAGGCGATCGGGTTGATCGTGAGGACGACGACCACGAACACGATCGACAGGCTCGCGAGCAGGATGTTCAGGGCGATCTCGTTGGGGGTCTTCTGCCGAGAGGCGCCTTCGACCAGGGCGATCATCCGGTCGACGAACGTCTCACCCGGTTTGGAGGTGATGCGCACGACGATGCGGTCCGACAGCAGCCGGGTGCCACCGGTCACCGCGCTGCGGTCACCGCCGGATTCCCTGACCACAGGGGCGGATTCGCCGGTGATGGCCGACTCGTCGACCGAGCCGATGCCCCACACGATGTCACCGTCACCGGGGATGACCTCGCCCGCGACGACATCGACGTAGTCCCCGAGGCGCAACTCCGCGGAGCTGACCACATGGGTCTGGTCGTTGTCGCTGGGAGTCGACCCCTCGGCGTACCCGGTGATCACCCGGGCGGTGGTCTCGGTGCGGGTCTTGCGCAGGCTGTCCGCCTGCGCCTTGCCGCGGCCCTCGGCCACGGCCTCCGCAAGGTTGGCGAAGATCACCGTGAGCCACAACCAGATGGCGATGGTCCAGGAGAAGATGCCGGGCACGGCGCCGCCGCCGGACTTCTCGGCACCGGTGAAGATCTCGGCGATGGCGATGGCCGTGATGAGCACGGCACCGACCTCGACGATGAACATCACCGGGTTGTGCCACATCTGGCGGGGGTCCAGTTTGCGCAGCGCTTCAGGCAGTGCCTTGATCAGCTGACGCGGACCGAATGCCGCTGTCTTCGTGGCGGGTTCGTGCTCTTGGTCGACGATGGGTTCGTCGGTCATGATCGACATGTCAGTGCAGTCCTTCAGCGAGCGGGCCCAGCGCGAGCGCGGGCAGGTAGGTCATGGCGACCAGGACGATCGTCACGCCACCGAGCAACCCGACGAACTGTGGGCGATAGGTGGGCAACGTGCCGGCGGTCTCGGGAACCTTGTCCTGTTTGGCCAGCGAACCGGCCAGGGCAAGGACGAACACCATGGGAATGAACCGGCCGAGCAGCATCGCCAGACCCAACGCGGTGTTGAACCACGGGGTGTTGGCGGTCAGGCCGGCGAAGGCCGAGCCGTTGTTGTTCGAGGCCGAGGTGAAGGCGTACAGCACTTCGGACAGGCCGTGCACACCCGGGTTGAGGATCGAGGTGCCCGTGACGGATTCCCGGACTGACGGGATCGCGAAGCTGAGCGCCGTGCCCGCCAACACCAGGGTCGGTGTGACCAGGATGTAGAGACTGGCCAGTTTGATCTCCCGGGGCCCGATCTTCTTGCCCAGGTACTCCGGGGTGCGACCGACCAGCAGGCCGGCGATGAAGACGGTGATGATCGCCAGGATCAACATGCCGTACAGGCCGGAGCCGACGCCGCCAGGGGCGACCTCGCCGATCATCATGTTGAGCATCGGGAAGATGCCGCCGAGAGCGGTGAACGAGTCGTGCATCGAGTTGACCGCGCCGGTGGAGGTGAGCGTGCTGGCCGTCCCGAACAGGGTCGAGCCGTTGATGCCGAACCGCTGCTCCTTGCCCTCCATGGCCGCGCCGGCCAGTTGGGTGGCGCTGCCCCAGCCCTTCGCCTCGATCCAGGTCAGACCGATCAGCGACAGGATCGCCAGGGTGCTCATCGCCGCAAGGATCGCGTACCCCTGCTTGTTGGAACCGACCATCTTGCCGAAGGTGCGCGGCAGTGCGATCGGGATGACCAGCAACAGGAAGATCTCGATGATGTTGCTGACCGCGTTGGGGTTCTCGAACGGGTGCGCCGAGTTGGCGTTGAAGAAGCCGCCGCCGTTGGTGCCCAGGAGTTTGATGACTTCCTGGCTGGCGACCGGTCCACCGGGCAGGTGCTGCACGCCGCCGGCCAGTGTCGTGATGTCGGTGACGTTGTGCAGGTTCTGGATGACGCCGGTGGCGATGAGGATGATGCCGCCGACCACGCTGATGGGCAGCAGGATGCGCAGGCAGCAGCGCACCAGGTCGACCCAGAAGTTGCCGAGCATGCCGGTCTTGCGCCGGGCCAGTCCCCGCACGAGGGCGATCGCGACGGCGATACCGACGGCCGCAGAGACGAAGTTCTGCACCGCCAGGCCAGCAGCCTGCACGGTGAAGCCCATCGTGGCCTCGGGGGAGTAGCTCTGCCAGTTGGTGTTGGCCACGAAGGAGGCCGCCGTGTTGAACGACAGGCCTTCGGGCACGTTCGGTAGCCCGAGGCTGTAGGGCAGCCAGTGCTGGATGCGCTGCAGCAGGTAGAGGAACAGCAGGCTGATCAACGAGAACGCCAGCACGCTGCGCAGGTAGGCCTGCCAGGTCTGCTCCCGCTTGCTGTCGACACCCAGGACCTTGTAGGTGGCCTTCTCGACGCGCCAGTCCTTGTCGGTCGTGAAGACATGGGCCATGTAGTCCCCGAGCGGGCGGTAACAGATGGCCAGCATCAGGATCAGGACTGCGGCCTGACCGACCGCGAGCCACGCGGTCATCAGAACCGCTCCGGTTTCACCAGGGCGATCACCAAGTAGATGATCGCCAACACGCCGAGTACGGCGGCGATGGCGTTAAAGACCATCACAGCTTCTCGACCCCCCACGCAATCACCGCGACGAGCGCGAAGACCGCGATCATCAGGGCGATGTAAGCCACGTCAAGCACGAAGAACCCCACGTCTGAGCAGGTGTCCCGGCCGCCTTCTTTTGGCGGGTTCGGGGGCCCACGGTTTGTGGGCCTTCTGCGATCAGACTCCGGTGGACGCTCGGGGTACTAACGCCCTAACGGTTTCCGTACGGCTCCCTAACGGAGGCGTCGGCGGGTCCTGGGGTCGAGGCTTGTCGTCGAGACGTCAGACGAGGCCGTCCAGCGGGTCCTTGTTCGACTTGCGCGCGCTCACGTACTTCTTGGCGATCAGCCACAGCAGGATCCACGAGCCGAGCGCGGTGATCAGCCAGACGATCAGCGCCGACAGGACCCAGGTGCCGACACCGTCGATGCGCAGCCCGTCGCTGAACAGACTGGCGACCCACAACGACAGCAGCGTGGAGATGATGCCGACACCACCGAGCACCGGTGAGGCGTACTTGCGGGCCATGTTGAAGACGAACGGGGACAACAGCGCCTGCGCAGCCACGAACACCAGGACGCCGACAATGAAGCCGCCCCAGGACAGGTGGAAGTCCTTGACGATCAGGGCAGTCACCAGGAAGGCGATAGCCGCCGACACCAGTGAGACAGCGATACTCCAAAGAAAGCGGATCACGGCAGGTGTCCTTCCGGGCCTGGTGCGAAATAGGTTGCCTCCAACCTATCGACCAAGACGGCCGGCGCGGCGCTGCACGCGCGAATGGCACAAAGTCAAAAAGTGCCCCCGGCAGGATTCGAACCTGCGCTCCCGCCTCCGGAGGGCGGTGCTCTATCCCCTGAGCTACGGGGGCGCGCATGCACCGCGGACGGTGACTGCGACACGCAAGGCTAACACCGACCGGGCAGTGCTCCTGACCACCGCCTAGCGTCCACGGACCAGACGGGATGCGCTGCGATCGGTGTGGCGCCGGTATTTTGGCCGGTGATGAACGCCGCACCCGCCACCACCCTGTCCGCCGTCTGGCCGGCGGGCACCCAGCGAACCCCTGAAGGCGCTCTGCGGATCGCCGGCCACGACCTGCGGGACGTCGCCGCGCAGTACGGCACCCCGGCGTACCTGATGGACGAGGCGGACATCCGGGCCCGGGCCCGCGCGTTCAAGCAGGCGTTCAGTGAGGCGTTCGGTGCGATCGGCACCCAGGCGGACGTTTTCTACGCCGGCAAAGCGTTTCTGTGTACGCCGATGGCGCGCCTCCTGCTCGAGGAGGGCCTGAGCCTGGACGTGTGCACCGGCGGCGAACTCGCCGTGGCCCGCAAGGCGGGCTTCCCCGGCGCGAAGATCGGCCTGCACGGCAACAACAAGTCCGTGCCGGAGATCGAGGATGCCATCACGTACGGCGTGGGGCGGCTGATCGTCGACTCGTTCGAGGAGATCGAGCGCGTGGCCAGCATCGCGTCGGCGCACGGGGTCGTCCAGGGCGTCATGCTGCGGGTGAAGACCGGTGTCGAGGCGCACACCCACGAATTCATCGCCACGGCCCACGAGGATCAGAAGTTCGGGTTCAGCCTCGCCGACGGGCAGCTGATGGACGCGGTCGGGCGTGTCCTGAAACACCCGGAAGCGCTGCGACTGTTGGGTTTTCACTCCCACATCGGGTCACAGATCTTCGACTCCGAGGGCTTCGCGGTCGCTGCGGAGCGACTCATCCACGTCCAGCTGCAGGTCGCACAGGAGCACGGGATCGTGCTGCCCGAGCTCGACCTCGGCGGCGGCTTCGGCATCGCCTACACCGATGACGACACCCCGCTCACCCCGCAGCAACTCGCCGAGCAGCTGGCCGGCATCGTGCAGCGCGCCTGCGACGCGGTCGGCCATCCGGTGCCGCACATCAGCATCGAGCCGGGCCGGGCGATCGTCGGTCCCGCAGGCGTCACCCTCTACGAGGTCGGGACGGTCAAGCCGGTGCACGCCACCGACGAACTCACCCGCTACTACGTGTCGGTCGACGGCGGCATGAGCGACAACCCCCGCCCCGCGCTCTACCAGGCCGACTACACAGCGCAGCTCGCCGACCGGACCAGCGACGCCGCACCCGTCACCGCGCGGGTGGTCGGAAAGCATTGCGAGAGTGGCGACATCGTCGTCCGCGATGTCCAACTGCCCGGCGACATCCAGGCCGGCGACCTGCTCGCCGTCCCCGCCACCGGCGCCTACTGCCGGTCGCTGTCCAGCCAGTACAACCACGTGCCGCGGCCACCGGTCATCGCGCTGCGCGACGGCGGTAGCAGGGTGTGGATCCGGCGCGAGACCATTGACGATTTGCTGGCCCTAGAAGTCGAGGAAGCGGAGGGGGAGGAATGAGCGTACGTATCGCCCTGTTGGGGTGCGGCGTGGTCGGTTCGGCGGTTGCGAAACGGCTGATCGAGCACTCGGACGAGTTGACCGAACGCGTCGGTGACCGGCTCGAGCTGGTGGGGGTCGCCGTACGCGATGTGTCCAAGCCTCGCCCCGAATCCGGTGTCCCCGCAGAGCTTTTCACCGATGACGCTGAGGAATTGGTGACCCGCGCCGACGTCGTCGTGGAGTTGATGGGCGGCATCGAGCCGGCCCGCACCCTGCTGCTGAAGGCCATCGAGCACGGCGCGAGCGTCGTCACTGCCAACAAAGCCCTGCTCGGTGAGGACGGTCCGTCGCTCTACGCCGCCGCCGCCGAGGCCAACGTCGACTTCTCCTTCGAAGCTGCCGTCGCCGGGGCCATCCCGTTGATCCGTCCCCTGCGAATCTCGCTGGCCGGTGACGACGTGCACCGGGTGATGGGCATCGTCAACGGCACCACGAACTTCATCCTCGACAAGATGGACCGCACCGGCGCCGACTTCGCCGACGTGCTGGCCGAGGCACAGGAGTTGGGGTACGCCGAGGCCGACCCGACCGCGGACGTCGAGGGGTACGACGCCCGGGCCAAGGCGGCGATCCTGGCCTCCCTGGCGTTCCACACCCGGGTGTCCTCCGCCGAGGTCTATTGCGAGGGCATCACGGCCATCACCGCCGACGACATCCGTGCAGCCCGCAAGGCCGGGCTGGTCATCAAGCTGCTGGCGATCTGTGAGCGGGTCACCGACGAGGAGGGCAGCGCGGCGATCAGCGCACGCGTCCACCCAGCTCTGCTGCCACGTTCGCACCCGCTGGCCAGCGTCCGTGAGGCGTTCAACGCGGTCTTCGTCGAGACGCAGCTGGCCGGCGAATTGATGTTCTACGGTCGCGGCGCGGGCGGCGAGCCCACGGCCTCGGCGGTTCTCGGCGACCTGGTCCAGGCCGCGCGTAACCGGCTGGTCGGCCGGGCGGGTCCGGGGGAGTTGGCCTACGCGGCCTTCCCGATCCAGACCATCGGAGCCGCGTACACGGCGTACTTCATCCGTCTTCGGGTGAAGGATCGCCCCGGTGTGCTTGCTGCCGTATCGAATGTGTTTGCAGCGCAAGGTGTTTCGATCGAGAGCATGCGTCAGAACAAAGACCGCACCGATCCCGAACTCGCCTCCCTGCACCTGGTCACGCACCGGGCGCAAGAGGGTGCGCTGGCCGGGACGGTCAAGCAGTTGCAGGATCTCGACGAGGTCGATTCGGTCGACTCCGTCATGCGAGTAGAAGGGCTGTGAGCGTGGCTCACCAATGGCGCGGGGTCATCCGCGAGTACGCCGATCGGTTGCCGATGCTGGAGGGTGCGCCGGTCATCACCCTCGGCGAGGGCGGCACCCCGCTGATCCCGGCGGAGAAGTTGAGCAAGCTGGTCGGGGCGAACGTCTACGTGAAGTTCGAGGGGCTCAACCCGACCGGCTCCTTCAAGGACCGCGGCATGACGACCGCGATCTCGATGGCGGCCAAGTCGGGGGCCAAAGCGGTGATCTGCGCTTCGACGGGTAACACGTCCGCGTCGGCGGCGGCCTACGCCACCAAGGCGGGCATGACCTGCGGCGTACTCGTGCCCGACGGCAAGATCGCGATGGGCAAGCTGTCCCAGGCGATCGCGCACGGCGCCCAGTTGCTGCAGGTCGAGGGCAACTTCGATGACTGCCTGACCCTGGCCCGCAAACTCGGCGAGGCCTACCCCGTCGACCTGGTCAACTCGGTCAACCCGGCGCGCATCGAGGGGCAGAAGACCGCATCCTTCGAGGTCATCGACGTGCTGGGCGATGCGCCCGACATCCACTGCCTGCCGGTCGGCAACGCCGGCAACATCACGGCGTACTGGAAGGGATACAGCGAGGCCGCTGTCGGCGACGACGCGATCGCGACCAAGCGCCCGGCGATGTGGGGCTTCCAGGCGGCCGGCGCGGCACCCATCGTGCTCGGCCACCCGGTCGACCAGCCGGAGACGGTGGCCACGGCCATCCGGATCGGCAACCCGGCATCGTGGAAGCAGGCCATCGCGGCCCGTGAGGAATCCGGCGGCATCATCGACTCCGTCACCGACGAGCGCATCCTCGCGGCGCACCGGCTGCTGTCCTCGACCGAGGGAATCTTCGTGGAGCCGGGCAGCGCGGCGTCCATCGCCGGGCTGCTGCAGCAGCACGAGCGCGGTGCGATCCCGGCCGGCGCAACCATCGTCTGCACGGTGACCGGGCACGGCTTGAAGGACCCCGACTGGGCGCTCAAGGAAGCTGACGGCTCGGCCGTCAATCCCACCCGGGTCCCGGTCGACGCTTTCACCGTGGCCAGTGCGCTCGGCCTCGAGGGCTGAGATGGCCGCGCTGGCACCCGGCGCGTCGGTGACCGTGCGGGTCCCGGCGTCGTCGGCGAACCTCGGCCCGGGATTCGACTCGATCGGGCTGGCGCTCGGCATCTACGACGAGGTGACCGCGACCGTCACCGACGGCGGCCTGTTGATCGACGTCGAGGGCGAGGGTTCTGACTCGGTGCGCCGCGACGAGGGCCATCTGGTCGTGCAGTCGATGCACACGCTGTGGAAGCGGCTGGGCGTCAGCCCGCCGGCAGGCTTGACGCTGCACGCGCGCAACGAGATCCCGCACGCGCGGGGTGTCGGATCCTCCGCAGCCGCCATCGTGGCCGGGGTGGGTGCCGCGCTCGCGCTGACCGGCGCGTCGCTCTCCGACCCAACGGCCCTGGCACTGGTCAACGACGTTGCCGGTGACCTGGAGGGGCACCCGGACAACGCATCGGCCAGTGTGTACGGCGGGGCGACCGTCTCGTGGCGGGCGTCCGGTCGAGAGGGGTGGGAGACTGCGTCGATCCCGTTGCACGCCAACGTTTTTCCGGTGGTCTTCATCCCGGAAGCCACCTTGTCGACGCAGAAGGCGCGTGCCGCGCTGGCGCCGACCGTGCCCCTGGCCGATGCCGCGAGTGGTGCTGGTCGCACGGCCTTGCTCACCCTCGCACTCTCGCAACGGCCGGACCTGCTGTTGCCCGCGACCCGTGACTGGTTGCACCAGGAGGCACGACGACCGGCCTATCCGGAGTCGATGGCCCTGGTCGACCGGTTGCGCGATGCCGGGCATGCCGCGGTGATCTCCGGAGCGGGGCCGACCGTGCTGGTGCTGACGACCGATGCAGCAACGACCTTCAGCCCGCCCGACGGCTGGGCGCAGGTGCGTCCGGGAGTCGCCGCGATCGGCGTACATCAGATATGACGCGCGGATTGTCGTCGATTTCACGTTTCTGCCGACGGTCGGTGTACGGTTGTCCCAGCACCGAGATCTCGGTGACCGCGCCGACGGAAGCGCTCTGTGAATCTCTCGCTCAGCGATCCTTTCCCGACGCATGATCGGAACCCCCCGACGGTCACCCAGCGGTGCCACCCTTTGACTGTTCTTGCCCTACCCGCTCGCGGGTGGTCAGCACGGCGGTCGTGACTCCAGGCAGTACGCCGGGGTCGTACCTCAAGAGGACGCCTCATTCGCAGAGCCGATCGGCTGGATGAGGGGAAGGAAAATTCTTCGTGACTGAAACCACCGAGCGGGTCACGGCTCGCGGTTCGTTGAGCACTCTGAAACTCGACGAACTCAAGCAACTCGCATCGACCATGGGCATCAGCGGCACTTCGAAAATGCGCAAGAGCGATCTGCTCGAGGCCATTCGTGCCGGTCGTGACGGCGGATCCCGCCGCGCGACTGCCCCCACCACTGCACCCGCGCCGGAGTCGGCCGCGCAGGCTCCGGCCGCGCCGGCCGTCGAGACGGCAGCGCCGGAGCGCTCCGTGGAGCAGCCGGCCGAGACCCGCAGTGCGGATGCGGACTCCCACCAGCAGCGGGACCGCCGCGCTGAGGCTCCCGCTGAGTCCCGCGCCGACGCTGACGCCGAGGGCGACGAGCGCGGCACCGCCGAACGTGGGCAGCGTCGCAACAACAACAGCGATCGCAACCACGGTGACCGGGGCCAGAACAACGGCAACCAGGGCGACGGCAACCGCAACAACGGTGACCGGGGCCAGAACAACCGCGGCAACCGCGGTCAGCAGAACAACAACCGCGGCGATCGTGCGCAGGGCGGCACCGACCGCTCGCAGAACACCAACGAGCGCGGCAACCGCAACGACGGCGGCAACAACAACGATCGCAACACCGGCGACCGGAACAACAACGACCGCAACAACAACGACCGCAACAGCGGCGGCAACGACAGCTGGAACAACGACGGGCCCAACTCCCGCCGGCGCCAGCGCGGCCGGGACCGCAAGCGCGGCCGGGGCGGTCGCGAGGACTTCGGCGACGTCGACACCCAGATCCGCGAGGACGACGTCCTGATCCCGGTCGCGGGCATCGTCGACGTCTTCGACAACTACGCCTTCGTGCGGACCAGCGGTTACCTGCCCGGTCCGAACGACGTCTACGTGCCGATGGGCATGATCAAGCGCAACGGGCTGCGCAAGGGTGACGCGGTCACCGGTGCCGTTCGCGCGCCGCGGGACAACGACCAGCAGCAGTCGCAGCAGTCCAACCGGCAGAAGTTCAACGCGTTGGTGCGCTTGGACACGGTCAACGGGCTGGACCCGGAGAAGGCCAAGCAGCGCCCGGAATTCGGCAAGCTGACCCCGCTCTACCCGCAGGAGCGGCTGCGGTTGGAGACCGAGCCCAACGTGCTGACGACCCGGATGATCGACCTGGTCGCGCCGATCGGTAAGGGTCAGCGCGGTCTGATCGTGGCGCCGGCCAAGGCCGGTAAGACGATGATCATGCAGGCCATCGCCAACGCGATCAGCACCAACAACCCCGAATGCCACCTCATGGTCGTGCTCGTCGACGAGCGCCCTGAAGAGGTCACGGACATGCAGCGCGCGGTCAAGGGTGAGGTCATCGCCTCGACCTTCGACCGTCCGGCCGACGACCACACGACGGTCGCCGAGCTCGCGGTCGAGCGGGCCAAGCGCCTGGTCGAAGCCGGTTCGGACGTGGTGATCCTGCTGGACTCGATCACCAAACTGGGTCGCGCCTACAACCTGGCGGCTCCCGCCAGCGGCCGGATCATGTCCGGTGGTGTGGACTCCAGCGCGCTCTACCCGCCGAAGAAGTTCTTCGGTGCAGCGCGCAACATCGAGCACGGCGGTTCGCTCACGATCCTAGCGACCGCGCTGATCGAGACCGGCTCCCGGATGGACGAGGTGATCTTCGAGGAGTTCAAGGGCACCGGCAACATGGAGCTGCGCCTGTCGCGCCAGCTCGCCGAGCGCCGGATCTTCCCGGCGGTCGACGTCAACGCCTCCGGTACCCGTCGTGAAGAGATCCTGCTGGGCGCCGACGAGCTGAAGATCATGTGGAAGCTGCGCCGGGTGCTGGCCGCCCTGGACCAGCAGCAGTCCCTGGAACTGCTGCTCGACCGGTTGAAGAAGACCAAGTCGAACGTCGAGTTCCTGATGCAGGTGCAGCAGACCAGCTCGATCAAGCTGGACGACGAAGACTGATCTATCGCACGGAAAGGGCCGGGAGACAACGTCTCCCGGCCCTTTCGCCTGTCCGCCGCGGGGGACAGGCCGTGCGTCAGATCACCAGGCGCGGGAGGCCTGGACGTCGTCGGCCAGGACGAAGCCGATCCGGTGGCCGACGCTGATCATGTAGTACTTCGTCTTCCCGATGATGTCGACGTGATCGCCGGGGGTGTCGATGTCATACGTGTTGGCCTTGTAGTAGTCCGTCGGCGGCTTCTCATCCACCAACGCGTAGGACTGTGCCGACGCCAGCTGGTAGGTGAGCGGCGCCCAGGCCACGACATCGGCGGGGTCGGTGTACGCCGAGGGCTCCGGCAGGGCGCGACCGTAGACCGGGATGGTGGTCTTGCCCGCCTTCGGGGTGACCACCTTCGCGCCGAGCAGCACCCGGGCGGTGGGGTTCTTGCGCGGGTTGTAGAACCACACCTTGTCGCCGAGGAACCAGATGGCCGTCCAGTCGCCGATGACTTCCGCCACGACGTAGTCGCAGCCAGCGGCGGCGCGGGCACCCATATCCGAGACGTACGTCGAGCCCGGAGTGCCGTTCTGGTGCAGACCCTTGTCGGTGTAGACCGGGGCCCCCCAGTCCGGCTGGGTGCGTAGCGTGACGAAGTTGGTCGGCAGGTCGGGGTAGGGGGTGCTGGAGCTGTTCTGATAGCCGGTCAACGGCTGGAAGTTGCCGTCGAATCCGGGCAGGATCCGCACCACCTGACCAGACTTGGGCCGCACTGCCGAGGTGCCCTTGCGCAGGTTCGCGCCCAGGAGGGTGAAGTAGTGCTCCCAGTCCCAGAACGGACCCGGATCCCAGTGCATCGAGGGGATACCGGCTGCGGTGGTCGCCGGGACCTGGTCGTGACCCAGGATGTGGCTACGGTCCAACGGGATGTCGTACTTGCGAGCCAGGTACTTCACCAGCTTGGCCGAATTGAGGTACATCACCTCGGTGTACCAACTGCCGTCGGCCGCGAAGCCCTCGTGCTCGATGCCCAGCGCGTGCCCGTTGATGTACCAGTTACCGGCGTGCCAACCGATGTCCTTGGTCTCCAGGTGCTGGGCGATGTGCCCGTCCGCTGAGCGGATCGAGTAGTTCCAGGCCAGATAGGTGGGGTCCTTCACCAAGGTGATCGAACCGTCGTAGTAGCCGTCCATGTCGTGGATGACGATCTGGTTCAGGGCGGGCGACTTGGGCCGGAAGCCCAGGTCGTGGTTGCCGTAGTCCCAGGGGTTCGGACCGTACTGCTCGTAGGGCGCAGGGATCCACTCCACGTCCAGTCCGGCTGGCGCATCGACGGGGCCGCGCGGGCGCTGGGCCTTGGCGGCAGCCACGCGCTGGCTGAGCACCTGCCGCTGCGCGCCCGGGGAACCCACCGCGCGGGCCTGCATGCGCAACGTGCCGCCGGCAGTCGCCTTCACGGCGCCGGACTGGATATCGGCCAGGACCCCGTCGGCGAAAGTCTGCTGGGCCGAGGCGGAGGTGAGGCCGCTGACCGAGGCGATGGCCTCGTACCAGGAGGCCGGGTCGGTGCTGGCGCCGAGCGGGTGGCCCAGCGACTTCTGGGTGCTGGCCAGGATGGCGGCTGCTCCCATGATGTTGGCGGCGGGGTCGTTCTTCAGGGCGCTGGGGGAGTAGCCGCTGAGTTCGGCCGCCTGGGCGAGAGTGTCGATGACCGGTGCGCTGTTGGGCTTACCCGTGCGGTTGGCGCGGACCGCGGCCACCGCGGCGCCGTCGATCAGGTGCATCGGGCCGTACCCGCCGCTGGTGGAGGGGCGACCGGAGTGGTCCTCCCAGCGGGTCTGACCGTAGGACACGGCCGCGAGGACGGCGACGGGGACCTGGTACTTGGTCGCCGCCGCGGTGAATTGGTCGGTGCTCTCGACTGCGAGAGCGGGAGCGGCCGTGGCCGCGAGGGGCACCGCCAGCGACGCGATCAGGAAGTTGCGTCGGGATACTGAGGAAGGCATGCACGTCTCCGTTGCTGAGCGTGGATTGGGCAATAGTTACTGTGGCACGCATCGTCGATGGAAAGTGTTTACGGAATGTAAAACTTTCTCGGGAGGATTTCCGCGCGCGATCGGAATGCCCGGACCGCTCGGAGCGTTCGCCAAGGTAGCGCCGATTCGGTCTCAGGTCCCATGTCTGGCAGAATTGGTTGCTGGCTTCCGGTTCACGCCCGTTGCATCCGCGCAGGCGACCCGGACCCTTCGATACCAAGGAGATCCCGCAGTGAAGAAAAACCTGCACCCGGAGTACGTCAACACCCTGGTGACGTGCACCTGCGGCGCTCAGTTCGAGACCCGCAGCACCAAGACCGACGGCGCCATCAACGTCGAGGTCTGCTCGCAGTGCCACCCGTTCTACACGGGTAAGCAGAAGATCCTCGACACCGGTGGTCGTGTGGCCCGCTTCCAGGAGCGTTACGGCAAGAAGGCCGACGCCAAGTAACTTTCCCGCCGCCGCCCCGCACCCGATCTGGGTGCGGGGCGGCGGTTCATTTGTGTGCTGCAGGAGGCAAACCGCATGTTGGAGTCCGCTGAACCGATCGTGGCCGAGTACGCCGACCTCGAGCGGCAGTTGGCCGACCCCGCGACGCTCGGTGACCAGAAACTCTCCCGCAAGCTCAACAAGAGGTACGCCGCGTTGGCCCCGACCGTCGCCGCCTACCACGCGCTGAAGCAGGCAGGCGAGGATCTGGCCGCCGGTGAGGAACTGGCGGGGGAGGACCCGGCCTTCGCCGCGGAACTGCCGGCGTTGCGCGAGGCCGTCGAACTGGCCGAGGGCAGGTTGCGCACGCTCCTGCTGCCCCGCGACGAGGACGACGACCGGGACGTCATCCTGGAGGTCAAGGCCGGTGAGGGGGGCGAGGAGTCGGCGCTGTTCGCCGGCGACCTGGTGCGGATGTACCTGCGCTACGCCGAGAAGCACCAGTGGAAAGCCGAGATCACCGATGCCACCGAGTCCGACCTCGGCGGGTACAAGGACGTCCGGTTGCAACTGCGGGCCAAGGGCACTCCGGAGCCGGGCTCTGCTCCCTGGGCGCGGTTGAAATACGAAGGCGGCGTCCACCGGGTCCAGCGGGTGCCGGTCACCGAGAGCCAGGGCCGCATCCACACCTCTGCGGCCGGGGTCCTGGTGATGCCCGACCTGGACGACGGTGACGACGAGGAGATCACCTTCGGCCCGAACGACCTGAAGATCGACGTCTACCGCTCCTCCGGTCCCGGCGGCCAGAGCGTCAACACCACCGACTCCGCCGTGCGCATCACCCACCTGCCGACCGGCCTGGTCGTCTCCTGCCAGAACGAGAAGTCGCAGTTGCAGAACAAAGAGGCCGCGCTGCGCGTGCTCAAGGCGCGACTGCGTCAGCAGCAGCAGGAGGAACGCGACGCCGAGGCCAGCGCGGCGCGACGTTCGCAGGTGCGCACCGTGGACCGCAGCGAGCGCATCCGCACCTACAACTTCCCCGAGAACCGGATCGCCGACCACCGCACCGGGTTCAAGTCCTACAACCTTGATGCTGTCCTCAACGGTGACCTCGACCCGGTCATCGACTCCGCCGTCACGATGGACGAGGCCGCCCGGATGGCGGCCGCCGGCCAGTGACCGGGGCCACCGATGCGGACCTGTTGCGGACGGTCACCGGACGCCTCGCGCAGGCCGGCGTGCCCTCGGCGTACGCCGATGGGTTGGCGCTGGTCGCGCACGTCTGGGGCCGTAGCCCCTCCGACGCGCGACGTGAGTTGCTGCTCGGTCGTCGTCCCGACGCACACCAGCTGCAGTTGTTGGACGAGTTGGTCGACGAGCGGGCCCGGCGGGTCCCGCTGCAGCACCTGACCGGTCGCGCACCGTTCCGGCACCTCGAACTGGCCGTCGGGCCAGGGGTGTTCATCCCTCGACCGGAGACCGAGTTGCTGGTGGATCTGGTGCTTGCGGTGGCCGAGGAGGGCGGCACCGTGGTCGACCTGTGCACCGGATCGGGCGCCATCGCGCTCGCGATCAAGCAGGAGCGGCCCGCCCTGCAGGTGTCCGCGGTCGAGCTGGACGAGCTGGCGTTTGCCTGGGCGGAACGCAACGCGCAAACCCTCGGCCTCGAGGTGAACCTCAGCCTTGGCGACGCCACCAGCGCCTTCCCGGAGCTGGCCGGTGCGGTCGATGTGGTCGTCAGTAACCCGCCGTACATCCCTGTCGGTATGGAGCCCATCGACCCGGAGGTGCGGGACCACGATCCGCAGGTGGCGCTCTACGGCGGCAGTGCTGACGGGCTGCGGATCCCGCTGGCGGTCGCCGCGCACGCGGCGGATCTGCTGCGCGATGGGGGAGTGCTGATCATGGAACACGCCGACAGCCAAGGTGACTCACTACCCGCCGCGTTACGCGCCGACGGGCGATGGCAGGAGGTCGCTGACGAAGTGGACCTGACCGGCCGCCCGCGCGCGGTCCGGGCCGTCCGATGCGACCGATAGGATCGCGATCGTGAGTGAGATCTTCGATTGCTCCGACGCGGATCAGCGCTCCGAGGGTCTGACCGCAGCCCGCACCGCCATCGAGAACGGTGAGTGCATCGTGCTGCCGACCGACACCGTCTACGGCATCGGGGCCGACGCGTTCAGCCCGGTCGCCGTGCAGACGTTGCTGTCGGCCAAAGGGCGTGGTCGGGAGATGCCGCCACCCGTTCTGATCCCGGGCCGCGAGACCGTGCCGGGTCTGGCGATGGATGTGCCGTCCTACGCCAACCGGTTGATGGACGCCTTCTGGCCCGGCGGCCTGACGCTGATCTTCCGGGCGCAGCCGTCCCTGGCCTGGGACCTGGGGGACACCAACGGCACGGTCGGGCTCCGGGTGCCCGACGACGAGATCGCCCGCGAGTTGTTGTCCCTGACCGGACCGCTCGCGGTGAGTTCGGCCAACAAGACCGGCAAGCCCGCGGCGACCACCATCACCGAGGCCGGATTCGCGCTCGGCGGCTTCGTCGAGGTGTTCCTCGACGGCGGGGCCCGTGCCAACACCGAACCCTCGACCATCCTGGATTGCACCAAGGCCGACCCCGTCGTGCTGCGCGAGGGGACGGTCAGCCTGGACGCGCTGCGCGAGGTCCTCGGCCCGGTAGAACTCATCACCGGCCTCGGGGTGAGCGTCGACCCCGGCGACCCGGAGCCGGTCGACGACGCGCCACCGGTTGCTGCCGGCGACGAGGAGCCGCAGCCGGATCAGAGCCCACCCGAATTCCCCGAGGACGCCACCGTTTTCGACTCGGCCGACGCCCCGCCCGCGCCGGAGTCCATCGGTGAGCACTGGGACTCCGAGACCACTTCCCCGACCGACGATCCCAGCACCGACCGACCCGAGGTGAACCCGTGAGCACTACCCCCTTCTACGGCTCCGACTACGACGAGCTTGCCGCCTTCGACCCGGACATCGCCGGCGTCCTGCTCTCCGAGTTGGAGCGCCTGCGCGGTGGTCTGCAGCTGATCGCCAGCGAGAACATGTCCTCCCCGGCGGTCCTGACCGCGCTGGGTTCGACGCTGTCCAACAAGTACGCCGAGGGATACCCCGGGCGCCGCTACTACGGTGGCTGCTCCGAGGTCGACAAGGCCGAGAACCTCGCGATCGAGCGCTGCAAGGATCTCTTCGACGCCGACCACGCCAACGTGCAGCCGCACTCCGGCGCCAGCGCCAACCAGGCCGTCTACGGCGCGTTCCTGTCGCCTGGCGACACCATCCTGGGCATGGCGCTGCCGATGGGCGGGCACCTGACGCACGGCACCAAGGTGTCCTTCTCCGGTAAGTGGTTCAACGCGGTGCACTACGGCGTGGACAAGCGAAGTGAGGACATCGACTACGACCAGGTCGCCGAGTTAGCCCGCGAGCACAAGCCCAAGGTGATCCTGGCCGGGGGGTCGGCAATCCCGCGGCTGATCGACTTCGAGTTCTTCCGCAACCTGGCCGACGAGATCGGTGCGATCTTCTGGGTCGATGCTGCGCACTTCATCGGTCTGGTCGCCGGCAAGGCGATCCCCTCGCCCGTGCCCTACGCCGACGTGGTCACCTTCACCACGCACAAAGTGCTGCGCGGTCCCCGCTCGGGCGCGTTGGTCTGCAAGGCCGAGCACGCCGCCAAGCTGGACAAAGCCGTCTTCCCGATGATGCAGGGCGGCCCGCAGATGCACACGATCGCCGCCAAGGCGGTCAACTTCAAGGAGTGCGCGACCCCCGAGTACGCGGCGTACGTCAATGCAGTCATCGCCAACGCCCAGGCGCTCGCGGCCGGCCTCGACGCGCACGGCATCCGCCCGACCACGGGCGGCACCGATACGCACCTGTCGCTGCACGACCTGCAGGCGGTCGGCGTCACCGGCGCGGACGCCGAGGCGCGCGCGGACGCAGCCGGAATCGTCTTGAACAAGAACGCCATCCCGTTCGACCCGGCCAAGCCGAACGTCGCCTCCGGGATCCGGGTGGGTACGCCGAGTGTCACCACCCAGGGCATGGGTCCTGAGCAGATGAAGACGATCGCCGACCTCATCGCGACGGCTGTGACCAAGGGTGACGCCGACCCGGACAACGCGGTCTCCAAGGAGGTCCGCGCGCAGGTGCACGAACTGGTCGGGCAGTTCCCGGCCTACCCGCGTTGATCCTCGCTACCGCCTGACGCGTGCGCGAATACGTTCTTGTCGCCGTTATCGCCGGGGTGATCACCTTCGTGGTCACCCCGGCGGTGCGTTGGTTCGCGATCCGGTTCGGAGCGTTCACGCCGGTACGAGGACGCGATGTGCACACCACGCCGGTTCCGCGCCTCGGTGGGGTCGGGATGCTGATCGGTTTCGCCGCAGCGCTGCTGGTGGCCGGGCATCTGCCTTATCTGTCCAAGACGGTCTCGGAGAACTTCGGCCAACTGATCGGTGTGCTGATCGCGGCCGTGCTGATCACGGGGCTCGGTGCGATCGACGACTTTCGCGAACTGGATCCGATCACCAAGTTCGCCGGTCAGATGATCGCCGCCGGGGTGATGGCCTACGCCGGCGTGACGATGCTGTTCATCCCACTGGGCGGTCAGACGATCCTGCCGGCACCGGTGCTGACGGCGATCACGGTCCTGATCGTGGTGGCCACGACGACCGCGGTGAACTTCGTCGACGGCCTGGACGGACTGGCGGCCGGGATCGTCGCTATCGCGGCCGGGACCTTCTTCCTGTGGACCTATTCGCTGGCGTCGCGGGACGTGCCCGGCAGTGTGTTCTCCTCGGCGGCCTTCATCTCCGCCGCGCTCGTCGGGGTGTGCGTGGGCTTTCTGCCGCACAACTTCCATCCGGCCCGGCTCTTCATGGGGGATGCCGGTGCCCTCCTGCTGGGACTGCTGCTGTCGGCCGCGACGATCTCCTTCACCGGCAATTTCGATCCGGCCGGCTCGACCGGCCAGTCGGCGACCTATGCCTCGTGGCTGCCGATCGCGCTGCCGATGCTGATCCTGGCGTTGCCGATCATCGACGTGGTGTGGGCGGTGGTGCGACGGCGCGGCAAGT
Organism: Branchiibius hedensis; assembly: GCF_900108585.1. Lineage (NCBI taxonomy): Bacteria > Bacillati > Actinomycetota > Actinomycetes > Micrococcales > Dermacoccaceae > Branchiibius > Branchiibius hedensis. The sequence goes on from NZ_UESZ01000001.1 coordinate 553,049, forward strand.
TCTGGGCGGCCGACTCCAAGCACCTGCACCACCGGATGCTGCAGATGGGCCACCCGCACCGCGAAGCCGTACTGTTGCTCTACCTGTGGTCGGCGGCAGGGGCGCTGGGCATCCTGGCGCTGGCGTACCTGCCCGCAGCCGTTGCGCTGAGCCTGCTGGCCGTGATGCTGTTGGCGTCTCTGGCGCTGACCTGGGGACTGCCCAAGTGGAGGCGGACCCGGAGCTTGTGATAGTTTTCACAAGCGCTCGCGAGACGCCTGAATGACGCCCACGAACCAGCTGGAGAGTCAATGTCCGACTCACACGACACCGAGGTGAGTACCCCCGTGCCGTTGGCTGAGTCGCCCTTCGCCCCCTTGCTGCGAGCCGCTTTCGTTCCCGCCGCCGTCTGCGGTCTGATCACGGCCGTCGTGCTGTTGATCGTCCGCGGGCCCGCGGGTGGCCTGTCGGCGCTTTTCGGTGCCGCGCTCGCCCTGGCCTTCTTCGCCAGCGGCCTGCTGGTGCTGATGCGCCTGCGCAACCTTGATCCGGCGCTGCTGATGGCCGCCGGGCTGGCTGTCTTCTTCGGCCAGGTCCTCGTGCTGGGGTTGATCCTCGCCGGCGCAGTGCAGATCAAGTCACTCGACGGGCCGGCGACCGCGATCGCCGTGGTCGTCGTCGTGATCGCGTGGCAGGTGTTCCAGGTGATTGGTTTTCGCCGGTCCCGCCAGCCGATCTACGACCCCGTGGTTTCCGACACCGTCGGAACTGACCGGAACGAGGCGCCATGAAGCGTCTCGCCCGGTTGTCCTGTGGCCAAGGTGGAGCCGCGCGTCGGGTATCCTTCGCAGTGACTTCACCGGTATTCGGTACCTCCCGGCAACCTCGACACAAGCTCTCTGTGTCGCAGCGATGCGCCAAGGGTAGGGGCACCCGATCCCAGGTTCGACCGTCAAACTGGATGTTGACTGAGGAGTTTGTGTGAGTTTGCTTGTGGCGCTGCCCGCCGACGAGTTTGAGTCGCCGGGGACCAGTGACTTCTGGTGGCCGCTGATCGGCGGTGACAGCAACTGGGCGCTGACCCGGCCCGCGGTCATGATGATCCTGTCGGTGGTGCTGATCATCGCCGTCTACATGATCGGTACCCGCAACCTGAAGCTGGTACCGAGCAAGGGCCAGTGGTTGCTGGAGTCCTCCTACGACTTCGTGCGCAACACGATCGCCAAGGACATCATCGGCACCAAGAACTTCAAGCCCTTCCTGCCGCTGCTGTTCAGCCTGTTCACCGTCATCCTGCTGAACAACTTTGCCGGCTTCATTCCGTTCATCCAGTACCCGACCACGGCCCGCATCGCCTTCCCGATCGTGCTGACGGCCATCGTCTACGTCGTCTACCACGTGACCGCGATCCGGCATAAGGGTGGCTTCGGCAAGTACCTGGGCTCCTTGACCCCGGCCGGACTACCCGGCTGGTTGGTCCCGATCATGTGGGTCCTGGAGTTCCTGACCTACTTCTTCATCCGGCCGCTGACGCTGGCACTGCGACTCTTCGGCAACATGATGGCCGGTCACCTGATGCTGCTGGTCTTCATCGTCGGAGGTCAGTACCTCCTGCTGCACATCGACAGTTTCGCGATCAAGGGCGCCGGCGTGCTGTCCATCGCCTTCGCGGTCCTGATGAGCTTCTTCGAGTTGTTGATCCAGTTCCTGCAGGCGTTCATCTTCACCCTGCTGGCCGCGCTCTACATCGCCGACGCTTGCTCCGACGGCCACTGATTTTGTCAACCCGCCCATAGCACGACCCCTGGGGCGACCGCACCGGGGAACACACAGAAGGAAAGAATCGAAATGACTGGCTCCATCGCATTCCTCGGCTACGGTCTCGCCGCCATCGGCCCCGGCATCGGTATCGGCCTCATCTTCGCGGCCTACATCAACGGTGTCGCCCGCCAGCCGGAGACCCGCGGCATGCTGCAGACCATTGCCTTCACCGGTATGGCCCTCACCGAGGCCCTCGCCATCCTGGGTCTGGTGTTCGCGTTCGTCTTCAAGGGCTGACCAGCCCCATCCGCGAAACCCATTCCCCTGCAAGAGATAAGGAAGCACCGTGACGGTCGCATCCCTCGCCACCTCTGAAGGTGCCGGCTGGCCGGAGAAGCTCCCGCTGCTGCCGCACCCGATGGAGATCCTCGTTGGATTGATCTCCTTCGCGATCCTCTACTGGGCGTTTGCCAAGTACGTCGTGCCCCGGCTGGAAGAGCTGTACGAAAAGCGGCGTGCCGCGATCGAGGGCGGTATCGAGCACGCTGCCCAGGCGCAGCACGAAGCCGACGAAGCCAAGGCGAAGTACGAGGCCCAGCTGCAGGATGCTCGCGCCGAAGCTGCCCAGATCCGCGAAGAGGCTCGCGGCCAGGGTGCGCAGATCGTCGAAGAGGCCCGCACGAAGGCCAACGAGGAAGGTGCCCGCCTCATCGACTCCGCGCACAAGCAGATCGAGGCCGAGCGTCAGCAGGCGAGTGTGCAGTTGCGGGGCGAGGTCGGCCGGTTGTCGACCGACCTGGCCGGCAAGATCGTCGGCGAGTCGCTGGAGGACGAGGCCCGGCAGCGCGGCATCGTCGAGCGTTTCCTGGCTGATCTGGAGTCCGGTGACGTCAGCCCGACCTCGGTCGGGACCGAGGCAGGCGCCTGATGCTCGGATCCTCTCGTGACGCACTGGTGGCGGGCCGCACGGTCCTTCGCCAGCAGCTGAGCGCGGGTGCCGACCCGGCCGGCGTGGGTGGTGAGCTGTTCGCGGTCGCCAACCTGCTGGACGACTCGCACTCGCTGCGGCGCGCGCTGGCCGATCCCTCCCGCGGCGAAAGCGGCAAGCAGGAGCTGGCTGACGGTTTGCTGCGCGGCAAGGTCTCCGACGGCACCATCGCGGTGGTCAACTCGTTGGTCGGCTCTCGCTGGTCCACCGAGGGCGATTTGGTGGACGCGACCGAGCAACTCGCGGTCGAGTCGGTGCTGGTCGGTGCGGAGCGGGACGGTTCGCTGGACCGTGTGGAGGACGAACTCTTCCGCGTGGAGCGCGTGGTCTCGGGCTCACCGGAACTGCAGAACGCCCTGGCCGACCCGCAGCGCAGCAGCGCCGACAAAGCCGGCCTGCTACGCGGACTGCTGGAAGGTAAGGCCGCGGGCCAGACGATCGAGCTGGTGTCCCAGGCCGTGTCGCACCCCCGGGGGCAGCGACTGGTCCGGGTGCTCACCGGCTACGGCGAGATCGCGTCCCGGCTGCGTGAGCAGTTGACGGCGACGGTGACCTCGGCGTTCCCGCTGGACGATGCGTTGCAGCAGCGCCTCTCGCAGGCACTGGCCCAGGTGTACGGCCGCAGCGTTCGTACCGACCTGGTCGTGGACCCCGCCGTGGTCGGCGGTCTGCGGATCCAGGTCGGCGACGAAATCATCGACGGCACGATCCTTTCCCGCCTGTCCCAGGCGCAACGGCTGCTGGCCGGCTAACCAGCTGTGTTCATGACCGGCTAGCCGGTCTACGACGAAGAAGACTCGAAGAAGACTTGCAGGACCGGCCCACCGGGGCCGAGCCAGAAGGAGAAGACAATGACGGAGCTCTCGATCCGTCCGGATGAGATCCGCGACGCGCTGGCTGGATACGTCCAGTCGTTCGAGCCCGATGCCGCTGCCCGTGAAGAGGTCGGCCGGGTGGTCGACGCCGGTGACGGTATCGCGCACGTCGAGGGTCTGCCCTCGGCCATGACCAACGAACTGCTGCAGTTCGAGGACGGCACTCTGGGCATCGCCCTGAACCTCGACGTCCACGACATCGGTGTCGTCGTGCTGGGTGAGTTCTCCGGTATCGAGGAGGACCAGCAGGTCAAGCGGACCGGCGAGGTGCTGTCGGTGCCGGTCGGCGATGCGTTCCTCGGCCGGGTCGTGAACCCGCTGGGCGAGCCGATCGACGGTCTGGGCGAGATCGCCTCCGACACCCGTCGTGAGCTGGAGCTGCAGGCCCCCAACGTGGTGCAGCGCAAGTCGGTGCACGAGCCGCTGATGACCGGGATCAAGGCCATCGACTCGATGACCCCGATCGGCCGCGGCCAGCGTCAGCTGATCATCGGCGACCGCAAGACCGGTAAGACCACGATCGCTACCGACACGATCATCAACCAGAAGGCCAACTGGGAGTCCGGCGACCCGGTCAAGCAGGTGCGCTGCATCTACGTCGCGGTCGGCCAGAAGAACTCCACCGTCGCCGAGGTGCGTGGCACCCTCGAAGAGGCCGGCGCGCTGGAGTACACCACCATCGTCAACGCCCCCGCGGGCGACCCGGCGGGCTTCAAGTACCTCGCACCGTTCACCGGCTCGGCCATCGGCCAGCACTGGATGTACGAGGGCAAGCACGTCCTGATCGTTTTCGACGACCTGTCCAAGCAGGCCGAGGCCTACCGCGCCATGTCGCTGCTGCTGCGCCGTCCGCCGGGCCGTGAGGCCTACCCGGGCGACGTGTTCTACCTGCACTCCCGCTTGCTGGAGCGCTGCGCGAAGCTGTCCGACGACCTGGGCGCAGGTTCGATGACCGGTCTGCCGATCATCGAGACCAAGGCCGGTGACGTCTCGGCGTACATCCCGACCAACGTCATCTCGATCACCGACGGTCAGATCTTCTTGCAGTCCGACCTGTTCAACTCCAACCAGCGTCCGGCCGTCGACGTCGGTATCTCGGTCTCCCGTGTGGGTGGCGCCGCGATGACCAAGGCGATGAAGGCAGTGACCGGTTCGATCAAGGTCGAGTTGGCGCAGTTCCGCGAGATGCAGGCCTTCGCCATGTTCGCCTCGGACCTGGACGCCGCGTCCCGGCGTCAGCTGGCCCGCGGTGAGCGTCTGATGACCCTGTTCCGTCAGCCGCAGAACAGCCCGTACGCCCTGGAGGACCAGGTCGCGGCGCTGTGGGCGGGCACCACCGGCAAGTTGGACGACGTCAAGGTCGAGGACATCCAGCGCTTCGAGAAAGAGTTCCTGGACTACCTGCACTCGGCGGCCAAGCCCACGATGGACGCGATCCGCGAGAGCACCAAGCTCGACGACGACGGCAAGGCGGCCTTCGAGGCGGCCATGACCGAGTTCAAGAAGCAGTTCGTCCCCAGCGACGACAAGGGTGGCGAAGGCTCGGAGCAGCACGACGAGATCACGCAGGACCAGATCGACCAGGCGAAGATCGTCAAGCAGTCATGAGCCCCGCCCACACGGCCGATAACGGAAGGAGTCACTGATGGCCGGACAGCAACGCGTCTACCGTCAGCGGATCCGTTCGGTGCAGGCGACCAAGAAGATCACCCGCGCCATGGAGTTGATCGCTGCCAGCCGGGTCGTCAAGGCCCGGCAGCGGGTCACCGAGTCCACGCCGTACGCGCTGGCTCTGACCCGGGCCTGCTCAGCGGTGGCGACGCACACCAACGAGAACCACCCGTTGACCACCGAACGGGAGAACCCCAAGCGGGCGGCGGTGCTGATCGTCACCAGCGACCGCGGCCTGGCCGGTGCCTACTCGGTCAGCGCGATCAAGAAGAGCGCCGAACTGATCGAGAAGCTGACCGGCGAGGGCAAGGAAGTCCTGCCCTACCTGGTCGGCCGCAAGGGCGTCAGCTACTACCGGTTCCGTCGTCGCGAATTCGTCCAGGAATGGACCGGATTCACCGATGCGCCGCCGTTCGACGTAGCACGCGAGATCGGCGAGGTTCTCACCGACCAGTTCGTCAAGGGGTCCGATGACGGTGGTGTCGACGAGGTACACATCGTCTACACCCGGTTCGTCAACATGGTCACCCAGGAGCCGCAGGTCGTGCGCCTGCTGCCGCTGGAGGTCGTGAGCGCCGACGAGTTGGGCGAGGACGAGCAGCACCACGCCCCGGACGGACCGCTGCCGCTGTACGACTTCGAGCCGAGCACCGCAGAGGTCCTGGACGCGCTGCTGCCGCGGTACGTCACGGCCCGTATCTACAACGCGTTGCTGCAGTCGGCGGCCTCCGAGCTGGCGGCCCGCCAGCGCGCGATGAAGTCGGCGACCGACAACGCCGAGGATCTGATCAAGACCTACACGCGACTGGCCAACCAGGCGCGGCAGGCCGAGATCACCCAGGAGATCAGCGAGATCGTTGGCGGCGCCAGCGCCCTCGCGGATGCCAGCTGAGCCCACGACACGCAGCACGAAACAACGAAGGAATCGCAACAGATGACCACCATTGAGAGCACGGAGCAGACCGCTCCGACCGCTGGCGGCGTGGGCCGGATCGCCCGCGTCATCGGCCCGGTCGTGGACGTGGAGTTCCCGGCGGACCAGATCCCCGAGATCTACAACCTGCTGACCCTCGAGGTCGACCTGGCCGGTCAGGGCGAGGGCGAGGACACCAAGAACGTCAACCTCGAAGTCAGCCAGCACATCGGCGACAACATGGTGCGCGCCGTGTCGCTGCAGCCGACCGACGGCATCGTGCGCGGTCAGGCCGTGCAGGACACCGGCGGCCCGATCAGCGTCCCGGTCGGCGACGTCACCCTCGGCAAGGTCTTCAACACCACCGGTGACTGCCTGAACCTGGAGCCGGGGGAGACCCTGGAGGTCAAGGAGCGCTGGGGGATCCACCGCAAGTCCCCGAGCTTCGACTCCCTGGAGTCCAAGACCCAGATGTTCGAGACGGGCATCAAGGTCATCGACCTGCTGACCCCGTACGTGCAGGGTGGGAAGATCGGCCTCTTCGGTGGTGCCGGTGTGGGCAAGACGGTGCTGATCCAGGAAATGATCGCCCGTGTGGCCCGCGACCACGGTGGTGTGTCGGTGTTCGCCGGTGTCGGTGAGCGCACCCGTGAGGGCAACGACCTGATGGTCGAGAGGGAAGAGGCCGGGGTTCTCGGTCAGACCGCCCTGGTCTTCGGCCAGATGGACGAGCCGCCGGGCACGCGTCTGCGCGTGGCGCTGTCCGCCCTGACCATGGCGGAGTACTTCCGCGATGTGCAGAACCAGGACGTGCTGCTGTTCATCGACAACATCTTCCGGTTCACCCAGGCCGGTTCGGAGGTGTCGACCCTGCTGGGCCGGATGCCCTCCGCGGTGGGTTACCAGCCGACGCTGGCCGACGAGATGGGTGTGTTGCAGGAGCGCATCACCTCCACCCGTGGTCACTCGATCACCTCGATGCAGGCGATCTACGTGCCGGCCGACGACTACACCGACCCGGCGCCGGCGACCACCTTCGCCCACCTGGACGCGACCACCGAGCTTTCGCGTGACATCGCCTCGATGGGTATCTACCCCGCGGTGGACCCGCTGACCTCGACCAGCCGCATCCTGGACCCGCGCTACATCTCGGCGGACCACTACAACACCGCGGTGCGGATCAAGTCGATCCTGCAGCGCAACAAGGAACTGCAGGACATCATCGCGATCCTCGGTATCGACGAGTTGTCCGAAGAGGACAAGGTGCTGGTCAACCGGGCCCGCCGGATCCAGCGCTTCCTGTCGCAGAACACCTACGTGGCCAAGCAGTTCACGGGCATCGAGGGTTCGACCGTGCCGCTGGCCGACACGATCGAGGCCTTCACCAAGATCGCGGACGGCGAGTACGACCACGTCGCCGAGCAGGCGTTCTTCATGTGTGGTGGCCTGGACGATGTCGAGAAGGCCTGGGAGCGCATCCAGAAGGAAGGCTGACCCCTTCTTCAGCTTCATCCAGCGGCTCCTCACCTCACGGTGGGGAGCCGCCGGCGTTCCCGGTAGATTCGCGGGCGTGACCGACACACCGGAGAGTGCCGAGGACTTCTACGCCCGCGTCGAAGCAGCGGTGGACAGTGAGCGACGACTGCCGGTCGCGATCGAGGAGATGCCCGGCTGGGACATCTTCCCGTTCGAGACGAACTCGTTGCGGATCAAACCGCTCGAGCCGCTGGCGGAGACCGAGCCGGCACGCCGGGGCGAGGATCCCGACGACTGTTGGTGCGCCTCGCCGCTCGATCTCAGCGACCCGGGCCTGATCTGGTACTCCGACCGCTGGAAACTCTCCTTGGCGGTCGAGGGCAGTGGGTTGCCGATCATGCTCTGGCTCAGCCCGTTGGAGCACATGGACATCAGCACGATGAAGCCCGCGTGGGCCGCGGAGTTCGGCGTACTGCTCGCGGCGATCAGCGCCCAGATCGAGGCGCTGCCGTCCGTGGGACGGGCCCAGATCGCCAAGTACGGCGACGGCGGAGCCCACCTGCACCTGCTGTTGATGGGGCGCCCGGCCCGGATGCTGCAACTGCGCGGCTCACCGCTGCTGGACTGGGAGGAGAACCTGCCCCGAGTGCCTGAAGCGGTGCTGCGGGCCAACGCCCGCCCGATCGTGGAGGAACTCGTGCTGGAGTACGGCGGCACCGGCCGGTTGGGCTGAGCGGCAGCTACTCGACTTCGGCGCGGGCGGCGAGCACGAAGCACGCGCCCAGGGTCACGACGAACCCGACGACGGCGACCGGCGCGAAGCCGGAACGGAATTCGTCGCCCAGCACGATCAAACCCACGCCCGCCGGAATGATCGTCTCGACCGCGGAGGTGATCGCCGCAACGGTCGTCGCGCGGCCGCGGTCGAGGGCGAATCCGTAGGCGACCAACGCAACGGCACCGGCTGCGACGATTGCCCACAGAGCCGGTGAGGCGAGGGTGCTCCACCACGGATCGCGCACCTCCAGGACCCGTGCCGCGAGGGCCACGACGCCGAAGCCGAGTCCGGAGGTCGTGGCCAGGACGATGCAGGACCGGTTAGCAGAGCGGTCGAGCAGTCCGATGGTGAGCAGCAGTCCCAGCGCAATGCCACAGCCGAGAAGAGTCCACTCGAAGTTGCTCGACACCCTGCGGGCCTCGCCCTCGGCGGCGCTGATCGCGAGCAGGATGAGGCCGAACGCAATCGCGCCGATCGCCGCAATTTCCTTGCGGGACAGCTTGATTCCCAGCGCGGGGACCGCGAGAGCAGCCGTCACGGCCACTGCCGAGGCGACGAATGCCTGGACCAAGAACAGCGGCAACTGCTGCAGCGCCACGATCGAGGCGAGGAAGCCGACGCCGTCGACGATGAGACCGACCGCGTACAACCAGCCCGCCCGGGCGCGCTGCACCCAGGTGACGTCCGACGGCAAGGCGGACACTCGGCGTACGGCGAGGGCTTGCAGGACCGTCGCCGAACCGTACGCGAGCGCACAGACGACGCACGCCAGCAGCGACAGGCCGGTCCCTAACGCGGCAGTCTCCTGGCGATCTCGCGGGCGCGCTCGGCGAGCGTGTCATCCAGCGGGCGCGGCGTGAAGGAACCGAAGCGGCGGGTGGCAGCCGTGGTGATCAAGTGGTCGGCGATGGCGGGGTTCTTCGGCAGCAGTGAGCCGTGCAGGTAGGAGCCGATCACTTCTCGCGAACGGGCGCCCTCGGTCTGGTCCTTCTCGTTGTTGCCCTCGCCAGCCACGACAGTGCCCAACGACTGCACCTCGGGGCCGAGAAACGTTTGGCCCGAGTGGTTTTCGTAGCCGATGATGTCGCCGAACTGCTCCGAGTGGGTCACCACGTTGCCGATCAGCCGCGTCTCACCGGCGTGAGTCTCCAAGTCAAGGACGCCGATGCCCTTGATCGTGTGGCCGTCCTGGGTGCGGAAGAAATGCCCGAAGAGTTGGTAGAGGCCGCAGATGACCAGCATGGGTACGTCGTCGGCGGCCAGATCGCGCAACTGGCCCCCGATGCCCAGCAGGTCGTCCTGGATGACGTCCTGACCGCTGTCCTGACCGCCACCGCCGACGATCAGGTCGACATCGGTGGGGAACGGGTCGCCCTCGTTGTAACTGAGCAGCTCGACCGGCAACCCGTGCTCTTCGGCGCGGCGGGCGAGCACCAGGGTGTTGCCCCAGTCGCCGTAGATGTTCATCGCACGCGGGTACAACTGCAGGATCCGCAATGACTCACTCATGAGACTCGCGCCTCCACGTAGGCGCGCTCGCCGAGCAGGTCACGGATCTGCAGCATCACGGTGTAGGTCACGAAGATCCGTTTGCGGCCTTCGGGGTGGGCGGCGAGGAAGGCGTCCAGAGCAGGCTTGCGTTCTTCCTGCACTGCTTCGAATCCGACCTGGTCGTAATGCAATCGCAGTGCCATGTCCCAGCAGCGATGGCCGCTGACCATCGCCACACCGCTGTCCCGCAGCCGTTCGAACCCGACGTCCCACAGCCAGCTGACATCGCGGCCGTCGGCGTAGTCGTCGTTGATCACGATCATGGTGGCGACACCCGTCGGGTCGAAGGAGGCCAGGCTGAGCCGGAAACCGGCAGGGTTCTTCACCAGCACGAGTTCCACCGGTTGACCGTCGACCATGATGGTCTCGCCCCGGCCGAACGCCGGTTTGACCGCGGCCAGCGCGCGCAGCAGGGCCGGGGTGTCCAGCCGGTCGCCGACCACGGCGCGGGTCAGCCCGATCGCCGCAGCCGCGTTGAGGTAGTTGTGCACGCCTTCCAGTTGCAACTGGACCGTGTGCGCCTGCCCGGCGAATCCGAAGACGGCGGTGTGGTCCTCGATGCTGACCAGACGGGTGTCGTCCGCGTCGATCGGCGGCCCGGTGGGTGCCGTCGGCAGGTCTTCAGCGGTGTCGGAATAGAGCGCGTCGTCGCTGGGGAAGAGCCGGTGCAGGGACGGGTCGGTGTCGAAGGTGCGGACCGTCGCGGTCAGGTCGGCCGCAAACGCAGGTACGCCGATGCGCGGGTCATCGCCGTTCACCACCACCGTGTCCTGCGTGGCGGCCGCGATCTTGTGCAACAGCCTTGCGGTGTGGTCGATCTCGCCGAAGCGGTCGAGTTGGTCGCGCATGACGTTCAACAGCAGGCTGTACCGCGGCGGGACGGCGGCGATGAAGGAGATCGCGTGCGCCTCGTCCAACTCCAGCACGGCGATGTCGGCGGCGAGACGCCCACGTCGGTCGACCTCGCCGAGCAACGATGCGACAACGCCGCGGGAGAAGTTGCTTCCGGTGCGGTTGGTGAAGACCCGCAGGCCCTGGCTCTGCAGGAGTTCGACGACGATCTTGGTGGTCGTCGTCTTGCCGTTGGTCCCGCTGACCACCACCACGCCGTACGGCAGATCCCCGAGGGTCGCCCGCAGGAAGCCCGGATCGATCCGCTCGGCCACCAGGCCCGGCGCGGCCGAACCACCGCCGCGGCGCATGGTGGCCCAACGGGCTGCCTTGCCGACGCTGATGGCGAGGGCATGGCGCATGCCGGTCATCCTAAGTGGTCACGAAGGATGCACGTCGGAGGTGGACTGCGAGGTCTCCTCGTATTTGGAGATCAGGTGCACCGGCGGCGGTCGTCGCAGCGAACGGCGTTTGGCCACGTTGCGGGCGTAGATCAGGTTCAGCGACTCCACACCGATGGCGAACGCGATCGGGCCGTAGATCAGCGGCTTGCTGATGTGATAGTCGAAGCCCTCCGCGATCAAGGTGGTCCCGATCAGCACCAGGAACGCCAGCGCCAGCATCTTGACGGTGGGGTGGGCGTTGACGAAGTCGCTGATCCGCGCGGCGATGATCATCATCAGGCCGATCGACAAGATGACGGCGGCGATCATGATCGCGAGTTCGTCGACCATGCCGACGGCGGTGATGACCGAGTCCAACGAGAAGACCGCGTCGATCAGCAGGATCTGGATGATCACGCGGCCGAACGTCGAGGTGACCCCCGCCGTGGCCTCCTCGTCCTCGAACTCACCTTCCAGTTTGTGGTGGATCTCACTGACCGCCTTGTAGACCAGGAAGAGGCCACCGGCGATCAGGATCAGGTCCCGACCACTGAATTCGAAGCGGCCGTCCCCGGGGGACCAGATCGGGTCGGTGAGTCCGACGATCCACGAGGCGAAGAACAGCAGGATGATGCGCATGACCATCGCCAGCGACAACCCGACGATCCGGGCGCGCTGCCGCTGGCTCTCCGGGAGCCGGCCCACCAGGATCGAGATGAAGACGACGTTGTCGATGCCGAGCACCAACTCGAGGGCGAATAGGGTCGCGAAGGCCAGCCAGGCGTCTGGGCTTGTCAGCAAGTCCATGATGTCTGCCTAACGTGCGCACAGGCGTGTCGGTTCCGCCTCTGACCTGCCGGTAGACTGGCAGGTACATCGATGCGAGGAGTAGCCCTGTGAGTATGAAGGTCGAGGTCGTCGCCGCGGACCGCGAGGTCTGGAAGGGCGAAGCGACCCAAATCTCGGCCCGCACCACCGAAGGTGAAGTGGGCATCCTGTCCGGTCACGCACCGCTGCTGGCCGTGCTGGTCGACGGTGAGGTTCGCATCGACCCCGTGGAGGGTGAGCGCGCGACGATCCACATCGACGGCGGCTTCCTGTCGGTCGACTCCAACGTGGTGACCCTGGTTGCCGAAGAGGTGGACGCCGAGTCGCTGACCGAGCGCAGCGCCGCACCGTCCGCGTAGCTCTGGCGCGTGACTCACGACCTGCTGATCTCGGCTGAGGTCGCGTTCGGGCTGGTCCTGCTGGTCGTCCTGGTGACGATTGCCTATTTCCTGCTGCGCCGACGGATCATCGGCCGGGGAAACCCGCTGATGCTGGTGTATTTGAAGAACAGCACCCGCGCGCGCACCGGTTTCCTGGCGGTGGCACCCGATGAGGTGCAGTGGTTTCCGTTCCTGTCGCTGCGGCTGCGTCCGCGGTATCGCTGGCGGCGCGGCGATGTCACCCTGGGCACGCCCCAGCCGGTGACCGGGCAGCGGTTCGCGACGCTGGCTGAGCCACTTGCCGTCGACTGCACGGTCGGACTGGCGACCTATCGGCTCGTCCTGTCCGCATCGGACTACACAGCGCTGCGATCCTGGTCCGAATCCGCCCCTCCCGGGCTCAACGCCAACGTGGCCTGAGCGCGGCTCTCAGGGTTTGGTCTTGCGGCCACCGCCCGGTTGCCACAGCACATCCCCGCCGGCGGGCAGGTTGGCAACCCGCGCCGCCAGGAACAGCAGGTCGGACAGCCGGTTGAGGTAGCGCGCGGTCAGCGGGTTGACCCCGCCGCGTTCACCGGGCTGATCACCATAGGTCTCCAGGGCCAGCCAGGCTGACCGCTCCGCCCGCCGTGCGATCGTCCGAGCCAGATGCAGGTACGCCGACCCGGCCGTCCCGCCGGGCAGGATGAACGACCGCAGGGTCTCGACCTGCTCATTGAGCCGGTCGCAGTCGGCCTCCAGGTCATCGATCCAGGGCTGCTCGACCCGTAACGGGGGGTACGCCGGATCCGGCACGATCGGCGTACACAGATCGGCCCCCACATCGAACAGTTCGTTCTGCACGCGCAGCAGGATCGTGCGCAACGCCTCGGGCAGGTCGCCCGCCGCGAGAGCCACCCCGATCGCGCTGTTCGCCTCGTCGGTGTCGGCGTAGGCCAGCAGACGCGGGTCGTTCTTGCTGGTGCGGCTCATGTCACCGAGGGCCGTCTGCCCGTCGTCGCCGGTGCGGGTATAGATACGGCTCAGAATGACCATGCTCTGATCCTGCCACCGGCGCGCCTAAGCCCCGGTGGCGGCTGGGTGTGGCTCAATGCTGGCACCCGAATTCCCCCTGACCGCTGTGCCAAGTATCTGGCGGACCTGTCCGTCCTCCTTGGCCCATGACCGTTCCACAGTCAACGCCCTGCGACGACACAGCCGCCGGGTAGTGGATAGGACCCAACCCACAGTTTGCTCGCCGGAGGTGTGAAATGTCTGCTCGGAACCGACGTGCGGCCGACGCAGGTTTCAGCGGCTGGTGGCAGGCGCAGGTCGAGGAGATCGTACCCGGCGTCGAGATGACGATCACCGGGCCGCTCAACGTGCACACCGTGGGTGAGGTGCGCACGGCGCTGGTCCGCTCGATCGACGGCGGGATCGGCGATTTCCTGCTGCACCTCGGCCTGGCCGATATCGGCGATGCAACGGGTCTCGGGGTGCTGGTGGGTGCCCATCACCGGGCTGAACGTGCCGGGCGGCGGCTGGTCCTGACCGCTGTGTCGCCCCGCATCGATCGGTTGTTGCGCGGATCGCGGTTGGATCGCGTCCTCACCCGCACCGCCTGAACCGGCTGCCATGATGTCGCCATGACATCGACGTCACTGCCCATTCCGGCCTTCCCCGAGGGGTTCGTCTTCGGCGCCGCTACCGCGAGTTATCAGATCGAGGGCGCGGCTGACGAGGACGGCCGTGGGCCGTCCATCTGGGACACCTACTCCCACACGCCGGGGAAGGTGCACGGTGGCGACACCGGCGATATCGCCGACGACCATTACCACCGGATGCCGGGCGATGTCGCCCTGATGAAACGTCTTGGCCTGCAGTCCTACCGGTTCTCGATCGCGTGGCCGCGGATCGTGCCGACCGGTTCTGGTGCGGTGAATCCCGCTGGCGTGGACTTCTATTCGCGATTGGCGGACGAACTGCTCGACGCAGGGATCACGCCGATCGCGACGCTGTACCACTGGGACCTGCCCCAGCAGTTGCAGGATGCCGGCGGTTGGCCTGCGCGGGACACCGCCTACCGCTTCGCCGAGTACGCCGGGCAGCTGGCCGAAGCGCTCGGTGACCGCATTGCGATCTGGACGACGCTCAACGAACCCTGGTGCGCGGCGTACCTGGGGTACTCGGCTGGTGTGCACGCCCCCGGGCACACCGACCAGGCCGAAGCGTTGACCGCCGTCCACCACCTGAACCTGGCCCATGGCCTGGGGTTGCAGGCGATTCGCGCGGTGCTGCCTTCTGCCAAAGGTTCGGTGACGCACAACCTGCACGTCATCCGGCCGGCCGATCCGGAAGACCCACGCGACGTCGACGTGGTGCGGCGGATGCGCAACCTGGGCAACGAGGTCTGGCTCGGTCCGCAGTTGGGCGACGGTTATCCGGCCGATTTGATCGCCGATACCTCTTCGATCACCGACTGGTCCTTCGTCCGCGACGGCGACCTTGCGCAGATCCGCCAGCCGATCGACGTACTCGGAATCAACTACTACACAACGTCATTGGCCCGTCACTGGGACGGCACAACAGCGCGGGAGATGGACGACGGACACGGAGACACCGACGCCACGGCGTGGCCGGGCGAGCAGAACTTCGAAGTGCTGCACGTGGACGGCGAGCACACGGAGATGGGCTGGCTGGTCGAGCCGGCGGGACTGACCCAGTTGCTCACCGAGGTGAGCGCGCGGTTCCCGGACGTGCCGCTGATGGTGACCGAGAACGGGGCGGCGTACGACGACCGCGTAGCTGCCGACGGCAGCGTCCCGGATGGTGACCGGGCGGCGTACGTCGCGGCTCACCTGCAAGCCGTCGCCGACGCGATCGCGGCGGGTGCCGACGTGCGCGGCTACCAACTGTGGTCGTTGATGGACAACTTCGAGTGGGCCTACGGCTACAGCAAGCGATTCGGGATCATCCGGGTCGACTACGACACGCTGGAGCGGACGATCAAGGACTCCGGGCACTACTACGCCTCGGTGATCGCGGCACATCGTGCTCGCTCACAGGAGCGTTCAGAACAGGCGTGACTCGGCGTTGTCGATGCCCTTGAGCGCGTCGTAATCCAACGTGACACAGCGGATTCCGCGGTCTTCGGCCAGGGTCCGCGCCTGCGGCTTGATCTGCTGGGCAGCGAAGACACCGGTGACCGGCGCCAGCGAGGTATCGCGGTTGAGTAGTTCGAGGTAACGCGTCAGTTGTTCGACACCGTCGATGTCGCCGCGTCGTTTGATCTCCACGGCGACCGTGTGGCCCTCGGCGTCGCGGCACATGATGTCGACCGGCCCGATGGCGGTGAAGTACTCGCGGCGGATCAAGGAGTAGCCCTCGCCGAGGGTGTGGATGTGCTCAGCGAGCAGGGCCTGCAACTGCGCCTCGACGCCGTCCTTGATCAGCCCGGGGTCGACGCCGAGCGCGTGCTCGCTGTCGTGCAGTACCTGGTGCAGGCGAACCCGTAGCTGGTCCTCGTTCTTGGCGTGCTGGACGATCCAGACGTTGCTGACGCCTTCCTCGGCCTCGTCCTCGCTGGGGGCGACCTCGGTCAGGGTGCACGGTGGGGACATCCAGTTCAGCGGTTTGTAGGACCCGCCGTCGCTGTGCACCAGCACCGAACCGTCCGCCTTCACGACCAGTAAGCGGGTCGCCAGGGGCAGGTGGGCGGTCAGCCGGCCC
The DNA here is from genome assembly GCF_900108585.1 of Branchiibius hedensis. Lineage (NCBI taxonomy): Bacteria > Bacillati > Actinomycetota > Actinomycetes > Micrococcales > Dermacoccaceae > Branchiibius > Branchiibius hedensis. The sequence goes on from NZ_UESZ01000001.1 coordinate 569,231, forward strand.
AGGTAGTCGACGCTGCATTCGGCGATCACGATCCGCACGGGCGCCAGCGTATCCGGCCGGTTGACGGCCCGACGTCCGGCTCTGGGAGACTTCGGACATGGTGCCAAGCGGTGGACGGGGTAATGGGTCGGGTCGGATCGGGACGGTCGGCGTCGTCGGCCTCGGCACGATGGGCGCTGGCATCGTGGAGGTCTTCGCCAAGGCCGGCCTGAGCGTCGTCGGTGTCGACGGAACGCCCGAGCTTGCCGAGCGTGGCAAGGGATTCCTCACCACGTCGACCGGCAAGGCCGTTGCGCGCGGTCGGCTGTCCGAGCAGGACCAGAAGGCGCTGCTGGACCGGGTCACCTGGACCGCCTCGGTGACCGACCTGGCCGATGTCGACCTGGTGATCGAGGCCATCCCGGAGCGGTTGGAGTTCAAGATCGACCTGTTCAGCAAGCTGGATGACATCGTGCGCCCGGACACGATCCTGGCGTCCAACACCTCCAGCCTGTCGCTGACCACCATCGCGGCCGCCACCAAGCACCCCGAGCGCGTCATCGGGATGCACTTCTTCAATCCGGCGCCGGTGCTGGCGCTGGTCGAGGTGATCAGCACGCTGTTCACCGACACCAAGCTGGTCCGTGAGGTGCGCGATCTGGCAACGCGACTGGGCAAGAAGCCGGTTGTGGTCGGGGACCGGGCCGGGTTCGTCGCCAACGCGCTGCTGATCACCTATCTGGCGCGAGCGATCCGGCTGTATGAGACCGGAAGCGTGTCGCGTGAAGACCTGGACAACGCGATGCGCGTCGGTGCGGGCTTCCCGATGGGGCCATTGACCCTGTCGGACCTGATCGGACTCGACGTGGTCAAAGAGGTCTGCGACGTGTTGTACGAGGCGACCAAGGACCCGTCGGCGGCGCCGCCAGCGCTGTTGCAGCAGATGGTGACCGCGGGCCGCCTGGGCCGCAAGACGGGCCAGGGCTTCTACGACTACGGCCCCGATGCCGACGAGTCGGAGCAGCCGGCGTCGAGCGGCCGGGCGCTCGCAGTCAGCACCATCGGCCTGCTTGGGACCGGCGAGGCGTTGGCGCAGCTCGGCGAGACGATGGAAGCCGGCGGTTTGAAGGTCGTCCATTCGGTCACTGCGTCGGCTGCGCTGGGCGAAGCACAGATCGTGTTCGTGGGCACCGACGCCGGTTGCGCGACAGGGGAATGCGCTGCCGGAGCGTGTGAGTGCGACCAGATGGGTCCGGCCCAGGAAGCCATCTCGGCGGGGCTTTCGAAGATCGGGAAGAACGCGATCCTGGCGCCGATGGACGGCCTGGCGGAATGGGCAATCGGGACGCCGGATGAGCACGCCCGGGTCGTCGTGCCGGTGCGCCTGCACGAGCCCACCAAGGGTGGTCAGGTGCTGGAGATCGGTACCGGACTGGACAGTGGTGCCCGGGAAGTCGCCGCCGTGCGCACCGCGGCGGACCGCGCGGGGCTGGTGCCCGTGGTCGGTCGGGCCCGCTCGGGGCTGGTGGTCGACGCCTTGCTCTACCCGCATCTCAACGACGCCGTCGCGATGCTCGACTCCGGCTACGCCAGCGCCCAAGACATCGACACGGCGATGACCGCGGGGTGCGGATACCCCGAGGGCCCGTTCACGATGATCGACCGACTCGGCGCGGACCAGGTCACCGAAGGTCTGGCTGTCATGGCGACCACCGTCGGTGGCGCTGGCCCCTCACCGTTGCTGGTCGAGCATGCGGTGCGGGGCCGGAAGTTCCTGGACTGAGTTGCCGTGCCCCGGCGTAAGCCACCGCGACGACCGCCCACTCGGCCCCTGACCGAGGTGCTGGGCGGCGGGACCTCCAGTGCGTCGTACGCCGGTCAGGTCTGGACGGTGCGCACGGTGCGGGGCAACGCGACGGGCAAGAGCTACACCTGCCCGGGCTGCCAGCAGCAGGTGTCGGCAGCGCAGGCCCACGTCGTGGTCTGGCCCGCGGAGGGACTCGGCGACGTGACCGACCGACGCCACTGGCACACGCCCTGCTGGCAGGCGCGAGATCGTCGCCCGCCACGGGGGTCCTGGCGCTAGTTCGTCGGCGGCTCGACCAGTTCGACGAGAACGCCGCCGGCGTCTTTGGGGTGCACGAAGTTGATACGGGAGCCGTACGTGCCCGGGCGTGGCTCGTCGTACAACAGTCGTAATCCTCTGTCTCGCAGGGCTTTCGAGACGTCATCGACGTTCTTGACGCGGTAGGCGACCTGCTGGACCCCGGGGCCCGAGCGGTCAAGGAACTTGGCGATGGACGAGTCTTCGGACAGCGGAGCGAGCAACTGCAACTGGGTGCCGCCCGGGGTGACCTCGACCATGGCTTCGCGCACCCCCTGCCCCTCGTTGGTCTCCTCATGGACCACGCGCATGCCGAGGGTCTGGGTGTAGAAGGTGATCGCGTCGTCGAGGTCGGGCACCGCGATGCCGACGTGGTCGACTGCTTCGAAGAGCGGGTCCATAACCTCAACACTAGACTTGTGAGCATGGCCACTGTTGTTGATCCGGACCGTCAGCCCGTCCTCGTCGCGGGAGCCCGTACGCCGATGGGCAAACTCCTCGGCTCCCTCGCCGGATTCTCCGGGACCGACCTGGGTGGCTTCGCCATCGCGGGTGCGTTGTCCCGTGCCGGTATCACCGGTGACCAGGTGGACTACGTGATCATGGGCCAGGTGCTGCCCGCCGGAGACGGGCAGATCCCGGCCCGTCAGGCCGCGGTCAAGGGCGGGATCCCGATGACCGTGCCGGCCCTGACGATCAACAAGGTGTGCCTGTCAGGGCTGGACGCGATCGCGCTGGCCGCACAGCTGATCCGGGCGGGGGAGTTCGAGGTCGTGGTCGCCGGCGGACAGGAGTCGATGACCAATGCGCCGCACCTGCTCGTGGGCAGTCGCAAGGGCTACAAGTACGGCGACGTGACGATGAAGGACCACATGGATCTTGACGGTCTGTGGGACGCGTTCACCGATCAGCCGATGGGGGCACTGACCGAGCAGGCGAACGTGGGGGAGCTTGCCTACACCCGCGAGGAGCAGGACGCCTTTGGGGCGCGCTCGCATCAGTTGGCGGCACGTGCCTGGAAGGACGGCCTGTTCGCCGACGAGGTGGTGCCGGTGTCGATCCCGCAGCGACGTGGCGAGCCAGTGGTTTTCGCGGAGGACGAAGGGATCCGATCCGACACGACGGTGGAGTCGCTGGCCGGTCTGCGCCCGGCGTTCTCCCCTGAGGGCACCATCACGGCCGGGACGGCGTCGCCGATCTCGGACGGGGCCGCGGCCGTGGTCGTGACGTCCCTTGCGAAGGCACAGTCGCTCGGGTTGCCGGTGCTGGCCTACATCGGTGCGCACGGCGTCGTCGCCGGTCCGGACTCGTCGCTGCAGTTGCAGCCGGCGAACGCGATCCGGGCGGCGTGCGCCAAGGAGGGCATCTCGGTGTCCGACGTTTCGCTCTTCGAGTTGAACGAGGCCTTTGCGCTCGTGGGACTTGCTTCGACTGCGTCGCTGGGGGTTTCGCCGGACATCGTCAACGTCAACGGCGGTGCGATTGCGATGGGTCACCCGATCGGCATGTCCGGCGCGCGGCTGGTGCTGCATCTGGCGTTGGAGTTGCAGCGGCGCGGTGGCGGGGTCGGCGCGGCGGCGCTGTGCGGCGGCGGTGGACAGGGCGACGCGCTGCTGATCGAAGTCCCCTCCGCTTCGTGAGCCGCGCAACGCTCGCCGTCGACGATCTGGTCGCGGCGGCACGCTCGGGCTCCCACCGCGCGGTCGCTCGGCTGATCACCCTGGTGGAGAACGATTCCCCCCAGCTTCGTCCGGCGATGAAGGCGTTGGCGCCGTACGCCGGTCACGCCCGGCTGATCGGGTTGACCGGGTCGCCTGGGGTCGGCAAATCCACGACCACGTCGGCGCTCGTGGCCGCCTTTCGCGCACAGGATCTGCGGGTCGGAGTGTTGGCGGTTGATCCGTCGTCACCGTTCTCCGGTGGAGCTCTACTGGGGGACCGGATCCGGTTGTCCGATCACGCGCTGGACCCGGGCGTCTACGTGCGGTCGATGGCCACGCGGGGGCATCTGGGCGGTCTGGCGTGGGCGGCTCCGCAGGCGCTGCGGGTGCTGGACGCGGCCGGGTGCGACGTGATCCTGATCGAGACGGTGGGTGTTGGTCAGTCCGAGGTCGAGATCGCGGGAATGGCTGACACCACCGTGGTTCTGCTGGCGCCCGGGATGGGCGACGGGGTGCAGGCCGCAAAGGCGGGGATCCTCGAGGTCGGGGACGTCTTCGTGGTCAACAAGGCCGACCGCGACGGAGCGGACGCGACAGTGCGGGAGTTGCGGCAGATGCTGACGCTGGGCGCTGCGCCTGCCGCAGGGGCGTGGCGGGCTCCGGTGGAGAAGCTGGTGGCGGCGTCCGGCTCCGGATTGGACGAAGTGCTCGCTGCATTGGATAAACACTGGTCCTGGCTCGCCTCTTCTGGCGAGCTCGCCGCGCGACGTACCCGGCGGGCTTCGGACGAGATCCTGGCTCTTGCGCTGGGCGAATTGCGTTCGCGGATGGGCACATTGGACGACCACGCGTTGTTGGCGTCGTTGGCGTCGTCGGTGGTCGCGGGCTCTGCAGACCCGTACTCAGCCGCTGATGAGCTGGTGGCGTCGGTCTCCTGAGCTTTTCCACAGCCACTGCGCAGTGTGATCGGTTGTCCACACCGCGCGGGTTCGGTCTTTTCCCGGGGTGTGGCGGGCTCCTAGCGTGGCGTCCAGGACCTGGAGGAGGGCTGGATGTCTGCGATTGCCGTTGACCCTGAGGTGGCTGCGGATGGCGTTGCTGCGACGGGCGCACATGCCTCGGTCATCGGTCGGTTGCATGGGGTGCTGGATGAGTTCGCGGCCCTGTCGGACAGCGACCTGGAGGACGTGGGTGACGCAGGGGTGCGGGCCGCGAGCAGGTCGCTCGCCCAAGCAAAGGCCCGGATAGACGCTGTGCTCATGGTGCTCGCGCGTACCTTGGATGAGCGGGGCGCGGCCCGGGCTGCGGGCGCCACATCGACAGGGGCGATGTTGGCTGGGGACTTCGGTGGCGACCGGCCCGCCGCGGCTCGGATGGTGCGTACGGCCCGCCGGTTGACCAATGCTCCGGCGACCCATTCCGCCCTGGGTGCGGGTGCGTTGGCCGGGGAGCAGGCCGGGATCATCGCGGCCGCGTTGACCCGGTTGCCCGTGGGCCTGGATGCCGCTGCGCGGCGGGGGCTCGAAGACTGGCTGATCGCGCAGGCCAAGGTCTTGTCGATCCAGGACCTGGCCCGCGCGGCGATGCGTTCCGCGGCGGCGTTCAAGACCCGCGCTGAGGCGGACGTGCACGAGGATGCGCAACTTGCTGCCCGGGAGCACCGTGCCCGTGCCCGCAGTGCGTTCTGGATGGCGGACAACCGGGACGGGACGTGGCGCGGTGGGTTCACCGTGCCCGAAGCGGAAGCCGAAGCGCTGATGGCGGCGGTCGAAGCCGGCGCGGCGCCACGGCGTACCAACCCCGCACTGGCCGACCGCGCCAACGATGACCCGGTCACCGAGGGCGCCGCCGGGGTTGACGAGGATCTACCGATGGATCGTCGGCACCGCGAGGGGCGGGCATTCGCCGCCATCTGCGGGCGGTTGCCGGCCGATCAGTTGCCCAATGCCGGTGGGATGAGCGCGGTACTCACGGTCAACGTGGACTACGACGCCATCGCCGGGCAGTTGGGTCCGGGCACCTTGCCCTCGGGGGCGAGGGTGTCCGCGGGGCTGGTGCGGGAAGCGGCGTGTTCGGCGGGGATCATCCCTCGGGTGATGGGCGGCGCGTCGTTGCCGTTGGACCTGGGCCGGTTGAAACGGTCATTCACCGCGACCCAGCGTCGGGCGTTGGCCCAACGCGACCACGGTTGCATCTTTCCCGGGTGTGATCGCACGGCGGCCTGGACCGAGGGGCATCACTGGCGCGATCCGTGGACACCTACCCGACCGGGCGAGCGGCTCGGCAACACAGACCTTGATAACGGATGTCTGTTGTGTGCCGACCACCACCGGTTGGTGCACGCACGCAACATCCCGGTCCGGGAGCGGGGCGGCTACTTGGAGTTCCTGATTCCACCGCTACGGCCGTTGCAGATCTACGACTCGGACCTGCTCACCGGTGCGGACCCGGATAGTGGTGGCGTGGCTGACGGTGTGCTCGTCGACGCAGCCGGCGGTGCTGGCCCGGCCACGGGCTTGCAGTGGCAACGAAATCTGCGCTGGCGCGCCTGATGGGTAGTCAGCCTCGTTCGAGCAGGGCGAGTTCCTCCTCGACGTACTGATCCTGTTGGCCACGGTCAGCAAGCTCCGCCTTCAAGTCGCGCTGGATGACAAGGGCTTCGTCGTCGCGCCCCAGGTTGCGCAGTGCCCAGGCGATCATCCACCGGGCGACAACGATTCGCCCGGGGTCCGGGTCGAGCCTGCGCCGAGCGTCGAGGGCAGCTTCGAACTGCGGCAGCGCCGCTTCGAAGTCGCCGGCATCGGCGTGATCCATGGCGATGTTGTTGAGCACGGAGGCCTCCCAGCGGCGGGCTGCGGGGTCGTCGGCGCGACGCGCAACGTGCAGCGCGCGCTGGTGCGCGTCGTCGCGTTCTGGTTGATCGCTGACCAAGGCCAGCATGTGCAGGGCGTCAACCAGCGGCTCCTGCAGGTCCGCGTCCTCGGCCTTGGTGGCGGCTGCCGTGAAGTGACCGCGCGCGGCCTCGGATCGGCCGGTGTCGCGGGCGATCCGACCTCGTTCCAGATCGACGCGCACGTCCACTTCAGGGTCGCGACGGTCGAGGGCGGCGAGTTGCTCCTCCGCTTCGTCGAACCGCCCCTGCAATCCCAGGGCGCGAGCGACCTGGGTGAGCGCGAGGGCGCGCTGGCCGGCATCATTCGCCGCCGCTCGGAAACGGCTCTCGCTGCGTAGGGGGTCGTCGAAATCCCACAGATCGCGAAGTTCCAGCTGCACGGCAAGCAGGATATGGCGGTAATTGGTTTGCCGCTTCCGCGTTGCTGCGGTTGGTTGAGCAGCATGACCAGCAGTGACCTATGGACCGAGGCCGACGCCGAGCGGTACGACGAGGATTCGTCGGAGATGTTCGCACCGCGGGTGCTGGAGCCCACGATCGACGTACTGGCTGAACTGGCCGGCCACGGGCCGGTGCTGGAGTTCGCCATCGGCACTGGACGGGTTGCCATCCCGCTCAAGCAGCGCGGACTCTCGGTGAGTGGTATCGAGTTCTCAGCACCGATGGCCGAGCGTCTTCATCGGAAGGATCCGGCTCTACCGATCGTCATCGGCGACATGGCGACACAAACAGTGCCGGGCGGGCCGTTCAGCCTGGTCTATCTGGTGTTCAACACGATCGGCAATCTGCGCACGCAGGCTGAGCAGGTCGCCTGCTTCGCCAACGCTGCCCGCCACCTGGCTCGGGGCGGTGCCTTCGTTGTCGAGTTGTGGGTGCCGGAGTTGCGCCGGATGCCGCTCGGGCAGAACGCCGTACCGTTTGATGTCACCGATCAGCACGTCGGATTCGACACGCTGGACATCGCCACGCAACAAGGTACGTCCCACCACTACACCCGTCAGCCGGACGGCTCGTTCCGCTACGGCGCCAGCAACTTTCGCTACGTGTGGCCATCGGAACTGGATCTGATGGCGCAGTTGGCTGGCATGCAGCTGGAGTCGCGGTGGGGCGGGTGGTCGGGCGAACCGTTCACGAGCGACAGCACCTCCCACGTGTCGGTCTGGCGTACGCCATAGCCTTGCCGCATGGCTCTCTTCGCGTTCTCCGTTGCTCCTGCTAGCACTGACGACCCCGACGGTTCGTTCAGCGAAGCCGTCGCCGAGGCGGTCCGCATCGTGCGTGATTCGGGGCTGCCGAACGAGACGACCGCGATGTTCACCACGCTGGAGGGTGACTGGGATGACTGCCTGGCCGTCATCAAGGCGGCCACGGAGGCGGTGCAGAAGTACTCCTCGCGAGTGTCGCTGGTGATCAAGGCCGACATCCGCCCTGGCTTCACCGATCAGCTGAGTGCCAAGGTGCAGCGGGTCGAGGAGCGGCTGGCCGATGACTGACTTCGTGCTGCGGCCGATCGTCGACGCAGACGCCGAGGAGGTCGGCACGGCGCACGTACGTATCTGGCAGCACACCTACGCCGGGATGATGGACCAGGCCAAATTGGACGCTTTGCAGCCCGAGCAGCGGATCACCGGCTGGCGCGAGCAGATCATCCCTGGTCAGGTCGCCCGAGAAGCTGCGGGTGAGACCCTCACCCGGTGCGCCGTGGACCCGGCAACCGGTCGCATCGCCGGTTTCGGTACCGGCGGTCGGCCGCGGGACGAGGACCCGCCGCGGGCGACGGAGTTGTGGTCACTGAACGTGCTCCCTGAGTTCCACGGAACCGGAGCAGCAGCGCAACTGCTCGATGTCCTCATCGGTGACCGACCGGCGTACCTGTGGGTTGCGACCCAGAACGACCGCGCCATCGCGTTCTACCGCAAACACGGGTTCGAACTGGACGGGCAGACGCAGTACGACGACGCCTGGTCTTGTCACGAGTCGCGGATGGTCCGCGGGTGAGCGGCAAACTTCCCTTCGATCCGATCGCTCGCGCCCGGGAGCTCTGGCGGGCGCGCTGGGGGGCGGATGCGCCGTACGACGCGATGGCCACCGCGACCTCGATCATGCGGGTCCAGCAGCGGTTGCTCGCCGACCTGGATGCCGCGGTCGCGCCGTACGGATTGACCTTTGCCCGCTACGAGGCGCTGGTCCTGCTGGCGTTCTCACGGACCGGCGACCTGCCGATGAGCAAGGTGGGGGAGCGGCTGATGATCCACCCCACCAGCGCCACCAACATCGTTCAGCGGCTGGCCGCCGACGGTCTGGTCGAGCGGGTGCCCAACCCGCAGGACGGCCGCGGCACCCTGGCCCGGATCACTCCCGCGGGCACCAATCGGATGGAGGAGGCAACCGCGGCGCTGCACGCCATTGATTTTGGTCTAGCGGGCGTGTCCGAGCGAGAGCACGGCCAGCTGTGGCGACTACTCCGCAACATCCGCAAACGCTCCGGCGACTTCTAAGCTCGCCCGCCACGTAGGTTTGCCACGTGACCGATCATGATCTGTCTACCCTGCTGTCGGCCATGGCCTCGCCGGACCCTACGACCCGCGATGGATGGGCGTACGCCGAGCTATCGCGGGGCATTCTTTCGGGCCGTTTCGCAGCGTCGAGCGATGAGATCCGGGCGAGTGCGATCGATCAGCTGAGCAGCCCGCATGTGCAGGCCCGGACCTTCGCGCCTCTTACCCTCGCGTGGTTGGTGCTCGCAGGCGATCGCGATCGCGGTGCCTTCGAGCAGCTCCGGGACTGGTACACAACCGAGTCCGACACCCGCGGGTATGACGATCGGCTGGGTTGGTTGCACGCAGTTGCGCACGGCGCCGACTACTTCGCAGAGGCCGTCAAGGCAGGCATTGCCGGTGGCGGCGAAGTCCTCGAAACTCTCGCGGTCAGAATGGTTTTCGACGGACAAGCGTGGCACGACCAAGAGTATGCCCGTGTCGCAGGGGCGGCGATTGTCGCGCTATCAGTCGACCCGGGGGGCCACACGGTGTGGCTGGGCAAGGTCGTGGATGCGCTCGCGGAGTTCGAGCGCGCTCCTCAGCCGGCCCGTCCGCCGGACTGGATCCACAACGTCTACACGACTCTGGCTGCGGCGTACGTCGCATTATGCGAGCAGCCGGTGGATGGGCAGCAGCCCCTGATCGTCGCTGAGGCGTCCGCAATAGCTGATGCCGTTGCGAGGTTGCTTGCCCGAATGACGCCGTGGCTGCTCAGGACGCGTGCGGAGGCTGACGGAGGGGTAAGTTACTAGGACGTCCTAGTAAATTGCCGTACGCTATCCGCATGTCACGTGTGGAATGGGAGCGCCAGTACGCCGCCGCCGAGGCCTCAGGTCGGGTCCGCGACGCCGACTTCACGACCTTGTCCGGCGACGAGGTCGATCCGGCGTACGGCGTCGACGACGGTGAGTGGCCAGGCCAATTCCCTTACACCCGAGGCCTGTACGCCACTGGCTACCGCGGGCGACCGTGGACGATCCGGCAGTTCGCTGGCTTCGGCAACGCCCAGCAGACCAACGAGCGCTACCGGATGATCCTTGGTCGCGGTGGTGGCGGTCTCAGCGTCGCCTTTGACATGCCCACCTTGATGGGACGCGACTCCGATGACCCGATGAGCCTGGGCGAAGTCGGTCACTGCGGTGTCGCCATCGACTCGGCGGCCGACATGGAGGTGCTCTTCGACGGCATCCGCCTGGACGAAGTCACCACCTCGATGACCATCAGCGGCCCGGCGGTCCCGGTCTTCTGCATGTATCTCGTGGCCGCCGAGCGTCAGGGCGTCGACGTCGGCAAGCTCAACGGCACCCTGCAGACCGACATCTACAAGGAGTACATCGCACAGAAGGAATGGCTCTTCGGTCCCGAACCGCACCTGCGGCTCATCGGTGATCTGATGGAGTACACCAGTGCGAAAATCCCTGCCTACAAACCGCTTTCGGTGTCTGGCTACCACATCCGTGAGGCCGGCTCTACCGCCGCGCAAGAGTTGGCCTACACCCTGGCTGACGGCTTCGGGTACGTCGAGTTGGGTCTCTCCCGGGGCTTGGACGTCGACGTGTTCGGGCCCGGGTTGTCCTTCTTCTTCGACGCCCACGTGGACTTCTTCGAGGAGATCGCCAAGTTCCGCGCCGCCCGTCGCATCTGGGCTCGCTGGATGCGTGACGTCTATGGCGCGAAGACCGCCAAGGCCCAGTGGCTGCGATTCCACACCCAGACCGCCGGCGTCTCCCTGACCGCGCAGCAGCCGATCAACAACGTGGTCCGCACGGCGGTCGAAGCCCTCGCTGCAGTTCTCGGCGGCACCAACTCTTTGCACACCAACGCCCTCGACGAGACGTTGGCGCTGCCCACCGAGGAGTCCGCCGAGGTTGCCCTGCGCACCCAGCAGGTGCTGATGGAAGAGACCGGCGTGACGAATGTCGCTGACCCGCTTGGTGGTTCGTACTTCATCGAAGCGCTGACCGACCGGATGGAGCAGCAGGCCGAGGCGATCTTCGAGCAGATCCGGGTCATGGGGCAGCGGGGCAAACCGGAGGGATACGAGCATCCGATCGGCCCGATCACCAGCGGCTTGCTACGCGGTGTCGAGGACGGATGGTTCATGTCCGAGATCGCCGAGGCCGCCTTCCAATACCAAACCGCCGTTGAGAAGGGCGACAAGCGGGTCGTCGGCGTCAACGTGCACACCGAGTCGTCCGCCAAGGAGTTGGAGATCCTGCGGGTCTCGCACGAGGTCGAACGCGAGCAGGTCCGCGTCCTGCAGGCACGCAAGGCGGCCCGCGACGAGCCCGCGGTCCAGGCGGCGCTCGCCGAGATGATCCGGGTGGCGCAAGGCGATGGCAACCTGATCGAGCCCATGCTCGCCGCGGTCCGCGCGGAGGCAACGCTGGGGGAGATCTGCGGCGCCATGAAGGAGCTGTGGGGTAGTTACCGCGAGCCCGCTCGATTCTGACTGTGTGCCCGGGAGACCGCCGATCGTCGTACCCATCGTGCGGGTGTTTCCCGGCGGTGAGGCGATCCGCTTCTACCGCGATTTCCTTGGCTTCACGATCGACTGGAGCACCGCTTCGAACCCGGCCTGCCGCTCTACCTACAGGTGTCCCGTCAGGGGTGCGTGCTGCATCTGAGGGGGTGACGAGTTGCAGATCGCTGACCCCTTCGGTAACCGATTGATTTTCCACACGCCGCGTCCGTCAGAATGAAGACATGCCTGAAAAGCCGCTGACCGCCGCATCGCTGCGGGGTGCCGTCGACCTGTCCGCGCTCGCCAAACCTGCCGCCGCCCGACCTGGCGCCGCGCCGCGGTCCACGGAAGCCTCCGGCACGCCCAATGGCCTGGTCCAACAGGTCGACGACAACACCTTCGGCGCCGCCGTCGAGATGTCCCTCGATGTCCCCGTGATCCTCGCCGTCTATTCCGGAGCCCGACCCGCCAGCCAGCAGCACGTCGATGAGTTGGCTTCAATCGTGGGGAGTACGGCGGTCGGCTGGTCCTCGCCACCGCCGACATCGACTCCGCGATGCAGATCCGCCAAGCGCTGCAAGTCCAACAGGTACCGATGGTGCTCGCGCTGATCAAGGGTCAGCCGTTGCCGCTCTACATGGGCCCGCAGCCGGCCGATGCCGTGCGCGGGGTGTTCGATCAGGTGCTCCAGGCGGCCCAGCAGGCGGGCGTCACCGGCACTGTTCCCGTCGAGGGTGCGCCGCCCGCGGCGCAGGAGCCAGAGTCGGATGAGGATCCGTTGTTGGCCCAGGCGTACGACGCGATCGAGGCGGGGGACTACGACGCCGCCATTGCGGCGTACGACCAACTGCTGGCCACCAACCCCGAGGACGAGGGTGCCCGCCTCGGCCGCGGGCAGGTGCTGCTGCTCCAGCGCACCGCAGACCTGGACGCGACAACCGTCCGGGAGGCGGCCGCGCAGAACCCCACCGATGTCGCCGCCCAGACCCAGGTCGCCGACCTCGACCTGCTCGGCGGACACGTCGAGGACGCCTTCGCCCGCCTGATCGACCTGGTCCGAGCAACAAGCGGCGACGACCGCAGCGCAGCTCGCGAACACCTCATCGGCCTGTTCGACATCATCGGCTCGACCGACGAGCGGGTGAAGAAGGCGCGCACCGCCCTGATGTCGGCGCTGTACTGATCAGCTACACCCCGAGGGCAGCGTCGACGATCTGCTTGGCCTCGGTCTGCACCTGCTTCAGGTGATCCTCCCCGAGGAACGACTCGGCGTAGATTTTGTAGACGTCCTCGGTGCCTGACGGCCGAGCAGCGAACCAGGCGTTCTGGGTCGTGACCTTGAGGCCACCGATCGCGGCACCGTTGCCCGGCGCCTCGGTCAGTGTGGCCGTGATGTCCTCTCCCGCAAGGCTTGTGGACGCGACGTCCGACGGGCTGAGGGCCGCCAGCTTGGCCTTCTGCTCCCGTGACGCCGGCGCGTCGACACGGGCGTAGGCCGACGAGCCATACTGCGCCGTGAGTTCGGTGAAGTGCTCGGACGGCGTTTTCCCGGTCGCAGCAGTGATCTCCGAAGCCAACAGCGCCAACAGAATGCCGTCCTTGTCCGTTGTCCACACCGACCCGTCGAACCGCAGGAACGACGCCCCCGCCGACTCCTCACCACCGAATCCGACCGACCCGTCCAACAGGCCCGGCACGAACCACTTGAAGCCGACTGGCACCTCCCACAGTTCGGCGCCGATCCCGGCCACCACGCGGTCGATCAGGGACGACGACACCAGGGTCTTCCCGACGCGGTGCGACTTCCAGTCCGGGCGCGCTCCGCCGTAAAGATACGAAATCGCCACGGCCAGATAGTGATTCGGGTTCATCAACCCGCCCTTGGTCACGATGCCGTGCCGGTCGCTGTCCGCGTCGTTGCCGGTAGCGATGTCGTAGTGGTCGCGTTGCTTGATCAACGAGGCCATCGCGTACGGCGATGAGCAGTCCATCCGGATCTTGCCGTCCCAGTCCAGCGTCATGAACCGCCACGTCGGGTCCACCAGGGGATTGACCACGGTCAGATCCAGCCCGTACTGCGAACCGATCTCGCCCCAGTAGGCGACCGACGCACCGCCGAGCGGGTCCGCCCCGATCTTGACGCCGGCGTCCTTGATCCGCGACAGATCGATCACGTTGGGCAGGTCGGTCACGTACTCGGCCAGGAAGTCGTACGAGCCTGCGCTGGCACGCGCCGTGCTGATCGGCACCCGACGTACGCCGTCCAGCCCGGCCCGCAGGTACGCATTGGCTGCCGCTGCAATCACCTTGGTGGCATCACTGTCGGCGGGACCACCGTGTGGCGGGTTGTACTTGAACCCGCCGTCCCGCGGCGGGTTGTGCGACGGGGTGATCACGATGCCGTCGGCCAGGCCAGGGCCCGTGGTGCGGCCCGCGTTCGCCTTGAGGATCGCGTGGGAGACACCCGGCGTCGGGGTGTAGCCGTCCCGACTGTCGACCAGCACCGTGACGTCGTTCGCTGCCAGTACCTCCAGTGCGCTGACCCATGCCGGTTCGGACAACCCGTGGGTGTCCCGACCGATGAACAGCGGACCGTCATACCCCTGCTCGCGTCGGTAGTCCACGATCGCCTGCGTCGTCGCCAGGATGTGCGCCTCGTTGAACGCACTGTCCAGCGACGACCCGCGGTGCCCGGACGTGCCGAAAACAACCTGTTGGTCGGGGTTTTCCGGATCGGGGGTCAGCGTGTAATACGCCGTGATCAAGGCGGGTACGTCGACCAGGTCGCTGGGCAGCGCCGGTTGACCGGCTCGGGATGCGGCGTCATTCATCGTTGAACTCCTACTACTGAATCGGGATGAGCCAGATCATGGACAACGGGGGAAGGGTTATCCGGGCAGATGCGGGCTGGCCGTTGGCTGCCTCGGAGACGGCCGTCACGGCGCCCAGGTTGCCGCGCCCGGCCCCGCCGTACGCCTGCGCATCGGTGTTCAGCACTTCTGCCCACTCACCGGTGAACGGCAAACCCAAGGTGATGTCGCGGTGCTCGGTCGCGGAGGCGTTCAGGACGGCCGCCACCACGTTGTCCGGACCCCGCTCGCCGGCGCCCCAGCGCAGATAGCTGAAGGTGTTACCTCCCGCGTCGTCGCCGTTGATCCACTCGAAACCATCGCCCTGGTGGTCCAACGACCACAGCGCCGGGGTGTCGACGTAGAGCTGGTTGAGGTCCTTCACCAGTGCGTGCACGCCGTAGTGCTCGGGGTGGCGAAGCAGCCACCAGTCGAGGCTGCGTCCGTCGGCCCACTCAGCTTCCTGAGCGAATTCGCACCCCATGAAAAGCAGTTGTTTGCCGGGGTGGGACCACTGGTGGGCCAGAAACGCACGCACGTTGGCCAACTGGTTCCACCGGTCCCCGGGCATCTTGCGCAGCAGCGATCCCTTGCCGTGCACGACCTCGTCGTGGCTGATCGGCAGCACGAACCGCTCGCTCCACGCGTAGACGAAACCAAAGGTGATCTTGTTGTGGTGGTACTGCCGGTGGATGGGTTCTTCGTGGAAGTAGTCCAGGGTGTCGTGCATCCAGCCCATGTTCCACTTCAGTCCGAAGCCGAGACCGCCGGCGTCCGTCGGCTGGGTGACCCCTGGCCAGGACGTTGACTCCTCGGCGATCATCACGCTGCCGGGGGAGCGCCGGTAGGCGGTCGCGTTGGCCTCTTGGAGTAGTTCGACGGCCTCGAGGTTCTCCCGGCCGCCGTACCGGTTGGGTAGCCATTGGCCGTCGCTGCGGGCGTAGTCGAGGTAGAGCATCGAAGCGACCCCGTCGACCCGGAGCCCGTCGGCGTGGAACTCCTCCAACCAGTACGTTGCGTTGGCGACCAGGAAGTTGCGCACCTCCGTGCGGCCGAAGTTGAAGATGTACGAACCCCACTCCGGGTGCCAGCCGCGTCGCCGGTCCGGGTGCTCATAGAGGGCCGTCCCGTCGAAGCGCACCAGCGCCCACTCGTCGGTGGCGAAGTGGCCCGGCACCCAGTCCAGGATGACGCCGATCCCGTTCTGGTGCAGGGTGTCGATCAGATAACGCAGATCGTCGGGGTTTCCGAGCCGGGAGTTCGGTGCGTAGTACCCCGTCACGTGATAACCCCACGACGGCGGGTAGGGGTGCTCCATCACCGGCATGAACTCCACGTGCGTGAAGCCCAGATCCTTGACGTAGTTGACCAGGTGCTCGGCCAGGTCGCGGTACGACTGACCCTCACGCCACGAGCTCAGGTGCACCTCGTAGGTGCTCATCGGTCCGGTGTGCGGGTCGGTGTTGGCCCGCTTGGTCATCCAGTCCGAATCGCCCCATTCGTAAGCGGATTCGGTCACGATGGCCGCCGTCTTCGGCGACGTCTCGGTGAACCGCGCCATCGGGTCGGTCTTCTCCCGCCACACCCGGTCGGCCCCTAGCACCTGGAACTTGTAGCGCGTTCCTGCGCCGACATCGGGGACGAACAGTTCCCACACCCCGGAACCGCCGAGCAACCGCATCGGGTGGGTGGTGCCGTTCCAGCCGTTGAACTCACCGATGACCCGCACGCCCTTGGCGTTGGGCGCCCAGACCGCGAACGCCGTACCGGTCACCTCACCCAGCGGCCCGTCGTAGCGGTGCACTCGTGCGCCCAGTGCGTTCCACAACTCCTCGTGCCGGCCCTGACCGATGAGGAACAGGTCCATCTCCCCGAGGCTGGGCAGGAACCGGTAGGGGTCGTCGGCGACGTGTTCGACGCCGTCGCCGTACGTCGTGACGATCCGGTAGTCGGGCACGTCACTTCCTGGGATCCGGGCTGACCAGATCCCTTCGTACTCATGCTGCAACGGCACTCGCTCATCACCGGCCAGCGCGATCTGCACGGTCGCAGCCAGCGGGCGCAGCACCCGGATGAACGGCCCCTCGGCATCCATCTGGGCACCGAGCACGCTGTGCGGGTCGCGGTGCAACCCGGCCAGCAGCGCGTCTGCCTCGTGCTCGGCCACCGGCGGTGCCGACGGCGCCGCTGAGGGGGACTCCGAGGAACCAAGGAGCCGGTCGACCGCAGCTAACGGAATGTGCTTCCAGGCCGGTCGGTTTCGCACTTCGTAACTGACTTCGTAGACCGCTTTGTCGATCTCGTAGGCGTTGAGCACGGCGCCGCTGATCGGGCTGCCCGCGGAGTACCCCTCCAGGAAGGCCCGACGACATGAGTCCGACCAGTCGCGCCGTGAACCGGCGCCGCGCACCTCGGCCGAACCGGCCGCGTAGTCGAAGGAACGCAGCATCCCGGCGACATCGCGCATCGGGCTGTCCGGCAGGCTGCGCTCGGCCAGCGGTCGCAGCGGCTCACCTTCGAAGTCCAACATCACCCAGCCGCGGTCCGGCACCTGGAGCACCTGGCCGAGGTGGAAGTCACCATGGATGCGTTGCAGCGGGGGCCACTGAGCGGCTTCCGCGCGGGCGAGGACCGATTCGTAACTGTCCTGGAGGTCTGCCAGCGCGGGCTCATCGGCGACCGCGCGGTCGAACCGGTCCCGCATCTGGCCGACCAGGTGAGTCACCTGCTCGGGGGTGGATGGTGTCCGGCCCATGGTGTCGGCGAGGGTGACGTGCATCGCAGCCGTGGCCGCGCCCAGTGACCGGGCCGCAGCGGAGTAGTCCTGCTCGGCTTCGGCGGCCGCGCTGGCGTGCCGCCACGCGTCGAGTACGCCGGGTAGAAACTCCTCGGCGAACGCCAAGTCACCGTGTGCGCCTGTGCCGTCCGGTTGCGTCCACGAGCCGCTGAGCGCGCCGATAGCGTGCGGGACCACTTCGCTGCCGGCAGCCGACAACGCGGTCTGCAGTTCGACGTCGGGGTTGTGGCCGTCGTGCAGGACTCGGAAAACCTTCACGATCACCGGCGGACCGTCGGTGAGGTGAATGATCACCGAGGTGTTGGACTGTTCGCCGCTGAGCACCTGCGAGGAGGCCACCTCGCTGACGTGGGCACCGGCGCGTCCGCTTCCGGTCACGGTGACCTTGCTCGGAAGCGGTTCGCCGGACGGGGTGGCCAAGGTCGACTGCTGCGCACCGGTCTGGATCGTGCGCAACAGCTGGCTGACGAAGACCGGATCGTGGCAGGCGTCGTACACGTAGCGAAGGCCGAGTTCGCTGTGTTCCATGGTCCCGATCAGCGCGTGCTCGGAGACTTCCAGGGGTTCGCCGCGATAGGTGACCGGAACCTGATAGACCGTCGGCGTCGCGGCGGAATCGTCGCTGAGTAGCAGCACCTCGACACCCACCTCGCCAGCCGGATCGTCGAAGCGATACGAACCGAGATTTCTCAGCTGCGGAGTCCGGGATTTGTCGGCGTACCAACGCTGTTGCTCGATCCACGGGGTCAGCAACTCGACCTTCCCGGGGGTCAGTGTGGCGTTGCGATGAATCGTGGCCATGTCACGCTCCTGTGCGGTCGGTGGTGGTCACGGCAAGCCAGAAGAAGTCCCGCGAGCCAAGGGTCAAGGTGATCGTTCCGGTCTCCTCGACGGCCGGGAAGTGCGCACCGCCGAAGACGTCGCGCAACCGAGCCCCGGCGTACGGCGGGGGCAACGTCACGGTCACCGACTGGGGCCGGCTGGACAGGTTGTTGACGCACAGCACGGCGGTGACGTCCAGTTCCTCGCGTGCGGCGTCCTGCTCACTGGCGACGCGCATGAAGGACAGGATCGCTTCGTTGCTGCTCTGGCACGGCACGTAGCTGCCGAGTCCGAAGACCGGGAACTGCTTGCGCACACTCAGCATCGACCGCAACCAGTGCAGTAACGACGACGAAGTGGCATGCGCCGCTTCGACATTCACCGTCGAGTAGTTGTGGACCAGACTGGTGACCAGTGGCAGATAGAGCTTGCCGGGGTCGGCGGTGGAGAAGCCGGCGTTGCGGTCCGGCGACCACTGCATCGGCGTCCGGACCGCGTCCCGGTCCGGCAACCAGATGTTGTCACCCATCTGGATCTCGTCCCCGTAGTACAGGCACGGGGAACCGGGCAACGAGAACAACAGGGCGTGGATCAGTTCCAGTTCCGGGCGGCTGTTGTCCAGCAGCGGCGACAACCGCCGCCGGATGCCGACGTTGGCGCGCATCCGCGGGTCGGGTGCGTACCAGCCGTACATCGCGACCCGTTCCTCCGGGGTCACCATCTCCAGGGTCAGCTCGTCGTGGTTGCGCAGGAAGGTGCCCCACTGAGTCCCCGCCGGGATGTCCGGCGTCTCGGCCATGACCTTCTCGATGCTGGTCGCCTTCTCATCGCGCAGCGCGTAGTACAACCGCGGCATCACCGGGAAGTGGAAGCACATGTGGCATTCGGGTTCTTCCACACTGCCGAAGTAGTCGACCACCTCCTGCGGCATCTGGTTCGCCTCGGCCAGCAAGATCCGTCCGGGGAACTCCTCGTCGACGAATTGTCTTAGTTCAGCGAGGAATTCGTGGGTCTTGGGGTGGTTCTCGCCGTTGTGGCCCTCTTCCTCGAACAGATACGGGACTGCGTCGAGGCGGAAGCCGTCGATGCCCAGGCCGAGCCAGAAACGGACGATGTCGTACATCTCCTCCTTGACCTTCGGGTTCTCGAAGTTGAGATCCGGTTGGTGGGAGAAGAAGCGGTGCCAGAAGAACTGGCGGCGCACCGGGTCGAAGGTCCAGTTGGACACCTCAGTGTCGATGAAGATGATTCGGGCGTCGGAGTACTTCTCGTCGGTGTCGGACCAGACGTAGTAGTCGCCGTACGGGCCGTCCGGGTCCGAGCGGGACGCCTGGAACCACGGGTGCTGGTCGCTGGTGTGATTCATGACCAGGTCGATGATCACCCGAATGCCGCGGGCGTGCGCCTGCGACACCAACTCGATGAACTCCGGCAGCGTGCCGAACTCGGGCAGCACGGCTTTGTAGTCGGCGATGTCGTAGCCACCATCGCGCAGCGGGGAGGCAAAGAACGGCGGCAACCACAAGCAGTCGACACCCAACCATTGCAGGTAGTCCAGGCGATTGATCAGGCCGCTGAAGTCACCTGAGCCGCTGCCGTTGCTGTCCCCGAAACCGCGGGTGAGCACCTCGTAGAAGACGGCTTTGCGGAACCAGTTCGGGTCGTGGCGCAGACCGGGCTGTTGAAGGTTGAATGCGGGGTTCGGCACGCTCAGCCCCTCACGTGGAAGATGTGGACAGGCGTGGTGGCAGGCCCGAGTCTGACGAAATTCTCTGCCCGCCAGTCGTATTCGATGCCCGACAGCAGATCGCGGGCCGTGAATCGATCCCCGGGCTGCAGACCGAGCGCCGGCATGTCCAGTCGCACGGTGGATTCCCGGGTGGCGTGCGGATCAAACGAGGCGATCACCAGGATCACGTCGTCACCGCGCTTCTTGGAATAGGCCAGCATGGTCTCGTCGTCGACGTGGTGGAAGCGCAGGTTACGCAACCAGTGCAGCGCCGGGTGCTCGTGTCGGATCTTGTTCAGCAAACCCAGGAACTGGGCGAGCGACTGCCCCTCTTTGGGGCCGCCCAACTCGTAGTCCGACCAGCGCCGATCCTTGTACTGGTACTTCTCGTTGTCGATCTGCTCCTCTGCACCGGGGCGGGGCACGTCCTCGATGAGTTCGTAACCGGTGTAGATGCCGTAGGTGGGGGACAGGGTGCCCGCGATCGCCGCGCGCATCGTCCACCCGGTCGGTCCGGCGAATTGCATGTACGGCGTGAGGATGTCGTGCGTCGTCGGCCAGAACGAGGGGCGCATGTAGTGCGCCGACTCGGTAGCCAGCGACTCGCAGTACTCCCGCATCGTTGCCGGCTCGTTGCGCCAGGTGAAGTAGGTGTAGCTCTGCTGGAAGCCGATCTTGCCCAGGGTGTGCATCATCGCGGGCCGGGTGAAAGCTTCTGCCAGCCAAATGATTTCGGGGTGATCCTGGGCCACATCGGCGATGAGCCACTGCCAGAAATCCAACGGCTTCGTGTGCGGGTTGTCCACCCGGAACAGGGTGACGCCGTGGTCGATCCAGACCTGGACGACATCGCGCACTGCGCGGTAGATCCCCTCCGGGTCGTTGTCGAAGTTCAGAGGGTAGATGTCCTGGTATTTCTTCGGCGGGTTCTCCGCGTAAGCGATGGTGCCGTCGGCGCGGGTCGTGAACCACTCCGGGTGTTCGCTGACCCACGGGTGGTCCGGCGCGCACTGCAAGGCGAGGTCCAGGGCGACCTCCAGGTTCAACTCGCGGGCATGGGCCACGAAGGCGTCGAAGTCCTCGAAGGTACCCAGATCGGGATGGATCGCATCGTGACCACCGTCCTTGCTCCCGATGGCGTACGGCGACCCCGGGTCGAGCGGCCCGGCGTCGAGGGTGTTGTTCGGGCCTTTGCGGTTGACCTCGCCGATCGGGTGGATCGGGGTCAGGTAGACGACGTCGAATCCCATCGCGGCGATGGCGTCCAGTCGCTGCGCGGCGGTGCGCAAGGTGCCCGAAACCCAGTGGCCGTCCTCGTCGAGATGCGCACCCTCTGAGCGGGGGAAGATCTCGTACCACGCTCCGGTCAGGGCTAGTTCGCGCTCCACTAGCCACGGGTAGTCCGGCGTACCCGTGACGAATTCGCGCAACGGGTGTGTCGCGTGCACGGCTTCCACCGATTCACCCGTGCCGCCCGCGAGACGGTCAGCCACCGACAGCGTCTGGTCGCGCAGGGTGGCCGCTCCCGCCGTGAGCGTGGATCGATCGGCATCGGTGACGGTCGCGTCCTTCGCCCAACGATCCAGCACCAGCGCGCCCTCGGCGAGCATCAGGTCGACGTCGACGCCGGCGTCGATCTTGATGATCGCGTCGTGCCGCCACGTGGCGTACGGGTCGGACCAGCCTTCGACACGAAGTGTCCACATACCGGGCGTTGCAGCGCTCACCACGCATTCCCAGGCATCCAGCCCGCGGTTGACGCACGTCATCGGCAACAGCGTGGTTGCACCCGACGGATCCGTGAGGGCAACGGAGGCGTTCACCGCATCGTGCCCCTCGCGGAACACCGTTGCGGTGACGGTGAATTCCTCGTCAACCACCGATTTGGTGGGAAAGGCACCACCATCGACGAGCGGGCCCACTCCGAGCGCGGGGATACGACCGACCTGCAGGGATTGGCTCACGCTCCGACGCTACAAGGTTGCGCCGGAGCGTGCACGGTGGCGGCCACGCCTACTGGGTGATCGCCGGTGTGTGCCAGATGCGGTCGATGTAATCGACCATCGAACGGTCCGAGGAAAAGAAGCCGGAGCGAGCCACGTTGAGGATCGCCTTGCGGGACCAGTCGTCCGGATCGGCGTACGCCGCCTCCACCCGTTGCTGGGCCTCCAGGTACGCCGCGTAGTCCGCCAGCGCCAAGAACCGGTCCTCACCGAGCAAGTTGGAAATCACCGGCTCGAACCGGTTGCGGTCCCCGTCGGAGAAGTGGCCCGAGGCGATCAGGTCGATGGTCGCCTTCAACTGCGGGTTGTTCTCGTAGACCGAAACGGGCGAGTAGCCCTCGGCGATGGTTGCTTCGACCTCCGGTTCGAGCATCCCGAAGAGGAAGAAGTTGTCGTCGCCCACCAACTGGCGGATCTCGACGTTCGCTCCATCATCGGTGCCGATCGTCAACGCGCCGTTCAGGGCGAACTTCATGTTGCCGGTTCCGGAGGCCTCCTTGCCCGCCAGTGAGATCTGCTCGGACAGGTCGGCGGCCGGAATCAACCGCTCGGCGAGGGTCACGTTGTAGTTGGCCGGGAACGCCACAGTCAGGCGACCCTGCACCTGCGGATCATTGTTGACGGTCTTACCGACCGCGTTGATCAACGCGATGATCTCCTTGGCGATGCGGTAGCCCGGCGCCGCCTTCGCGCCGAAGAGGAAGGCCCGCGGCATGACGTCCTCGACGGCGACCTTGCCGCTGAGGATCTGCTCGTAGAGCGTCACGATGTGCAGCAGCTTCAGCGTCTGGCGCTTGTATTCGTGCAACCGCTTGACCATGACGTCGTACATCACATCGGTAGGCAACGTGATGTTGTCGCGGGTCGAGAGCACCTGTGCCAGCGTTTGTTTGTTGGCCGCCTTCACCTGCCGGAACTTCTCACGGAACGCCGGGTCGTCGGCGTGCGGCTCCAGTTCCCGTAGCCGCTCCAGGTCGGTCACCCAGCCCTCGTCGCCAAGGGTCTGCGTGATCAGATCCGACAGACCGGGGTTGGACAGGCGGATGAAGCGGCGCGGTGTGATGCCATTGGTCACGTTGGTGAATTTGTCCGGCCAGTAGGCACTGAAATCCGGAAGAACCTTGTCCCGCAACAATTCTGAGTGCAACGCCGCGACGCCGTTGACCTTCGATCCCGCGATCGTCGCCAGGTAGGCCATTCGCACGGAGCGCTCGGGGTGGTCGGTGATGATCGACATCCGGCGCAGTTTGATCTCGTCACCCGGGTACGCTGCGCGCACCTCGTCGAGGAAGATCTCGTTGATCTTGTAGATGATCTCCAGGTGGCGCGGCAGCAGCTTGCCCAGCAGTTCGACCGACCACACTTCGAGCGCCTCGGGCAACAGCGTGTGGCAGGTGTAGGCAAAGCACTTCTGGGTGATGGCCCAGGCGTCGTCCCACTCCATGCCCTTCTCGTCCACCAGCAGCCGCATGAGTTCGGGAATGGCGATGACCGGGTGAGTGTCGTTGAGCTGGAAGATGACTCGGTCGGGCAGGTTGGCCAGATCGAAGTACTTCGGCAGGACATTCTCCAGCTGGTCGCGCAGCGAGCACGCCACGAAGAAGTACTGCTGCTGCAGCCGCAGTTCCTTGCCCTGCGGGGTGGAGTCCTCGGGGTAGAGCACCTTGGAGATGTTCTCGGCGAACGTCTGTGCGCGCACTGCCTCGACATAGTCCCCGGCGTTGAAGATCCGCAGGTCGAACGCCCGCGTCGCCCGTGCGCTCCACAGCCGCAGCGTGTTGACCCGGCCGTTGCGGTAGCCGGGGACCATGTAGTTGTAGGGCACGCCCTGCACGTCCCACGCCGGCAGCCACCGGGTGCGCTCACGGCCCCGGTCGTCGGTGTAGGTCTCGGTGCTGCCGCCGAAGTGCACGGTGACCGCGTGCTCCGGGTGCGGGAATTCCCACGGGTTCCCCAGCGCCAACCAGCGGTCGGAGTGTTCGACCTGCCAGCCGTCCTCGAACTCCTGACGGAAGATGCCGTATTCGTACCGGATCCCGTACCCGATGCAGGGCACACTCATCGTCGCCAGCGAGTCCACGAAACAGGCCGCCAGGCGACCCAGGCCACCGTTACCCAGGCCGGGTTCGGTCTCCTGGGCCCGTAGGCGGTCCAACGACAGACCGAGGGCGTCCAGACCCTCCTCGACCACGTCGGTCATCCCCGTCGCCAGCAGCGCATTGTCCAACTGGCGGCCCAGGAGGTACTCGGCGGACAGGTAGGCCACGGACTTGGCCTGCTCTTCGTACTGCCGGGCGAGGGTCTTCATCCACCGGGCCTGCAGATTCTGCCGGACCGCCTTGCTCAACGCGATGTACTGGTCGTTGCGCGAACTGCGGGCCAGGCTGACGCCACGACCGAAGTTCAGTTCGTCCATGAACCCGTTGATGAATTCATCGACCGTGTGGATCGGCGCGTCCTTGTCGTACGGCGAGAGGCCCCCGGGGCTGGTCGGCCGGGGAGAGGGGTAGCTGGACTGTGGCTTTGCATCGGTCACGGCTAAAACGCTAACGACAATCAGCCCCCGGTGGGCACCCGCAACCAAGATCCGTCTCATGTGGCGTACGCCACACCGGACCTTCGACCGGCTGCAGTGCATCAAAACGGACCGCGGCAGAGCCGGTCGAAGGTGCTGGTCAGGCGCGCAGCGCCGTGTCAGGGAGGTCCACCGCACCGCATACGATGGCGCGGTGCTGATGCCCCTGACGATCGTGCTGTTCGCGCTGCTCGGCGCGCTCGCGGCGTACGTCGGGTACCTCACCGTGCGCGGTCGGCCGATGGACGACCCGACCCTGTATGTGGCCCTCGCCACCGAGCTGGTACTACTGGTCCAACTGGTCGTGGGCATCCTGCGATCCGGGGACGGTGCTGCCAGCATGTCGCGCCCGGTGTTCATCGCGTACCTGGTGGGGTTGGTCTTCGTCCTCCCGGTCGCAGGGGCGTGGGCCATCGCGGAACGCACGACCCGCTGGGGGACCGGAGTCTTGCTGGTTGGGGTGCTCGGCCTGCTGGTGATGGTGGTGCGACTGGTGCAGTTGTGGAACGGAGCAGCCTAAGTGGCAGGCAAGACATCCCAGGGATTCGGACGGGTCCTCATTGCGATCTACGCGCTGCTCGCGCTCGCGGCGACCGGCCGCTCGGTGCTGCAGCTGACCACGGAGTTCCACAAAGCACCGCTGGCCTACCTGCTCTCGGCGGTGGCCGCCGTGATCTACCTGGTGGCGACCGTGGCGCTCGTGCGTGGTGACCGCACGTCGGTGCGGGTGGCACGGGTGACCATCACCATCGAGTTGATCGGTGTGCTCGCGGTGGGTCTGTGGAGTTACCTCGACAAGGCCGCCTTCCCCGACAAAACCGTCTGGTCGCACTTCGGCCAGGGATACGGCTATCTGCCGTTGGTGCTGCCGATCGTCGGTCTGTGGTGGCTGGCGCGGACGGCTCCGCTCTCAGCGGACTCCCGCGAAGACGGCGAATGAGGCTGCGGCCGCTTTGTAGGCATCGCCAGGAGCCAGACTGAGGTCGGGCACCCACGACGGGTGCTCCGCGGTGCTGCTCCACAGCAGTTCCCAGGTCGCCACGCCATCGTGGGCCGGCACCGTCACCGCGCTGTCGACAGAGGCGCCGTGCAGGACGAACAGCAGCGTCGTGTCGTCGATGGGCGAGCCGTCGAAGATCGCCTGCACGGTCGAGGTCTGTGGTGACTGCCAGTGCGCGGAGTCCATGAACCCACCATCGGCGTTGCACCACCGCAGTGACACCTCCGACAGATCACCGGAGGGAACATCGGGGGTGAAGAACCCTCGCCGGCGCAGCACCGGGTGCGCCTGACGTAGCGCGATCAGGAATCCCGTCGTGTCGATCAGGTCGTCCTGGGTGTAGTCCAAATCCCAGTTGTACCAGGCGATTTCGTTGTTCTGACAGTACGCGTTGTTGTTGCCGCGTTGACTGCGTTCCAGTTCGTCGCCGCCCAGCAGCATCGGCGTCCCACCCGATAACAGCAGGGTCGCCAACAGGTTGCGGATCGCTCGTCGCCGCAGGGTCTGGATCGGTTCGTCGCCGAATTCCCAGCCCTCGACCCCGAAGTTCCAGGACCGGTTGTTGTCGGTGCCGTCCCGGTTGCCCTCGGCGTTGGCGCCGTTGTGTTTGTGGTTGTACGCGGTGAGATCGGCCATCGTGAAGCCGTCGTGGGCGGTCACGTAGTTGATCGCCGCCTGCGGGCTGCGGTGCCCGAACAGGTCCGGTGAGCCGGCGATGCGAGCGCCGAGATCGGCCAGGGCGTGCCGGGGATGGCCAGCGTGATCGGCGGCCAGATCGCCCAGCCAGAAGTTGCGGACCGTGTCCCGGAAGCGGTCGTTCCAGTCTCCGAACGGCGGTGGGAACTGACCGGTGCGCCACCCGTGGGAGCCCAGGTCCCACGGCTCGGCGATCAGTTTGACGCCCGTCAGCACCGGATCGGTGCGCAAACCGACCAGGAACGGGTGGTCCGGGCTGAAGCCGTCGTCCTGACCCCGGCCCAGCGCAACAGCCAGGTCGAACCGGAAACCGTCGACGTGCATCTCACTGACCCAGTAGCGCAGCGAGTCCAACACCATGCGGACCGCGGTGGGGTGACGCATGTCGAGGGTATTGCCGCAGCCGGTCATGTCGACGTCGTGGCCGCGTTCGTCCAGGCGGTAGTAGTCGTGTCCGGCCAGCCCCCGCCAGGACAATGTCGCCCCGCTGGCGGCACCCTGCTCGCAGGTGTGGTTGTAGACGACATCGAGGATGACCTCGAAACCGGCGGCGTGCAGGAGTTTGACCATGCCCTTGAACTCATCGACGGCACCCTGCGGGTCGCCGGAACTGGCGTACGCCGCGTGCGGGGCGAAGAAGCCGAGAGTGTTGTATCCCCAGTAGTTTTCGAGCCCGACCTTGACCAAGTGCGGCTCTGAGGTGAAGGCGTGCACCGGCAGCAGTTCGATCGTGGTGACCCCCAGCCGGCGCAGGTGGGCGATCACGGAGGGGTGCGCCACCCCTGCGTAGGTGCCGCGCAGTTCCTCGGGTACCCCTGGATGGGTCATCGTCAGACCGCGCACGTGGGTTTCGTAGATCACCGTCTGGTCCCACGGCACCTGGGGCGGTCGATCATCGCCCCAGTCGAACTGGCTGTCGAGTACCACGCTGCGGGGGACGTACGGCGCGCTGTCGCGTTCATCGCGCTGGTATCCGTCACCGTCGAAGTAGGAACTGACCTGGTGGCCGAACACCTCCGGTTGCCACCGCACGGCACCTTCGAGAGCGCGCGCGTAAGGATCGACCAGCAACTTCTGTGGGTTGTACCGCTGCCCGGCCCACGGATCCCACGGCCCGGCCGCGCGCAGGCCGTACCGCTGGCCGGCCCGGATCCCGTCGACGAAACCCGCCCAGACGCCGCCGACGTACGGATCGAGGGCGATCCGGCGCTCGGCGCCCTGGTCGTCGAACAGGCACAGCCACACCTGCTCGGCCTGTCCTGCGTAGACGCTGAATTCGCAGCCGCTGTCGCGCAGGTGCG
Organism: Branchiibius hedensis; assembly: GCF_900108585.1. NCBI lineage: Bacteria > Bacillati > Actinomycetota > Actinomycetes > Micrococcales > Dermacoccaceae > Branchiibius > Branchiibius hedensis. The sequence goes on from NZ_UESZ01000001.1 coordinate 596,644, forward strand.
CGCCGAAGGCCGGGGGGAAGTCGACGGCGGGCCGCTGCATGGGGTTCAGCGTAGTTCTTAGCGCAGAGGCGGATTCGTGCATTTGCTCGCACGGTGGCGAGGCGGTCATGCCGCCGGTGCGGCCGGAATCTGTCGGCACGCTAGTTTTGGACTATGACTGATCCCACATCGCTGCCCAACTTCGCGCAGGCGGGGCCCCCGCAATCACCGGCGGCGCCCCCGCAGGCAGGTGGGTCGTTGCGCGAGAAGGCGCTGGCCGCCTTGGCCGCCGACAACATCCCCGCCCAGGTCGACGACGACGGGGACATCGTGTTCTCGCTGCAGGAGCAGCAGTTGCTCGTGCGCTGCATCGACAGCGAGCCGGGTCTGGCGCTGCTACGCATCTTCGGCCAGTGGCAGATCACCGAGGACCTACCCAGTGAGCCCGCCAAGCGTCTGAACGCCGCCAACGACGTGAACCTGGCCATCAACTTCGTCAAACTCGGCATCGCCGGGGACAACCTGATCGTCGCGGGGGACCACCTCGTCGGCCCGTACGACGACGTCGCCGAACTCATCAAGGGCACCTCGGGCATGCTGCTGCAGGCCGTCCAGGCGTGGCACCAGGCCGTTACCGGCGCAGGTCCGCACGTCGCAGAAGCCACCCCGGAGCAGTTGCAGGCCAGCGCCGACGCGCTCGCCGAGCAGGCCCGGGCCGCCCAACAGGGCGGGGAGTTCGCGTGACGGTGAGCTTCGGGGAGTTCGTCACCGTCGAGGTCGAGGACGCGATTGCCGTCATCCGCATCGATCGGCCGAAGATGAATGCGCTCAACGGCGCGATTCGTGACGGTCTGCGCGACGCGGCCCGCTCGGTGTCCGCCGACGAGCAGGTACGGGCCGCGATCGTGTGGGGCGGGGAGCGGGTCTTTGCTGCCGGCGCCGACATCAAGGAGATGGAGCAGTACGGCTACGCCGAGATCGTCCTGTGGGGACGGCAGTTGCAGGACGCCTTCCGCGAACTGGCCGCGATCCCGAAGCCCACCGTGGCCGCGGTCGAGGGGTATGCGCTCGGCGGTGGGATGGAACTGTCGATGACCTGCGATTTCCGGATCGCCGCCGACAACGCCACCTTCGGTCAACCGGAGATCCTGCTCGGGATCATCCCCGGCGCCGGCGGCACCCAGCGACTTGCCCGGTTGGTCGGTCCGGCCAAGGCCAAGGATCTGGTCTACTCGGGCCGGTTCGTCCCGGCGCAGGAGGCGTTGGCGATCGGTCTGGTCGACGAACTGGTCGAGCCCGGCACCGTCCTGGCCGCCGCGAAAGCCAAGCTCGCGCCGTACGTCAATGGTCCCGCTCTGGCGTTGCGCGCCGCGAAGGAAGCGATCGATCGAGGTCTGGACGTCGACCTGGACACCGGTCTGGCGATCGAGACGGCGTTGTTCGCCGGATTGTTCGGCAGTGACGACCAGCGGTCGGGGATGGCATCATTCGTGGCCAACGGACCGGGTAAAGCCACGTTCACCGGACGCTGAGCGTCCTTAGCGAAGGAACGACCATGAACGACGCAGCCGCTGCCGAACAGCCGTTGTCCACCGGCGCCGCCAAGGACAGCCGGGCGATCGCCCTGGCGTTGTTGGTCGCCGGCCTGCTGGGCACCTTCCTCACACTGTGGGGTTGGACCGGTATCCGCAAGAACGCCGTCACCTGGTGGGATCAGTACACGACCGCCGGGATGTCGCCCTGGGTTCCGTTCGGAGTCGGTCTGGCACTGGTGCTGCTGGCCGCCATCGCCGACGCGATCCTGGGTCGCCGTTCCGATGTGTTCCAGGTCGCCGAGGGTGCGCAGCCGACTACCTTCCAGACGTTGGCCAACCGACTGGCGCCCTGGCTGCTGGTGCTGATCACCGCCGTCGGAATCCTGCTGATCTGGTTGCGCTACCACTGAGCGGGAGCGACACCGCCGGCTCCACTACTGGCGGGTAACATAGAACCGACGTGCGGTGCCCCAGAACTCCGCACGACTGCCATCACTACGTACAGGAGAGGCCGAGCGACACATGAACATCGTCGTCTGTGTCAAGTACGTGCCCGACGCCCAAGGGGCGCGCACGTTCACCGAAGACAACACCACCGACCGCGAGAACGTCGACGGTCTGCTGTCCGAACTCGATGAGTACGCCGTCGAGGAAGCACTGAAGTTGGTCGAAGCGAGCGAGGGTGAGGTCACCGTCCTGACCGTCGGCCCCGACGGCGCCGCCGAAGCGATCAAGAAGAGCCTGCAGATGGGCGCCGACAAGGGCGTGCACGTGCTGGACGACGCGATCGCCGGTTCGGATGCCCCGGCAACCTCCCTGGTGCTCGCGGAGGCGATCAAGAAGATCGGCACCCCGGACGTCGTCCTGACCGGTCTGGCGTCCACCGACGGCACGATGAGTGTTGTGCCGGCGATGCTCGCCGAGCGGCTGGGTCTGCCCCAGGTCACCCAGGTCTCCCAGTTGGAGGTGTCCGGCACCAGCGTGACCGGCCGCCGCGACAGCGACAGCGCCTCGGAGACCATCGAAGCCACCCTGCCGGCGCTGATCGGGGTCACCGACCAGATCAACGAACCGCGCTACCCCTCCTTCAAGGGGATCATGGCCGCCAAGAAGAAGCCGGTCGAGACGTGGTCGCTGGCCGACCTGGGTCTGGACGCCGCCGCGGTCGGTCTGTCCAGCGCCTGGACCACGGTCGACTCCTTCGCGCAGCGTCCGCCGCGTGAGCAGGGCGAGATCGTCAAGGACGAGGGTGACGGCGGCGTGAAGCTGGCCGAATTCCTGTCCGCCAAGAAGTTCGTCTGACCGGCCCTGCGAGACAAGGAGATCCACCATGGCTGAAGTACTCGTGCTGGTCGACCACACCGACGGCACCGTCAAGAAGACCACCGCCGAACTGCTGACGATTGCCCGGCAGATCGGCACCCCGTCCGCCGTGTTCGTCGGCAGCAACGTCGAGGCCGCCCGTCCGCGGCTGGCCCAGTTCGGCGCCGAGAAGGTGTACGTCGTGGACAACCCCGACGTCACCGGTTACCTCGTCGCCCCGTTGGCCGAAGCGTTGGCCGCCGTGGTCGCGCAGGCGTCCCCGGCCGCCGTACTCATCCCGTCCTCGGGCACCAACAAGGAAGCGGCCGCGCGCCTGGCGATCAAGACCGACTCCGGTCTGATCACCGACGCCACCGCCGTGTCGGTGACCGACGGCAAGATCGTGACCACCCAGTCCGCCTTCGCCGGTGGGTTCACCGTGCAGGCGCAGGTCACGAAGGGTACGCCGATCATCACCGTGAAGCCGAACGTCGCTCCGCCGCAGGCCAGCCAGGCCTCCGCGACGGTGGTGCCGGTCGAGCTGACCGTCTCCGACGCCGCCAAGGGCACCAAGATCGTCAAGGTCGAGCCGAAGGCGAAGTCGGGTCGCCCCGAACTGACCGAGGCAGCGATCGTGGTCTCCGGTGGCCGTGGCACCGGCGGTGACTTCGGTCCCGTCGAGGCGTTCGCCGACGTGCTGGGCGCTGCTGTCGGTGCCTCCCGCGCCGCCGTCGACGCCGGCTGGTACCCGCACAGCAACCAGGTCGGTCAGACCGGCAAGCAGGTCTCGCCGCAGCTGTACGTCGCGGCGGGCATCTCCGGTGCGATCCAGCACCGCGCCGGCATGCAGACGTCCAAGACGATCGTCGCCATCAACAAGGACGACGAGGCGCCGATCTTCGAACTGGTCGACTTCGGTGTCGTTGGCGACCTGTTCGACGTGTTGCCGCAGGCGACCGAGAAGGTCAAGGAAGCCAAGGGCTGAGCAACTCGCTCGAGAACCTCGCCGCGGCCGGTCAGCCCTTCGTGGGTTGGCCGGCCGTTGCGGTGCTGGCCGCAGGGCTGGCGCTGGTGCTGGTCGCTACGGTGTGGCCGGTCCAGGCGGCACCGACCGTCCGGCTGGTGGGATCCTTGACGTAGACCAAGGTCCAGGAGTTCATGGCGCTGCCGCGGGGCAGCCAGAAGATCAGGTTGTAGGTCTTTTCCTGCCCGGCCGGCACCAGATCGCTGGAGAGGGTCTCCCCGGTGCTGCCCAGTTCGCCGTACCGGCACAACATGCCGTGCGAGTCGATGAGCTGGAACTGGCCGCGTTCGACGAATCCCACGGACCCCTGCGCGGCGACCGTGACCGTGATCTCCACGCCGTCGACGTCACTGGGTTGCCGGTCGCTGGGCGGCAGATCCACCATCACCGGGGCCCGCGGGTCGAGTGTGACCGTGATCGCGTCGGCGCCGGCGCGCTGCGCTGTGCCGAACGGTTTGCGGGTGACCTTCGCGACGTCGTACGTCGATTTCTTGCCGTCGCACCCGGATGCGGCGGTGGCCGACGGGGTCGGGGCATCCGCGGCCCACTGGGCGTTGGCGACCTTCCCGCCGGCCTGATCGGTGTACATCACGGAGTACGTCGTGAGGTCGGTCCCGTGCGGCACGAGGAAGGCGACCTCGCCGGAACCGGGGTGGCTCTCGTCGACCTGCATGATCGCGAACGAACTACTGAGCGGATTGGTCGCCGGCTGCGGACAGCGTTGACCGGCCGGTGACACCAGCACGAACGAGGCCGGCGACACCGCGAAGATGCCGTTCGTGCGCACTTGGACGTTGACCGGCACACTGGCCAGATCCCAGCCCGCGACCCCGCTCGGGGTCGTGCTCACCGTGGGTTGCCCGACCTGGCCGGCCAGGGCGTGGGTGGATTCGAGGTCGGCCGCGGTCGAGTAGGCGGTTGGCTGCCCCCGAAGGGTGGGCGCGGCGCCGGCCGCGCACGCCGGTGCCGCGGTGGATGTGGAGGTGGAGGTCGGCTGGGTCGAGCTCGACGACTGGGCGCTGCTTCCGCTGCACGCTGTGACCAGCGCGGCCAGGGCTGTCGCGCTCACGATGGATGTGGCCCATCGCGCGCGCCCGGTTCCCGTCCCCATGTCCCGGTCAGTGTCGCAAAGCTCGCTGTGCACACGCGCACCCGTCCGGGGGAGCGTTGAGCGGTCAACCACTCTCGCGATGACGCCTACACTGTTTTGGTTATGAATGTGTCCGCGGTGTACCTCGATCACGCGGCGACCACCCCGATGCGCGAGCCGGTCGCGGCGGCCGTCGCCGATCAGTTCCGCATCCCCGGCAACCCGTCCTCCTTGCACACTGCGGGCCGCGCGGCTCGGCGCGTCGTGGAGGAGGCCCGCGAGCAGATCGCGGCCGGGCTGGGCGCTCGGCCCTCCGAAGTGGTGTTCACCAGCGGGGGAACCGAAGCAGACAACCTGGCGGTGATCGGCACGTTCGAGGCGCGTCGGTCAGCCGATCCACGGCGTACCCGGTTGATCGTCGGAGCCACCGAACACCACGCGGTCCTGGACGCCGTCGAATACCTGGTCACCCAGCACGGTGCGCTCGTGGACTGGATCGAGGTCGACGGACAGGGCCGGCACGATCCGGACACCGTCGCCGAACTGATCCAGCGCAACCCCAAGGACGTCGCGCTGGTCTCGATGATGTGGGCCAACAATGAAGTGGGCACCGTCCAACCGGTCGCCGAGGTCGCCGCGATCGCGCACTCGGTCGGTGTCCCGTTCCACACCGACGCGGTGCAGGCGGCCGGACAGTTGCCCGTCGACTTTGCTGCCAGCGGGGCTGACCTGATGGCCATCGCCGCCCACAAGCTCGGCGGTCCGACCGGAGTCGGTGCGCTCATCGCGCGACGCGACGCGGTCTTGCAACCCGGCACCTTCGGGGGCGGGCAGGAACGCGGCCTGCGCAGTGGGACCCTCGACGTGGCCGGGATCCGCGGCTTCGGGGTAGCGGTCGCCGAGACGGTCGCCACCTTGGACACCCACCGCAAGCACCTGGTCGGACTACGCGATCGCCTCATCGAGGAGGCTCTGGGGCTGGATCTCGGGATCGAGGTCAGCGGCAGGCACGTGGTCGGTGACGCCGACCACCGCTTGGCGGGCAACGCCCACCTGCGCGTGCCCGGCTGCGACGGCGACTCGCTGCTGTATCTGCTGGACGCTGCCGGGGTCCAGTGCTCCACCGGTTCGGCCTGCCAGGCGGGCGTGCCGCGGCCCAGTCACGTGCTGCTGGCGATGGGTATCCCGGAAAGCGGTGCGCGCGGTGCGTTGCGGCTGACCCTCGGCCACACCTCGACCGACGCCGACGTCGACCGCTTCCTGGAAGTGCTGCCGTCCTGCGTCGAGCGGGCCCAACGAGCAGGACAGGTCGCCTGATGCGCGTTGTGGCCGCCATGAGCGGGGGAGTGGACTCGGCGGTCGCCGCCGCCCGGATGCTGGATGCCGGACACGAGGTCGTGGGCGTGCACCTGGCGCTGTCGCAGTCGGCGGCGACGCTGCGCGAATCCGCCCGTGGCTGCTGCACCATCGAGGACGCCGGGGACGCCCGCCGGGTCGCCGACATGCTGGGCATCCCGTTCTATGTGTGGGACATGGCGGCGCGCTTCCGGGAAGACGTCATGGAGGACTTCGTCGCCGAGTACGCCGCTGGCCGCACTCCGAACCCGTGCCTGCGGTGCAACGAGCGGATCAAGTTCGCGGCCCTGCTGGACAAGGCACTGGCCCTCGGTTTCGACGCCGTCGCCACCGGCCACTATGCGCAGATCGTCGAGGGACCGAACGGCCGCGAGTTGCACCGCGCCGTGGACATGGCCAAGGACCAGAGCTACGTGCTCGGCGTGCTGGACGCCGACCAGTTGGCCCGCTCGTTCTTCCCGCTGGGGGACACCATCAAGCCGGACATCCGGGCGGAGGCCGAGCGGCGGGGCTTCTACATCGCCCGCAAGCCCGATAGCCACGACATCTGTTTCATCCCCGACGGCGACACCGCCGGTTTCCTCGCGAAGCGGCTGGGCTCGGAGCCCGGGCCCATCGTCGACGACTCCGGTGCCGTCGTCGGCCAGCACGAGGGTGCCTTCGCCTACACCGTCGGGCAGCGCCGCGGGTTGGGGTTGAAGCAGCCGCGAGCCGACGGCGCTCGCCGCTACGTCGTGGACGTGCAGGTCGCCAGCAACACCGTCGTGGTCGGCACCGAGGACCTGCTGGGTGTCGACGTCATCGACGGTGACCACCTGCGCTGGTGCGGACCGTCGCCCGTTGGCGAGATCCGGGTGGGCGCCCAGTTGCGGGCGCACGGCGAAGAGTTCCCCGCCCTGGCCACCGTCGACGGTGAGCAGGTTCGCGTCGTCTTGGATCGGCGTACTCGCGGGGTGGCCACCGGTCAGTCCGTGGTTCTTTACGACGGCACCCGGGTCGTCGGCTCGGCCACCATCAGCGCCACCGGCCGCTCGTGACGCTGCCCTCCGGTGTCGGGTCGTGGCCCGGCACCGACCCGGTGACTCCCGCCCGGCAGGTGCGGGATCTGTTGAGCGACAACGGGATTCCGTATCTGGTCGAGTTGCCCGACCGTGGGCCCGGCGCCGACATGATCGGCCGCACCGCCGCCGCCCTGGTTGACCTCGAGGTGGACCTGCAGCCGTCCGGGTGGCGTCTGGCGCCGGCGGCCGATCGCAACGTTCGTCGCGGGCGCGCCTTCCTGCGCGATGACCTGGAAGTGCTCGCCGAGACGTACGACGGGTGGCAGGGTCCGCTGAAGGTGGCACTGACCGGGCCCTGGACCCTGGCTGCGTCGCTCTGGCTGCCGCGCGGCGAACGAGTCGTCACCGATGCCGGCGCGTGCCGTGACCTGGTCCAGTCCCTGGCCGAGGCGGTCCGGGTCCTGGCTGGCCAGGTGCGGGCCGCCGTACCCGGTGCGCAGGTCATCCTCCAACTCGACGAGCCGGGTCTGCCTGCAGTGCTGGCGGGGTCGCTGCGTTCGGCGTCAGGGTTGAACCAGGTGCGGCCGGTCGACCTGCCGATCGTTCGTGACGGACTGGCCACGGTGCGCGAGGCTCACGACGGACGAGTCGTCGTGCACTGCTGCGCCCCGAAAGTCCCCACGGCGTTGCTGCGCTCGGTCGATACCGAGATCAGCCTCGATACCTCGTTGTTGTCCCCGGCGGCCTGGGAGGGTGTCGCCGAACTCATCGAGTCCGGGCGCACGCTGTGGGCCGGAGCCATCCCGACCGACGCGGTTGGCACGCATCCGGGTGCGTTCGTCGACGCCCTGACTGATGCCTGGCATCGGGTCGGCCTGCCGGACGCTGCGTTGGCCGACCTGGTCGTGACTCCCGCCTGCGGTCTGGCGACCCGGCGGGAGGCAGCTCGGATCCAGCGGCTGGCCGTGGACGCCGCATCGGCGCTGGCCGAACGGGCGGCTGCCTGACGGCGTTGTCGGTGCTCTGCGGCACGATGGTCCGGTGAGCGAGCGCACCGACAGTCCCATCGAAACCGCGGCTGGGATGGATGTCGACGAGGACACCCGGCATGAATGGACCGATCTGGCGGAGAAGATCCGCGGCTACCAGTTCGAGTACTACCTGAAGGACGCGCCCACCGTCAGCGACGCGGAGTACGACGCGGACATGCGTCGCCTACAGGAACTGGAGGAAGCCCACCCGGCGCTGCGGACGCCGGACTCGCCGACCCAGCAGGTCGGCGGCACCTTCAGCACGGAGTTCGCCCCCGTCGAGCACCGCGAGCGGATGCTCAGCCTGGACAACGTCTTTTCGCTCGAGGAACTCGACGCCTGGCTGGAGCGGGCCGAGCGCGAGGCGCCGGGGGAGCCGAAGTGGTTGTGCGAGTTGAAGATTGATGGTCTGGCGGTCAACCTGACCTATGAGAACGGCCGGTTGACGCGGGGGGCCACGCGCGGCGACGGGCGCACCGGTGAGGACGTCACACTGAACGTCCGCACCATCAAGGGCGTGCCGCTGCAACTGGTCGGCGACAACGTGCCGCAGCTGGTCGAAGTGCGCGGCGAGGTGTTCTTCCCGGTGGCGGCGTTCGAGGAGTTGAACGCCTCGCTGGTCGAGCAGGGCAAACCGCCGTTCGCCAACCCCCGCAACAGCGCCGCGGGGTCCCTGCGGCAGAAAGATCCGAAGGTGACCGCATCGCGGCCCTTGCGGATGCTTGTGCACGGGATCGGCGCGCGGCGCGGGTTCGACATCGACAGCCAGTCGCACGCGTACGAGTTGTTGCACGGCTGGGGTCTGCCGACCTCCAGCCACACCAAGGTGCTCATCACCGCCGCCGAAGTGCGCGATTACGTCCAGTACTACGGGGAGCACCGGCACTCCGTCGAGCACGAGTTGGACGGCGTGGTGGTCAAGGTCGACCAGGTCGCGTTGCAGCGGGCCCTCGGCGCGACATCGCGGGCACCGCGCTGGGCGATTGCCTTCAAGTACCCGCCGGAGGAGGTCAACACCAAGCTGCTGGACATCCAGGTCAACGTCGGTCGCACCGGGCGGGTGACGCCGTTCGGGGTGATGCAGCCGGTGAAGGTGGCCGGGTCAACCGTGGAGATGGCCACGCTGCACAATGCGTTCGAGGTCGAGCGCAAAGGCGTGCTGATCGGCGACACCGTGGTCCTGCGCAAGGCCGGCGATGTGATCCCGGAGATCGTCGGGCCGGTCGTGGCCCTGCGGGACGGGTCGGAGCGGCCCTTCGTGATGCCGACGCATTGTCCGTCGTGCGGCACCGAGCTGGCCTACGAGAAGGACGGCGACAAGGACATCCGGTGCCCGAACGCCCGTAGCTGCCCCTCGCAGTTGCGCGAGCGGTTGTTCAGTCTGGCTGGTCGGGGTGCGTTCGACATCGAGGCGTTGGGTTGGGAGGGCGCGACGGCTCTGCTCGACAGCAAGGTGTTGGAGGACGAGTCGACCCTTTTCCGACTCTCCGCCGACGACCTGGCGCGGGTCCCGCTGTACACGCGGACGGCGAAGAAGACTGACGATCCCGCATCCGTGCGAGACGGGAAGGTGCTGTCCGCCAACGGGATCCGGTTGCTGGAGAACCTGCAGTCCGCCAAGGAGCAGCCGTTGTGGCGGGTTCTCGTCGCATTGTCCATCCGGCACGTCGGACCGACCGCGGCTCGGGCGTTGGCCACCCACTTCGGCTCGATGGACGCGATCCGGGCCGCCTCCGCGGAGGAGCTCGCCGGTGTCGACGGCGTGGGTGGGGTCATTGCCGATGCGGTGATCGAGTGGTTCACGGTCGACTGGCACGTCGCCATCGTCGACACCTGGGCAGCCGATGGGGTGCGGATGGCCGACGAGCGGGACGAGTCCGTGCCCCGCACCCTGGAGGGCCTGACTGTCGTGGTGAGCGGGTCGCTGGAAGCGTTCAGCCGCGACGAGGCCAAGGAAGCGATCATCGCTCGCGGTGGCAAAGCGGCCGGCTCGGTGAGTAAGAAGACTGACTTCGTCGTCATCGGGCCCGGAGCGGGGTCGAAGGCGACCAAAGCCGAGGAGCTCGGGGTTCCGATCCTGGATGAGGCCGGCTTCGTGAGTCTGCTGGAAGACGGCCCGCCGGCCGATCCTGCCGCAGAAGGACCGGAAGCCTAACCAGCGGCAGGTGCCGTCGAGGCTTCGCTCAGGGCGCCGTACGCCGCGACGATGACTCCGACGCACTCGTCCACCGTTAGCGTCGGGCCGTTGATCATCAGATGGTAGAGCGACCGGTCGGTGATGTCGCGCTCGTAGAGGTGCTGCATGTATTTCGCCCGTCCGCCATCGACCGATGCGATGTCCGAGCGAGCCTGCTCCTCGCTCACCGATGCAGTCCGCACCAGGTTGGCGACGCGGTCCTCGAACTCGCCGTACAGCCGTACGCGCAACACATCGGGCTGGTCCGCCAGGGCGGCGGCCCCGGCCCGGCCGAAGACCACGGCACCGGTCTTGATCGCCGAACGCATGATGTTCTCCGCCTGATCGCGGAACTCGTTCGGAGCGTGGCTGTACTGCTCGGTGTCACCGAAGACGGTGTCCGCGACCGGTGCGATCGCGGAGAAGAACCGGTCCGCCCAGCCGCCTTTGCGCTCACCGTGGTGCGCTTCGGCCTCGCTGACGTCGAGTGATCGCGCCACGTCGGCATCGATGGCCTTGTCCAACAGGGGTAGGCCCAGCTGCTGCGCCACCTTCGGTGCGACGAGGGCGCCACCCGCGCCGTACTCGGACGAAATGGTGATCCCAGGCATGAGCTAACTCCCATCGTCGGACTATGCAACTCCAGCTTAGTGGTGGACGGAATGTCCGCCGCGGCGGACTGGTTGACCACCTCGTGAGTGATGTGACGATCTACTGGCGACCCGGTTGTGGCTTTTGCGCCAAGCTCGAGGACACCATCAGTGCGGTGCGCGACAACGCGACCTGGCACAACATCTGGCAGGACGAGGACGCCGCGGCCTTCGTGCGCAGCGTGAACAACGGCAACGAGATCGTTCCCACCGTCGTCATCGACGGGCAGGCGCATACCAACCCCGAGCCCGCACTGGTGCTGGCGGCCCTGACCGGCGACTGAGCGGTCTCCTCGCGCGGCCTCAGTGCCGGAAATTCCCGCACGGGCGCCGCATTAGACTGGCGGACATGTCCTCGATCTCGCGCGACGATGTCGCGCACGTCGCCATGCTGGCGCGGATCCAACTCACCGATGCGGAGTTGGACACGCTGGCCGGCCAGTTGGAAACCATCGTCGGCTACGTCGGGCAGGTGGGTGACATCACCTCCGACGACGTCCCGCCGATGTCGCACCCGTTGCCGTTGACCAACGTGACTCGCCCCGACGTGGTGCGCCCGAGCCTGACCGCCGAAGAGGCGCTGTCCGGCGCGCCGCAGGCCGAGGCGCAGCGCTTCGAGGTTCCGCGCATTCTGGACGAGGAGTGAACGTGTCCGACCCCACCCGACTGACCGCCGCCGCGCTCGCGGACGCGCTGGCCGCCGGTGAGCTCAGCGCTGTTGACGCCACCCAGGCCCACTTGGACCGCATTGCCGCCGTCGATGACGATGTGCACGCCTTCCTGCAGGTTGACGCCGAGGGGGCGATCGCTGCGGCCCGATCCGTCGACGAGCAGCGTGCCGCCGGAGCCCCGCTCGGCCCGTTGGCCGGCGTGCCCATCGCGGTGAAGGACGTCGTGGCGACCAAGGGTCTGCCGACGACCGCGGGCTCCAAGATTCTCGAAGGCTGGGTGCCGCCGTACGACGCGACCCTGGTCACGCGGCTGCGCGCCGCGGGCCTGCCGATCCTGGGCAAGACCAACATGGACGAGTTCGCGATGGGCTCCTCGACCGAGCACTCCGCCTACGGCCCCACCCACAACCCGTGGTCACTCGACCGCATCCCCGGCGGCTCCGGAGGTGGCTCCGCCGCGGCCGTTGCGGCGTACGAGGCACCGTTGGCCATCGGCACCGACACGGGCGGCTCGATCCGCCAACCCGCCTCGGTGACGGGCACGGTCGGGGTCAAGCCGACGTACGGCGGGGTGTCGCGTTACGGGCTCATCGCACTGGCCAGCTCGCTGGACCAGGCGGGTCCGTGCACCCGCTCGGTGCTCGACGCCGCGCTGCTGCACACCGTCATCGGCGGGCACGACCAGATGGACTCCACCTCGATCGATGCTCCGGTGCCGCCGGTGGTCGAGGCGGCCCGCCGCGGCGACGTCAGGGACTTAAGGATCGGCGTCATCAAGGAGATCTCGGGGGAGGGCTTCGCCCCGCAGGTGCGGGCGCGGTTCACCGAGTCGCTGGATCTGCTGTCCGCGGCGGGCGCCGAGATCGTGGAAGTGTCGTGCCCGAGTTTCGAGAAGGGCCTGGCCGCTTACTACCTGATCCTGCCGAGCGAGGCGTCGTCCAACCTGGCCAAGTTCGACGCGATGCGGTACGGCCTTCGGGTTGCGCCGAAGGGCGTCGAGTCGCCGTCCGCTGAGCAGGTCATGGCGGCGACCCGTGACGCGGGCTTCGGTGACGAGGTCAAGCGCCGGATCATCCTGGGCACCTACGCGTTGTCCTCGGGGTATTACGACGCCTACTACGGCCAGGCGCAGAAGGTCCGCACCTTGATCGCCCGGGACTTCGCCGCGGCGTTCGAGCAGGCCGACGTGCTGGTCACGCCGACCGCGCCGACGGTGGCCTTCAAACTGGGCGAGAAGCTGAACGATCCGATGGCGATGTATCTCAACGACGTCGCGACCATCCCGGCGAATCTGGCTGGTGTGCCAGGGCTTTCGCTGCCCAACGGGTTGGCCGAGGACGGTCTGCCCAGTGGCTTCCAGGTGCTCGCCCCGATCCAGGCCGACGATCGTCTCTACAACGTGGGCGCCGCGCTGGAGCGGTTGCTGGAGGACCAGTGGGGTGGGCCGCTGCTCGCGCAAGCGCCCGCGCTGCAGGCGAAGGAGGTTGTCCGATGAGCGCGGTGCTGGAAGAGGTTGTCGACTACGACGATGCCGTGGCCCGGTTCGACCCGGTGCTCGGCTTCGAGGTGCACGTCGAACTCGGTACGGCCACCAAGATGTTCTGTGGTTGCGCGACTGGTTTTGGTGCGGAGCCGAACACCCAGGTCTGCCCGGTGTGTCTGGGCCTGCCGGGTGCGCTGCCGGTCGTGAACGTGATCGGTGTCGAGTCGGCCATCCGGATCGGCTTGGCGCTGAACTGCTCGATCGCCTCGTGGTGCCGGTTCGCCCGGAAGAACTACTTCTACCCGGACATGCCCAAGAACTTCCAGACCTCGCAGTACGACGAGCCGATCGCCTTCGACGGGTATCTGGACGTCGAGTTGGAGGACGGTTCGGTCTTCCGGGTCGACATCGAGCGGGCCCACATGGAGGAGGACACCGGCAAGTCGCTGCACATCGGTGGCTCGACCGGCCGCATTCAGGGCGCCGAGTACTCGCTGGTCGATTACAACCGGGCCGGCATCCCGCTGATCGAGATCGTCACGAAACCCATTGTGGGAGCGGGGGATCGAGCACCGGAGATCGCGCGAGCCTACGTCGGTGCGGTGCGCGATCTGCTCAAGGCGCTGAACGTTTCCGACGTGAAGATGGAACAGGGCTCGTTGCGATGCGACGCCAACGTCTCGCTCAAGCCGTCGGGCGCGGAGAAGTTCGGGACGCGGACGGAGACCAAGAACGTCAACTCGCTGCGCTCGGTCGAGCGGGCGGTGCGGTACGAGATCAGCCGGCAGGCCGCCGTACTCGACTCGGGGCAGCCGGTCCTGCAGGAGACGCGGCACTGGCACGAGGACACCGGGGTCACCACCTCCGGCCGGCCCAAGTCGGATGCGGATGACTACCGCTACTTCCCCGAGCCGGACCTGGTGCCGATCGCGCCGGATCCGGCGTGGGTCGAGGAGTTGCGCGCGACGCTGCCCGAGCCCCCGAACGTGCGACGCCGTCGTCTCCAATCCGACTGGGGCTACAGCGATCTGGAGATGCGGGACGTCATCAACGCCGGTGCCCTGGAGCTGATCGAGGAGACCGTTGCCGCTGGTGCGACGCCGGTTGCGGCGCGCAAGTGGTGGACCGGAGAGATCGCTCGCCGCGCCAGCGCGCAGGGCAAGGGGCTGGACGAGTTCGGTGTGACGCCGGCGCACATCGCCGAGTTGGACGCCCTGGTGCAGGCCGGCCGGTTGAACGACGCGATGGCCCGGCAGGTGTTCGAGGGCGTGCTGGACGGCGAGGGCACCCCGACGGCTGTCGCCGACGCGCGTGGCCTGCAGTTGGTGCAGGACGACGGCGCGTTGAAGGCTGCGGTCGATGAGGTCATCGCCGCGAATCCCGATGTGGCACAGAAGGTCCGCGACGGCAAGGTGCAGGCGGCCGGTGCCCTCATCGGTCAGGTGATGAAGGCGATGAAGGGGCAGGCGGACGCGGCCAAGGTGCGCGAGTTGCTGCTGTCCCGTCTGACCTGAGGATCCCGGTGTCAGGCGCCGGATAGGCCCGTGCTCACATTGATCTGTGACAGTCGTATCGGTCGGGAACCAGGAACTCTTCGACACGGTCAGCGCCGTGCCGGGTGTCGAGGCCGTGCTGTTCGACGGTCTCGGCACACCTCCGCGCCCTGACATCGAGGTCTTCATCGGCCCGTACGACGCGCGCCCGCACGCCTTCGACGATCTAGGAGAGTTGCACTCTCTGAAGGCGGTTCAGCTGGTGACGGCCGGGTACGAGCACGTGCTACCCACCCTGCCCGCGGGCGTCGTGCTGGCCAACGGTGCGGGCATTCACAACACGTCCACCTCCGAGTTGGCGTTGGCTCTGACGCTGGCCGCTCAGCGCGGCATCCCCGACTTCGTGCGGGCCGCGCAGACGGGCAGCTGGACGCACGACGGCGACTATCCGTCTCTGGCGGACAGGAACGTGCTCATCCTCGGGTACGGCGAGATCGGCCGAGCCGTGGCTCGTCGGGTTCTCGCGTTCGAGGCGTCCGTGACGCCTGTGGCATCGCGGGCCCGTGCCGGTGATGACCTGGTAGACATCGTGCACGGCACGGACGAACTCCCAGCGCTGCTGCCGGGACACGATGTGGTGATCGTCGTCGTACCGCTCACCGACTCCACCCGCGGGATGGTTGACGCGCAATTCCTGGCGGCGTTGCCCGATAACGCGCTGATCGTGAACGTTGCCCGCGGCAAGGTTGTGCAGACGGATGCCTTGCTCGTGGAGTGCCGCTCCGGGCGATTGCGTGCCGCGCTCGATGTCACCGACCCGGAGCCGTTGCCCGCCGATCACCCGCTGTGGCAGCTGCCGAACGTGCTGATCAGCCCGCACGTCGGTGGGGCGAGCTCGGCTTTCTGGCCGCGGGCTCGGCGCTTCGTGGATGAGCAATTGCGGCGGTATGTCGCAGGCGACGGTCTGCAGCACGTCGTGTCATCCTGAGCGCATGGCGCGGACCCGCAGACTGACGCTGATCCGGCACGCGAAGGCAGAAGACCCGCGGTTGGCCGAGGATCACGAGCGAGCCCTCACGCAAACAGGCGCTGCTGATGCTCGTGCGCTCGGGCATTGGATGAAGGCGCAAGGAATCTCACCGTCGGAAGTGTTCTGCTCGACGTCCGTGCGCACCCGCGAAACCTGGGCCGGCGTCGTCGACGCGAGCGGCATCGGCGCATTGGTGGAGAACGATCGCCGGATCTACCTGGCGCATCCGCAGACGCTCATCGAGGTGCTGCGGGAAGCCAGCGAACACACCAGGGATCTGGTGCTGGTCGGTCACTCGCCGGGCGTACCGCTGCTGGCGGCGCTGCTCGCTGACGGCCACGGGGATGAGGCAGCACTCGGTGCGTTGGAAGAGGGATTTCCCACGTGCACGGCCGCGGTGCTGGCGGTCGATGTGGACTGGGTCGACATCGCGCCAGGGACCGCCCGCCTGACCGCTTTGCACACCGCCGCGCGGGTGTAGCGCTTTACGAATTCTTTACGGTGGATAACCCCAAACCGCTTGTCGGGCGCCACCAGAATGGCGGGACCTGGACGACTGCAAGGAGGGGATGTCGTGCCTGGGATGGGTAATGGCCGTCGCTCGCGTGCGCTCATGTGTTCGGCGATCATGCTCACGGTGGTCACCGGCGTGGCTGGTTGCGGGGGAAGACGGACGCAGGGGGTTCGTCAGCGGCAACCAGCCCGTCGGTACCCAGCTCATCGACATCCGTGTCGTCGGCACCCGCGTCTCCGACGTCGGCTAGTTCACCGGCTTCCAGTACGCCGAGCGCACCCGCTACGGGCAACCCTGCGTTGGGAATCAAGGGGCTGCCGGATGCCGCGAAGCAGAAGACGACTGACGGCGCGATCGCGTTCGTGAAGTACTACGTCGCGGTGGTGAATTACGCAGGGAGCAAGCCTCAGACGGGACTGGTTAAGAGTCTTTCCCTAGACACCTGTGAGACGTGCGATCGGTGGGAGTCATCCGCTGCCTACTTCGCGCAACACGACCAGAAAATCGTCGGTGATCAACTTCCCGGCGGTACAGGGTGGGATGTGAAAGCGGACCTTATCGATCAGTCGCCGCCTGCCGCACACATTGGCGTCGCGTTCAAAGCGGCCGACGTGCCCATTAAGTCCGCTGATGGTTCGCAGACGTCCCAGCACGTGGCTGCCGCGGTCGAAGTCTTTCTGCTCCGTTGGACCGAGAGCGGATGGCTTGTGAGTGATGTTCAGCGCGATGTGGCTTAGACGTAGTGCGCGGCTCCCGATTTATGCCCTATCCGCAGTACTGGTGCTGGCATCGGCGTCTGCACCTGCGGTGGCAGAGCGCCCTCCATGTGTTGGTGAGTCGTGCACCGACCATGGACATATTTACACGGGCATGACTGCGGCCGAGACGAAGGGCCAGCCGACATATATAGAGAAGGATGTTGTCGAGGGCGGCAAGAAGGTCCGCAAGAAAGTGCCTCTTGTTTACTCGGTGCCGATGAACTGTCCGGGTAACGGTCCAGAGGACGCTGACGGTGGGAATGCGTGTGGTCAAGCCATGACCGGCTGCCAGTACGTGCCGGACGCCAGCGGTCCCTACGTGAAGATCTACCGCCATCCCGAGGACGAGACCACCCCTGTTAACTGGGAATTCGTGGGAAACACCTGCTACACGTCCTTGCTCCCCGGTGGCGCGGACCGGCCGCAATTGACGATGGCGATGATCGTGAAGGAATGGAAGCAGACCCCGTTCGCCAAGCCTGGCCTGTCGATCCAACCGGTCAACAACCGCACCCTGGTCACTTTGCCGACTTATTTTGCGCTGGTGTGGCCGCAGGCGGGCTACCAACCGGGCGAGGTCCGTGCGACAACCTTGATCGGGCATCGCGTCGAAATCCGACCCACGTTCAAGTCCAACAACTTCCAGTTCGGTGACGGCGCAGGCAGTGGTCCAACTCAGAGCTCCGGCGGGGCGTACCCGAACGGCGACATCACGCACGCCTACAACGATCCGGGGACGTTCACGGTGGGGGTGAGCACGACGTACGGCGGACAGTTCCGAGTGGACGGCGGCGACTGGGCGGACATTCCCGGCACCGCCACTATTGCGGGGCCGACCCAGCAAGTGCAGGTTCTGACCTCGACCAACCGCCTGGTGCGGTAGGCCGGCTGTGGCCTACTTCGGCTTTAGAGGCAAGCGAGTGGTCGCTGCCGGACTGCTGGTGATGGCCGCTACCGGATGCCGCGGTGAGGGGTCTTCGGACACCGCGACGACCTACCGCGTGGGAATCGAGATGGGCACGACCACGACTCCGTCCCGACCGATAACCCCCGAGCTGCGAGCAGATCTGACCGGACGTCTGATTCGCGTCAGCGGCCAGTGCTTGGACGCCAGTCAAGTAAAGGTGCGCGTGTTCGAGGCCGAGGATGTGGTGAAGCTGACGATCCCGGCAGTGGCAGGTCGGGACGGGAAATTCGAGGCCAGCGGTGAGCTCGATTCCAAACCGATCTTCGTCCTGCACGCCACGGCTGCCTGCACCATGCAGGTCAACGGGAAGTCGCTTACCCTGACCAGCGCGGCCGTTGAGGTGTCATCTGCGCTTGGCGCCTCGAGCACGGATTAGTGATTCGTCGAACGCGCGAGGTACTCGTGTTCGCTCGGATACAGCACGCCCGCATCCAACACCCGCCGAGCCAACTCCCGGTCTCCGGTGACTGCCCGGAACGCGTCGAGCAACGTGATGTCGTGGGCTGGTCGCGACACTCTCACGGCATCGCCCGCCGAGATACGTCCCGGCACCTGCACTGACAGGTAGGCGCCGGTGCGCCCGGCCTCGGTGAATCGGCGTACCCACTGTTTCTCGCCCATCCGCGCCGCAAAGGTGGCGCACGGGATCCGTGGCACCTCCACCCGCAACACCACCGACCCGATCGTCCAGCGCTCGCCCACCAGAGCGTTGGTCAGCTCCAGCCCGCGCGTCGTGAGGTTCTCCCCGAAGAGTCCCGGCTCCAGCGGCCGACCCAGCTGCGCCGCCCACCACGCGTAATCCTCTGTGGCGTAGGCGTATACGGCCTGGGCGTAGCCGCCGTGATGCTTGTGGCTACCGATCCCGTCGCCGACCACCCCGCTGCCCAGCCCACCCTTCTTGGGCCCAGGGTCGCGTACGTCGATGTGCTTTGTCGGACGCTTGTCGATCGCTGTGCGCCCGCGCACCCCGGGCAACGCTTTGACGTCGCCCAGATTCACTGACAGCACCTCACCATCCCGCACCCTGCAAGATTAGCGAGATTGCCAGGTCACGTATCGACGCGCTCAGTAGCCTGGGTGTGTGCGCGACGCCGCCGACGACGGCTATTTCGACCTCGGCTCCTACAGCCGCGCCACCGGCACGGCGTCAGCGACCGCGCAGCGATGGTTCGACCGGGGGCTGGTCTGGGCCTACGCCTTCAATCACGAGGAAGCCATCGCCTGTTTCGAACGAGCCCTGCAAGCGGACCCACAGTTGCACCTGGCCCACTGGGGCATCGCCTACGCCGTCGGCCCCAACTACAACAAGGGGTGGGACGCCTTCGATCCGCTCGACCTGGCCGCGTCGCTGACCCGAGCGCGCGCCGAACTCGAGCTGGCTGGCCAGGCACCAGGACTGGACGGCGAGCTCGCGGCCGCCCTCGCCACCCGGTTCGACGGGATCGACGCGGACGACTTGTCGCTAGTGCCGGCCGGCCACGCGGCGTACGCCGATGCGATGGTGGCACTGGCCGACCGTTACCCCACCGACCTGGACGTGCTGGCGCTCGCGGCCGATGCCCTGGTCAACGTCACGGCGTGGGCCTTGTGGGATCCGCTCACCGGTGAGCCGGCGCCCGGCTCGCGAGCGTTGGAGGCCGAGGCCTTGCTGGACACGGCCCTGGCGTTGCCTGGAGGCACTGAACATCCGGGCGTGCTGCACCTGCACATTCACCTGTTGGAGATGTCCGACCGGCCCGAAGCGGCCATCCCCAGCGCGGACCTGCTGCGGGGACTGGTGCCCGACGCGGGCCATCTGCAACACATGCCGAGCCACATCGATGTGCTGTGCGGTGATTACCAGGCATCCATCGTGGCCAATCATGCTGCGGTGCAAGCTGATCGACGGTTCGTAGAGCGCGAGGGTCCGTTCAACTTCTACTCGCTCTATCGTGCGCACGACCTGCATTTCATCGTCTACTCCGCGATGTTCCTTGGCCGGTTCGGGGATGCGATTGCGGCGGCCGACGAGTTGCGGGACCAACTGACTCCCGAGGTCCTGTCCGTCGAATCGCCGCCGATGGCCGATTGGCTCGAGGCGTTCGTGCCGCTGCGTGTGCATGTCCTCGTCCGGTTCGGGCGGTGGGCCGAACTGACGCAGGAACCGTTGCCGCAGGATCGGGCCCTCTACTGCACGACTACCGCGATGGTCCGCTACGGGCGGGCTCTGGCACATGCTGCCCTCGGTGACGTGCCGGCCGCGCTGGCCGGGCAGGTCGACTTCGAGCAGGCCGTGGCGCAGGTACCGGAGTCTCGCTACCTGTTCAACAACACCGCGCGAGACATCCTCGGCGTCGCCTCGGCCATGCTGGACGGTGAAATCGCCTACCGGCAGGGCAGATTCGATGACGCGTTCGCATTGCTGGCAACGGCCGTCGAGCGGGACGACGCCCTGCCTTATGACGAGCCATGGGGTTGGATGCAGCCGACCCGCCACGCCCTCGGTGCCCTATTGCTCGAGCAGGACCGGGTGCAGGAAGCCGCCGAGGTGTACGCCGCGGACCTGGGTTTCGATCCCTCGATCAGTCGCTCGGTGCACCACCCGCGCAACGTCTGGGCACTGCACGGTTACCACGAGTGTCTTGAGCGGCTCGGTCGCGTGGATGAGGCGCGCGTGATCCAACAACTGCTCACCGGAGCGGCCGCGCGCGCCGACGTGCCCGTCCTCGCATCGTGCGCCTGCCGCCTTGAGGTGTTCGAGTCCGCGCAGGAGCCGGGCTGCGGTTGTGGTTGTGGGTGTGGCTGCTGAAGGAGGCAGCACCCTTGCCGGCGTCCCTAGACTCTGGTTATGAGCGAAGGTACGCCGGACATCAAGCCCCGCAGCCGCGACGTCACCGATGGTCTGGAGAAGACCGCCGCGCGAGGGATGCTGCGAGCGGTCGGCCTGACCGACGAGGACTTCGCCAAACCCCAAGTGGGAGTGGGCAGTTCGTGGAACGAGATCACCCCGTGCAACCTGTCGCTCGACCGCTTGGCGAAGGCGGTCAAGGACGGTGTCTTCGCCGCCGGCGGGTACCCGCTCGAGTTCGGGACGATCAGTGTCTCCGACGGCATCTCGATGGGCCACGAAGGGATGCACTTCTCGCTGGTGAGCCGCGAGATCATCGCCGACTCTGTCGAGACGGTGATGAGTGCCGAACGCCTCGACGGCTCAGTGCTTCTCGCCGGTTGCGACAAATCGCTGCCGGGCATGTTGATGGCCGCCGCGCGACTCGACCTGGCCAGCGTCTTCCTCTACGCCGGCTCGATCCTGCCCGGTATCGCCAAGCTCTCCGACGGCTCCGAGAAGCAGGTCACGATCATCGACGCGTTCGAAGCGGTCGGCGCCTGTGCAGCCGGTCTGATGTCGCGGGACGACGTCGACGCGATCGAGCGCGCCATCTGCCCCGGTGAAGGTGCGTGCGGCGGGATGTACACCGCCAACACGATGGCCTCGGTCGCCGAAGCGATCGGGATGTCGTTGCCCGGCAGCGCCGCCCCGCCCGCGACCGACCGCCGCCGCGACGGGTTCGCCCGCAAGTCAGGGGAGGCGGTCGTGGAACTCCTGCGAAAGGGCATTACCGCCCGCGACATCATGACCAAGGAGGCCTTCGAGAACGCGATCGCCGTTGTCATGGCGTTCGGCGGCTCCACCAACGCGGTGCTCCATCTGCTCGCGATCGCCCACGAGGCCGATGTCGACCTGAGCATCGACGACTTCGCCCGGATCGGCGCCAAGGTGCCGCACCTGGCCGACGTGAAACCGTTCGGTGCGTTCGTCATGACCGACATCGATCGTGTCGGTGGCGTGCCTGTCGTCATGCGGGCCTTGCTCGACGCGGGTCTGCTGCACGGCGACTGTCTCACCGTGACCGGTAGGACGATGGCCGAGAACCTCGCCGACATCCGCCCGCCGGACGTCGACGGCAAGGTCCTGCGTGCGATGGCATCGCCGATCCACCCCAGCGGCGGGATCACCATCCTGAAAGGTTCACTCGCGCCCGAGGGCGCTGTCGTGAAGTCTGCTGGCTTTGACAACGACGTATTCGAAGGCACCGCAAGGGTTTTCGATGGCGAGCGGGCGGCCATGGATGCTGTCGAGGACGGCTCGTTGAAGGCCGGCGACGTCGTCGTGATTCGGTACGAAGGGCCGAAGGGTGGGCCGGGGATGCGCGAGATGCTCGCGGTCACCGGCGCGATCAAGGGTGCCGGGCTGGGCAAGGACGTCTTGCTGCTGACCGACGGCCGGTTCTCCGGGGGTACGACGGGTCTGTGCGTCGGACACGTAGCTCCCGAAGCCGTGGACGAAGGCCCGATCGCGTTCGTGCGGGACGGCGACCGCATCCGCCTCGACGTCGCGCAGGGGACTCTCGACCTCCTGGTCGATGACGCGGAACTGGCCGATCGGCGTACGTCGGGCGTCAAGCACCCAGAGGCGAAGTACACCCGTGGGGTGCTGGCCAAGTATCGAAAGCTGGTGGGCAGCGCTTCGGGCGGGGCGGTCTGCGACTGACGAAGAGCGAGCGCGGAGGTGTCCTGAGCGCAGCGAAGGGCGCCGGAGTGTGAGGTCGAGGAGTCGCAGCATGGGCTCTGCGACTGACGAATAGCGAGCGTTCTGCCACCGGCGTCTGGAGTTTGGAACTGGATTAACCTCGGATGTCGGTATCGAGGTGCAGCGCCTTCCAAACCGTGAGGAGTCGCGGCTGCACGACACATGACCGAATAGTGAGATTCGCATCTCATCATGTTGACCATCTGGCGACCCGAGGCACACACTGACTGACGTGGCACGCATTCTCGTACTCCGCAAGCGCGCAAGCTGACCAGATCAGCAAGCGCGCCTACCCTCACTGCCCCAGCGGCTGAGGGTTTTTTTATGCCCCGCGAGCGCCATACCGACCCAGCAGACCAAGAACAGGTGACCACCGTGACGAATGTGCAGGCCCCCAAGGCGGCGTCCCGCATCCCGAGCCCGGCCCAGGTGACGCCCTTGCAGCACAAGGCGCGTGACCGCAGCGCCGGAGACGTCCCGCAGGCGCTGCCGGACACCCCTCCGACCCCGCCGATCCAGGTAACGGGTGCGCAGAGTCTGGTCCTGTCGCTGGAGTCCGTCGGCGTGGACACCGTGTTCGGCATCCCCGGCGGCGCGATCCTGCCGGCCTACGACCCGCTGCTGGACTCGGTGAAGGTCCGCCACATCCTGGTGCGACACGAGCAGGGCGCCGGTCACGCCGCCGAGGGCTATGCCTCTGCCACCGGCAAGGTCGGTGTGTGCATGGCCACCTCCGGTCCGGGTGCCACCAACCTGGTCACTGCGATCGCGGACGCGTTCCTCGATTCGGTGCCGATCGTGGCGATCACCGGTCAGGTCAATTCCAAGACCATTGGTACCGATGCCTTCCAGGAGGCCGACATCCGCGGCATCACGATGCCGATCACCAAGCACAACTTCTTGATCACCAACGCCGACGAGATCCCATCCGCGATCGCCGCGGCGTTCCACATCGCAGCGACCGGCCGACCCGGCCCGGTCCTGGTGGACATCAGCAAGGACGCCCTGACGGCCAAGACCACCTTCTCCTGGCCGCCGCAGGTCGATCTGCCGGGCTACCGCCCGGTGACGCGTCCGCACCCCAAGCAGATCAAAGCGGCCGCCGAACTGATCCGCGCGGCCAAGAAGCCAGTCCTCTATATCGGGGGAGGAGCGATCCGCTCGGGGGCCAGCGAGTCTCTGAAGGAGCTCGTCGAGCTCACCCAGATCCCGCTGGTGACCACGCTGATGGCGCGCGGCGCCGTGCCGGACACCCACCCGCTGCATCTCGGGATGCCCGGGATGCACGGGTCGGTTCCGGCCGTGACCGCACTGCAGAAGGCTGATCTGCTGATCACGCTCGGCGCGCGGTTCGATGACCGGGTGACTGGTGATCTCGCGTCGTTCGCACCCGAGGCCAAGGTGATCCACGCCGACATCGACCCGGCCGAGATCAGCAAGAACCGCCAGGCCGACGTGCCGATCGTCGGTGACATCGACGAGGTCGTGCGCGAACTGATCGGGGCGCTGAAGGACGACATCGACCCCAGCCGCTTCACCCCCTGGCGGGAGCGTACGACGGGTTGGAAGCGGGACTTCCCGGTCGGCTACACGACTCCCGAGGAGGGTTTGTCACCCCAGTACGTCATCGAACGGATCGGTGCGCTGACCGGCCCGGACGCGACGTACGTTGCGGGTGTCGGTCAGCACCAGATGTGGGCGGCCCAGTTCGTTGACTACGAGCGCCCGAACTCGTGGTTGAACTCCGGTGGCGCCGGCACGATGGGCTACTCGGTGCCTGCCGCGATGGGCGCCAAGACCGCCGAACCGGACCGGACGGTCTGGGCGATCGACGGTGACGGTTGCTTCCAGATGACCAACCAGGAGCTCGCGACCTGCGTCATCAACAACATCCCGATCAAGGTCGCCATCATCAACAACTCCAGTCTGGGCATGGTGCGCCAGTGGCAGACGCTGTTCTACAACGAGCGCTACTCCAACACCGATCTGCACACGGCCATCGGCGCCCGGGTCCCGGACTTCGTCAAACTGGCCGACGCGTACGGTTGTGTCGGACTGCGCTGCGAACGCGCCGAGGACGTCGACGCCACGATCGCCAAGGCGCTGGAGATCAACGACGTTCCCGTCGTGATCGACTTCGTCGTGGAGCGTGACGCCATGGTGTGGCCGATGGTGCCGGCCGGTGTCAGCAACGACATGGTGACCGTGGCGCGCTCGATGGCCCCGGTGTGGGACCGCGAATCCGAAGGTGAGGACGACTGATGGCCAAGCACACGCTCTCGGTGCTGGTGGAGAACAAACCCGGTGTGCTCGCCCGGATCGCCGGCCTGATCTCGCGCCGCGGCTTCAACATCGACTCCCTCGCGGTGGGCGAGACCGAGCACACTGAGATCTCGCGGATGACCATCGTCGTGGACGTCGATGAGTTGGTCCTGGAGCAGGTCATCAAACAGCTCAACAAGCTGGTCGAGGTCCTGAAGGTCGTCGAGTTGGAACCCGATGCCGCCGTCCAGCGCCAGATCGTGCTGATCAAGGTGCGCGCCGACGGTACGACGCGTGGCCAGATCCTCGAGCTGACCCAGATGTTCCGGTGCAACGTCGTCGACGTCACCGCCGACTCGGTGGTCATCGAGGCGACCGGGGCACCGAACAAGTTGATCGCGCTGCTCGAAGTGCTTGAACCGTACGGCGTGAAGGAACTCGTCCAGTCCGGCCTGGTGGCCGTCGGGCGGGGTAGCCGATCCATCACCGACCGCGCTCGCAAGAGCGCCTGAACCGCATAACACTCACAAAGGAGTACCCAGCTGTGGCTGAAATGTTCTACGACGACGATGCCGACCTCTCGGTGATCCAGGGCCGCAAGGTCGCGATCATCGGTTACGGCAGCCAGGGCCACGCGCACGCCCTCAACCTGCGCGACTCGGGCGTCGACGTCCGGGTCGGTCTGCGCGAGGGCTCCAAGTCCGCCGCGAAGGCCGAGGCCGAGGGGCTGCGCGTCGTACCCGTCGCCCAGGCCGCGCAGGAGGCCGACGTCATCATGATCCTGGCCCCCGACCAGGTGCAGCGGATCCTCTACCGCGAAGACATCGAGCCGAATCTGCAGCCCGGTGACGCGATCTTCTTCGCCCACGGCTTCAACATCCGCTTCGGCTACATCACCCCGCCCGAGGGTGTCGACGTCGCGATGGTCGCCCCCAAGGCGCCGGGGCACACCGTCCGCCGCGAATTCGTCGACGGCCGAGGCATTCCCGACATCGTCGCCGTCGAGCAGGACGCCACCGGCAAGGCCTGGGACCTGGCGCTGTCCTACGCCAAGGCGATCGGCGGCACCCGCGCCGGCGTCATCAAGACCACCTTCACCGAGGAGACCGAGACCGACCTGTTCGGTGAGCAGTCGGTGCTCTGCGGTGGCATGTCGCACCTGGTCCAGGCCGGGTTCGAGGTCCTCACCGAGGCCGGCTACCAGCCGGAGATCGCCTACTTCGAGGTGCTGCACGAGCTGAAGCTGATCGTCGACCTGATGTGGGAGGGCGGCATCGCCAAGCAGCGCTGGTCGATCTCCGACACCGCGGAGTACGGCGACTACGTCTCTGGCCCGCGCGTCATCGACGCTGGGGTCAAGGAGCGCATGCAGGGCGTGCTCGCCGACATCCAGAGCGGTGCCTTCGCCGAGCGCTTCATCGCCGACCAGGACGCCGGCGCACCGGAGTTCCTGAAGCTGCGTGAGGCTGAGGCCGGTCACCCGATCGAGGCCACCGGTAAGGAACTGCGTTCGCACTTCTCCTGGTCCGGCAGCCGCGATGAGGACTACGTCGAGGGCTCGGCGGCGCGCTGAGGCAGCGCCGATAGCGGCCGTCTGTTCCCCACCGTGGGGGCAGGCGGCCGCACTGCGTTGAGACGGCGTACGGCGGGCAGCGCCACGATCGCAGTCGGCGCGATGCCGTTGAAACCGTTTGCCGTCACGGCGGTGTAGGCACCCATCGTCGGGCTCACCACCCGGTCGCCCGCCTCCAGCGGCGGCAGCAGGATGCCGTCGGCGACCACATCGATCGAGTCACACGTGGGTCCGGCGAGTACCGACGGAGCCAGGCTGCCCCACACCGGTGGTCGCATCGGGGGGCGTATCCGTTCCTGCAGCACGTTGCTGTACGAGCCGTGCACGCCGTCATCGAGGTAGTACCACGGGCGCCCCTCGCGCTCCGCGGTGCCGACCACGCTGCAGACCAGAGTCATGGCGTCTGCGGCCAGGAAACGCCCGGGCTCCGCGATGATCCGCAACCGCGGTAGACGCGGCTCGAGTAACGCAGTGATCGCCGCCGCAATGGCCTCGATCGACGGCACGGGGCGGTCGTAGGCAACGGGGAACCCGCCGCCGATGTCCAAGGTGTCCATCGGCACGAGGTCAGCCAGTTCATCCATCAGGGCCAGCGCACTGGTGACTGCCGCCGTGTACGCGCCGATGTCGCACTGTTGGCTGCCGACGTGGAAGCTGAGCCCCGCGACCGTGAGTCCGGCCCCGTGGGCGGCCAACACCAGATCCCGGGTCAGGTCCGGGCAGGCGCCGAACTTGGCCGACAGGTCGATCTGTGCGGCGCTGCTGTCCACCGCCAGGCGCACCAGGACGGACACGTCGTACCCCGCAAGCTTGTCGATCTCCCCAGGTGCGTCGACCACAAAGGTCCGCACCCCGCAGCCGACGGCGTACCGGATATCGGCGGGGGACTTGACCGGGTGGGTGTAGATGACGCGGGACACGTCGACGTGTCGGTCCAGCAGAGCATCGAGTTCGCGCACGCTGGCGACCTCGAAGGACGCGCCACATCCGAGCAGGGTGTCGATCACGGCACCGTGCGGGTTGGCCTTCAGCGCGTAGTGGATCTCGGCGTACGGCAGAGCCCGGCGAAGGTCTTCGTAGCGACGCGCCACCACGTCTGGTTCGAGAAAGAGCACCGGCGTGCCTTGCACTGCAAGGGTTCTCGCGACCGCTGGCCGCGCCAGGAAGGTGTCGGGTGAGAGGTCGGACGGTGCCTGCGCGGGATGGGCGGCCCGGACCAGTTCCATCCTCCGGTGCCGCCACCCGAACTTCACGGTCAGCAGGTACGACGCCCCGGCCAGGGTCCAGAACACCGCATCAGCGGCGTAACTGCCCACCGCGACGCCCCAGCCAGTGCTGTCCAGCCACACGATGGCGGCCGTCATGAAGGCAGGCCGGATCAGCAGGCAGTCCACGACCTCCGCCGGCCCGAACTCCGCTCCGAGCAGCAGCGCGGTGCGCTGGAAGCGGCGTCGCAGGCTCGGATTCTGCGGCGTCTGCTCCCGCCACACGGCGACCGCGAGGTAACCGTAGAAGCCAACGTTCTCCGCGATCGTGACGATACCTGCGATCAACCACGGCGACTGCGTCCAGCGCGTGCCCAGCCACCACCCGAGCACCATGCCGGCCAGGGCGAGAACCTCCGCCGGCAGATACCGCAGGACCACCGTCTTGATCCGAGCCATGCCGCACACCTCCTGGCAGCCAGGAGGCACGGTCAGTCGACGGTGATACCGGTGACCTTCTGCAATGTCGGCATGACCCAGGTCCAGAACAGCCGGGCTCCGTCGAGGGTGTAGTGAACGCCGTCGCTTCGCACCTGCACCCCATCGACCTTCAGCTTCGGGGACCCGTCGGGGCACAGCTTGCTGGCCACGTTGAAGATGTGCACCTGCTGCGGATGCTCGGCGGCGAAGTTGTCGAGGATCTTGTTGACCGCGCTGGCGCGGGCGGGATCGTTGCGGTTGGGCGCCATGTCCTGACCGTCCACGATGTAACTGGCCTGGGCGTAGCACGCCACGTTGGGAATCACGATCTTGGTCGAGCCCAGCTTGCTCAGGCCCAGGTTGAGTCTGGAGGTCAGGTAGTTCGCGTACTCGGGTGAGCCGACCTTCAGGATCTTTCCGTCGACGACGTGGTCATACACTTCCCAACCCCCGAGCGACCACAGAACGACGTTGGGGTTGTCGCTCGCGACGTCGGCGGGCCATTTGGCGAACACGTCCTGACACTGGGTCGGATTCGGTGTCTGATCGACGCCGTTGATCGCCAGGTGCTGTTCGGCCGTTCCACAGCCGAAGATGACGTCGCCAGTCACCTGGACCTTGGGCCACGCCTTCTGATCAAAGGCGTAGCCCAACGAGAAGCCGACCGAGTCGCCGAGGACGAGGACCCTCATGGCCGCAGTGGGATTCAGGGTGCCCATATCGGAACCCTGACCGGGTTTGGCCACGACAACCAGACTGCTGGCAGTCGCCGCGGGCGTGAGGGCCATTGTCAGGGCAGCGGTCACGGGCAGACACAGCCAACCCACGGTGACCGCGGCTTTGCGCCCGATCAATGGTTTGAGCCCGCGCTGGCGGATCGGTTGTTCGAGCAGGTAGTACGACAGTGCGGCAAGCACGAAGGTGATGGCGAACTCGACACCGAACAGGGCCGGCCCGCTCAGCGCGGAGTGCTTCATCACCAGGAACACCGGCCAGTGGTAGATGTACAGGCCGTAGGAGATCCTGCCGATCCAGGCCCACGGCGCGAAGCCGAACAATTGCGCGAACGGGCCGTGCTGGTTCAGTTCAACGCAGGCGATCAACGCGCAGGTGCCAAGGGAGAAGACCAGGAACCCACCGCCGTACAGGAAGGGTTGATCTTCGGCGAGGGCCAGGAAACACACGACCACGACACCGAACCCGAGTGCGCCGATGAGGGTCATCAGCCGCGCCCGCTGGCCCCCTGGGTTCTTGCTGATCAGGGTCATCCCGCAGGCCAGCGCCGAGCCCAGCAGGAGGTCCTGAGCGCGGGTGTCCGTGCCGTAGTAGACCCGTGACGGATCCTCGCCGGGCACGTACAGCGTCCACATCCACACCGCGGACAGCGCGGCCAGTGCTATGAGGGCGCCGGCGATGTACCTCAGGTTCGCCTTGGTGAGTGCGATCAAGGCGATCAGCAGGAGGGGCAAGATCAGGTAGAACTGCTCCTCGATCGAGAGGGTCCACATATGCCGGTACGGCGAGGGGTCGCCGAACTGCGCGAAATAGGAGTCCCCGGTGGCAATGAATCGCCAATTCGCGACGTAGAACAGCGTGGCCAACCCGTCGCCGCGCATGCCGACGACCGCCTGCTCGGAGAGCACGCGCGGGCACACAGCGGCGATGGCCAGGACTTCGGCGATCAGTGCGGGGAACAGCCGGCGGGCGCGTCGTATGTAGAAGGCGACCAGATCGATCGAGCCCCAGGTCCAGTCCTCCTTGATCAACAACCCGGCGATCAGGTAGCCCGAGAGCACGAAGAACACGTCCACGCCGAGGAAGCCTCCGCGGGGCTGGTGCGTGGTGGCGTGATAGATCATCACAAGAAGAACGGCTAGCGCTCGGACGCCGTCCAGTGCAGGACGGTGGCTGCGCAGCGGCCGTTCGGCGGCGACTCGATGAGCATTGCGCGATGGGGGAGCGGCACTAGCCACAGGCGAGATCGGGGCTGCGCTAGTCATGGCTACGCAATGGTAAGTGACGTAGACCACAACCGCTAGCAATGCCGGAAAACCGGTGAGAAGTGGTCCGAATGAGCTACGCCGGCACCTCGTTCGTGTCTCTCATTGCGAGACCTGCATATCGAATGGCAAGACGCCGTCCTACGCTAGAAACATGTCGAATTCTGCCGAAACCGTGAATCTGGCTGTCATCGCTGGCGATGGAATCGGCCCCGAAGTAGTCGCCGAAGGTCTGAAGGTCCTCGATGCCGTGACCACGGCGAAGGTGGCCCGCACCGAGTACGACCTCGGTGCGCGGCGCTGGCACGCCACGGGTGAAACGCTGCCGGACTCCGTTCTGCAGGAGTTGCGCGACCACGACGCCATTCTGCTCGGAGCCATCGGTGACCCCACCGTCCCCAGCGGCGTCCTCGAGCGGCAGTTGCTGCTGCGCATCCGCTTCGAGTTGGACCACTACATCAACCTGCGCCCGGCGAAGCTGTTCCCCGGAGTGTCCTCGCCACTGGATGTCGCCCGAGTCGCCCCCGACGGCATCGACTTCGTCGTCGTCCGCGAAGGCACCGAGGGCCCCTACACCGGTAACGGTGGCGCATTGCGCGTCGGCACTGCGCAGGAACTGGCCACCGAGGTCAGCGTGAACACCCGCTTCGGCGTGGAACGCACGGTCCGGGATGCCTTCGCCCGTGCCCAGACCCGGGAGCGCAAGCAGCTGACGCTGCTGCACAAGCACAACGTGTTGTCCTACGCCGGTCACCTGTGGCGGCGCACCGTGGAAGAGGTCGGACAGGAATTCCCCGACGTCAGCACCGCCTACGCCCATGTCGATGCGGCGACGATCTACCTGGCAACCGACCCGGGCCGCTTCGACGTGATCGTCACCGACAATCTCTTCGGCGACATCGTCACCGACCTCGCGGCTGCTGTCACCGGGGGCATCGGTCTGGCGGCTTCGGGCAACATCAACCCCGACCGCACGACGCCGAGCATGTTCGAGCCAGTGCACGGCTCCGCACCCGACATCGCCGGTCAGGGCAAGGCTGACCCGACCGCGACCATCCTGTCCGTCGCGATGCTGCTGGAGCACCTTGGCCGGGCCGATGAAGCGCAGCGGATCGAGCAGGCTGTGGCCGCGGACCTGGCGGGCCGGGGTGACGCGGTCCGCAGCACCAGCCAGGTCGGTGACGCCATCGCCGCCGCGGCGGCACAGGGCTAGGCTTTCGGCATGGCTCAGCAGTTCACCGTGACGGAACGACCCGACCGCCTTGCCGAGGCCGAACGGCTTGCAGTTCTGGCCGACCCCGGTTTCGGCAAGACCTTCACCGACCACATGGTGGTCGCGACCTGGAACCCCGAAGAGGGCTGGCACGACTGGCAGGTCAAGCCGTACGGGCCGCTGGAATTGGATCCGAGTGCGGCCGTGCTGCACTACGCCCAGGAGATCTTCGAGGGGCTCAAGGCCTACCGCCACGAAGACGGTTCGGTGTGGACCTTCCGGCCCCGGTCCAACGCGGCGCGATTCGCCCGCAGCGCGGCCCGGTTGGCTCTGCCGGCCCTCCCCGAGGAAGCCTTCCTCGAGTCGCTCAAGCAACTGGTGGCCATCGATGAGGCGTGGGTCCCAGGCGCCGAGGCGGGGGAGTCCAGCCTGTACCTGCGGCCGTTCATGTTCGCCTCGGAGTCGTTCCTTGGCGTTCGACCGGCGCTCGGCGTCACCTACTCGGTGATCGCCTCGCCGGCTGGTGCCTACTTCTCCGGCGGGGTGAAGCCGGTGTCGCTGTGGATCTCCCAGCACTACTCGCGTGCCGGTGTCGGTGGCACCGGGGCCGCCAAATGCGGGGGCAACTACGCCGCCTCCCTGGCCGCTCAGATCGAGGCCAGCGAGCACGGTTGTGACCAGAGCGTTTTCCTGGACTCGGTCGAGCAGAAGTGGATCGAGGAACTGGGCGGGATGAACCTCTTCCTCGTCTATGCCGACGGCCGCCTGGTCACCCCAGCGTTGACGGGTTCGATCCTGGAGGGCGTCACGAGGGACTCCATCCTGGAATTGGCCAAGGACCTCGATCTGCAGCCCGAGGAGCGCCGGGTGAGCATCGACGAATGGCGAGAAGGTGTCGAGTCCGGGCAGATCACCGAGGCGTTCGCCTGCGGGACCGCTGCGGTCGTCACTCCGGTCGGCCGTCTGGTCTGGGAGGGCGGCGAACTCGCCATGGGTCCGGAAGGCACCGCCGGACCGGTGGCTGACAAGATCCGCAGCACGCTGCTCGGCATCCAGAAGGGCCAGCTGGAGGATTCCCACGACTGGCTGTTCCGGCTGGTCTGACGCCGCGGCCCGGATCCGCGCGGTTTAGCCACAGATGCGCGGGTTGTTACCCGCGCATCTGTCGATAACCTGCGCAGATCCAGAAGCCATGTATCAGATGATGAGATGGCCGCTTCAATGCGTGGACGCCGGATTGATCCCGGTGAGACGCTGATCAACGTGTTGACGACCACCGTCATTATCGCGTAGCGCGTCGGATCTCCTCCGACGCGCAACCTCCCGTTACCCCGGGAGGTTTTTTCATGTCCACCGACACCCCGGGTGGCGTGAGGCGATCGGAGGGATCCGGCGATACGTGAGCACTACCCGCGAACGACCGAGCGACGAAGAAGACGATGAGCGACCTGCACGTATATGACACGACGCTGCGCGACGGCGCCCAGCAAGAGGGCCTGAACCTCACCGCTAGCGACAAGCTGGCCATCGCGGCACACCTCGATGCCATGGGCTTCGGGTTCATCGAAGGCGGCTGGCCGGGTGCGAACCCGACCGACACCGAATTCTTCGCGCGCGCTCACGATGAACTGACGTTGCGCGGTGCCGTGCTGGCCGCCTTCGGTGCGACCCGCCGTGCGGGCGGCCGGGCCAGCGAGGACCCACAGGTTCTGGCGCTGTTGGATGCGCAGACGCCTGTGGTCACGCTGGTGGCCAAGTCTCACGCACGACATGTCACCGACGCGTTGCGGACCACCCTCGATGAGAACCTGGCCATGATCCAGGACACCGTGAGCTTCCTTGTCTCCCAGGGCCGTCGAGTGTTCCTGGATGCCGAGCACTTCTTCGATGGTTACCACATGGACCGCGACTACGCCCTCACGGTTGTGCGGACAGCTGCTGCGGCCGGCGCCGAGGTGGTCGCCTTGTGCGACACCAACGGCGGCATGCTGCCGCACCAGGTCGAGGCGGTCGTCGCCGACGTCCTGGCCGAAACCGGAGCGCGCCTGGGGATCCACGCGCACAACGACACCGGTTGCGCCGTCGCGAACTCGGTGGCCGCCGTACGGGCCGGTGCCACCCACGTGCAGGGGACCGTCAACGGGTACGGCGAGCGGACGGGTAACGCCGATCTGCTCACCACCGCGGCGGACCTGCAACTCAAACTGGGCTACGACCTGATCGCGCCTGAGGCGCTCGCCCAGGCGCTGCACCTGTCGCACGCCATCGCCGAGGTCACCAACATCGCGCCGATGGGTCGCCAACCCTACGTCGGCGCAAGCGCGTTCGCGCACAAGGCCGGTCTGCACGCCAGCGCCCTGAAGGTCGATCCTGACCTCTACCAGCACATCGACCCGGCGCTGGTCGGCAACTCGATGCGCACGCTCGTGTCCGATATGGCGGGCCGGGCCAGTATCGAACTCAAGGGCCGCGAACTCGGATACGACCTCAGCGACGACCCGCAACTGCTGGGTCGAGTGGTTGCGCGGGTGAAAGAGCTTGAGCAGCAGGGCTGGACCTTCGATGCGGCCGACGCGTCGTTCGAGTTGTTGCTGCGCACCGAAGCGACCGGTGAGGTGCTGCACTACTTCGAAGAAGAGTCCTGGCGGATCCTGATCGACTCAGCTTCGGGCGGCCAGGACGCCTTGTCGGAGGCCACCGTGAAGCTGCAGGCTGCGGGTCGGCGCCGGGTGGCAACCGGTGAGGGGAACGGTCCGGTCAATGCTCTCGACCACGCGCTGCGCGAGGCGCTGGCCGACGCCTACCCGGAGTTGGCGAAGTTCGAACTGACCGACTTCCGGGTGCGCATCCTGGACGCCGACCGGGGCACCGACGCCACGACCCGCGTGCTGATCACCACCAGCGACGCGCAGAACACCTGGACCACGGTTGGCGTCGCCCCGAACATCGTGCATGCGAGTTGGGTGGCGCTGGTCGACTCGTTCAGTTATGGACTGCTGAAGGCAGGGGTCCAGCCGCGCTGAGCGCGTGGTCGATCGCGGCGATCAGTGCATGGCGCAACTGGGTCCCGCGCTCGGCGAACGCCCTTTGGCGACGGGTGTATTCAGCCTTCCCGGTCGGAGTCTCGATTCGCACCGGGTCATAGCCCAGGTCGCGCAGATCGTAGGGCGAGGCTTCCATGTCGAGCACCCGCACCTCCGTGGCCAGTTCGAAGCAGTCTACGACCAGCTCGCTGGGCAGCAACGGCGTCAGCTTGTAGGCCCACTTGTATAGATCCATGGTCGCGTGCAAACACCCCGGCTGCTCCATGCTGACCTGCGAATCGCGTTGCAGCACGGTCAGGTTCAGCGATCTGGCGGGCTTGGTGAAGAACCGGTACGCATCGTAGTGGGTGCACTTGAGGTGATGAGCGCGCACGACGTCGTCGGTGCCGGCGGCTCCGAGGCGCAGCGGCCAGTCGGTGTGCCGGATACCGTCGCGGCCGGCGCGGTAGACCATCGCCCACTCGTGCAACCCGAAACAACCGAACTGCGCCGGCCGATCCGCCGTCCGCACGAGCAGGTCCCGCACGAACGCCACGCTCGAGCCGCGGTGGGCCAGGAAGTCCGGAAGGTCGACGTACGCCGAGTGCTCGCCTCTGGTGTAGAAGCGCCAGTCCCCGTGGGGTGCGGTCAGCGGTACCTTCGCCCCGGCCCCCGGATGCCAGCGGCGCAATTGGGCCGGCCGGAAGGAGTAGTAGGTGAACAGGAAGTCGGCGACGGGGTGTTTCACACCCTCCTCACGCCGACTCAGATGCTGGTCGACCAAGGCGTCGACCCGCGCATGATGCGCTGCCTGTCGCTGCTGCCAGATGTCCATGGTGATCAGCGTTGATTCTACGAGTGTCGACGCGCGGAACGGGCGCGCGATCGCTGGCCGTAACCTACTGTGAGGTAGGCCACATTTCGGGTGGCCGCCGACCGGAAGGATCGCTGGTTCTGTGCGTACTCGCGTGACGTTGATCTTCATGAGCATCCTGGCTCTCGTTTTCGGTGCGGCACTGGTGAATCCCGGTGCTGCCCATGCCTCGACACCGAAGCCGGGCTGGTACCTCGCGCTTGGTGACTCCCTTGCCGCTGGCTACCAACCCGGACTGGGCGACAACAAAACCGGTGGCTACGTGGGTCGGGTGGCGGCCGCGCTCAACGCACCGCTGACCAACCTCGCGTGCTCGGGCGAGACGACCAGCAGTTACCTGGGTAAGACGGCGAACCGTTGCTACCCGGGCAGCAGCCAGGACGCCGCCGCCGTTGCGTTCCTCGACGCTCACGCCGGCACGGCCGGTGTCATCACGATCGACGTCGGCGCCAACGACATCGACTCCTG